>JBGAOP010000007.1:0-131645 GCA_044221735.1 Phycisphaerales bacterium | reverse complement strand
CCCCACCCCCTCCACCCCCCGGCTATCAACCGCTGACGCCCAACGGGGCCAAGATCCGTGCCGACGTGGTGGACGTGTACGTGTTCACGCGTGTGCCTGTGTCTGATCCGCTGGAGAAGGCTCACCGTCCTGCGCGTCCGGACGCCGAGGCCGTGTGGAACGAGGCGAGGGCCAGCGAGCCCGTGGTGTATTTCCTGCAACTGCTCCGCTCCGGCCCGCCGCTGGAGAACACCTGGCATCCGGTGATGGGCCACGTCCACGCGGGCGAGTCCAGCGTGGCGTGTGCTGTGCGCGAGCTTGATGAGGAACTGGGCCTTCGCCCCCACGATGCCGCGATGGTCGGATTCTGGGCCCTCGAGCAGGTCCACCCGTTCTACATCGCGGCGATCGACACCATTGTGATGAGTCCGCGGTTCGCCTGCGAGGTGCGATGGGGGGGCGGATGGACGCCGCGCCTGAACGATGAGCACACGCAGCACCGCTGGGTCCGCCACACCGATGTCGAGCGGCAGTTCATGTGGCCGGGCCAGAAGGCGTGCTGCGGGGAGATCATGACCGAAATCGTGCGCCGCCCGTCGCTGAGCGAGCCCGGCTTGCGCGTTGACCTCACTTTGTTCCGCGACGCCGGTACACGATGAAGCGTCCGGTCGGCGAAGAACGGAACAGCAGCTCGTCGGCGGGATCGACGTACGTCCCGAACGATCCCTCGGCGAGCTTGTCGGCCCGGTAGCACATCAGCCCGCCAACGGGGACATCGTGCGGCGTTCTGCCCACGCGCTCGGTCAGCGCCCGCGGCCAGACGCCCGCCTCGATGTATGTCAGCGATGCGGTGCGGTACGAAAGCCCGCAGTCGTAGATCGCCTCGCCGTGCCCGTGCTGCTCGCGCACATATCGCATGAACTCGTCGCGCTCGGGCGCTTCCTGCGATCGGCGCGCCTCGGCCACGGCCCACGGCAGGCGCACGATAAGGATCACGCTCGCGACGAGCCCCGCCACCGCCGCGCCGCGCACGCAGCGCACGGCGATCGACCACCGGCCGTTGCGCTCGACCGACACTCTTCCAAGCACGCGCACGCCCTCGGCGATCGCGAGCCCCGCGAGCCACGCCGTTCCCGGGTGCACGACCATCAGGTAATAGTTTCGCTTGCCGCCGAAGAGCGAGAGCCCGACAAACCACCCCACCGTCCACATCGCGGCCAGGATGCTTCCCGCCCGTGCGGCGCGGCTGACCAGCGCCCCGCGCGCCCACCCCCACGCCACCACGCCCAGGCCTGCGAGCGCGAGCGCGTAGATCGGCCACATCCGCTCCGGTCGCTCCGCCTCCGCGATCGTCCCCGCGATGAGCCGCAGGTACCAGTCCCACGACTGGTGATCGTGGAACTCGCCCAGCGCCCGCTGCACCGTCTGCTCGTGGATGTACGCCTTCACGAATGCCTGACCGTGGTGCGCCACCATCCACACATGCCAGGGCGCGGCCAGCGCGGCCCCAATCGCTCCGCTCAGCAGCACCAAGGCCGCCCGTCGACTCGTCAGGAGCCCGGACCCCCACAGCCACGCGAGCGCGAACGGGACGAGCGCGAGCGCGTAGAGCGGCTTGGTCATCAGCGCCGCGCCGAGACACACACCGGCGAGCACGCACCATCGCACGGGGGTCGCGGTGGTTCGGTCGGCATCTCCCCGGTGCGGCACAAACGCCCGTGCCCAGCACATCATCGCGCCCAGCAGCAGCACCGTGTGCAGCGAGTCGAGCTTGAAGTTGCTCACCCGAACCACCCACTCGCTCGTGAGCGCCATCGCGCAGGCCGCGAAGAATCCCGTCAGGCTCCCGTGCATGCGGCGGGCCAGCCAGCCGACTTGCAGGCATACCAGCGCGTAGCACACGGCCTCAGGCAGATGCGCGGCCCAATCCGCATCGCCGAACGCCTTGACGAGTACCGCATGGATCCAGAACGCCAGCGGCGGCTTGTTGAAGTACGGCAGGTCGCCCTGCATCGGCGAGAGCCACGTGCTTCCCCCCTCGCGGGCCATCTGCGTGGCGATGGCCTGGTAGTACGGCGCATCCGTGTACCACCGCGCGCCAAACGTCCAGGGCGTGGCCAGCGCGATCGCCAGCACAAGCGGCAGCACCCACCAGCCGCGCTGGGTGAGAAATCGGCCGGGGCGAAATCGACGGGGGGTGGGCATGGCCAGAGGAAGCCATGCTACCAAGGTCGGGCGTTCATGACGCGCCGGCGAGGCGGCGCACGGTCATGTCGAAGTTGTGCACGATGCTCGCCCGCAGGCCGTAGACCACCGCCACCCAGATGCCCCCCGCCACCAGCGAGCCGACGAACAGCCCCACGCGGGCCGTTTCCAGCCCGGTGCCGGTGACGGTCTTGTTCATCCCCGACTCGGCGAACACGCCCGCCCACGCGGCCGTGAGCGGCGTCGTGGATGCCAGCACCGGGCCGAGGATCGGCAGGTTTGAGCCGCTCTGCCAGGCGCAGAGCCCGACGATTCCGGCGACGACGCCGACCACGCCGACCGTCGCCACCACGGCGCCGATCGAGCCCTTGCTCTTGAGCGACCACATCAGCCCCACCATGCAGCAGAAGGCGATGAACGGCAGCGTCACGATGGCCAGCACGATCCCCGCCTCCGGCAGCACCGCGGGCACATCGATTGTGGTCGTGACGTTGAAGTTGTTCGTGAACGGGCCGCACTTCACCATGACCCCGCCCGCGTGCGACGCGGCCCCGATCTGCACCAGCAGCACGTACATCCCCGCGATGAGCAGCGTGCCGATGGGCACCGCCAGCAGGGGCAGCAGGTAGGCGATCATGCCGCGGACCTTGCCGCCCAGGTATGCCGCGGGGGTGATGGGCGTGGTGAGCAGGAGGTCGAGCGTGCCGTCCTCGCGCTCCCGGGCCACGGCCGTGGCCGACATGTTCAGCGCGACCAACGCCACCACGATCAACTCCCCCACCACCGTGTACAGCACGACGTTGCGGAACTCGTCCGGCCCCATCGTGGCCGCGTGCGCGTGGTAGTACACCGCGATTCCTACACCCCAGATCGCTCCGAGCACGATGAATGACCAGCGCGCCGCCATGCGACCAAGCGTCGCGTTTCTCGCCGCGGCCTCGCGCCACGCGATCGGGTTGTTCCATACCTTGCGCGGAGCCCGGTACTCGCCGCCCTTGGCGCCGAGGCCGAACATCTTGCGATACCAGGGAACGCCGCCGCGCCCGCCCTGGCCGCCCAGCCCCGCGATGCCGCCCAGCCGGACCGTGATCGTCGACGCGCCCATGAGCAGCACGCTGAGTCCGCCCGAGAGCAGGCAGAATGTCGCCACCGGCGATTCGAGGAACCACGAGGCGATGCCGATGTTCGAGCCGACCTCGTAGTAGCGATACCCGGTCGGGTTGAGCAGTGCTCGCAGCGCGAGGAACGGGTTGATCGCCGTCATGTACGAGACGAAGCCGGAGTTGCCCGCCAGCGCGTCGATCGCCCACGTCACCGCGAGGAACGACACCACGCCCACGTAGAACGCGAACACCGCCCGCTTGCCCACAAGCCGGCTCACCGAGAGGGCGATCGCCAGCGTTCCCACGAACAGCGCCGCACACCCCGCCACAAGGTACGACATGAAGATCGTCGCCCCCGGCACGCCCCCGAAGAGCTGCGTGAGCGCAAACAGCGGCATGCTGGAGAACAGCAGCGCGAGGATGAAGAACAGCCGACCGAACAGATTGCCCAGCACGATCTCGCCGGCGCTGAGGGGCGAGGTGAGCAGGATGTCCCACGTGCGCGGGTTGGATTCCTGCGCGATCGCCCCGGCCATGAAGACGGGGGCGAGCAGGCAGATGAGCCCGATCTGGAGATAGGACACCAGCGCGAACGACGCGGCCGCGGCCTGGGCCAGCGAGCGGGTGTTCAGGTTCCCCACGCCCACGTTGGTCATGAGCAGGTAGAGCAGCGTGAGAATGAGCACGCCGAGATAGATGGCCCGGATGTAGAGGTGCCGCCGCCGCCGCGACCCGCCCTGCACAAGGCGGACGGCGATCGGATTCAGCGGTCCCAATCGAAGCAGCCATCGAAGGGCAACGGGCATTCGGGCGGTCCTCGGGTGCGGCCGCGGAGTGTACCGATATCCCGTCCCCGCGGTTCATCCGGACCGGCCCCAAACGAAAAACGGCGGAAGGCCCGTGCCTTCCGCCGTGTGGGGTCTGCTGTTTCGAGGGAGCGTCAGGCGGTGGCCGTCCCGCCGCCCTTGCCCGTCCCGCCCGAGCCCGCCTTGGGCGGCTCGGGGGTCTTCTCCTTGGGGGCCGGCTCGGAGTGGAAGTAGAGGTGGTCCTCCGGCTTGCCGTCGGCCTTGTCCTTCAGGGTCACCGTGATGTTGCACGGAGCCTTGATGTCGCCCTGGAGCAGCATCTCGGACATCGGGTCCTCGATGTACTGCCCGACGGCGCGGCGGAGCGGGCGGGCGCCGAAGTCCGGGTTGTAGCCCTTCTCGATGAGGAAGTCCTTCGCCTTGGCGTCCAGGGCGAGGTGGATCCCCTGCTGGGCGAGGCGACCGGCGACCTTGGAGACTTCCAGATCGACGATCTGGTTGAGGTTGTCCTTGGTCAGGGCACGGAAGGTGATCACGTCGTCGAGGCGGTTGATGAACTCGGGACGGAAGAACCTCTCGATCTCCTTGACGAGGATCGACTTGATGTTGTCGAAGTCGCTCGTCTCGGTGCGCTTGGAGAACCCGAAGCCGCCGCCGCCCTTGATCAGATCAGCGCCGATGTTGCTGGTCATGATCAGGATGCAGTTGCGGAAGTCGACGTTGCGGCCGAAGGAGTCGGTGAGGCGCCCCTCCTCCATGATCTGCAGGAGCATGTTGAACACGTCCGGGTGGCCCTTCTCGACCTCGTCGAGCAGGATCACGCTGTACGGCCGGCGACGCACGCGCTCGGTGAGCTGGCCGCCTTCCTCGTAGCCGACGTAGCCGGGAGGCGCGCCGACGAGGCGCGAGACGTTGTGCTTCTCCATGTACTCGGACATGTCGAGCGTGATGAGGGCCTCCTCGTCGCCGAACATGAACTCGGCGAGCGTCTTGGCCACCAGCGTCTTGCCGACGCCCGAGGGTCCGCAGAAGATGAACGAGCCCATCGGACGCTTCGGGTCCTTCAGGCCCGCACGGGCGCGCCGGATCGCCTTGGAGATCGCCTTGATGGCGTCGTCCTGGCTGATGACGCGCTTGTGCAGCTCGTGCTCGAGCTCGAGCAGCCGCTTGGCCTCGTCCTTGTCCATGCGCTTGAGCGGCACGCCGGTCATCTTGGAGATGACCTCGGCGACGACTTCCTCGTCGACTGTGCCGGAGACCTCCTTGGTCTTGTCGCGCCACTGCTTCTGGATGGTGTCCTTCTCGCGGCGCATCTGCTCGGCCTTGTCGCGCAACTCGGCGGCCTTCTCGTAGTCCGCGGCCTTCACGGCCTCGTCCTTCTGCACCGTGAGGTGCTCGATCTCGGCCTCGAGGTCCGCCAGGTTGGGCGGCTTGGACATGCTGCGGATGCGGACCCGCGCGCCCGCCTCGTCGATCACGTCGATCGACTTGTCGGGCTGCACGCGGCCGGAGATGTAGCGTCCGGCCAGCTCGACGGCGGACTTGATCGCCGCGTCGGTGATCTGCACGCGGTGGTGCTGCTCGTACTTCTCGCGCAGGCCCTTGATGATCTCGATGGTCTGCTCGTCGCTGGGCGGATCGACGGGGATGGACTGGAAGCGACGGGCCAGGGCCGCGTCCTTCTCGATGTACTTGCGGTACTCGTCGAAGGTGGTGGCGCCGATGCACTGGATCTCGCCGCGGGCGAGGGCCGGCTTGAGCACGTTGGACGCGTCGATCGCGCCCTCGGCTCCACCGGCACCGACCAGGGTGTGCAACTCATCGATGAAGAGGATGACGTTGCCGGCGCGACGAACCTCGTTCATCACGGCCTTGATGCGCTCCTCGAACTGGCCGCGGTACTTGGTGCCCGCGACCATCATGGCGAGGTCCAGCACGACCAGACGCTTCTCGTGGAGGATGTCGGGCACCTCGCCGGAGATGATGCGCTGGGCCAGGCCCTCGACGATCGCGGTCTTGCCGACGCCGGCCTCGCCGAGCAGCACGGGGTTGTTCTTCGTGCGACGGCAGAGGACCTGCACCAGGCGCTCGATCTCGGTCTGGCGACCGATGACCGGGTCGAGCTGGGTTTCCTTCGCCAGTTCGGTGAGGTCGCGCCCGAAGGAGTCGAGCGCGGGAGTGCGGCTCTTGCCCTTGGCCGCACGCTCGCCGGGGGCCGCGCCGCCGGCCGGACCGCCCGAGGCCGTCGGCTCACCGCCGGAGGCCGGGCCAGCGCCCGCCGCCGGACCGCTCGCGGCCGACTCGTCGTTCTCGTTGCCCGCACCGAGGAGATTGAGCACCTCCTCGCGGACCTCTTCGAGCTTCAGGTTCAGGTTCATGAGCACCTGCGCGGCGACGCCGTCGTGCTCGCGCAGAAGGCCGAGCAGGAGGTGCTCCGTGCCCACGTAGTTGTGGTTCAGGTTGCGGGCCTCTTCGATGGCGTACTCGATGACCTTCTTGGCCCGCGGGGTCTGAGGGAGCTTGCCCATCGTGACCATGTCGGGGCCGCTCTTGACGAGCTTCTCAACCTCGAGGCGGACCTTGCGCAGGTCGACCTCGAGGTTCTTGAGCACGTTGGCCCCGACGCCGGAGCCTTCCTTGACGAGGCCGAGCAGGATGTGCTCGGTCCCGATGTATTCGTGGTTGAACCGCTGGGCTTCCTGGTTGGCCAGGGCCATCACCTTGCGGGCACGATCTGTGAAACGCTCAAACATCTGATCCAACCTCTCCCCGAACCACACGCGGTCATGGCGTGCCTGTTCGGATTTGGACGCGAAAGTCGGGTTTCTTACGTCCCGGCTCACCGCGTCGTTCTCGGCCCGCCCCACCCATTCAGGACAACCCCGAATGGGTTGGGCGAGACCCAAATCGACCAACCTGCGCCCCGCCTTCACAGGCGAACGCGCCGAATATCCCATCCGACCGCGATCGGGCTCTGGATGCCCGAAGCTGGCAGGGATTGATCCTGCTTCTACATCGACAGCACGCGGCGTGCCGCTGTCCTGAACAGGCCGGAATCGGTGCGGGGCACGCCACTCACCCCCCCACGGCAACCCCACACCGCCTGTATTGGGGTTGGTCTTCTCCACAATAACTCCGAGAGGGCATATCGACATATATCTATGCCGGTTTGGCAGGCGTGAACTGGCTCGGCCAGACGATGTGTCGGCCAAATGAAAAACCCGGCGCCTCGTGGCACCGGGTCCTTGGTTCGAGCGTGCAGGTCGCGTTTACCGACGGCGGCGGGAGGCGACCAGGCCCCCGAGCCCGAGCAGGGCGGCGGTGCCGGGCGCGGGGATGATGAGGTCGGCGGAGGAGGTGAACGAGGAGGTGGCGGTGTAGTTGCCCGAGTTGCCCACCGGGTTGGCGAAGGCGAAGGAGAACGTCTCGTTCGAGGTCGTGTAGCCGTTGAGGATCGGACCGCTGAACACGACGTTGTAGCCCCAGAAGTCGGCGGATCCGAACGCGAGTCCGGAGACGACCTTGGCGGCGGAGAAGGAGATGTTCAACTGAAGTACGGCCGACGCGTCATAGAACTGGATCGATCCGGCGCCAAGGTCGTACACCGACGGGCCGCCGCCGGTGACGAAGACGGGGTTCATGACGAACGAGGCGTTGGAAAACGTCGCGCCGCCCAGGGCCGCGCCCTGTTGAAGGGTGAGCCCGTTCCACGAGCCGGCGAGCGCGGCGCCGTTGAACGAGAACAGCGGGTTGGCGGAGTTGGCGGAAGGATCGGCGAAGGTGGCGACGGTGTCCGAAGCGAGGGCCGCATGGGCCGAGAACACAGTCACAGCGACCACAACAAGTCCCACTCGAGTCAGTTGCATGGTCGATCTCACTCTCTCAACGAAAGGGGTTTCCACGGTCCATCGACACGCAGACGCCGGCGATTACCGCCGACGGCGTGAAGCGAGCATTCCGCCGAGGCCGAGGAGCGCCGCCGCGCCGGGCGCGGGGACGACCAGGTCGGCCGAGGAGGTAAAGGACGAGGTGACGGTGAAGCCCTGACCGGCGGCGGTCGGGTTCGCGAAGCTGAAGCTGAACGACTCGTTCGAGACGGTGTAGCCGTTGAGGATCGGCCCGCTGAAGGTGACGTTGAAGCCGGTGAAGTCGCTCGCGCCCAGGCCGAGTGCGCCGCTGAGCAGGGCGCTGGTGAAGCTGATGGTCATCAGCGGGTTGTTGAGCTGGTCGAAGAAGTTGATCGTTCCGCCGTTCATCGCGTAGATGCCGCCAAAGTTGCTCGCGACGGTCAGCGGCGACATCTGGAACTGCGCGTTCGCATAGTCGGGAGCGGCGACGCCGGGCGTCTGCAGCAGCAGGCCCGAGTTCGGCCCAAGCCATTGACCGGTGAGCGTGGCACCGTCGAAGGAGAACAGCGGGGCCGACGCGTTGTTTGACGGATCGGCGAACGTGGCAACCGTCGTTGACGCCATCGCGCCGGACGCGGCCGCGAGGGTGCCGACTGCTGCAAACGTAGCGAACTGGGAAACTCTCATCTCTCTCTCCTCACTCGCCCCGTTTCCAGAGCAAAGACCGGTTGATCTCGTCACCATTGCCGCCAAGCCCGGGCAGACCGCCACTCAGCGTGGGAGCCGCTCGTCCGACGAATCAATGATGAAAAGGGGTGTCACTCTCTCTACCTCGTGCGCCTGTCGGCGCGAACAACTTGGGCGCGTGGCCAGCCCACGACGCTCCGTCCAACCAGAATAGTGCATGCCGTTCTCAACGCAAGGGTTTTCGAGGCGAGGGGGTCACAATTCAGACGCCCTTTACCACAATTTAGTACCGATCAAAACCCGTATTTATCCCAAGTTGCCACCACGGGGCTATTTGTCGACATTATCGCGGCCAAATCCAGCCAGTTCGGCGCGAATTTGGGTAAGTCGTTGCGCAGGTTTTCGTCGAATGGGTCCGTTCCGCTGTGGTGCGGGAGCGGAGGATCGACTCTATGGGCGACCATCGACCAGTCGCCCACCGGCTTGGCCCGACTTGGAACCCTTGGGCTGCACGGCCGGCATCCGATCGCGGGCGACGGAGCCATCGGCGATCACCCGGAGGGCGGTGAGTTGCTCGGCCATCGCCCCCGTCGCCACATCCCGCACCGTGACTTTCAGGGTGTAGTTCCCCACCGAGAGTGCCCGCGGCAGGTCGATGCGCTGCACGAGGAAGAAATCCCGCCGCTTGGCCCGTGCCACGTCCTTAACCACAGTTTCGGGGAGGGCCATCTGCTCGCTGCCATCCGCGTCGAAGTACAGCTTCACGCTCTGGCCGAGCTCCACCGTCCAGCGCGGCCCGTCTTCGGCGGCTTCTCCCACGGGCATCCCCGACATCGGCGCCTGGGCGAAGTGTTCCACTTCCGTGTACAGGATCATCGATCCCGCCCGCCCGGCGAGGAAGGCGTTGGAGCGCAGAGGGGTGTATCGCCCGAAGCCGTCGACCTGCTGACAGAGCGCGACCGTGCCAAGGGACATGTCCTCACCGTCGGTCTGCGGCCCGCCGGCGAGCCGGTCGGCCTGTGAACGCATCTCGTTGGCGAGGGCGACGGGATCGCCCGACGAAAGGTTCGGATCGGAGGCGAGCGACTTGATGAGGGCTCCGGCGACGTCGATCGCCCGGCGCTGGTCGGGGCTCACCGCCCCGCGCATGGCGTCAAGGCCGTCCTGGGCCGCGCCCGGCGAGATCGCATCCAATCCAAACAGCGGGACCGCGGCCCGAAGCGGCTGCCTTGCCGCGCTGACGTCCGGGCGCAGTTGCTGGGCCAGTTCGTTCACCGCATCCGCCCGGCGCTGCTCGGGGGTGCGATCCGCCACGTGCGAGGGCACCGAGGCGTCGGGCACGCTTGCCGGGCGGTTCGCCGCCGCGACGACGGTTGTTGGGGTTGCCTGCGGCTTTCGAGGCTCGTCGGGCCCCAGATCGGGCAGCGAAAGGCTTGGGAGTTGCTCGCCGCGACCGGGGCCTCGCGATTGCGGGCGATTCTGGGTTGGCTCGTCGGATGTCGGAGTATTCGCGCCGGACCCGGCGGCTTTGGCGTTGAGCATGTCGAAGGCGGCCTGCGTATCGAGCGCGGCTTGGTTCATCTCGTCGCGCTGCTGCTCGGCCTTCGTCAGGTTCGTGCGGGTTCGGGGCTTCGCCGCGGGAGTCTCTGCTCCCTTGCCGCCCGCGGGCGTGATGAACGCCTCGGTCTGCGCGGCTGACTGCTTCTTGCCGCCCCAGCCGCCTTCCATGTTCTCGCACGCCCCCGCCGCCAACATCACCGCCGCGGCCACCGCCACGGCTGTCGCTCGACCAACTCGCGAAATGAAGACCGAATTCATGGGAGCCTCCTGCTCGATTCACATCCCGGGTGCAAACCACCCGTTGGACGACGCGACGGGCTTCCTGCCCGGGCGTGGACACATCATACTGAGGTCTGCCACCCGCGAGGGCCGCGGGCGCAACCGACACTATCGACACAGGCGCGTCCGCCCCATCATCTCTTCATCGTCCCGCCGACGGCTCGGGAGAAGCGGACGGTAAGCACCTCGAGGTTGCGCATGGGCTCGCCGCCGCCGGACTTGTTGGCGGCATCGGTGCGGATGGCCGCGTCGAACAACCTTGCCGCCCGCGTTGGTCCGGTCGAGCGGCCGAGGGCCTCAAGCGACTGCACCTTCCGGTCGAAGTCTGCCCCGAAGCCCCAGATCTTGAGGGGCTTGGTGAGCGACCGGATCGCGACGCCCTGCTTCACCGCGGCCGCGCTGAGATGCACCCGGCGAGCCGCCTCCATGTAACTCCAGCAGATCGCCGTGGGCTCGTGGCGCGACACCTCGACGAGTTGTCGCAGTTCGGACAACGTGGCTCCCACGCCCTGGCCCGCGATGAGCGCATCCTGGATCGTCCAGAACTCGTCCTCGCGAGAGACGCCGGTCATCTGCTCCACCAGCGCAGCGGTGATCGGCGCGCCCTCGCCACCCGCCGCCAGCGCGAGCTTTTCGAGCTCGGTATCGATCCGGCCCATCTCGGTTCCCGCCGCCTCGATCAGGGCCGCGGCGGCCTTCGCGTCGATGGTCGTTGAGTGCGCGTCCTTGGCTCGCTTCTGGGCCCAGGCGATCACCTCCGCCTCGGACATTGGCTCGCACTTGATCACGGCGCCGATGGCGTTCACGGCCTTGTCGAGGTTGCCCGGACGCCACGTTGCCGAGCGGAGCACCAGGGTCGCTGTTGACGACGGATCGGCCGCGTAGTTCTCCAGCACTTCGCGCGGCGTGTGCGGCGCGGGCGCGCGCTTGCCTCCCCTCGCGGCGGGCTTGGCCGGGGCCTCTTCTTCTTCGCTCTCCTTCAGTAGCAACTCCGCGTTGTCGACCACCACCACCTTGTACTGCTGCATGAGCCCGCACGAGCGGCACTCATCCAGCACATCGGCGATGATGCGTGGACCCTGTTGACCGTCGAAGCGGATGGTGTCCACGCCGTCGGCCCCGTGCTTCTTGTGCAGCGCGGCCGCGAGAGCCTGCATCTTCTCGTCCTGCAGGAACCGATCCGATCCGTGCAGGATCAGCATCCGCGTGTCCGCGGAGATGCTCCCCTCATCGCCGGATGTCTTGCGCGTCGCCATGCCCGAGTGTATTACGAGCCCGCCGCGCGAGCGGAGGCCGACTCCCCCCGCTGCTTCCCCACTACCATCACCCCCCCGCTCTCTCCCGGACCCCACCCATGCCCCACTCCCCCAACTCACCGCAGCACGACCCCGAGCACGACTACGACGACGAGTTTGAGGACGGCGTCGAGGGCGAGGATGAGGAGGGCGATGAGGACGACGAACCGACCGCGGTGTTCGTCTCCATCACGCCGGGCAAGGACGCAGACGAGGTCGGCCGCACCATCGCCAAGGTGTGCGAGCGCCTCGGCCTTGAGGCCCAGCGGCTGCCTAATCGCGGCAACCCCGAGATCCTCCGCGACCTGATCGACACCTCTGACTTCGCGATCCTTGACGTGAGCGCCAAGCGTCAGAGTCTGGCGCTCGAGCTCGACATGCTCACCCGCGAGCTCTCGCCCGAGTTCTACCTGCTCATCGCCAAGGCCGGCGCGCTCCCCGCGAACCACCCGCCGGAACTCGAGGGCCGCGCAATCACGACGTACTCGGACATGGGCGACCTGCGCGTGCTCATCGAGCGCACGCTCAACACCATGATCGACGCCTGGCACGAGGGCGGCATGGCCTAGCCGCTGGGTCGCCGCTCAACGTGAGCAATTCGTAAACTCGTTCGAACCTCCGGACAACCTCCGCTGTAGGTACGCCCAGCCGGCCCGCCCAGTGTGGGCGCACCAAGTCGTGGCGGCCGGGCTCGCCTCCCCCATACTCCCGAAAGGGCATGCGTGGTGATCAACTGGCTTCGGCAGCTCGACGAGCTGCTGCGCGGTGAACGCGTCCGTGGCGACCTGCTTCTCAAGGGAAAGATCGATCTTCGCCTGCGGATCTTCGTGCCCATCGCCATCGCGCTGGGGTGCGTCTACGGCTTCTTCATGGGGTGGTACGCGCTGCTGGGGTGGAACGAGCGGCAGCTCGCGCTTGCTCAGGTCTTCGCCACCACCGTCAAGCTCCCCGCGCTCTTCCTCCTCACGCTCGGCGTCACGTTCCCCTCGCTCTACGTCTTCAACGCCCTGATCGGCTGCCGGATGACGTTTCCCGCGACCATCCGCGTGCTTGTTGGCGCGATCGTGGTGAACCTTGCCGTCGCCGCGTCGCTGGGGCCGATCCTCGCCTTCTTCACGCTGAGCACGACGTCGTACTCGTTCATGGTGCTGCTCAACGTCGCGCTGCTGGGCGTTGCGGGGCTTGTGAGCGTTGGCTTCCTGCTTCGTGCGCTGCGCGCACTCGCCCGCTCACGTGCGTACGAGGAGGCCGCCCGCGAGGTGAGCGAGGCTGCGTCGTCTCCGCCTCCCCCACCGCTGCCGACCGAGCCCGTTGCGCCGCCCATCGCCCCAAGCTTCCAGCGTTTTGCCGACGCGGAGGACGAGGCGCAGGCGGCCTATCGACGCCGCTCCGCGATGGCCAGCGCGGCCGCGCGTCGCACCGAACAATCTGTGTCGCGCCGTGAGCGCACCGCCCACTTCATCCTCACCATCTGGGTCGTCATCTACATGCTGGTGGGTTCGCAGATGGGCTGGATCCTGCGCCCGTTCATCGGCAACCCGCACACTGCGTTCGAGTGGCTGCGGCCGCGCGAGGGATCGTTCTTCACGGCTGTCTGGGCCTCGTTCCGCCATCTCGTGGGCGGCTGATTCCTATTTGGCCCGCCTTGGGTGGCCCGCCACTCCGTGGCGGCTCTTCGCGGATCGCACCGTGCCCTCCCCCTCCCCCACTGCACCCCTCTCGACCCGCCTTGAGCAGGCGATCTTCGATCGCGTGCTCAACATCGGAGTTCCCACCACTCGCTGGTGGTTCTATCCACTCATCGTGCTCGCCGCGTCGGGACTCTACGGAGCGATTCTCGGTTCGTGGAGCGCGGGCGGCGATGGCCGCTTCGCGCTCATTCCCTACTCGGCCATCAAGGTTCCGCTCGTGGTCCTCGCCACCACGTGCGTGTGTCTTCCCGGATACTTCGTGCTCTCCACGGTCCTCGGCCTGCGCTCGGACTTTCCCATCGCGCTCTCGGCCATCGCCGCGGGGCAAGCGGGCGTAGCCCTTGCTCTTGCCTCGCTCGCGCCGCTCACCCGGGTGGCGTACATCAGCGGCATCGGGCATAACCAGGCCCTGGTGCTGGCCGCGGCGATGTTCGCGCTCGCAACGCTCGCCGGGGCGGCCGTCATGCTCCGGCGCTATCGACCGCTGCTGGCCAAGACCCGCCGCCACCGGCTGATGCTCGGCGCGTGGGTGACGATGTACATCTTCGTCGGCATCCAGATGGGCTGGATGCTCCGCCCATTCGTCGGCACGCCGGGGATGCCCGTCACGTTCCTGCGACAAGAGCCGCTGAGCAACGCCTATGTGGCGGTCGCGAACATCGTCGTGCAGAGCTTCGAGGAACTGCGCGGGCGATCCGGCGGGTACTCGCGGTAGACGCTACTCGGCGAGCGGTTCAACGACGGTCATGGTCCGCCACTTGCCGCCGAGGAATCGCACCAGCACCGCCGCCGAGAGGAGGATGATGTACGCCGCCGCGGCCATCCACGGGCCGACCGACTCGAGTCCCGGCGCGAGGTACACCATCGCCCACCCGCCCCCGACGATCACCGTCCAGCTCAGCACGATCGTCGCCACGCCCGGCCAGCGCGTGTCGCCCGCGCCGCGCAGCGCGCCGTTGAGCGACATGGCCACGCCGTCGAAGAACTGGAACGCGGCCGTGGCAATGAGGAACCGCGAGCCCAGCCGCAGCAGTTCTGCGCGATCGGCCGCGCTGGTGTGCTCATCCACGAACATGTCCACCAGCCCGCGCCGGAAGATTACGAACGCCAGGCCGCACAGCGACATGTAGACGACGGCGACCTTGAGGCCCAGCCATGCGCGGGCAGCGGCCTCGTCGGGCTTTCCCGCGCCGATGGACTTGCCCACCATCGCGGTGATCGCGATCGAGATGCCGTACGTGGGCATGAACGACATGCTCATCCATTGATGGGCGATCCACCCCGCCGTGGAGTGCAGCGTGCCGAAGTGTCCCACCTGCGCCACCATGAAGATGGCCCAGCAGATCATCTCGTTGCCGAACATGAGAGCGCCGGGCCAGCCGATCTTCAGAAGATCACGCATCGGCCCCCAGCGCGGCCGCCACGCCCGCGCCGTGCCATACAGCCGCTCGTACTTGGGCGACAGGAACACCGCCATCGGGATCGCGAGCTCCACGCACGTACCGATGACGGTGGCCATTGCCGACCCGCGGATGCCGTGGGCCTCGATGCCGAGCGTGCCCGCGATTCGTGTGGCGAAGCCGAACCACCAGTCCACCAGCGGATGCCCGGTCGCCGGCGGCGCGTGCGGGCCGAAGATGAACATCGTGTTGAGCACGAAGTTCACGATGTTCCCGGCCACGACCGCCACGAGCACCACCGTGGGCCGGTGCATGCCGTAGAAGTACTGGGCCACGCCGCGTGCGGCCATCGTGAAGATTGCGCCGTAGATGAGGATCCGGGCGTAGGCGGAGGCCAGCGCATCGCGCTCGCGCAGCTCCGCGAGCATCGCCGGGTCCGTCGCGTGCGAGCGAATCCATTCCAGCAGCGTCGGCAGCAGCAGTCCGTAGGGGATCATCAGCACCAGCCACCAGATCGCCGCGAGCCAGAGCCCGGCCCATGCGTACGCCGGGGCCCGCTCGGGCGTCTTCGCGCCCAGGTTCTGCGAGACGAACGTGTTGATGACCGTCAGGCACCCCATCGCGATCGAGATGGGCACGAAGGCGCACAGGCCTCCGTTGCCCTGAGCGCCCACGTAGATCGACTCGGGCCCGATCCGCGAGACCATCAGCTTGTCGACGAACTGCATGACCGTGTACGAGGCCATCGTCGCCACCGTGGGCGCGGCGATGACGAGCATCTCCATTAGCGGAGATCGAGGTGGGTTGGTGCTGACGGCCGCGGCGCCCATGGGGGCAGAGCGTAGCGGGCGCGGCTCAGATGCCCGCGCCGTCGGCGAGCCAGCCGAGTTCGGGCTTGGCCGGTGCGCCGTCCTTCTTGTCGGCGCCCTTGGCCGCGTTGGTCGTGGGCTTGAGCACCGGCTCCGGGCGCGTCTGCTGCACGACGTGGCCCGGGGCCACGCTGCTGGTCACGAACACTCCGCCGGCGATGACGCAGTCATCGCCGATGACGGTGTCGCCGCCGAGGATCACCGCGCCCGCGTAGATCGTCACGCGATCGCCGATCGTGGGGTGGCGCTTGATGCCGCGGATGACGCGGCCGCGCTCGTCCTTGGGAAAGCTGCGTGCGCCGAGTGTCACGCCCTGGTAGATCTTCACCTGCTTGCCGATGACGCTCGTCTCGCCGATCACCGTCGCGGAGCCGTGGTCGATGAAGAACGACTCGCCGATCTGCGCGCCGGGATGGATGTCGATGCCGGTGCGGCTGTGGGCTTGCTCGCTCATGACGCGGGCCAGCACGGGCACGCCCAGGCAGTACAGCGTGTGCGCGAGGCGATGGATGGTGATCGCCTCAAGGCCGGGATAGCAGAGGATGATCTCGTCGGTGTGCTCGGCGGCCGGGTCGCCGTCGTATGCGGCCTGCACGTCGAGCGCCAGCAGTCGGCGCGCCTCCGGGAGGCGGGCCATGAACTCCCCCACTACTGCGTCAACAAACGCGGCGTCGCCCATGCCCGTGGGCACGACCGACTCGAACGCGGGCTGTGGCGGGCGTCGGCCGTAGCGCAGCACGGCGCGGACCTCATCGGCCAGCAGCTTGGCGACGCGAACGCACAGGCGCGTGACATGGGCCTCGAGCTCGCCGTCCCAGAGCGGATCGGTGTCGAAGAACCCCGGGAACATCAGGCGGCGCAGGTCGTCGGTCAGGCCGCGAACCCGCTCGACGTCGGCGGCCCGGAAGCTGTCGGCCGATCCGGCGGCGGCCGCCCCGACCCACGGCGTCTCCCCGCCCCGCACCGACCCGAACCCGGCCCGAAGACGGGTGATGCGATCTTCACGCATGGAGCTGCACCAACGCCGCGGCGGCCCGCTCGGTAGATGCATCCGACCCGCCATTGCGCTCGTAGGTGCTCATGCGTGAAATGGAGTATCGTCCGGCGGCGGGTGCCGGGCGACCCGCAAGGCCCTCTTGCGGGATGGTGGATGTGCGGGCAAGCCCCCGGAAACGGTTCCCCCCCCCTCCCCCATCCCTGTCCGGCCCCGTTCTCGGCAGCCAGAGCCCCGAGGGCCGTCGGGGGAAGCCCGAATCGACGGTGCAGGCTTGACGCTCGGTCGCACCCACGGTACAACCACCCCTCCACTCGGCCCTTTGTCCCCCTGCCAGGAGTCTCCGAATGTCCCGTCGCCTCGTCACCGTCTGCTCCGCGATGCTCCTTGGCGCCGCCGCGTCCATGTCGGGCTGCATGTTCACCGGCGATAGCCAGCTCAACGAGGTCCGCTCGGACCCGTCGCCGAACATCGACACGCTGCACCAGCGCCCGGTTGATGTGGACAACGCGATGGTCGTGACGGCCGACGAGAACGGCCGCATGTTCTGGGAGGACCTCGGTCGCGTCTGGCTGACCGACCGTCCGTCGCGCCTGTCGCGCGAGCCGCAACTGCGTCCGTAATCGCGGCTGTTCGCACAATCCGATCGCAAACACACTACGCCCGCGTCGATGACGCGGGCGTTGTTCATGTGTGCGGATAAGGGGCCAAAGAAAAACGCCGCCCGGTGCGGGCGGCGTTGATGGACGGGCGGGCGACTGTTGATTACTTCGCGGTGTACTGGCCGCGTTCGACGCGCTTGAACTTGCCGCTGTTGATGAGCGTCTGGTTGACGATGGTGCGGAACGAGGGGGAGGTGGTCTTGTAGCCGAACTCCTGCACGGCCTGGGAAACGTCGGTCACGGACATCACTTTGTTGGTGAGGACCTTGGTGAGCGCCTCGACAAGGTTCATGTCGTTCTTGGGACGGCGACGGATCGCCAGGCCGCCGGCGCGGATCGATCCGCCGTGCTCGGCGATTTGTGCGTCGAGCGCGCGCACCTTGGCGAGCAGTCGCTCGCGCTTGCGAAGCATGTTGCCCACGCGCCGCTCGCGTCGTGCGAGCTCGCGACGAAGTTCGGAGACGGACAGCCCGCCGAGTTTCCCAGTTGAGGACTTTGCCATGGCCACTTCCTTATGCCGGCCGTCGTTCTTGGACGGACAGAGGTTGGTGAGAGATGCCGAGGAGTTTCGGAACGGCAAAGTGCCGACCGACACGCGGGGTGATGCTATCTTCCCCAAAACCCCAGTCGCAACATCAACTCCTGCTGCGTTACAAATCAGGTCCAATGTCTGGTAGTTGTCAGGATAGTTTTGCGCGCAACTGGTCCAAAGTGGGCCTTATTTGAGCGCAAACCCCATCTTGGACATTAGGCCGTCAAAGTGGTCAAGATCGAAAAACTTGACCACGATCGAGCCGCGTTTGCCGCCCGCGCTGGCGCGGATTCGCACGCTTGTTGAGAGGTGCTCGCCGAGCTGCTTCTCCAACTCACGAAGCGCGAGGGCCTTGGCTTTGGCCGGTTCGCCGATGACCACGGCCGGGGCCGCGCCCTTGGCGGCCTCGTTGGCTCGCGCGATGGCCTGCTCAAGGCGGCGGACCGACCATCCCTGGGTCGCGGCCTGGCGTGCAAGGCCGATGCGCACCGCGCCAGCGGGCGCGCTGAGCAGCACCTTGCCGTGGCCGACGGAGAGCTGATTCGCATCGAGAAGGTCGCGGACGTCCTGCTCGAGATCGGTGAGGCGAGAGAGGTTGGCGGCGCTGGTGCGGTCAATGCCGAGCTTTTCGCCCACCTGAGCGTGCGAAAGCCCGAAGCGTTCGCACAGGCCGCGGATGGCCCACGCACGCTCCATCGGCGAGAGGTCCGCGCGCTGGATGTTCTCGACGAGCGCCCACTCCGCGGCCTGTTCGTCGGACAGCTTCGACACCACTGCGGGGATGTTCTTCAGTCCCGCGATCTTGCCGGCGCGCCAGCGACGCTCGCCCGCGACAAGCTCGTATCGCCCGCTTTGTGGGCCGGGGCGCACCAGGATCGGTTGGATGACGCCCGCCGTGCGGATCGACGCGGCCAGTTCGGCGAGCTGTGATTCATCGAACGCACGGCGCGGCTGGAAACGATTGGGCTCGATCGCGTCGATGGGGACCAAGGCGATTCGCTCGCCGGCGTCGGTGTTGGGCTGCGCGGGTGCGAGTCGGGCGGGTGCGGCTGGAGCCGAGGTCGCTGGCGCGGCGACCGGTGCCGGCGAGGCGGCGGGAGCCTTGGGCTCAACAATCCGCGCGGCATGTGTGGCAACTGGAGCCGTCGGTGCGGCGGACGGTATTTGTACGGAAACTGGTTCGCCGAGCAACGCACTCAGGCCTCTTCCAAGCCGCCGCGGCTTTGCATTGGCGTCAGCCGGTGAAACAGTAAGTGTTTTGTTCATATGTCAGCCTCCGTGCAATTCAATATACTGTGCCGAACGGATTTCGTCTACTATATCTAGAACACCAACGGAAACATCGATGGCTAAGGGCAACTCAAAGCGTACGTCTGCGCGCCGCACGTCGAAGGCGGGTCGGAAGTCCGGCCGCGCCATACAACCTGTGGCGAGCGAAAAGAGTCTCGCCATCGAGGTGATTGCTCGAGGGTGCCTGGTGGAGGGGTCGTGCGTGTTGTTGTGCCGGAACGTGAAGCACGGGTACCTGTACCTGCCGGGTGGCCACGTTGAGTTTGGTGAATCGGCCGCGGCGGCTGTTGCACGCGAGTTTCTGGAGGAGTGTGGCGTGACTGTCCGCGTGGGCGAGCTGGCGCTTGCGAGCGAGGGCGTGTTCCCGACGAAGAAACGCCTGCACCACGAGGTGAATCTAGTGTTCCATGTGGAACGAGCGGGAGGGGCGAAGAAGGCGGTGCCGGGCCGTTCCGGCAAGCTCACGCCCGTCAAGAGCCGCGAGGATCACATCGCCTTTGACTGGGTAGACATCTCTGCCGTGGTGGATTTCGATATCCGTCCGACCGCGGCAAAGGCCTGGCTGGCGACGCGGGTCGGCTCCCAGGCCACCCAGCCGGAGTGGGTCTCCGAGGTGCCGTAGGGGCATCGCGGGGGGAACGCTTGCGGGCGTTCCATGTGGAACTGCGCGGCCGTGCGCTCGAACCACAGCGTCCGATCACGCAGCCGGTCAAGTGCCGTGGGGGGGTACAAACGGCACAAGGCGCATGCCGGAGCGCTTGGCCGCTCAGATTGGTGGCTGCCGGTCATCGCGATTCAGCGGCGAGTCGATGGCGGTGAAGTCCCGATGGGACCCCCGCCATGGTTGAGCCCCAGACCACCACGCCACATCCCGCCGACACTCACCCGACCGGTACGGGCGAGTTGGGCCGCGTTGACGCGATGCCCGGTGAGCCGGATCTGGGCGTCTTGGATGAGCACCTGGAGCGGCTCAACCGCCTCGCCAGTATGGGAGCTGTAACGGGGATGATCGCCCACGAGTTCAACAACATTCTGACGCCGATCCTGTCCTACGCCCAGATGGCCTTGGAAGACCCGGCGAATCAGGAACTGTCGGTGAAGGCCCTGCAGCGGACCATGGCCGGGGCAGAGCGGGCCGCGAAGATTGCTGAGGCGATCCTGAACTTTGTTCGTGAGGAGCCGGCCGCGACGCGACCCTCCCACTGCGATGTGGGTGCGGTGGTTGCCGAGTCGGTTTCGTGCCTGGCCCGTCGTACGACCGACGTCGGCGGACGTCTGGCGATTCGGGTGCCCGGCGGTCTCCGGGCCGCGATCGACGGGGCTCGACTCCAACAGGTGCTGGTCAATCTGATTCTCAACGCCCGTGCGGCGATGGGGGATCGGGAACGCGACATGGAGATCGCCGCGACCGAGTCGCCGCGGCCGCCGGAGACTCCAGCCGGAGCGGCCGACTCGCGCCGATGTTCCACATGGAACGATGTCCGGCAAGTGACGCATCCGGGTCCGTGGATCGTGCTCACCGTTCGCGATCGCGGCCCGGGCATGAGCCCGGCGCAGCTGGATGGATTGTTCACGACGTTTCGTTCCGGCTCAGATCCGCGCGTTCATCGCGGCACGGGGCTGGGCATGACAGTCTGTCGTCGGCTGATCGAAGGAGCGGGGGGCTGGCTAGTCGTTGAGTCGACCCAAGGCTTTGGGACGACGGTGTATGTCGTTCTGCCGAGCTACCGCCGAGCGATAACATCCTAACATTTACCGATCTTTATGGGTTTTAGCCCGAATCGGCGACGATGTGGGTGCGGCCCTCTCGCCCGCCCAGCGTTGGGGCTTGCGGGCCGCCTTCTTGGCCCACTCGAAGCCGAAGTTGTGCCGCGCGGCTTCGGTGATGAGGTCCACGACTTCCTCCGGCGAATCGGTGCAGATCAGCAGGCCGACGTCCTCGGGACTGATGGTGCGCTCGGTGACCATGCGCTGGCGCATGAAATCGATGAGCGGCTGCCAGTAGTCGGTGCCGACGAGCACGACGGGGAAGTCGCGGATCTTGCCGGTCTGGATGAGCGTGACGGCCTCGAAGAGCTCGTCGAGCGTGCCGAAGCCGCCGGGCATCACCACGAACGCGTAGGAGTACTTGACGAGCATCACCTTGCGCACGAAGAAGTAGCGGAACTCGACGAAGCGATCGACATATGGGTTGGGGTGCTGCTCCATCGGCAGCTCGATGTTGAGGCCGATCGACGGGCCGCCGGCGTCGCGGGCCCCGCGGTTCGCCGCTTCCATGATGCCCGGGCCGCCGCCCGTGAGAATCGTGAACCCGACGCGGCTGAGCTTCGCGGAGATGTCTCGCGCCAGCGAGTAGTAGCGGTGGTCTTCCTTGAAGCGGGCCGAGCCGAACACCGTCACGCACGGTCCGACGAAGTGCAGGGCGCGAAAGCCCTTGATGAACTCGATCGCGATGCGGAAGACGCGGAAGAGCTCGAACCGACGAGTCTTTGGCCCCTCGAGAAACTCGCCTTCCTCCACGTTGCGTGTGGACTTGCCCCATGCGCGGCCGTTGGGATCGACGGGCTTGTCGGGCGGTCCCTCGTCGAGGATGAACTGCGGCCTGGCCGGAGCGCCGCTCGCTGGCGCAACAGGAATCTCGGGATCGCGACCGTCGGGGCCGCCGGGCGCTGGACGTTCGTTGGGCATGGCAGTGGATCGGCAGTGGGGGGGCTGAAGGGTTGATCGTTGCACGGTGCGGGCTGGCCGGGCGCGGCCTGTCGGGGCCGGAGGCCAAATACTCCGCCGCGCACGCTCCGCGCGAGATCGCTCAATCACCCGAGAATTCCCGGGCCATTCGGGGGATATCAGTATTGCAGAGAACTGGCTCCGGTTTTGCAGGAACCCGCGAGCCGCGCGGCGACTCCAACGCTGACGGCACAAGAACGGGGTGGAACTCGGAGCAGGACCATGTTGAAGAACTTGCTGGATCAATTGGGCGCACGGGCGGCGATGTGCGCGGTTGCGCTGGCGCTTGTGCCGGGCGCGATGACGCCCGTGGCCAACGCGCAGCAATATGTCGTGTATGGCTACAACGAGCTGGGCATGCACTGCATGAACCAGGACTTCAGCGAGATGATGATTCTGCCGCCCTTCAACAGCATCCGGGCCCAGGTGATCAAGAAGGGCACGGAGCCGTCGATCATCACCAGCGGCGTGACGCTGCGGTACTCGGTGCCCGGCAACACGCACTCGAGCGACAAGACCAACTTCTGGACGTACTCGCAGCAACTCTTCGGCGTGGCCTTCCCGCCCGACGTCGGCCTCGCCGGCTTCGGGCTCAAGGGCACGATGGTCTCGCGTGTGCCCACGGCCAGTGAGTTCGAGGCCACGGGCATCCCCATCACGCCCGTGGGCGATGATGGCCGCGAGAACCCGTACTCGCTGGCGCAGGTGGAGGTGGTGCGGAATGGCAGCGTGGTGGCCAAGACGCAGTTCGTGGTGCCGGTGAGCTGGGAGATCTCGTGCAACCTGTGCCACACCAGCACCACGGAGAGCGTGGGGATGAACATTCTCCACGCCCACGACCGGCTGCACAACACGCAGCTCGCGACGCACACGCCGGTGAACTGCTCGGGCTGCCACGCAGATCCGGCCCTTGGCGCGCCGGGGCAGGCGGGCGTTTCGACGATGTCGAGCGCGATGCATCTCTCCCACGCGTCGCGTGTGAACACGCTGTCGATGCCGGTGAACTGCTACTCGTGCCACCCGGGCGTGCGGACGCAGTGCCAGCGCGATGTGCACTCTGCCCGTGGGATGAACTGCTACAACTGCCACGGGCAGATGGCCGACGTTGGCAACCCGACGCGAACGCCGTGGGTCACCGAGCCGCGCTGCGCCACCTGCCACCAGTCGCGCAAGCCGGAGTTTGAGTTTGAGCCGGCGGGGATGCTGTTCAAGAACTCAACCGGCCACGGCGGCGTGAAATGCGTGACGTGTCACTCATCGCCCCACGCCATGGGGCCGACCACCACCAGCGTGGACAACCTGCAGGCCAACCGCGCCATGGGCCACTCGGGCCCGCTCGGCGGCCCGCTGGCCCCGGGCGGCGTGCCCACCGCGGCCTGCACCGCCTGCCACACCACGCCGCCGGGCAACTTTGAGCACCATCGCGACTGAGCGCCGTTCTCCCACGCACGCACACATCCGCGGGCCCATCGAGCCCGCACGAGGATCGACCCATGAAGACGAACTTTCTGACGCTGGCGGTGGTGGCGGTGATGGCGGCGACGGGCGCGGCCCGGGCCCAGACTTATCACGTTCGCGATCTCGGCACGCTCGGCGGACTCGGCGACACCGAGTCCTTCGACATCGCCGGCATCGGCCCGATGGTGGTGGGGTTCGCTACCGGCGCGGATGCGCACCACACGGCGTTCGTGTGGAACGGCGCTGCGCTCACGCCCATCGCGCCGATCGGCGCCGACACGCAGTCGGCCGCGTTCGGCGTTGACGGCCTTGGGCGCGTCATCGGCATCTCGTACTCGCTTGGCGAGCCGGATGTGCACGCGTTCCGGTGGGATCAGGGCGTTGTGACCGTCCTGGGCAACTTCACGCCGCGCGGCGTGAACGCGGCGGGCGACGTCGTCGGCTTCCTGGCCACGACGGACTCGTGGGGCCTGCGCCAGGATCACGCGTGCCTGCTTCCGAGCGGGGCTTCGACCCCGACGGATCTCGGCACACTCTTTGGTGCGAGTTGGAGCCAGGCGTTTGCGATCAACGCCCGCGGGCAGGTGGTCGGTATCACCGCCGCCACAGCGGATCAGGGCACGCGCGCCGCGATCTGGTTCAATGGGGCCAAGATCGACCTCGGCACGCTTGGCGGCACAACCAGCGCGGCGTACGCCATCAACGACACCGGCATTGCTGTTGGGTGGTCTGATGCGGGCGGTGCGACGCCGACCAATCGGGCGACCAAGTTCCTCCTCGACGCGAACGGCCTCGTGCTGTCGCGCGTGAACATGGGCACGCTGCCGGCCACCGTTCCGGGCGGCGGTTCGTGGAGCTACGCGTATGGGGTGAACAACTCCGGGCAGGTGGTGGGGCAATCCAACGGGCGAGCGTTCGTGGATCTCGGCACGGGCATGGTCGATCTCAACGGCGCGGTCCCTTCGGCGCCTGGGTGGTTCCTCGCGGCGGCTCGGTCGGTGGACGAGGGCGGGCGGATCGCGGCGTGGGGCGTGGACGCTCTCGGCCGGCCGCGGCCGGTGCTGCTTGTGCCGTGCGACGGCGACTTTAACCTGAGCGGCACGCTTACCGTGCTCGACGTCTTCGACTTCCTCAACGCGTGGTTCGCGGGCGACCCACGGGCGAACATGGCGCGCAACGGCACGCTGACGGTGCAGGATGTGTTCACGTTCCTGAACCGGTGGTTCGAGGGTTGCCCCTTCTGAACCGTGCCCCGGCGCTACCGTTGTGCATGAGCGCCGAGAGCGAAAAGATGGTGGTTGTGGCGATCACGCCCTCGGTGTTTCTGGCCGAGACCATCGCGGCCGCGCTCCGTGATCGGGGGATCGATGCTCACGTGCTCGACGATGGCGCGACGCAGACGTGGGGCATGCCCATGGGGCCGGGCAACGGCGTGAAGGTGGTGGTGCGGGAGCGCGACAGGGAAGGGGCGGAGCTTGCGCTGGCCGAGGTGCGCGTGGAATCGCAGAGCATCGACTGGGACGCGGTGGATCTCGGCAGCTCACCCGATGTGCAACGTCTGGCCCAGGCGTCCAAGTCGCGCCGATGGGTGTGGACGGTCTCGATCCTCATGGTGCCCATCGGCCTGTTCGTGCTGGCCTTTGGCGTGGATCGCGGCGATCCGAATATCAAGATCGTGGGCGGAACGCTGCTGCTGGCGTCGATCGTGCTGGTGGCGTACCAGATGTTCCCGGAACGCCGCGGCGGGTAAGGGGATGGTAAAGACCATCGGGCGGCTTGCGTGGCCTTGCGGACCTCGCGGCGATTCCGACGGACGCGAAACCTCGGAGCGTCCGGTCGGAATGACATGGCGATGACATGGACAGTCTCGTGGATCATGGCCCTTGGAATGGCGGCCGGGATCGGCTCGCTTGGGTTATTGGCCGTTGCGGTGCTCGGCTCCGGTCGATGGCTGGTGCGGGCGGCGAGCGTTGGGGCGGATGGGCGGTGCGCGTGCTGCGGCTACTCGACCGCCGGCCTTGAGAATCCACGTTGTCCGGAATGTGGGATGGAGTTTGAGGCCGGACGCACACGCGCGGCGGTTCGGCGGCGTGCGGGGATGGTCGTTGCGGGGTGTGTGCTTGGACTTGCCGCGCTGGCGAGTGTTCCGCTCGCGGACGCGTCGAGATTCGGGTTGGCCCATGCCGCGCCGTCGATGGTGCTGGTGCAGGCGCTCCGTCTGATGCCGGAGTGGCACGAGGCGATCGCGCGTGAACTCCAGGGACGGTCCGACGCGGGACAACTCGGTGCGTGGACCGGCAAGGCGCTGGCCCGAGTGTGCGCCGAGCTGGTCCGGGAGGTGCGTGATCCGGCGACGCGTCGCGACGCCGCGTGGCTGCTGGCGCGTGTCGCGGTCCATGCCGACGCCGGGGCGTTGAAGCTGATGGTGGAGGATCGGGACGCGGCGGTGCGGGCCCATGGCGTGGAGGCGATGCGGCTGGCGGGTGCTGACACGGGCGTCGGAGCCTCGGCCCGTCTCGGGGAACTGGCCGTTCAGGACGCGAGCGCGATCGTTCGCAAGCGGGCCATCGATGCGATGCGATATCTCGGCGACGATACCGCCCGGACGCGCTCCACGATGCTGCTGGCGCTGGAGGATCCGAGCGACGGTGTGCGTCAGCGGGCTTTGCTGGCGCTGAGCGAATCGCGCGCACCGACGGCCGATTCGGTTCGTGCCGTGGGGGCGCGGACCAGCGATGCCAGCGAGGAAGTCCGCCAGACGGCGGCCCTCACGCTCGGGCGGATGGCCGCGAGTCGGCTGGACGCGGTGGATGCACTGGCCAACTCGCTCGATGATTCCTCGCCGATGGTGCGGGCGTGCGCCGTGATCGCCCTCGGTGAGGTTGGCCGCGGCGGGCACGGGCCGGTGTGGGTGCTGCCCCGCCTGCTCGGCGCGGCGCTGGGGGATGAGGACGAGATCGTGCGGGATGTGGCGATGGACGCGATCCGGGGGATCAGGGGTTGAGCGGCGGAGAGTGGGGGGGTTCCTAAACTTCGGTGTGAGCGATCATGTCGATTCGAATGGTGAGCAGGCCCGCATCTCCGGCGTGCTTCCCGAGTGGGGCGCGGAAACGCGAGAGGATCGGCTTGCGCGCCTGCTCAGGAAGGCCCGCGAGCTGCCCGACGTGCCGGGCGTGTACCTGATGAAGGATCACAAGGGGGTGGTGCTCTACGTCGGGAAGGCCTCGCGTTTGCCCAGTCGGGTGTCGAGCTACTTTGTGCCGAGCGCCGACCTTGGGCACAAGAAGGAGCCGATGCTCGATGTGGTGCACGACTTCGAGCATCTCGAGTGCGAGGGAGAGTGGGAGGCCCTGCTCACCGAGGCCCGCCTGATCAAGGACATCCGGCCGCGGTTCAACGCGAGGCTGATCGACGACAAGACGTTTCCGTATCTCGTCGTCACGATGCGGGAAGACTTCCCGCGCGTGATGGTGACACGCGACCTGACGGACCCGCTGGTGAAGGGGGCGCGGGTGTTCGGGCCGTTTACTTCGCCGGGCTCGCTCCGCGAGGCGATGACGCTGCTGCAGCGCGTGTTCAAGTTCCGCACGTGCAGCCTCGACATCGTGGAGGGCGACCCGAAGAACCGGTACTTCCGGCCGTGCATCCTGCACAGCATCGGGCAGTGCACCGCGCCGTGCGCCGACAAGATCGGCAGGGAGCCGTACTTCCTGGATGTGCAGCGGTTCGTGAAGTTCATCGAGAGCAAGCGGAGCGTGATGCTGCGCGAGATGCGGGCCGAGATGGACGCCGCCGCGGCGGCGCAGGAGTACGAGAAGGCCGCCGCGCTGCGCGACCAGATCCGGGCCGTGGAACGGCTCGACGAGCGGGCCAAGGGCGGCACGCGCCCGGGTCGCGACGGCGACACGAGCTGGCAGCCCGAGGCGGAGATGGCGCTGGTGGAGCCCAAGAAGGCGCTCGAGAGTCTGCGGAAGACGCTCGGGCTCGAAGCGCCGATCCGGTGCATCGAGGCCATCGACATCGCCCACCTGCAGGGCGGAGAGACAGTGGGGAGCAAGGTGTGCTTTGTTGATGGGCGGCCGCTGAAGAATGAGTATCGGAGATTCAGGATTCGCGGCGGCGCCGGGGAGTTGAGCAGGGGAGCAGAGGGAGCAGGGGAGCGGGGGAGCGGGGCGGGCATCAACGACGACTACTCGTCGATTCGCGAGGTGGTGAGTCGGCGGTATCGGGAGGCCGGGGAGGGGCACGAGCTGTACCCGGATGTGATCGTGATCGACGGCGGGCTGGGCCAGTTGCACGCCGCGATGGAGGCGCTAGCGCAGATGGACGCCAAGCCGCCGATGGTGATCTCGCTGGCCAAGAAGGAAGAGTTGATCTATGTGCAGGAGCGGAGCGAGCCGATCCGGCTCGGGCGCGAGAACCTCGGACTGAGGCTGGTGCAGGCGATCCGCGACGAGGCCCACCGCTTCGCCCAGCACTACCACCACGTGCTCAGGCGGAAGAAGACGTTGGATGAAGATTGACACCGGCGTCTGTCGTGTTCACAGACGCGGAGAGCGGGGTCGAAAACTAGCAACCAGAAAACCACGCCGTCAGCATGTCGAATATATCCTGGACTTCGAGCGCACCCGTATAGTTGAAATCGGTAGCGATATCACTCGAAAACCACCCGTCGAGAAAATCGAAGATGTCGGCAAGCGATAGAGTACCGTTCTCGTCGAAATCGGCGGGGCATGCCGCGCGAGACAGGGCTCGAACAGTGACCGTGCCCCAGGCGATGTACCCCACCGGCGCCAGATGAGCGGCATCCACCGTGGAGCGGTTGAAGCCCTTGGCGATGAACTGTTCCGGGGTGGACAACATGGTGCCGGCGATCGAAATGACCTGAGGATCGGCTGAGGCGAGATTTCGCCATGCCTGCTCAAAGTCGTGTTGGTAATCCGTGCGATCGTCGCGCGGGTGGTAGGGACCGAGCAAGAAAAACAGGTTGCTCGAGTCGTTGCCCGTTCCTGTCCAAACAGTCCGGAGCCAGTTGATTATGCCCTGAATGTTGTCCTGGTGCCCTTCGAGGGAGCGGGAGTTCAGTCCCCCGATCGGACCGAGCGAGGGTGCACTGTCGCCAGCATCATTGCCGCCGTGGAGGATGTGCACAAGGAGCACCGGCGTGTTGTTCTGAATGCGAGTCGCTTGTCGCATCCACTCGGCCATGGCCGTGAGATTGCGCGGCGAAGCCAGAAGGTCCTGAAGGCACTTGCGGGCATCCTGTCCGCCCTCGAACCACATTGGCGAGTAAGCGATGCCGTGCGTGCGAGAGAGATTCTCTAGGCGGCAGTAGGCGATTGCGAGCGGACCGACGGACACTTGGCCATTTTGGGCGTCGGCGGGACAGAACAGCAGCCCGGTTTCCGGACGCGGTCCCGCGGGCACGTCGAACGAAAAGTCCCGCGGGGCGTTGCCGTCGGCGGGCAGCGTCGGGCGAACGGAAACGATGTTGAGGAAGGCACTGCCGGGAAAGTGGGCACGCACAGTAAACACATACGAACCGCCGCCGGGCATGGGGAAGTCGGTGACGTGATATCGGAGGGGAGCGGTTATATCAACTGGGTGATCATTGAACACGCCATATCCGAGGTTGTACGTCGTGTACAACGAGACCCCCGCGGGGAGCACCGCGAAACCGATGGGCAACTGGGGCGCCGCAAACGTGTATGCGTCCATCGCCGCGGGCTCATCGGTGGCTATGAAGGGCGGGTACTGGATGGCATACTCGCTGAGCACACTCGCGCCCCATGATCCCTGTCCCGAATATGGGGTCACGCGCGTAGCGTACATCCCGAATCGATCGGCGAACGCGCGCCCCATGCCGTTCTCATGGCCAGTCGTTTGGAGCTGCCGCGTGTTGCTGTCGCCGATGATCGCCACATCGACTCGCCGGCTCCTCGCGAGTGACATGAACCGTTTCGCCGCTGGAGTGCCGGATACGGCAAGGCGGTTGGGGTTGTCGATGTTCGGCGGCACCAGACTCCCGAGCGGCTGTCCAATCGCGGTCCCGACGGCAACCGTTCCAATCGCGGCGGAGATCGCCGCCACTTGGAAACGAGTCAGAACACAATCGATGGCTGATCCTCGCATGATGCTCCCTCGCTGCCAATGGCAGGTTGAACTCCGCGAGCGCACAACCACACCCACTGCGCCGAGTGCTCGACGAGTGATCAACGCCAATGAACAACACAACACAGCACGCACCCACAACGGCGCATGGTCGGAAGTTCACCGAATCGAGTTGATCCGCAGCCGGCCGCATCCCGTGGGGGCTGGCCCTAAGGTCGCGCTGCTAGCCCAGGAACAAGCGGAGGATTGCCGTGGGCCAATCAGGGAAGCGCGTATTCGCACAATACTCGAAAACCACGAGATGAGCAAGCCCCAAGTGGCGTTCTTTCCGCGGAGTTCGCGTTTCTGTCGAGAATACGGGCCGCTGCCAGGGGCACTTCCGCTCATGAGCTAACACCGCGACGATTGTGCGGGCAGGCGGGGCGGAGTCCATCCGATGGTTGGCGGGGCCGGGCTCAGGCCCCAGCACGCCGTCAACAGCCCGCAAACCAGAGGTTCAGGAAATCAAAGATGTCCTGCGACTCCAGCCCGCCGGAGTAGTTGACGTCCGCGCTCCGATCGCCCGCGAACCACGCGTTGATGTACGCGAAGATGTCGTCGACGTTGAGCGACGAGTTCAGGTCAAAGTCGCCCGGGCAGATGGCGCGGCCGATGGTGCGCACCGTGAGCGCGCCCCAGACCGCGTACGCGGAATAGGAGAGGTGCGCCGTGTCGAAGGATGCGCGGTACAGCCCGTAGTTCGTGAACTCCGCCGGTGTGCTCATCATGGAGCCGGCCAGCGTGAACACCTGCGGGTCGCTCGCGGCGATGGTGCGCCATCCCTGTTCATAGGAGGTCATGCTCGTCAGGCTTACGGTCTGCGGGTGGTACGGCCCCATGCAGAAGAACAGCAAGGCCGGGTCGCGTCCGGTCTCGATCCACCGGGCCCGCAGCCAGTTGATGATGCCCCGCGTGTTGTCCTCTTGCCCGGCGGGATAGTTGGAGGGGATGCCGCCGACGGGGCCGAGCGATGGGAGTGAATCGACCGCGTCGTTGCCTCCGTGCATGATGTGCACGAGGAGGACGCCGTCGTTGCCGCCCTGCAGCCGCGTGATCTGGCGCATCCACTCGCGCATCGCGGTGATGTTGCGGTCGGACTGATAAAAGTCCTGAAGGACCTTTCGCGCGGACTGTCCGCCCTGGAACCACATCGGCGACATGGCGATGCCGGTGGTGCGATCCACGCTCTCGACGCGGTGATAGAGCGGGAGCAGGGGGCCGATGGTCGAGCGGACATTCTGCAGGTCCGAGGGAGCGATGAGGATGCCATTGTCGGCCCGTGGACCGGCGGGGATGTCGAACTGGATGTTGCGGATCCCGGGCGTCGCCACGGGTGTGATCTGGGTGAAGGCGAAGTCCACGAACGGATTGCCCGGGTACGGCGCGCGGGCCGAGAACGCGTAGGAGCCGCCGCTGAGGGGATAGTCGGCCAGGTGATATCTCAGATGCGAGGCGATGCCTATGGGGTTATCCGGAGAGATGGTCAGCCCGGTGTTGTATGTCCAGCCGCCATCGACGCCCGGCCCAAGGAACGCGTAGCTGGTCGGAAGCCCATCGCCGACAAATGTGTACTGCTCGGAGGCGAGGGGCGCCCCGCTGATCTGGAATGGGCCGATCTGACTCGAGGACGTCGCCAGAGTCTGAGCCCCCCACGAACCCTGCGCCGCGAACGGATCCAGCCGCGTGGCGTACATCCCGAACTTTGCGCCGAAGGCCCGACCCATGCCATCCTCGTGGCCGGTCGTCGTGAGCTGGCGCGTGTTGCTGTCGCCGATGATGGCGATGTCCACCCGGCGCGTGGCGGCGAGGTGGAAGAACCGGGCCGCCGCGGGAACGCCTGTCACGGCGTAGCGGTTGGGGTTCGCCAGCGTGGGAGGAACGGAGCTGCCCAGCGGCTGGGCCATGGACAGCCCGGCCGGAGCGGCCGCGGCGATCACGCAACAGATATGGCGGGTGTGGTTCATTCGACGAGGGCGGGAGAGAGAGCGGGGACGGTCGAGAGCCAGACAGTAGCTTTGCACGGGGAGACCCCCCGTGCCATGAAAACAGGGATGCGCGGCGCGAACGCGTCTGTGCACACCCACCGGAACATGGAGAAACCGTGCGGCCTGCGCGGCCTATCGCGACGGAGAGGCCGCGCCGCTTCGCTGCATGCGGCGGGCGAGCAGGAACGCCAGTTCGAGGCTTTGCTCGTAGTTCAGGCGTGGATCGCACGGTGACTGGTAGTTGCGGGCCAGGTCAGACTCGCTGAGCCCACGCGCGCCGCCGAGGCACTCGGTAACGTCCTCGCCGGTGAGCTCGAAGTGCACCCCGCCGAGGCGGGAGCCGCACGCCTGATGGATGTCCCAGGAGGCCTCGAGTTCCTCGGTAATCTCCGCAAACGAGCGGGTCTTGGTTCCATTGGCGGTGGTGATCGAGTTACCGTGCATGGGGTCGCAGGACCACAGGACCGGTCCGGTACCGGGATCGTCCTGCAGGGCGCGGATGATCTGCGGCAGCTTTTCACGCGTGTTCTTCGCGCCCAGTCGGAGGATGAGCACGATCTTCCCCGGCTCGCGCTCGGGGTTGAGCACGCGCAGCAGCGAGCCGATGTCGCCGGGCGTGGTCGATGGGCCGATCTTCACGCCGATGGGGTTGCGGATGCCGCGGAAGTACTCCACGTGGGCCCCGTCGAGCGAGCGGGTGCGCTCGCCGAGCCATGGCAGGTGGGTAGACAGGTTGTAGTGGCCGTCACGCCGCGGCACGGTGCGCGTGTGGGCCGATTCGTACAGGAGGTTCAGCCCCTCGTGGCTGGTGAAGAACTCGACGCTGTGGAGCTGCTCCACGGTGCGCTCGCCGATGGCCTCCATGAAGCGCAGGCCCTCGGCCAGCCGCTCGGTCATGCGCTGGTACTCGGCGCGAAGTTCGTCGGGCAGGCCCGCGTGGGCCATGAAGCCGAGGTCCCAGTATTCCGGGTGGTGGATGTCGGCGAAGCCGCCGTCCATGAGGGCGCGGATGAAGTTCAGCGTCATCGCGGCGTGGGCGTGCCCGTCGAGCATGCGGGCCGGGTCGGGCTTTCGCGCCTCGGGCGTGAACTCCGGGCGGTTCACCAGGTCGCCGTAGTACGACGCGAGCGTGACAGCCTTGCCGTCGATGGTGCGTGTCTCGGTCGCGCTGGAGCGCGGCTTGGCGTACTGCCCCGCGAACCGCCCCACGCGGATCACCGGCTTCTTCCCCGCGTACACCAGCACCACCGACATCTGCAGCAGGATCTTGAGCTTGCTCGCGATCGACTCGGCGCGGCAGTCGCTCACCTGCTCGGCGCAGTCGCCACCCTGGAGCAGGAACCGCTTGCCCTGCTGGGCCTCGGCGATCTGCGTTTTCAGCCGCTCGATCTCCCAACTCGTGACCAGCGGCGGCAGCGTCCGCAGGCGGGCATAGACGGAATCAACCGCCGCGCGATCCGGATACACCACCTGCTGGGCGTGCAGCTTCGAACGCCAGGAGTCGGGGGCCCAGTTGGGGGGGGCGGCCGAGGATGTTCGGGGATTGATGGTGGACACTGGCGTGAGTTCGCTCGCGATGGGAACGCAAAGGGTATTCGGGACGCTGAACTTCATCGTCGCTCGCGGGGGTATTCGTCAGGGAAATCGCGTGTGCGGCTTATGACGGTCCGGCGCGTGGTCGATGGGCATGGTCGGTGCGGGTTACCCAGCACGCGCCGAACGTCGCAGATCGCTCGCGGGGCGGTTTCGACGGGAGAAGAGGCCGCAGCGTGCGGCGCGAGAGTCCATGCACCGCCCGCACGACACGAAGGAATCGCAGCCATGATGACTCGCATGATGAAGAACAAGAAGCGGATGATGATGAAGAAGTCCAAGATGATGAAGACCAAGAAGCGCCGCATGACCGGCAAGAAGCGCATGACCGCCCGGAAGTCGGGGATGAAGCGCACCACCGCCAAGAAGATGACGCGCAAGACGATGACCAAATCCAAGCGCATGGGCATGAAGGGGACGATGAAGAACTACTCGTTCGCGTCCTACCGCGCCTCGAAGCGCAAGGCCGCCTGAGAACGATCGCGAGAGAGCGATTTTCCGATTGGGTAGGTGAGCAGAGATCAACGACGAGCCGGGCCGCGTGCGAGAGCGCGGCCCGGCTGTGTTTTTGCCCATACCTCCGCGTGCAGGGCGACGAACCGCTCCACGCTGGCCCGGATGGTCATGGGGGCCAGCCGCGCACGGGCCGCCGCGCCCATGGCGGCCCGCTCAGCCGGGTCGCCGATCAGGCGCACCATCGCGTCGATCCACGCATCGTCGGATGATGTGGACACCACCAGCCCTGTGCGCCCGTGAACAACGATGCGGCTCGGCCCCCCGCGATCCGACACGAGCGCGGCCAGGCCCGAGGCCTGCGCCTCCATCACGGCCTGTCCCAGCGTGTCGGTCGCGGAAGGAAACACGAACAGATCGCTCGAGGCGTACAGCGTCGCCAACTCCGCGCCGTGCCTAAAACTCGCGAAGCACGCCTCTTGGCTGGCGAGGGCGCTGCGCATCGCGGGAAGGTGGGGACCGTCGCCGACGACGATGAGCTGTACATCGCGACCGCGCTGTTTGCAGATGTCCCGTACGCGGGGCCACAGGCGCGCGAGCATCGGCAGGTTCTTCTCTACGCTCACACGCCCGACGTAGAGCGCCTTGACAGTGCCGGCGCGGGCCCCGGGGACCGACCGCCAGATCGCGCGGTTTGCATCGCGGTGCCGGGGATGGAACGCATCGGTGTCGATCCCGGGCGGAAGGCACGCGATGCGGGCACTGGGGATGCTGACTCGTTCAAGGCTCCGCAGCGACGCGGCCGAGCGGGCGATGACCAGATCGAACGGCGAGTAGAACCAGCGCAGCACGCGCTCGCTGAGGTGCGTGAGCAGGGGGTCGTCCAGCAGCCGATCGATGTACGCGGGGAAGTCGGTGTGGAACGTGCCCACCAGCGGCAGGCCGCGCCGCAGGGCGTATCGCCGACCGACGGCCCCGACAGGTCCGGGCGTGGAGACGTGCACAATGTCCGGGCGAAGAGAGTCGGCGAGCCGCGCGAGTTCGCCCGCGTGGGGAATTGCGAGGTCGATGTCGGCATACCCCGGCATCGGCCGCGCGTAGAGCGGTGGGACAATGTGGATGTTCGAGTGCCCTGTTCCCTCGCGACGCCCGCACGCCAGCACGCTCAGTTGCGGAACGCGGTCCGCGAGCGCGTTCACAAACCGCGAGACTCCGTTGACGTCGGTGATCGTGTCCGTGAACAGCACGATGCGCGGCGGCCGCGCGCGGCCATTCCCGTCGCCATGCGGGTCGTTGGGGTCGGTCTCGATGGCGATGTGCGCTGGCGTGGATGGAGGATCAAGCACGAGCACGCGCGGAGTGTAAACGAAAGCGCCCCGGCCGGGGAGGCAATCCGGCCGGGGGCTTTCAAATACACCGACCCACCTTGGCGTGCGCTGCCGCGGCGACGAGTCGCGGCGGCGACGCCATTGACAATGTGCAATTCCTGCGCTCGGTTTTCGAGTGAGTCGCGGGCGTGTGGTGTCAAAGTGGGTGGAAAATGCGGGGGCGCGACCGAGGTTTCGCCGCGCGGCCCGCACAACCGAGGCCGTATCGGACCACCCCGGCCAACATGAATACGTCCCGGAAGAGCCCGTTCCGCCCGCCGCCCCGCTAAACTCCCGCCCCATGAGTTCACCCAAGGGACAGTCACGGGCCGGACGCACGCCGCATTTGGCGATGTTTCCCGGCTCGTTCGATCCGGTCACCTATGGCCACCTCGACGTGATCCGCCGCGGCCGGCGGCTCTTCGATGGCCTCGTGGTGGCCGTGGGCCGACACCCCGGCAAGGACCCGCTCTTCAGCCCGGAGGAGCGCGTGGAGATGCTCCAGTTGCTCGTCGAGAAGATCGTCCGCGACGAGCCGGGCGAGGCCGAGGTGCGGGTCGAATCGTTCGCCGGGCTCACGGTCGATTTCGCCCGCGAGATGGGCGCCAGCGTCCTGCTCCGCGGCATTCGCAATCTGTCCGACCTCCAGAGTGAGGTGCAGCAGGCGCTGACCAATCGGCAGGTGGCAGGGCTCGAGACCGCGTTTGTCGTGGCCGGGCAGGACTTCGCGTATACCTCGAGTTCGCTCATCAAGCAGGTCACGGCCATGGCCGAAGACCCCAGCGCGCTCCGGACGATGGTGCCGCCCGAGGTCGTGAAGCGGCTGAAAATCAAGAAGAAGCAGGGCCATCCCGCGCTCGCACGCCTGCTCGACGGCGACGCCGGGCGGGAAGGCTGAGCCGATCCACCATGGAACTCCGCGTCATCAGCATCGGAACCCTCTCCGCGAACCCGCTCTGGAACGAGAAGGGCGCGGTCCGCACTGGCCACGCCACGTGCACGCTGGTGCGCGCCGACAAGCGCGTGATTCTGGTGGACCCGGGCCTGCCGCCCGCCGTCATCGCCGCTCGGCTCAACGAGCGCGCAGGTCTTCGGCCGGCCGATATCACCCATGTCTTCCTGACGACGTTCAAGCCCGAGACGATGCGCGGCGTGATGGCCTTCGAGAAGGCCGTCTGGTGGATCTCGCAGGAAGAGCGCGAGGGCGTCGGCGTGCCGCTCGTCGGCGCCGTGCAGAAGGCCGTCGCCGACAGCGACGATGAGCTCAAACGCATGCTCGAGCAGGATGTCGCTGTGCTGCGCCGGTGCGAGGCCGCGCCGGACCGGCTGGTACAGGGTGTTGATCTCTTCCCGCTTCCCGGGGTCACTCCGGGGTGCTGCGGGCTGCTGTGCACCACGCCCCGATCGACCACGCTCATCTGCGGCGACGCCATCCCCACGCTCGAGCACCTCGAGCGCGGCCAGGTGCTGCACACCGCCGCCGACGTCATGCGAGCCCGCGAGAGCTTCGGCGAGGCCGTGGAGATCGCCGATTACCTCGTGCTCGGGCGCGACAATCTGGCGCCCAGCCCCGTGCGCCGGCCGTTCTAGGGCCCGGTCTCTCGCCGAATCGCACCGATCGCGGGGGCGGTGCTGGGGCCGTACACTCCCGCCCCATGTCCATCCTCATCGACGCGAATACCAAGGTCATCTGTCAGGGCATCACCGGCGGCTTCGGCGGCGCCCACACCAAGGGGTGCTTCCTCTACGGCACGAACATCGTCGGCGGCGTCACGCCCGGCAAGGGCGGCCAGAAGTTCGAGGTTGATGCGGGGGCAAGCGTCCCGATCTTCGACACGGTCGATCAGGTCGTGCGGGCCACGGGCGCGGACGCGACCATGATCTTCGTCCCCCCGGCGTTTGCCGCGGACGCGATCCTGGAGGCGGCCGACGCGGGCGTGAAGGTCATCTGCTGCATTACCGAGGGCATCCCCGTCAACGACATGGTCAAGGCCCGCGCCGTGCTCGACGAGATGAACTCGTCGCGAGCCGAGAAAGACCGCATCACGCTCGTGGGCCCGAACTGCCCCGGCGTCATCACCCCGGGCCGCAAGACCGGCGGCGGCGAGACCTCCGGCGATGTCTACACCTCCAAGGGCGGCGGTGGGGGGGGGTGCAAGATCGGCATCATGCCCGGCTACATCCACACCCACGTGAGCGAATCGCGCACGGGCAAGGCCGTCGGTATCGTCAGCCGCTCCGGCACGCTGACCTACGAGGCCGTCTGGCAGACCTCGCGCCTCGGGCTCGGCCAGAGCACCTGCGTGGGCATCGGCGGCGACCCGGTGCGCGGCATGTCGCACATCGACTGCATCCGCCTCTTCGAGGCCGACCCGAACACACACGGCATCCTGATGATCGGCGAGATCGGCGGCACCGACGAGATCATGGCGGCCGAGTATGTGCGAGCGAACGTGAAGAAGCCGGTGGCCGCGTTCATCGCTGGCCGCACGGCCCCCCCCGGCAAGCGCATGGGCCACGCCGGCGCGATCATCGGCGGGGCCGATGACACCGCCGATGCCAAGATCGCCGCGCTCCAGAAGGCCGGTGCGAAGGTGGCCATGAGCCCGGCGGACATGGGCGTGATGATGGCGCAGGCGATGGGGATTCAGGCCTGAACGCCGCACGTTCCAGGCAGAGACATTTCAACGATCCGCCACCGATCGCCTGCACAGCGTGTACCACGCGAACAGGTCTTTTCTCGTTTCCTTGGCGGTCTTCCCCTCGTTGATTCCAAGCGCCATCCACATCTCCACCGCCTTGTCGCGGTCATCGCGGTCGTACTCCAGCACTTCCAGCCGAGCGGCCGCCAGTTGCTCGGGCTGGAACGGACACTCGCCATCGGCGTGCGGCAAATACGGCTTGCCCGACTCAACCGTGTTCTGCGCCGGCGAGAGGTTGTAGATCAGGAACAGCCCGCCCGGCTTCAGCGCATCGTGCACGCGCCGAAGGAACGTTCCGTCGTCCACGCCCAGCCGCACCAGCCACGCGGGGTTTGTCTTTCGGGCCGGGTGGATGTAGCCGCGCTTGAGCGTGTTCTTGCTGGTGATGAGGTCGTATCCGCCCCCGACGGCCTCCACGATGTCGCGCTCCGCGGGCCAGCGACCGATGTGCATGGCGACACGCCCGTCCGGTCCACGGTTGACCCCCGGTACCTCGCCCTGATCGCCGGGTTGTGAATACAGGGCGCGGAAGACGGGCTCTACGTCAATCCCGTGCGCATCCGCTCCCATCGCGCCCATGATGCGCAAGTGGCCAATGGTCCCCGCGCCAAAGTCCAGGATGCGCATGCCCGCGAGAGACTCGATGGGCTTCCCATTTCCCCGGGACAGGATGTCGAGGACTCGGGCGTAGATCAGGGGTGAGCCATACCCGGTGGAGTAGAAGAACGCGGGCCCAAACGTGCGCGGCGTCAGGGCCGCGCGTTGGTCGTCGAGCAGCTTCGCCGCCTCCTCGGGCGTGTAGGCAAGAGACTTCGCCTTGTCGCGCAGCACCGTGCGAGAGGTCGGGGCAGGCAGCGCCGCCGAGGCATCGAGAAACGACCGGGCCAGCGGCGAGACGAGCAGCGGCCGCAGCGCGGCCGCCTCGGTGCGGAGCTGTTCCAGCACATCGTTCTGTGGTTGTGCCTGCTCCGCTGGCGGCCGAGAGGGGGAAGTGGGAGGGACGGGTGGGACGGGTGGCGCGGGGGATTGAGCCTGCGCCGCGAGGGCGATGAGGGGCAGCGTGATGAGGGCAATGAGGAAGTGTCGCATGGCGATCTCCGAACTCCTCCAGCATACCGAGGGATCTGCGGAGGGATGCGGGATATACTTGTTGAAACAGTTATTGGAGCGTGCGCCCATGGCCGGCACATCGAAGCAGACACGAGCAAGGGCAGGCGAGGGCGGCGGGTTGGGTGACGAGATCGGCAAGCGCCGCCCCTTCGACGTGCCCGAGGTCGAGGCCTTCCTCAACGTCATGCGCACCGCCAGCATGCTCCAGAGCGAGACGGGGCGGTTTCTCAAGCGGTTCGGGCTCTCCGAGTCGCAGTACAACGCCCTGCGCATCCTGCGCGGCCACGCGGCGGAGTCTCGCGAGGGCGTCCCCAGCCAGACCATCGGCGAGGAGCTCGTCGCGCAGGTGCCGGATGTCACGCGCCTGGTCGATCGGCTCGTGGATGCCGGGCTGGCCGAGCGGTCACGCACCGAGAGCGATCGCCGCGTCGTCCTGGTGCGGATCACGCGGGCGGGCGCCGACCTGCTCGGGAAGATCGACAAACCCCTGGCAGACCTGCACAAGCGGCAACTCGGGCACATGTCCCGAGCTGAACTGGCGGAGATCAGCCGTCTGCTCGTGCGTGCCCGGAAGGGGGGGACGGGGGATGTAGACGTGAAGAAGCGGTGCCCGTGAAAACGGTCGGGCGCGAACCCGGACGGTTGTGCGGCGTACGATAGTTGTTGAAACAAGTAAATGGCTCCGACGCACTCCGGCGGCCCGCGCCGCTCGGCTCTGATGGAAAGGAACCCCATGATCACCGTCCGCAAATCCTCCAATCGCGGCCACTTCGACCACGGCTGGCTCGACACCTACCACACCTTTTCCTTCGGCGGGTACTACGACCCGAAGAACGTCCACTTTCGCTCGCTGCGCGTCATCAACGAGGACGTCGTTGCCCCCGGGCGCGGCTTCGGCCGCCACCCGCACGACAACATGGAGATCCTCACCTGGGTGCTCTCCGGATCGCTCGCCCACGCCGACAGCCTCGGCAGCGAGCGAACGCTCAAGCACGGCGAGCTCCAGCGCATGAGCGCGGGCACCGGGATCGAGCACTCCGAGTACAACGGCTCAAAGACCGAGCCCGTGCGCCTGCTGCAGATCTGGATCATCCCCAAGGTCCGCCACGCCCCGCCGCGATACGACCAGAAGGAGTTCCCCGCCGAGGGGCGCGCCAACCGTCTGCAACTCCTCGCCTCGCCCGACGCCGATGAGGGCTCGCTCTCCATCGGGCAGGACGCCCGAATGTACGTGAGCGACATCGACGCCGGAAAGACCGTCAAGGCCGAGTTCGCCCCCGGGCGCAACATCTGGGTGCAGGTGGCCAATGGGTCTGTCTCGGTCAACGGCACCACTCTCGCCCAGGGCGACGCGGCCGCGATCACCGGCGAAACCGCCCTCGAGATGGCGGCTTCCGAGAAGGCCGAGGTGCTGGTCTTCGACCTGGCGTAGCACGGGCATGATCCGAGTGCCGTGGTGGACCGCTTTGGGTCCGCCACGCGGGGCGCAACAGCGCTCATGCGTGGCGGAGTGCAAAGCCACTCCACCACGGCACCCGATCATTTTTGGCAGCGATAAATAAACGCCGGTGGAAGATTGGCCCACGCCCCGTGGGCCATTTCTACTTCGCCAAAGAGCCGACGCAGCTCCGATCGCAGGTGCCACGCGTTCCGCTTCACCAGCCCCACGTGATACGCGAACGTGCGGAAGTGCCCGCCGGGGCGGAGCATGCGAGCGGTCGCCTCGAGGATCTCGGTCGTGAGCGCAGGCGGGAACGAGGCCCACCCCAGCCCGCTGATGACGGCGTCGAGCGTTCCGGGCGCTATGCCCTGCGCGGCGCACAGTTTCTCGATGTTGGCCGCGCTGTCGAAGACCACCGTCGCCCGCGGAAACTCGCGGGCCACGTTGCGAGCCATCCGCCGGTTGTACTCGATGGCGATGAACGTTCCCGTGCCGCCCTCGCTCCGCGCCCACCCGTGCGGGATTCGGTCCAGCATCGCGCGGGTGAACACGCCGCTCCCGGGTCCGAACTCCACGATCGAACTGCACCCGGCCAGGTCGATGCCGCGCACCATGCGGTCGGCCAGCACGCGCGAGCTCGGTGCGATCGCCGCCGTCGCGCCCGGATTGCGCAGGAACTCGCGGATGAATGAGGCGCGGCCACCGGAGCGCTGGCGGGCTCGGGTGGGGCGCGGCGGGTGAGCGGGAAGGGAGGTCATATCGCTGCGGTGTGCCACGGAGATCGGATGATTGGACGCTCCGGGCCCACAGGAAGTTCGCCCGGATAAAGATGAGACAAAGACCGAACATTCCGGCGGCCGCCGGGCGTCGCGTCAGTGTGTTCGCAGAGGGTCCGTCGGCTGCGGACGCGTGGCCGTTGTGGCGCTCGGGTCGATGCCATGGCTGGTCTCGGCGGGGATGAGGATGGTGAACGTCGCGCCGCCTCCCGTGCCGCGCTCCGCGTCGCTCTCTACGAAGATCCGCCCCTTGTGCTCCTCCACAATTCGCTTGGTCACGGTGAGTCCGAGGCCCGTGCCCTTGATCCCCTTGGTGGTGTGGAACGGCTCGAAGATCTGGGCGTGCCGCTCGCGGGCGATGCCGGGGCCGTTGTCGATGACGTCGATGCGCACCATCGGGCGGCCGGTCGTTCCCGGCGGCGCGCCGCGGACCGGCTCGATGATGTACGACGCCTTCACCGTCACCGCGCCCGTCTTGGGTTCCACCGCCTCCACCGCGTTTACCATCAGGTTCACGATCGCCTGGTGCAGCAGGTGGGGATCGATCATTACCGGCGGCATCTCGGGATCGGCGTCGATGATCAGGGCCACCTGGCGGGCCTGGCACTGGTCGGTGAGCAACTGGGCGCACTCTTCGAGCAGGTCGCCGATGCGGGTGAGCTCATACTCGGGCACGCGCGGGCGCGAGTACGCGAGCATGTTGAGCGTCAGCGCCATGATGCGGTCGATGTTTCGCTTCAGGATCGCCCACCCGCCGCGCGAGATCTTCAGGTCTTCCTTCTTGAGCCCCATCTCGACCACGTCGGCCCCGCCGCGCAGGCCCTGCAGGATGTTCTTGATCGAGTGGGAGAGAATCGCGACCGTCTCGCCCGTCGCGGCCAGGCGCTCGGTCTGCACCTTCTTGGCGTAGGCCTCGGCGTTGGCGAGCGCGAGGCCCGTGTGGCGGGCGATGGCGTTGAGCAGCGCGAGCTGCTCCTGCGTGAAGGTGTAGTTAGCAATGGACGAATCGACGTAGATCGCCCCCGACACGCGCCCGGCGAACTCGATGGGCGAGCACAGCGCGGATCGGATGGCGAACTGCTGCACGCTGTCGCCCTTGGCGAAGCGCGGGTCGTTCATGGCGTTGGAGCTGAGCACCCCCTCCGCGTGCTTGAGCGCGTGGTTGAGGATCGTCCGCGAGATGTGGATGCGGGCGTCCTTCTTGTCCGCCGGGGCGGTGCGGTGCTTGATGACGGCCGGATGCCAGCTTGGAAGGACCCCATCCGCTGCGGTTCCGGGGGGCGACGGCTGATCGCACAGCACGATGAACCCGCGTTCCGGCTTGAGCTCGTTGAAGACCAGCTCCATCACCGCGCGCAGCAGGTCGTCGCGGTTGGTCTGCTGGCTCGTCAGCGCGGTGAGGCGATAAATGACCTGCAGGTGGTGCACGGCCGCGCTGCGCGGCTCGGGCTCGGCCATGATCACCGAGTCGTCGTTGGAGGGGATGCGCCGCTCGACGGTCGCGTCGATCTGGTCCGGGCGCAGCACGCGGATCAGGTCCAGTTCATCCTGGTCGTCCGATGTGCCGAACACGAACAGCGTCGACCCCGTGCGAACCTGGTCTCCTGGCTTGAGCAGTTGCCGCCCCGAAATTCGGATCCCGTTCACCCACGTCCCGTTCTGGCTCGAGAGGTCCCGGATGTACCACTGCTTCCCGTCGGGGGTGAGCTCGGCGTGCCGCCGCGAGACGGTGGTGTCGCCGATGGGCAGGGCCTCGCTGGAGCGCCCGATGAGTTGGGGAAGCTCGGTCGTGAGCTCGAACGTGCGGCCCTTGTCCGGGCCCTGGATGACGGTCAGGGTGAGCACGGGGGAGGATACGAGCCGGGGCTTCGGGCCGTTCCGCCCTCGGGTCGGTGGATGTTCCCCTTCGACCGCAGCCCGACCGGACGAGGGGCTCGCGCCTATCCTTTCCCCCTCAATCCACAGGCATTTACGGGAGAACCCGAGCATGAGCAGCAGCAGCGCTCTCGACATGGTCATCGGCGCAGGTGAAGCCCAGCGCAACGCGAAGCAGGCCGCCGAGCACGCCAAGAAGGGCGACGAGGCCCATCAGCGCGGCGACAAGGCCGCCGCGGTTTCGGAGTACCGTCGCGCCGCCGCGGCCGACCCGAACAACTCGCAGATCTTCTTCCGCCTCGGCTATCTCCTTGACCTTGTGGGCGAAGAGGACGAGGCCATCGCGATGTACGAGCGGGCCTGCGAGAACCCGCCCGCGCCGATCAACGCCCTCATCAACCTCGCCGTTCTCCTCGAGGACCGCGGCGACTACCACCGCGCCGAGCGCACCCTCAAGCAAATCCTTGAGACCAACCCCAACCACCCTCGGGCCAAGCTGTACATGAAGGACATCGCGGCGTCCAAGGACATGCACGTCGAGGACGACGGCGACAAGGACCGCCTCAAGCGCAACGCGCTGCTGGACGTCCCCGTCACCGACTTCGAGCTCTCCGTGCGGGCCCGCACCTGCCTGAAGAAGATGAACATCCGCACGCTGGGCGACCTGCTTCGCACCACGGAGGCCGAGTTGCTGGCGTACAAGAACTTCGGCGACTCCTCGCTCGTCGAGATCAAGCAGATGCTCGCGAGCAAGGGCCTGCGTCTGGGCCAGGGCGTCGAGGATGCGCACCGCGCCGCCCGCCGCCGCCTGCTGGACCAGCTCAAGGGCTCGGGCAACGAGGCCGCTCTGGCCAAGCCCGTCAGCGACATGAGCCTGAGCGTTCGGGCCCGCAAGGCCCTGCAGCTGCTCAACATCCAGTCGCTGGGCGACCTGGTGGCCCACACAGAGGCCGAGCTCATGGGCGTCAAGAACTTCGGCGCAACCTCGCTGCAGGAGGTCAAGGACAAGCTCACCGAGTACGGCTTGGCCCTGCGGGAACTCGAGGCCTGAGCGATCGCCGATACGAACAGAAAAAAGACCGGAGCGCGTCGTGCGCTCCGGTCTTTGTGTTTGATCACTCGGCATCCGGATCCCTGCGCCCGCGCTCACATGGTCGTGAACGCGGGCCAAGGTCGGTGGTCGTTGCCGTGGGCCGATTCAGTTGGCGCCGTTGTCGGTCGTCGGCGCGGTGGCGCCGATCGGGGCCATGACGGGGCCGCCGCCGGGGGCGGCGCGGGTGCAGCCGGCGGGCGGGTTGTGGAAGCAGGACGCGAAGTCGATCAGGTCCTGCTGGTTGGTCGAGCCGTCGCCGTTGAAGTCGGCGTGGCCGGCGTGCCAGTCGTTGAAGAACGTGAAGAAGTCGTTCGCGTCCAGGCGACCGTTGTGGTCCCAGTCGCAGGTGCACGTCGTCGGGCAGTTCGCGCTGCGGCAGGTGGAGTTGTCGCCGCCGTAGGTGCCTGTCGCTGTCGTGCAGGCCGCGGCCGTGCCGATCGTGCAGCGCGGGCCCGCCGTGTCGCTCGCCGCGATGCAGCACGCGCCCACCACGGGCTGCGGGCAGGTGGTGGCCGAGCAGGCCGAGCCGTCGGTCTGGTAGGTGCCGTGGATGGTGGCGCAGTTGGCCGCGGTGGTCACGGCGCAGACGATGTGGTTGGGCCGACGCGGGTCGGCGATGCAGCACGCGCCGCGGGCGGGAAGCGCCGGGCAGGAGCCGTCGGCCGCGCAGGCGGAGTTCGGGCCGCGCCAAGCGCCCTGGAGCGTGCGGCACGCGTCGGCGGAGATTACCGAGCAGGTCACGGCGCCGGCGGTGTCGGTCACGCAGCACGCGCCCGTCGGGGCCGGCGGCGGGGGCGGCGGGCAGGAGGTTGCGGAGCAGGCCGTGTTCGGGCCGTTCCAGCGGCCGTGGGCCGTGTCGCATTCAGCGTGGGTGTTGACGGCGCAGGCCACGGCGCCCGCGGCGTCGAGCGTGCAGCACGCGCCCGTCGGGGCCGGGGGGGGCGTCGGGCAGGAGGTCGCCGAGCAGGTGGTGTTCGGGCCGTTGAAGTGGCCGTGGGCCGTGAAGCAGGCCGTCGCGGTGCCGACCGAGCACACGATCGCGCCCGTGGCATCAGCCGCGCAGCACGCGCCCGAGGGGGGCGGCGGCGGAACGCACGGATTCGGATCACACACCGAGCCGGGGCCCGCGAAACGGCCGTGGGCCTGCATGCAGGCCTGGCCGGTCAGGACGGAGCAGGTCGGAGCCGCGCCGGCCGCTCCGGGGACGCAGCAGGCGCCGGTCCCCGTCTGGGCCGACGCGCTGGACGCAGCGCCGGCGCAACAGACGATGCCCGCCGCACAAAGCAGGAAGTGGTTGAAACGGCTGGTCAGACTCATGAAAGGAACTCCTTGATTCCCCCACCAGACTCACCGAGGAAACAGAGCCGACACGCGTACGGCCCGACCCGCAACACACCCGCCGCGACCGTCGCGGCGAGAGGCAGCCCATGGTCATGCCTGAGCGCATCGAGTCCCTGTGGGCCGGGAGGTCCCCGGCGATCCGAAAACGCCGTCCACAACGAAGGGACATGGGCGGTGCGGAAGCACAACCAACACTGGTTGCGTGTTGTTGCCCGTCAAGGGACAAATTTATCGGATTGGCTTGGAGCGGCCCGGAGAGTGCTCAGCGGTGGCCAGAAACGTGAGCGCGGCCTCACCCGGGATTGGTCGGGGGCTTCGTGTCGTTTACCACATCGGGGTCTCGCTCCCCGGTCTTGTGGAATGAAAGTCGGGCGTTCACGTACTGCTCGGGCGAGACCCGCAAGTCGGGCACTTTTCCTTCGACGTGCATCTGGTGCAGCCGCTTGAGGAACGGCACGCACCACTGGCACCCTGTCCCTGCGCCGAGACACTCGCTGATGAGCGACGCCACGGGCGGATCCTCGCGCGCGAGATAGTTGCGGATCTTGCGGAGCGAGACGTGGAAGCACAGGCAGATGTCGTCGTCTTCGTGCATGGGTAGCGAGTCGGTCCGCCCTTCACATGTTCTGTACCAGCATCGAGTGGCCGACCTTCAGGGCGTTCTGCGCCCCCGTGAGCAGTTCGGCGAGCTTGAGCGAGAATTCCATCGCCGTGCCCGGGGCGCGGCTGGTGATCAGCTTGCCATCGACGCACACCCGCGTGTCACAGTGCGTCACATCCGGCGAGAAGCGTCGTTCCAGACCGGGGAAGCAGGTGGCGTGCTTGCCCTCGAGAAGCCCCAGCGGCCCGAGGACCACCGCCGGCGCGGCACAGATCGCCGCGATCAGCTTTCCTGCCTCTACGTGCCGCCTAATCAGGTCGGTCACCGCCGCGGACTTGTGCATGTTCTCGGCGCCCTTGCCGCCGCCGGGGATGATGAGCACGTCGAAGAGGATCTCGCCGAGCTCCTCGATGGGGCAGTCGGCCTTGAGCGGCACGTGGTGCCCGCCCACGAAGTCGATGCGCTCGCCCTCTCCGGGTGATGACACGCCGACGTAGGTGACATCGATGCCGGCCCGATTGAGAACATCACCCGGGGTAATGGCCTCGATCTCTTCGGTTCCATCGGCGATGAGGACGACGGCGGTCTTGCTCATGGGACCCTCCGCGGTGCTGAACTGTAGGTGCGGATCGTCCGGGGTACCCCGACACTCCGAGGCTGTGCCCGTGGAGGACACGCTGGGGCACTTCCAATCCGCGAGTTCCTACCGTCAATCATGACTATTCCGCACATGTCGCCCGAGGAGTTCCGGCGCCTCGGCCACCAGGCGGTGGACTTTGTCGCCGACTACTGGGAGCGCGTCGGCGAGCGGCCCGTCCTGTGCCCCCTCGCGCCGGGCGAGACGGCGGCCCGCATGCCCGCCGCCGCTCCCGAGCGGGGCGAGTCTTGGGAGGCCATCTTCCGCGACCTTGACGAGGTGATCGTGCCCGGGCTCACGCACTGGCAGTCGCCGAACTTCTTCGCGTACTTCCCGGCCAATGGCTCGTTCCCCGCGATCATTGGGGACCTGATCTCCACGGGACTTGGCGTGCAGGGCATGCTCTGGGCCACCAGCCCCGCCTGCACCGAGGTCGAGACGCGCGTGATGGACTGGATGGCGCGGATGCTCGGCCTGCCCGAGGCGTTCCTCTCCACTGGCAGCGGCGGAGGCGTGATCCACGGCACGGCCAGCGAGGCGGTGCTCACGGCCCTTGTCGCGGCTCGGCACGCGCGCCCGTCCGTCCATCCCATGATCTACGCCTCGACGCAGGCCCATTCGTCGGTCGTGAAGGCCGCGATGATCGCGGGACTTGCCTCGGGGCCCGACGATCGATCGCACGTGCGGCTCATCCCGACCGACGCGAACTACGCGATGCGGGCCGACCTGCTCGAGGCGGCGATGGCCGAGGACGCCGCCGCCGGCCGCACGCCGCTATTTGTGTGCGCCACGATCGGCACCACGGGTTCCACCGCCGTCGATCCGGTGGAGGCCATCGGGCGCGTGTGTGTCAAGCACGGCGCGTGGCTGCACGTTGACGCCGCGTTCTCCGGCGCCGCCCTGCTCTGCGAGGAGCATCGCTGGATGTCCCGTGGCGTCGAGCTCGCCGATTCCTTCTGCTTCAACCCCCACAAGTGGATGCTCACCAGCTTCGATTGCTCCTGCTTCTGGGTTCGTGATCGGGCCGCGCTCACCGGGGCTCTGTCCATCACTCCAGAATACCTTCGGAACGCGGCGACCCAGAGCGGCAAGGTCATCGACTATCGCGATTGGCAGATCCCCCTCGGCCGCCGGTTCCGATCGCTCAAACTCTGGATGGTCATCCGGCACTACGGTGTCGAGGGGTTGCGGGCGTATGTCCGCGAGCACGTGCGGCTGGCCGCGCTGTTTGAGAATCTGGTGAAGACTGATCCTCGCTTCGAGGTTGTGACACCCCGCACGGTAAGCTTGGTCTGTTTCCGGCTTCGCCCGCGGCCAGAAGAGGCCGCGCCGGAAACGGATGAACGAAACCGCCGGCTGATGGGGCGGTTGAATACGTCCGGTAAGGTGTATCTCACGCACACGGCGCTGCCGGATGTGCGTGCGGAGGGCGGCCCGAGCAGGCTCGTGCTGCGCCTGGCCATCGGCTCATCGCTCACGCGCGAGGAGCACGTACGAAAAGCGTTTCACCTGCTGAGCATGGCGGCGGAATGAAACGAGCAAGGAGCTGGCGAATCCCCGGGGCGGATTTGGCCGTATCAGCACTGGTCGGAGGACGATGATGCTCGCACGCGGGTGCGAGAGTCGTCGGAGCCCGGCCCCAACATTGACCACCTTTTTTCCTCGTCCACCGGCTTGCCTAACGGCGAGCCGGTGGCTTTGTTTTCGCGTGGGCGCGTTGCAAGAGTCACACGCGGAAGATCGAGCCCATCTTCTTGCCGAGAAGGATCGACGATCCGACGAGCGTGACGGCCAGGAGCATCATCCCCCAGACGCCCATCGCACTGGCGATGAACGGCCCGTCGGCGAGACGGTTGGCGAACGAGAGGATCGCCTTGGTGATCGGGAACTGGCTCTGCTGCTGGGCCATGAGCAGCGGCTCGCTCACCGCGAGCACCGAGAAGCTGAACGCCAGCAGGCATCCGGCCACGATGTTCGCCGTGATGAGCGGCATGATGACTTTTCGCACCGCCGTGAACCGCGTCGCCCCCAGGTTCATCGCCGCCTCTTCCAACTCGCCGCTGGTCTGCTCCAGCCCGCTCACCGCCGACCGCACGATGTAGGGCATGCGCCGGATGCCATAGGAGATCGCGATCAGGATCATCGGCGCCGGTGAGTTGCCCAGGATGCTGATGAACGAGAGCGGGTTGGGCGTGCCGTCGAGGCCCTTCCCGAAGGGCCACTTGAGCGACATGGCCACGTAGCCGAACGCCACGACGATCCCCGGCACCGCGAGCGGCAGCATGCACATTGCGTCGAGCACGTGCCGCCCCTTGATGGGCGTCCGCACGATCACGTACGCGGCCAGCAGCCCGAACACCGCCGCCATCAGCACCGCCGCCGCCGAGAGCTTCAGCGAGTTCACGATCGACGCGAACGCGTCCGGGTGGCTCAGGGCCTCCTGGAAGTTGTGCAGCGTGTACGAGCGGGGCAGCACGCTCTGGTACCACTGCCCCGGCGACGACAGCGCCGTCATCAGCACACCGAAGTGCGGCAGCAGGGCGCAGCCCGTGATGAGCAGGAACGCCCCCGTGGCCAGCCACGCCGCCGGGCCCGTCAGGCGCGTCTCTGTCGCCGCTCGCGAGGCCTTGGAGTACATCGCGTACGCCTTGCCCGCCAGCAGATACTTGCCCAGCGCGTAGAGCCCCACGGCCAGCGTGAGCATGATGATCACAAGCGCGTACGGCTCCGGGCTCGCCTCGACCTCGCGGAGCTTGTTGTACACCTGCACCGACATCACCCGCGTGTAGTCGAAGATCACCGGCGTGCCCAGCTCGGTGAGCTCCCAGATGAACACGATCGTCGCCCCCGCGAACACGCCCGGCCGGATCAGCGGCAGCGTGATCCGGAAGAGCTTCTTCCAGTGCCCGCACCCGAGGTTGTCCGCCGCCTCTTCGAGGGCCGGGTCGAGGTTCGCCAGCGCGGCCGCGGCGTTGAGGTAGATGATCGGGTACAGGTGCAGCGCATCGACGATGACGCACCCCCAGAACTTCCCCGACCCGAGGAAGTCGATCATCCCGATGCCCAGATGGCCCAGCGCCGCGTTGATCGCCCCCTCGCGCCCCAGCAGCGCCGACATGCCGATCGCCCCGACAAACGGCGGCAGGATGAGCGGCACGAGGATCAGCGCGTTGAAGACGCCCTTGAGCGGGTACAGGTACTTGGCCGAGAGGATCGCCAGCGGCACCGAGACGAGGATGCACAGCGTCGTCGTCGCGCATGCCATCCTCACCGAGTTGAACAGGCACTCGCGGATGCTCGGATCGGACAGCGCGATGGCGATGTGCCTGAGCGTGAAGTGCGATCCGCCGTCGGGCCCCTTCTCGAACACCGCGCCGCGCACGGTGAGGATGATCGGATAGATCAGCAGCGCCGCCAGGATCAGCATCAGCACCGACCACAGCGCGTACGCCGATCCCAGGCGAGCCAAGCGGCGGAGGAGTGGGGGGGATGAATGGCCAGAGGGGCTCATCGGGCCGGAGTGTATCTGACGGCACGCCCCTCGCAAGTTGCTCACAGCGGCGGCCGAAGCTCCGCCGGGCCCAGCGTCACGATCGTCACCGGTCCCATCTCGCGCCGGGCGAGGTAGTCGTTCACCTGGTCGAGCGTGATCGCCGCGTACTGGGCCTCGATCTCGTCGAGCGTTCGGCCGCGGCCGAGGCGGAACATGTCCCCCGCAAGGCCCGAGGCCCGCGCCCCGGTGCTCTCGCCCGAGAAGATCAGACTCGAGCGGATGCCCACCATCGCCCGCTGGAACTCATCGGGCGTCACCCGCCCCGCGGGCGTCGACACCCGCCGCAACTCGCCCATGAGCACGTCCAGAGATTCCTGGGCCCGCTCGGGCGTGGTGCCCACGTACGCCAGACACCGCCCATAGTCGCGATCCGCGGCGTACGACTCGCTCACCGAGTAGCACAGCCCGCGCTTCTCGCGCACTTCGGTGAACAACCGCGCCGCCATCCCGCCCGAGAGCGTCGAGGCCACAAAGCGCTCGAGCTTGGAATCGGGGCTCGTTTCCGCCGGGGCGTCGTGCATGAGCACGATCTGCACCTGCGAGGACTTGTCGGGAAGGTGGTGGTACGTGCCGCGCGTGGGCGAGGATATGGGCGTGATCGGCGTGGCCTCGCCGCTCCAGCCGTGCAGCAGCGTCTCGAGCCGCTTGGTGATCAGGTCCGGCCCGCCGGCCGACTCAAGGTCGCCCGCGATGGCGATGATCGAGCCCCGCGGGCGAGAGCGGGTCGCCCAGAACGCCCCGAGGTCGTCGTGCGTGATGGCGCTGAGGCCCTCGGCCGTGCCCATCCCGCTCCGGTTGAGGGGCGAGGGGTTGTGGCGCTCGCGCAGCGTCAGCACCGCCCGCTCCTGCGGTTCGTCCTTCAGCCCGTCGAGCGACTGCAGGGCCAGGTCGCGCGAGGCCTCGATAGCGTCCTCCTCCAGCCGCGGCCGGCGCACCATGTCCACGATCAGCGGCAGAGCCTCGAGGATGCGCGCCCCCAGCAGCGTCGCGCTCAGACGCATGTGCAGCGTCGAAACATCGGCCGAGCGCGAGACGCCCAGCGTGTCGAAGGCGTCGGCCTGCTGGCGCGACGACAGGTCACCCGCCCCGCGCAGCAGCAACTCCGACCACAGCGGGCTCACGCCCTGACGATCCACCGGGTCGGTCGCCGAACCGGCGGGCAGCAGCCACGTGATGCCTGCGGATCGAACGCCCGACATCTGCTCCAGCAGAAGCGGCGTGCCGCAGGACAGCGTGCGGGTGGTGATGGACAACGGGCGGCTCCGGAGAGAGAAGGATGGCCGAACGAACCGTCAGTGCGAGCTGGACGCGGCGTCGGCGTCTTCAACGACCGAGTTGCGATCGAGGTTGAGGTACACAATCTCGCCGTCGTCCTTACGCAGCTGGAGGCGGTCGATCCACAGCTTGTCGTCCTTCCCGTGGGCGTACCACGAGCCCGTCTTCTGCTGACCGAACTTCAGGATGACGCCCTCGACGGACGTGGTGATGACGCCCAGCTGGCGCGGCGTCTGCTGGGTCACACGCACGCGCCGCCCGATGTCGTATCGCGAGAGGCTGGGGGATTGCGCCGGATTGGAGGATGGCGAGGAAGTCATGGGGCGGATGGTAGGGGCGTGCCCACCCGCGCGGCCGCGCTCAGCACCCGCTGAACCACGCGTTCAGGAAGTCGAAAATGTCCTGCACGGACAGCCCACCGCCGTTGAAATCGGCCGCGGGGAGCGCGGCGAACCAGGCGTTCAGATAGTCGAAGATGTCGTCGACGGAGAGCACCCCGTCCTGGTTGAAGTTGGCCATGCAGCACGGGAGCACGCGGTTCCCCGGGGGGTTGCAGGCCGTGCCCGTGCCGACATACCGGGTGAACGGGCCCGAGCACGCGCTGGCCGCGCGAACATCGCACGTCACGCCGATGCAGCACGCCCCCGTCGGCTGCGGACACACGTTGGGATTGCACGTCGAGCCGAAGGCTCCCGCGGTGCCCGTGCACGCGGCCGCCGTCACGAAGGTGCACGTCCCGCTCGCGGCGCAGCAGGCGACGCTCGGCTGGGGGCAGGCGTTGGGCGAGCAGGTGGAGCCGAAGGCCCCGGCGGTGCCCGTGCAGGCCGCGGCGGTGATGAACGTGCAGCCGCCATCCGCGGCACAGCAGGCGACGTTCGGCTGCGGGCACGCGTTGGGTGAGCAGGAGGTGCCCAGGCCCTGGAACGTCGCCGCGCAGGAGGGTTGATCGGTAACAGTGCAGATGCCGTCCGCGGCGCAGCACGCCCCGGTGTTGACGGTCCCGCTCACGTTGAAGACGTCGACGCCGGTGCCGGAGGCGCCCGCCCCGTCGGAGTTGGTCACGGTCACGCTGCGATCGCCGGGTGTGGCGCCCGGCGCGACGACGAAGGAGAGCCCCGTGATCGTGGTGCCCATCGCGTTGGGCACGGGTGTGCCCGTGACGGTGACGCCCGTGCCGGAGACGGTGACTTGTGAGCTGCTGGTCACGCCCTTGAAGTTCGACCCGACGATCGTGACGGGGACCGTCGCGCCCTGGGCGGAGGTTGATGGGGTGGTGGCGGTGATCGTGGTCGTCGCGCCGAACACGACCACCTGGATGGTGTCGGTCGCGGATGAGCCCAGCGAGTCGGTCACGCGAAGCGTGACGTTGTACGTCGCGTTGGAGCGGTAGGTGATCTGCGGCTGCGTCTGCGCGGTCGTCTCAAAGGAGCCGTTGCCGTCGGTGTCCCACGCGAAGTTCGCGCTCGGCAGCGTCGCGCCGGCCTCGGTCGCGTACGAGTTGTGGTTGCCGATGAACTGGCACACCGTGTCGGCGCGGACGCGCTTGCGCTGCAGGCCCGCGATGGCGAAGGGCGGGGCCTTGCTCGTGCCCACGCGGATCGTGAGGTCGTAGGTCTGCAGGGTCTGGTTGGAGCTGGTCCACCCCGCACCGCCGCCCGAGTCGTACACCTTGACGTAGTACGTTCCCGGCCCCAGCGAGGCGACGACCGACTCGGTGACGCCGAGCGAGTTGGAGTTCGCGGAGTTCAGGATCGTCGTGCCGTTGGAGGCGCGAAGCTCGAGGGCGAGGTTGCCCGCGCTCTGGGCGTTGACGGTCGAGCCCGTGCCCGAGCAGTTGGACGACTGGGCCCCCTGGCACCACATCGGGTCGTTGGTCGCGCCGTTGCACGCGGGGGTCAGCGACGGCGGCGTGCACACGGTGCCGCCGTTCGTGCACGTCCCGCCCAGCGTCCACGCGCCCGTGCAGTTGATCTGTGTGGTGATCGAGCACACCGACGCCACGCAGCACGCGCCGATCGGGGCGTAGCCGGTGGGCTGCGCGGAGATCGTGACATTCTGCGTCGAGTCGAGCGTGAACTTGTACCAGTCTTCCTCGGTCAGGATCGTGATCGGCTGGGTATTGAGCACCACCGACGGCCCATTCACGCCCAGGTCGCGCTCGATCACCGATCGAACGGCCGGGGTGGTGAGGTTGCCGTAGTCCTTGGCCGTGGCCGCGGAGTGGTTGCCCGCGCCGCTGGCGTTGCGATCGCCGTAGTGCCGCATCGCCGCGCGGATCTCGTCGGGCGAGAGCAGGCTGACCACCGTGTGGATCTGCGGCTCCATCAGCTTGGTCTGGTTGCACGGAACAGTGTGGTAGAAGCCCAGCCCGTGCCCGTGCTCGTGCCCCACCGTGTTGCGGAAGTACAGGTAGTTTCCCGACACCGTGTTGTTGAAGTACGCGGGCGTGAAGTAGTTGGTGTTGATGGTCATGTCGCCCCCGTTGCAGGAGGCCACAGGGCTGTTGGGAAGCGCGTTGTATGCGAGCGGTCCGGCCGGGCTCGCCGACGTTCCCGAGAAGCCCCACCCGCCGATGCGGATGTCGCCGCGCGTGGTCGGGTGCGTTGCGTCGAGGTCCTGGGCCGCGTTGTCGTCGGTCACCTCGAGATACGTCAGGCCGCCGACCGCGCGCCACGCCGCCAGGGACGAACGAATGAACTCGCGGCCGCGATCGAGGAATGTGAACGTGCCGATGAGCCGCGCCCCGAGGTTGTTCGGGCCCGGGAGATATCCCGAGCAACTGTTGCCCCACGTGGTTCCGTCGTCGGGGAACGAGTACGTCAGCGTCGCCGCGCGAGACGTGTTGCCATCGCCGATCTGTCCCGCGCCCAGCCAGCACTTGGTGTCGGAGATGTAGCGCGGCGCGAACTGCGACTGCGCCCCGGGAGGCAGCAGCAACGTCTGCGCGATGAGCTCGTCGAGCTGCGCGGGCGTGAGGTCGTTGGGATAGCACATCGGCGCAAACTGCATGCGCAGCAGCAGGCGCGTCCGAGCCGTCTCGGGGTTTGTCTCCATCGCCGCCGCGCGATCGATCGCCGCCATGAGCGGCGAGGCCGGCGCGCCGTCGTCGGCGCGGGCCGAAACGCACCCCGCCGCCAGCGGAAACGCGGCCGCGAGGGCGTGGACACACAGGTTTGCGCGCGGTCGCGAACGCATTGAGACGAATCGTCCTTTCAAGCACCCGCCCGGCCAGAGTCGCCGAGCGGCAAGCGAGCATGCCTGCTGGATGCGGGATTGCCAGTCAGAAATCGGCTGGCAAGGTGGGGAAGACCGGGCCGGCCCCCCGAGAACGCTCCAAATCCCCGGCCTTGCTGGCTATTCGTCGCGGGTTCTGGAAAGTTCCCCCGAAACAAGGGTTGGCTTGGGTGAAACGAACGACGCGGCGGAAGGTTCGCCCCAACGAAAAACGCCCCGCCAAGGTCCGTTGGGATCCTCAGGCGGGGCGGTGTGGATGGGCTTATGGGACCTGTCGCGTCAGCAGCCGGCGAACCACGCGTTCAGGAACGAGAAGATCGATTGGACGGTGAGCGGCCCGGTGCCGTTGCCCTGGATGTCGGTGCTCAGGTTGCCCGCGAACCAGGCGTTGAGGAAGTCGAAGATGTCCTGGATCGAGAGGCCGTTGACGTGATTGAAGTCGGCGTTGCAGCAGGGCTGGGTGCGGTTGCCGGGCACGTTGCAGGCCACCACCGGTACGAACAGGGTGTTGACGCCTACGCAGTTCGCGGCGGTGTCGGTGTGGCAGGTCGCGCCCACGCAGCACGCGCCGGTCGGAGACGCGCCGCACGGATTGGGGTTGCACGCGCCACCCTCGGTCCACGAGCCGGAGCAGGCCAAATGGGTTGTGGGCGAGCACGCGCTGGCGACGCAGCACGCCCCGGACGGCACATTCACCGATCCGGCCTGGTGGGCGTAGTTCTTTGGGGTGTTGATATGCTGTTGTCCGCTCGCATCAACCGACGTCTGTCCGTCTGTGGGGAGCGCGTCGTAGAAGACGGGGGCCAGCGTTCCGGGGGCGAATGTCAGCTCGCCGCCGCCGACGAAGATGAAGTTCTGCGGGATGATGAAGTCCGGCGTAACGCCGCCCGGGAGCGAGCCGAAGTTGGCGGTGGCGATCAGGATGTCGGTGTTGGCCGTGTTGCCGGGCATGTTTGCGGGGAACGTGAACGTGTGCGTGGTCACGCCGTCGGAACAGGTGATGACCTGCCCGGCAATGAAGTTCTGGCTCCCGAAGTCCGAGTGCAGCCGGATGAACTGCACGCTCCCGTCGGCGCAGGAGAAGATCTCCGCGATGTTGTACAGGTGGAACGCCGCACGCGCGGGGGCGCAGCACACCATCGAAACAAAGAGGGCGAGAAATGTCGAAAGACGAACGGCTCGCATGCCTGATCCTTCCAATCGCGGCCATGCCGCGCCCGTCGGCGCGGAGAGGTCCTTTGGTCAATGTCGCCACCGGGATCGAGAATTGCACCGGCGAGCAAAGGCTGTGAACATCCCGCGTTGGCGTTCGAGAGAGGCCCCCCAAAAGCGAGGCGAACCGCCCCGGAGTCGGATCAGTACGATGCAGACCATGCCCACCACCAAACCGGCACCGCCGCTCCGATGGACCCTTCTGGCGGGCCTCGGCGTGCTGGGGGTGCTCGGCGGGGCCGCGGTGACTGGTATCGCGCTGATATGGAGGGATGGCTTGGCCGAAACGGGCCCGACCCTGCTCTCAGCGCACTATTTGGCGTTCATGTGCCAGACATTCGCCTATCACGCGGGACTGGCGATGGTACCAGTGGCGGTGTTCGGGATCCTTGCCCGTCGACGGAAACTGGCGATCGCGGCGGGCATCGTCTTCCTGTTGGGCGTCGGTCCGGAGTGTCGCAGTCTCTGGTCGCGCCGTTCTCCCACCGGTGCGGGCGACGGCCTCAAGGTGATGAGCATCAACCTGATGTACGGCCGTAGCGACGCGCCGGCCCTGCTCGCCCAGATCGCGGACGAATCCCCCGACGTGCTGATGTTCCAGGAATGGACGCCGGAGGCGGGACGAGCCCTGCGCGAGAACCTGCGCGGCCTCTATCCCCACATCATCGAACAGGCCCGAGACGATGCCTTCGGTCAGGCCGTGTTCTCCAAGCGATCGTTCGTTGACGACCCGCGACTGTTTCCGCCCGTGCAGGGATTCTCCGAGCCGCAGATCGGCGTGAGCGTGAGCGTCGGTGGCCGAACCATGCGGCTCCAGAACGTGCACCTGCTGCCCCCGGTCGGCCGCACGTACTTCAACCAGCAGCGTGCCGGCGCGGCCCGCCTTGCTGGCTGGGTCGGGCATGAGCGCCGCGACGACCGCCCCGATGTGCTCGCGGGCGACTTCAATGCACCTTCACGAACGGCGATCATCGGAGAACTCGAATCGGCGGGCCTTTCGGACGCACAGGCTGTTGCCGGATGGTGGCGCGGCACAACCTGGCCGCGCACTGGCACGCTGCGATGGGCGCCCGGCCTGCAACTCGATCACGTGCTCCTGCGCGACACCGTGGAATGCACCGAAGTGCGGACAGGCAGCGACTTCGGGTCCGACCATCGGCCGGTCATCGCACGTATCCGTTGGCGCTAAACCAGCCCGTCAGCACCCCGCCAGCCAGGCGTTGATGAAGTCGAAGATGTCCTGCACGTCGAGACCGCCGCCGTTGAAATCGGCCGCCGCGCTCGAGGCGAACCACGCGTTGAGGAAATCGAAGATGTCCTGCACGGCGATGCCGCTGGTGTGGTTGAAGTCGGCCTTGCAGCAGGGCGTGGTGTTCGAGCCGCCCGGCCCCGAGGCGTTGCACGCCGAGCCGACCGACACGAACGCGGTGTAGGTTCCGGTGCACGCGGCCGGCGTCGACACCGAGCACGTGGAGCCGCGGCAGCACGCGCCGGTCGTGGGGGCGCACGGATTCGAGGCGCACGACAGACCCGCCGAGAACGTGCCCGCGCAGGTGGAGGCGATGGTGGTGGTGCAGGCCGCGCCATTGCAGCACGCTCCTGCGGGCACGTTCACCGATCCAGCCTGGCGTGCGAAGTTCTTCGGTGTGTTGATGATCTGGACGTTTCCCGGGGTCATCGAGTGCTGCCCGTCGGTCGGCAGCGCCGTGTAGGGCATGGTGCTGATACCGGCGAACGAGATGGTGCCGCCTGAGAGGAAGAGAAAGTTGCTGGGAATGATGTAGTCGGGCGTGATCCCGCCCGGCAGCGACGCGAACCCGGCCGTGGCCAGCAGCACATCGGAGTTCAGCGTGGTGACGGCCGTGTTCAGGTTTGACGGAAACGTGAAGGTGTTCGTGGTCGCGCCGTCGGAGCAGGTCACGGTCTGCCCGCTCACGAAGTTCTGCCCGGAGAATGCGCAGTGAAGCCGGATGAACTGCACGCTTCCGTCGGCGCTGGAGAAGGCCTCGGCGACCACGTAGAGGTGGAACGCCGCGCGGGCCGGAGCGGCCGCGATGAACGCAACAGCCAGAGCGACGAGTGAGCACAACCGTTTGAGGCGCATCGGATATTGTCCTTGGGCAGGAATGCTGATCAGCGGGGTGCGGCCGGACCGTGACCGCCGCTGCTGCGAACGATGTCGCAAGTGTGACAGGGATTTGCGACGCGGCGATGATCGTTGAGGGTTGTCGACGATCGGGCGTCGGTGGTAATCTGGCGAGGAGGCGCGATATGCGGCATCTGAGAGCGGTTCTGACGGCTCTTCTGGCGGCGTTTGTGTGCTGGCCCGCGGCTTGGGCCGGGGCCGCCGATGGGGTGCCGGAATGGGCCGGCTCGTTTTCCAAAGAAGTCGTCGCCGCGGATCAGCCCGTCGCCTCGGCCGCGGGGGCGGAGATGCTCGCCAAGGGTGGCAACGCGGTCGACGCGGCGGTGGCCGCGAGTTTCACGCTCAGCGTCGTCCGACCTTTCTCCTGCGGCATCGGCGGCGGCGGGTTCATGGTGATCACGCTTCCCGCCCACGACGGCAAGGCCGCCGTGACGACGGCGATCAACTACCGCGAGACATGTCCCGCGGCCGTGGGTCCCGACTACTTTGAGAAACTCGATGCCGACGCCCCGCGCCACGGCGGCAAGGCGGTGGCCACGCCCGGAACGATCACCGGCCTGCTCTACGCCTTGGACAGGTACGGCACGCTCAAGCGGGCGGAGGTGCTCGCCCCCGCCATCCGCGCCGCCCGCGGGGGGTTCATTGCCGACGCGGCCTACGAGCAGGCCGCCAAGGCCACCATTGCGAAGTTTGAGTCCCACCCCGAGTGGAAGACGCGCTTTCGATTCACCTGGGACCGCCTGCTGGCCTCGGGCACCGTGAAGGCGGGCGATCGGATTGTCCTCGCTGAGCAGGCCGCGGCGTTTGAGCTCATCGCGAAGAGCGGCGTCGAGGCGTTGACCAAAGGGGAGATCGGCAAGGCGATCTGCGCGGCCGCGAACGCCGACGGCGGCACACTCACCCCCGAAGACCTCCGTGCGTTCAAGGTCTCCGAGACCGAGCCCCTGCGGATCGGTTCGTCGCTGCTCGGCGAGCGCACGCTCATCACGATGCCGCCCCCCTCCAGCGGCGGCGTGGCCATGGGTGAAACGCTCGGCATCATGGAGCGGCGCGAGGTCAAGAAGCTGGTCGACAAGGGCGAGTGGCCCCAGTACACCCACGTCATGATCGAATCGTTCAAGCACGCCTTCGCCGACCGCGCCGAGTGGATGGCCGATCCCGCGTTTGTCGAGGGCGGCGTGCCCGTCAAGAAGCTTCTCAGCCCCGACTACCTGTTGGAACGCTCGCTGAGCATGTTCCCCACGCAGGTCATGGCCCCGGAGATGTACGGCACGCGCGAGCACGAGCCCGCCGAGGGCACCGACGACGGCGGAACCAGCCACGTGTGCGTCGTCGACTCGCGCGGCGGGGCCGTCGCCTGCACCGAGACCATCAACCTCCTCTTCGGCTCGCTCTTGGCCGTGCCCGAGTACGGGTTCATCCTCAACGACCAGATGGACGACTTCACCACCCGGCGCGGCGAAAAGAACGCCTTCGGCCTCACGCAGTCCGCCAAGAACCTCCCCGCGCCCGGGAAGCGGCCGCTCAGCAGCATGACGCCCACCATCGTGCTCAGGAAGGACGGACCCGTCGACGCCGTCGTCGGGGCCAGCGGCGGGCCGCGCATCATCACTGGAACCACGCAGGTGCTTCTGAACTCCTACGTGCTCGGTCTCGGCGCGGGCGAGGCCGTCGCGCGCCCCCGGCTGCACCACCAGTGGATGCCCAACATGCTGGAGATGGAGGAGAACTACCCCGGCACCTGGAACGGCCTTGGCGTGCAGCTCTGGATGACCAAGCTCCACCATCAGCAGAAACCCGGCCCGCCCGCCGACCACGCCTGCGTGCAGTTCATTCGCAGGAGCGAGAAGGGCTGGGACGCGGCCTGCGACCCCCGCAAGGGCGGCCGCCCCGCTGGCCAGTAAAGGTTCGGCCAAGGGCTCGCGGAACGGCGAGCGTTCTGGTAGAGTCCCGACCGGAGAACACCATGTCCACCGAAATGAACCGTCGTGAGATGCTCAAGGCCGGCGCACTCGCAGGAGCTATCGGGTTGACGCTCGGGTCGGGCGGTCTGGTACGTCGGGCAATGGCCGTGCAGGAAGGCCACGGTCAGGCCCCATCGTCCCCCGCGAAGCCGCGAAAGCGCCTCATCCGCGTGGCCCACATCACCGACATGCACATCCAGCCCGAGCGCAAGGCGTTCGAGGGCGTCGCGCAGTGCCTCCATCACCTGCAAGGCCTCGCCGACAAACCCGAACTGGTGCTCACCGGCGGCGACCTCATCATGGATTCCTTCGAGCACGACGCCGCGCGGACCAAGACCCTCTGGGACCTCTGGGGCAAAACGCTCAAGGACCACTGCTCGCTCCCCGTCGAGCACTGCATCGGCAACCACGACATCTGGGGCTGGAACAAGAAGAAGAGTGGGACCACCGGCGAGGAGGCCAAGTGGGGCAAGCGCTGGGCGATGGACATGATGGGCCTCGACAAGCCCTACCGCTCCTTCGATCGCAACGGCTGGCGGTTCGTCGTGCTCGACAGCGTCTTCCCGAATGGCGACGGCTACATCGGCAAGCTCGACGACGACCAGCACGCGTGGCTCGAGGCCCTGCTGAACGAAACGCCGGCGACCACGCCCGTGCTCGTGCTCAGCCACATCCCGATCCTCACCATCACGTCGATCACCAACCCGAAGGACGCCGTCGTCAAGAAGCACGAGGGCTCGATCTCCGAGATGATGTCCGACATGCCGCGACTGGTGAAGCTCTTCGACAAACACCGCAACGTCAAGGCCTGCCTGAGCGGGCACATTCACGAGGTCGACAAGGTCGAGTTCCAGGGCGTGACGTATCTCTGCGACGGCGCCGTCTGCGGCGCGTGGTGGAAGGGCAAGCACAAGGACTGCACCGAGGGCTACGCGCTGGTGGATCTTTACGACGACGGAACCGTGGAGCGCACCTACGAAACGTACGGATGGGTTCCCAAGGAGTGAGGGGCGCAGGCCCCGCTCAGCATCCCGCAAACCACGCGTTGAGGTAGTCGAAGATGTCCTGCACGGCCAAGCCCGAGCCGTTGATGTCGGCGTTGGGATTCGATGCGAACCACGCGTTGAGATAGTCGAAGATGTCCTGGACCTCCAGGCCGCCGCTCTGGTTGAAGTCGGCCCTGCAGCACGCCGTCGTGTTGTTGCCCTGCGCGTTGCACACGGTGCCGGCCCCCGCGAAATGCTGCATCGCCCCGGCGCACGCGCCCGGCGCGGCGACGGCGCACGTCGAGCCCGAGCAGCACGCCCCAGGCGCGGCGGCGGTGCAGTACAGGCTCATGAATCCCGCGCCGCCGGTCCCGGCGGAGTACGAGCCGGCGCGGACCAGATACGTCTGCCCGGCCACGGTGGGGAAGTCCACAGACGACGCCGACCCGGTGCACGCCACGCCGTTATCGTCGTTGCAGGCGATCGGGTTGCCCAGCGTGCCGCACGAGCCCGAGTACACGGCCAGCAGCGTGTCGAACGGTGTTCCGCACAGCGAGACCCGGGCGCTGCCCGTGCACGTGGGCACGTAGGAGTACCAGACGTCGTTGTTGATCGTGGTGAATCCGCAGGCCCCGCCCAGCAGCGTCGGCGGCTCGCTCACGGCGTTGGAGTTGTACCACGAGCGCAGGCCGTCCACCACGGCGATGGCCGTGTTGCACTCGTCGTTGGCGGGAGCGAACGACACGTTAAGCTTCACTTGTTTGTTCGGCGGCGTCGCGTTGTTGTAGTTGGCCAGCCGGATCCGGACGCTCTGCCCGAAAGTGAGCGCGACTGTCAGCGACGAGTCGTGGTGGGCCCCGTTGTCGCTGTTGCCGCACAGGTTGTTGATGGCGTCGTCGTTGCACCCGCCCGCGATCTGGTTGGAGGCGTCGCCCGGGCACCCGGCGTGGATCGAGAGCACGGCGTCCACGCCCGTGTCCGTCCCGCCCAGGTCGTTGGTTCCGCAGGTGTTCACCGTCAGGAAGCCGTTGGCGGGCGCGGTGAAGGAGTACCAGATGTCGCGGCTGGCCGCGGCCGCGCCGCACGTGCAGGCCCCGTCGTTGGTCGCGGCGAAGAAGTCCGAGACCACCGACGAGCCGTTCTGCACCACGATGGCCGAGGCGCAGTCGTCGTTGGACGGATGCGGGCAGCTCAGCGAGTCCACCGTCAGCGTGCCCGTGCCCACCGCGCCCAAGTATCCGCCCACGCGGATGATGTAGGTGTGGTCGGTGTCGGCGTTGAAGACCAGGCTCGCGTGCGTGCCAGAGCATGCGGGGCCGTTGTCGTCGTTGCACGCCAGCGCCGTGTCGGGGCCAGGGCAGGAGGTGGTGTAGATCGCGATGCGGGTGTCGAAGTCGGCATTGCACGTGGCGACGCGCACCGGTCCCGAGCACGGGATGTGCTGGTACAGGAACCACAGGTCCTGGAAGATCTGCGAGTTGCCCGAGGCGTTGCACAGGGTGTCGGCGTTGCCGTCGGTGGTGGCGCCGATGGTGGAGAAGGACACAGGAACACCGTTGTCGATGTTGTTGAACCACGTGCACCCGTTGTTGATGGGCACGCCGCACCCCGACACGTTCACGTTGAAGTACCCCGTGCCCGTGGCGTTGGAGTATCCCGAGAGCTTGATCCGGTAGGTGACCCCCAGCGTGACCGGCATCGTCAGCCGGCTGGAGGTGTTCACGGCGCAGGTGCCCGTGGTGTCGTCGTCGTTGCAGGCCACCTCGGTCAGGGCCGCGCACGTGCCCGTGTACACCGTCAGCACCGTGTCGAACGACGACGAGCAGGTGTCGATCGTCAGCGTGCCGTCGCACGGGGCTGTCAGGGTGTACCACACGTCCTTGCCCGCGAAGTTGCGGCACGAGGACGCCGGCCCGTCGGTGGTGGCGAAGACGTTGCCCATCGCCATGATCGCGCTGCTGGCCAGCGGGATGGCGTCCTCGCACGCGTCGTTCATCGGCGTCTCCCCGCCCACCGACGTGCCCAGGCAGCCCGAGCCCCCGGCGTACCTCGTCGCGCGGTACGAGGTGATCTCCGTCACCGTCGGGTTCCCGCACGTGGAGTTCGCCCCGCCCGGCCCGAACCGGTTGATGCTCGTGATGGCCGGATTCATCGTGTACCGGCTCACCCGCGTCGGACCATCGCACGAGCAGTGGCACGCGCCCCACAGGTGGCCCAGCTCGTGCGCCGACAGGTCGGTCGCGCTCGAGAAGTTGTTGTTGAAGTTCGACCACACGAAGCAGTACGCCTGGTTGTCGCAGATGTGCCCGATGCTCCACGCCAGCCCGATGTAGTTCTCGAAGTCGTCGATGTGCTTGCCCGTGAACATCTGCACCACGTTGCGCGTGATGCCCGTCTGGTTGGCCTCCCACTCGTCGCGAACCTGCGTGAGAAGCGGCGACGCGTACGTCTGCGTGTACGGCAGCCCCGCCGTCGTCCGCACCAGGATCGTGCCCACCGTGTGCTTGATGTTCACGTCCCGCCGGTACTGCAGGTTCATCGTGTTGAGCACCAGCGTGATGCGGTTCTGCGCCAGCGTGCTGTTGCCGTACTGGGCCCAGAACTCGTAGTCCGCGTCGCACGCCACCGTCGCCGTGTACAGGTTCAGGTCGCGAGCCTGGAAGCTCGTGCGCGGCACGAACGACGGCACGGGATCGATAGCGCCCCCGCACTGCTGCCCGCCGCGAACCACGTCCTCGCCGCGGTAGAGCGCGTGATCGCCCGGGCGCGCCCCCGCCACCCGCGATTCGATGGCCTCGATCCAGTATCGCGAGCCGTCGGGAAGCAGGATCGTGCAGTACAGCCCGTCGGGCATCATGCCGCCCGCGATCTCGGCGCCGGGAATGTCGGTCACCCGCCCGATGAGCGAGTTTTCCGGCCCCGCCTTCGCCGGGCGCGCCAGGCCGTCGGCCCCGACTTCCAAAAGCTGGTAGTCCGGCGTGCGGATGCTGTTCGGAACCAGCTCGAGAGTGTGCATCTGCCCGTTGAAGGGCACGGACACGCTCAGCGCTCGCCCGAGCGTTCGATCAATGTCGAGGTTCACCACCGCCCCGTCGGTGAGGCTCAGCGCGGCCTTGGCGGTTGCGAGCGTGTCGGCGGGAGGCTGGGCAAGGGCCGCGGCGGATACGGCGAGCATCGCTGCAATTGCGGAAACAGACTGGCGGACGAGCAAGCATGAGCAAGCGAACATGGTGGCGCCCCTGGAAGCGATGGCCTGCGAAGGAACGGCGGCGGCCGTTCGTCCGGGGCAATGCGCCGCGGGCGGCACACATGGCTAATGCCTGTGGGGGAAAACCAGCGGAAATCGAGCGGGCTAGCGCTGCCCCGCCGCGGGCTGGTTGTACGGGTCGCCCGGCATGGTCTCCTGCGTCTGGATGACCTCGACGCGCTGGTTGGACTGGTGGCCCTGGGCGCTGTCGGCCCGGCCGGTGGCCCGTTCGTTGTCTGCGCACCCGGTGACGCGAAGCTGCTCGCGGGCCACGCCCAGCTTCACGAGCTCTTCGTACACGGCAAACGCCCGGTCATACGCGAGGCGCATGGCCCGCGGCGCGTTGCCGTTGGCCTCGGTGGCCGAGACGTGCCCGCGAATGTCCACCATCCAGCTCTTGCCGCGCACCATGTCCGCGGCCTGTGCCAGCGAACGCCGCGCCTCCTCGTTGAGCTCGGTATCAAGGTCGTTGAAGTATGCCACGGCCACGGGCGACACCCAGTTGCTGGTGCGGGTGGACTGGACGTCGTGCTTGTTGCCATCCACGCCGGGCTGGCGGGTCTGGCCGCCTTCTGTGGCCCGGTCGCGCAACCGCCTGACCAGGGCGGCCTCGTTGGGGTTGGTCGAGTTGATGTCCACAGGTGTGTTGAACGCGGCCCGCAGGGCGATGGCGAAGTCCTCCATCTCCGGGCTCGCGTCGTTGGGATATTTGCCCTCGCCGCCGATGCCGCCCATGGAGGGTTTCTGCATGTTCATGGCGAGCAGAATCACGAAGAAGCCCATCATGAGCGCGACGTTGTCGGCGAAGGAGATGAGCCACTCCGGTGCGCCCTCGTGCTCCTCGTGGCCACCCCCGCCGTGCCCGCCCCCTCCATGACCACCGCCGTGACCGCCGCCGCCATGGCCGCCGCCACCGTGGTCCTCGCCGCCCGAAGCATGCTCGTCCTTGTGTTCGTCGGACATGGTTCAAGTTCCGTAAGTCTGTGGCCTGAGCCCTGTTCCCTGTGGCCTCATCACGCCGCCAGCTTCAGCTTGCCGCGCTGGAACTGCGGGATGAACGCGACCATCTTGTCCATCGTCGAGCGCGGGTTGTCGCCGGCCTGGATGGAGAGGATGCCCTGGAGCATCATCTCACGGGCCTGCAGCTCCTCGCTCGAGCGGAGCGCGAGCTTGTCGCCGATGGGGCCGGCGATGGCGTTGGCGATAATCGCACCGTACATGGTGGCCACGACGGCCACGGCCAGCGCATGACCAAGGGCCTGGATCGAGCCCGAGCCCAGCTGGCCGAACATGCCGACCTGCCCGACCAGCGTGCCGACGAGTCCGTACCCGGGGCCGTAGAGCTTGATGAGGTCGAAGAATTTTTTGCCCGCCTTGTGGCGTTCGGACATGGCGAGCAGCTCGATGCGCAGCGTCTGCTCGATCGCCTCCGGGGCCGAGCCGTCCACGGCCATCTTCAGGCCGTTGGCCAGGAAAGGGTCGTTGATCTTGGCGATCTCCGACTCGAGCGACAGGATGCCGTCGCGACGGGCCTTCTCGGCCATCGCGGAGATGATCTGCACGGTCTCGGCCGGGCCCTTGCCCTTGTTGAACAGGAACCGCTTGATGTACTTGGGCACCTGCATCATCTTGTCCATGGGCAAGGCCATGAACGTGACGGAGATGGACCCGCCACCCACCATCAGCAGACCTTCCTGCGAGTAGAACATGGCGAAGTTGCCATGGCTCACCTCGGTGAACACATAGCCCAGGCAACCCAGGCCGATCAGCAGGCCGATGATCGAGGCTTTGTCCACAGGTCTTCTCCGCAGGGTCGATCGCCCGGACATCCATGCCCGGCATTCCAGAGGAGCATCGGCCAGCAAACCGCGCCGGGTGATCGCCGCGCGGGAGGGATGTGCCGGTTTGGGGCGGGCCGCCGGTGCGACCCGCACAGACGGCATCCTCGGGCAGGGGCGATAACCGCAGGCCCGCCCCCTCCGTCGCACTACCCTTGGGCGATGTCCACCTGTGTGTTCCTCAATGGAAAGTTCTTCGGCTGCGAGGGCGCTCCGCCCATCGCCGACGCCCGCGTCTCGGCCTTCGACGCCGGATTCCAGCACGCCGTGGGACTCTTCGAGACCATGCTCGGGGGTGTGCTCCGGCGCGGCATCGAGGGCCCCCGTTCACACGGCGAGGAGGTCGAGACCTGGGCCCTCCACCTCGACGAGCACCTCGAACGCCTCGCTACCTCCGCCCGCGAGCTGGGCCTGAGCGAGGGCTTGCGCACCGAGGCCCTCGGCGAGGCCGTCCTGGCCACCATCGAGCGATCGGGCCTCGAACGGGCCCGCGTTCGCCTCACCGTCACCGGCGGCGATCTGGCCATGCTCGGCGCCGCCCTCGCCAAGGGTGCGGAGGAGACCAAGCGCGTCCGCCTCGTTGATCCCACAATCATGATCGTCGCCCAGCCCGCGACCGAGTATCCCGCCGCCATGTTCGAGCGCGGCGTCGCCTGCTCCCTTGCCGACCTGCGCGCCAATCCGCTCCATCCCTTCGAGGGACACAAGTCCCTGAGCTACTGGCCCCGCCTGCGCGAGCTTCAGAAGGCCGCGGCCAAGGGCGCGGCCGAGGCGATCGTCCTTGGCGTCACCAATCACGTCTGCTCCGGCTGCGTCAGCAACGTGCTGCTCGTCAAGGGCGAGAAGATCATCACCCCCATCGCCCGCGGCGAAGAGCGGGAAGTGGCCGGAAAAAACGCCAAAGCGATGCCCAGCCCCGTGCTCCCCGGCATCACGCGCTCGTGGGCGATCGGCCGCGCCGAGCGTCTCGGCCTGGCCGTCGAGCGCCGCATGGTCGCCATGCAGGACGTACTCGACGCCGACGAGGTGATGCTCACCAACTCCAGTTGGGGCGTGTTGCCAGTGGTGAAGGTTGAGGCGAGCGACATCGCCGCCGGAACGCCCGGTCGCGTCACGCTGGATCTGCGCGATGCGTGGTTGAACGCCCTGCCCGGCGCGGCCGAGCCGCTCTGATCACTCGCGCGTGATCACGCGCACGTTCCTCCGTCCGTCGAGCGCGCCGTTGGGCGAACGCATCCGGTTGAACAGCGCTCGCACCCGCGCGATCAGCGCCATCAGAATGAACACCGCTACCGCGATGATCACCGCTGGGACGATCAGGATCGCCAGCACCGCCAGGAAGACCACGACTCCTGCCAACAGCGCGGCCCGCGCCACCCACGACGGCTGCCGCACCGCGAAGCGGAACGCACTCGCCGAGGTCGAAGACACCGTGGTGGACCAGCCCCGTGACATCACCCAATCGTAGGGAATCGCGCCCCCCGAACCCGACGCCGCAATATCACTCGATGAAAGCAAAAAACAAGTACCCTTCGGGGACTCCGAAGGGTGCTTGACGGGACGAGCGAGTCCCGGTTGGTTCCTGAAGTTGTAGGAGTTGGCCTGTCCCCTGACGCCGTGCCAAAACCCCAAAGATCGCGAGGGGAAAACCCCAAGGACCCCGACGGGAAGAACTCCCGTAAACCGAGAAAATACATCGAGTTACACGTCATTGCCACGCGCGGGACCCGTATTCGTCGCATCTTCATTCAGAACCACAGCGACCCGAATCTTATCAGTCAGTTTTGGTTTTTGATAGGATTGTCGGTACACTTGCGAGAAGCCTGTGGAACACGGCGCGGTTGGGGAAACGGCGGGTGAGGATCGACTACCGTCCACACGCATGGAGGCGAGCGCGGCCGGAGTACGCCGCGGGCCTCCGGAGCCGTCGCGAGCGCTTGCCGAATCATGGGATCTGGTCCAGAACAATCCGCAGTGGCCGCGCCGAGCTCGCCCCCGATCGAGGGCGGCTTTGTGCACCTCCATCTGCACAGCGAGTTCTCTCTTCTCGACGGCGGAAACCGCGTCGACAAGCTCGTCAAACGCGTCAAAGAGCTCGGCATGAACGCCGTCGCCGTGACCGATCACGGCAACCTCTTCGGCGCGGCCACGTTCTACCTGACCTGCAAGGACCATGGCGTCCTCCCCATCCTCGGCGTTGAGGCGTACGTCACGCCCCCCGGCCGGCCGCGCACCGACCGCACCTTCACCGGCGTCAGCGACGGGGGCTATCACCTCGTCCTCCTCGCCGAGAACGAGACGGGCTGGAACAACCTGCTGTATCTCTGCAGCGAGGCCTACCTCACCGGCTTCTACTTCAAGCCGCGCATCGATCGCGAGCTTCTCGAGAAGCACTCCGAGGGCCTCATCGCGATCAACGGCCACCTCGGCAGCGAGATCGGCGACCACCTCCTCGCCTTCGAGCGCAACGAGGACAAGAAGCACTGGGACAAGGCCGTCGAGAGCGCCACGTGGCACGCCCGCGTATTCGGCAAGGATCGCTTCTTCGTCGAGCTCCAGCACCACGTCGCCGACCAGAACTCCATCAACAAGCATCTGATCCGCCTCGCCAAGGAGGCCGGCCTCGATCTGGTCTGCGACAACGACTCGCACTTCCTCAAGGCCGAGGACCACGACGCCCACGACACACTCATCTGCATCTCGATGGGCAAGGTCAAGAACGACCCGGATCGGTTGCGCTATCCCGAGGAGCTCTACGTCAAGAGCCCGAAGGAGATGCGATCTCTCTTCGAACGCGAGTATGGCGAGATCGGGCGCGTCGCCTGCGACAACACGGTGAAGATCGCCGAGCGCTGCGCCGGCAAGGTGAAGATCCCTCTCGGCGTCAGCCACGCCCCGATGGTGCGTGTGAAGCTTCCCGAGGCCCAAAGCCTCCCCGCGCCCGCCGACGCCGCCTTCGCCGGCGACCTCACCGCGTGGTACAAGGCCTACTGCGCCGCCTTCGAGATCGTCCCCTTCTCCGTCCCCTCCGGTTCGGGCGGGGCGGCCGAGCGCGACACCCTCATGGCCGCCGCCAAGAAGGAGTGCGACACCGCCCTCACGATGCTCGCCGAGGCCGGCTTTGTCTGGCGCTACGGCTTCGCTCCCAAGGACGACAAGCAGGGCGACAAGCGGGCCCGCCTCGAGCGCGAGCTCAAAATCCTCGCCGACAAGAACATCAGCGCGTACTTCCTGATCGTCTGGGATTTCGTGAGCTGGGGCCGCCAGCGCGGCATCCCCGCCATCGCCCGTGGTTCGGGCGTCGGCACCATGGTCGGCTATGTGCTCGGCCTCTCCAACGCCTGCCCGGTGAAGTACGGCCTGCTCTTCGAGCGATTCACGGATCCCGATCGCTCCGAATACCCCGATATCGATATCGATCTCTGCCAGGACGGCCGCGCGGAGGTGATCAACTACGTCCGCCAGAAGTACGGCCACGTCGCCCAGATCATCACCTTCGGAACGCTCAAGGCCCGCGCGGCGGTGCGCGACGTCGCCCGCGTGATGGAAATTCCCCTCGCCGAGGCCGACAAGCTCGCCAAGCTCATCCCCGAACAGCTCGGCATGACCCTCGAGCAGGCCCTCACCGACGAGCCCGAACTCAAGAAGCTCTACGACGCCGACCCGCGCATCACCAAGCTCATCGACAACGCCAAGACGATCGAGGGCCAGGCCCGCCACGCCAGCGTCCATGCCGCCGGCGTCATCGTCGCCACGCGCCCCCTCCACGAGATCGTCCCCCTTTACAAGCAGTCCAGCGCGGCCGAGCACGAGATCGTCACCCAGTGGGACGGCCCGACGTGCGAGAAGGTCGGCCTGCTGAAGATGGACTTCCTCGGCCTGCGCACGCTCAGCGTCGTCGAGCGCGCCAAGAAGCTCATCCGTGAGACGCTTTCAGAGGAGGAGATTTGGAAGGCCGTCGGGCGTGCCGAGGACTTCCAGATCGCCAGAACCCAGGCCGCCAAGCCGTCCGGCGAGGGCAAGGGCAAGTCCAGGGGCTTCGAGGCCATCGCCCACCCGCTCGACCTCGACCGCCTCACCTTCGCTGACCCGCGCGTCTTCAGCCTCTTCCAGCGGGCCGACACCACGGGCGTTTTCCAGTTTGAATCCGGCGGCATGCGTCGCCTGCTCATCGAGATGAAGCCCGACCGGCTCGAGGACCTCATCGCCGCCAACGCCCTTTTCCGTCCGGGGCCGATGGACCTCATCCCGGACTACAACCGCCGCAAGCACGGCACGGCCGAGGTGCCGCGCGTCCACGACATCGTCGATCGCTACACGGCCGAGACCTACGGCGTCATGGTGTACCAGGAACAGGTCATGCAGATCGTGCACGGCCTTGGCGGCATCAAGCTCCGCGACGCCTACTCGCTCATCAAGAACATCTCCAAGAAGAAGCACGACAAGATCGACAAGGAACGCCCCAAGTTCGTCGAGGGCGCGCAGAAGCAGGGCCTCACGAAGCAGGCCGCGGATGAGCTCTTCGAGCTGATCCTGAAGTTCGCCGGCTACGGCTTCAACAAGTCGCACTCCACCGGCTACGCCATCGTCGCCTACCAGACGGCGTATTTGAAGACCTACTTCCCCAACCAGTACATGGCCGCGTTCCTCACGTATGAGAGCGGCGCGCAGAAGGTCAGCGACTGGATCCAGTACGTCGAGGACTGCAAGAAGGTCCGCTTCACCAGCGGCAAGGTCGGCGTCGAAGTCCGCCCGCCCGATGTGAACCTGTCGCAGGCCGACTTCAGCGTTGTCTTCGAGCCCGGCGAGCCTCGCACGGCTGTGCACGGCCACGTTCGCTTCGGCGTCGGCGCGATCAAGGGCGTCGGCGAGAAGGCCATCGACGCCATCGTCGCCGAGCGCGACCGCGACGTTGTCGCCGTCGATCCCAACGCGCGTGCCGACGCCCCCGCCGTCCGCATGGTCGAGCCCAAGCCCTTCTCAAGCCTCCACGACTTCTGCGAGCGCGTGATGTCGCGCGGCGCATCGTCCGGCGGGTCCGGCGGAGCCATCCTCAACAAGGGCACCGTCGAGGCCCTCATCAAGTGCGGCGCGATGGACGCCCTCCACGGCCGCGAGAACCGCGCCGCCATGGTCGCCAGCGTCGAATCCGCCATGAGTGCCGCCCAAAAGGTCGCCGCCGACAAGGCGGCGGGCCAGGGCGGCCTGTTCCTCGGTGGAGGTGGTGGCGCAAAGGCCGAATCCAAAGCCGCTGCGCCCAGCGGCCTCGTGAAGGTCACACCCTGGACCGAGGGCGAAACGCTCCAGCAGGAGAAGGAAGCCCTCGGCTTCTACGTCTCCAGCCACCCGCTCACGCGCTGGAAGCAGTGGGCCAGCGTCTTCGCCACGTTCACCACCGAAACCGCCCGGGCGGCGCCGCACGACCAGCGTGCCGTGGTCGCGGGCCTCGTGCAAGGCATCCGCACGATCATCGTCAAGAACGGCCGCAGCGCGGGCCAAAAGATGGCCATCGTCGTTGTCGAGGATGAGGTCGGCACGATCGAGACCGTCCTCTTCGCCGATTGCTATGCCCAGTTTGGCCACCTGCTCCAGCAGGACGCCGTCGTGTTCATGCTCGGCCGCGTCGATCGCTCGCGGGCGGGAATGGTCGTGAACAAGAAAGGGGGGGGCGGAGGAGGTGGCGGTGGTGACGACGAGGACGGCGCGGCCGCGGGCGGCGGCGCCAACGGCAACGAGAACGTCCAGATCGTCATCGATCGCGTCGTCCCCATCGACGGCGTGCCCCTCATGCCCGGCCGCATGTGGCTGCGTGTAGATACCGACCGCCTCAACGGCAGCGGCGAGAGCGCGCTGCGAGCCGTCGCCGACGTTCTGCGCAACGGCGACGCCTCGGCTGCCTCAGCGGCCATCGTCGAGGTGAAGCCCAGCGCCGAAAAGGCCCAGAAGTTCCCCGTCGACATTGTCGTTGATACGCCCGACGCCCGCGTCCGTCTTGAGGTCCCCGCCTCCACCCGCGTGCAGCCCACGCCGCCGCTTATCGGCGAACTCACAAAACTCCTGGGTGACGGGTGCATCCGCGTTGTTGGCGGAGTCGCCGTTGAAACCCCCGGTGCGCGGCCGCGATGGAATGGGCAGAAGAAGGCGGGCTGACGAGGCCATCTACACTTCCCCGTGCCCACCACGACGAACCCACCACCCGTCGCCCGTCCCGCAACCAGCACACCCCCGTCGTCCGCCGCGCCGCTTCCGGCCGACCCCGCTTCCACCTGGAACCGCCGCTGCCTCCTCGGCCTTCAGGACCTCTCCGCCGAAGAGATCCGCGCCCTCCTCCTCACCGCCCGCTCCTTCGCCGACGTCTCCGAGCGTTCGGTGAAAAAAGTCCCCGCACTCCGCGGCCGCGTCATCGCGAATCTGTTTTTCGAAGACTCCACCCGCACCCGTCTCTCCTTTACCCTCGCCGCCCAGCGCCTCAGCGCGGATGTCATCGACCTCACCGAGACCGGCTCGAGCGTCAACAAGGGCGAGACCATCGCCGACACCTGCCGCAACGTTGAGGCGATGGGCGTCGACGGCATGGTCATCCGCCACAAGGCCTCCGGCGCGGCCCTGCTCGCCGCTCGCTCCGTCAAGTGCGCCGTCATCAATGCCGGCGACGGCAAGCACGAGCATCCGACGCAGGGATTGCTCGACGTCTACACGCTCGTCGAGGCCCACCTCGCCCGCGGCATCGGTGATCGCGCCAGACTCGAGTCCTTCGATCTCCGCGGCATCAAGGTCGCCATCGTCGGCGACATCGTCTCCTCCCGCGTCGCCCGCTCCAACATCGCGGGCCTCGTAAAGCTCGGGGCCGAGGTCGTCTGCGTCGGCCCAACCACCCTCGCCCCAAGATCGCTCGAGGCCCTCGGCTGCCGCGTCGAGCACGACCTCGAGTCCGTGCTCCCGCACGTAGACGCCGTCAACATGCTCCGCATCCAGTTCGAGCGGCACGGGGGTGGCGACGACAAGAAGGAGGGAGCGGCGAAGGCCTCACCCGCGTTCCCCTCCATCCGCGAATACACCCAGAGCTTCGGCCTCACCCGCGAACGCGCGGCCAAAATGAAGCCCGGCGCCATCGTCATGCACCCCGGCCCCATGAACCGCGGCATCGAGATCGCCGGCGAAGTCGCCGACGGCCCCCGCAGCGTCATTTTCCGCCAGGTCACCAACGGCCTCGCCGTCCGCATGGCCGCGCTGTATCTCTGCGTCAGCGCCGAAGAGCGCGGCGTAACGGCGATCTGATTACGACCCTCGCGCGATCTCGATCGCCCGCGCGTACACCTTTTCCAGCTCCGCCACCATCGTCTCCGCGCTGAACGCCACGCGGCACTCCTCACGCCCGCGCGCCGCCATCGCCGCCCGCTCCGACGGATGGTCCCGCAGCCACACAATCGCCTCGCGCAGGGAGGCCCGATCCCCCGCGGGCACCAGCCGCCCCGTCTGCATGTCGCGGCAGACTTCCCCGGTCCCATCGCAGTCATACGCCACCGGGCACACGCCGCACAGCAGCGCCTGCGGCACCGTGCGCGGCAGGCCCTCGCGATACGACGGATGCGCCAGCACATCCATGATGCGCATCATCGGGGCGATCCACTCGGGCGCGGCCAGACCAGTCACGATGATCTGTGCGTTGGAGACATCCGGAAGCCGCGGCCGCTCTCCGAGCTTCCATCCCTCCGGAGTCCGATCCAGTTCCCCCACGCTCAATCCCATCGCCCGAGCCCGAGCGACAAGGCGGCCGCGCCACCACCCATCGCCGATCCAGAGCAGTTTGATCCGCCGGTCTTCTTTCATCCGTTCGCCCATCGCATCAAGGATATCGTCGTGCCCTTTGTGCTCGGCCAGACGCGCGACCGTGCCGACGACGAAATCGTCCGGCCGGATTCCCAGCCCTGCGCGCCCATACTCGCGAGTCTCGCACGGCCCGGCGTTGAGAAATCGTTCGACCTCCATTCCCGAGCGCACGGTGACGTACTGCTCAGGCCGCCCGATGCCGCGCGCCAGAAACTCCCGAGTCATCGCATCGGCGACCGACACGATGACATGGCACCGCTTCGCGGCGTACCGCTCCGCCCGCGTGTACACCCAGTTGCTCAGACGCGTCCGTACACGTCGCAGCAGCGAGCCCTCGACGGGCATGAACGGCGGGCCGTGGATCGTGTGCACTATGCCCCACGTGCCGCGACGAATCCCAAACGCCGCCGCTCGCCCGAGGATGCCCGCCTTGCTGCTGTGCGTGTGCACGATGTCGGGCTTCAACAGGTTTCCGATGATGTCCCGCAGTTCCCCGTCGCAGATCAGGTCGCGCACCGGACTTATCTGTCGCACCAGGTGCGGCACCACATGCGTCGTAATCCCCCGCCCCCCCGCACCATCCGCCGTCCGAAACTTCTCCACCCGCTCCAGCAGCGACCCCTCCGGCCCATAGATCGGCCCGAACGCCAGATGCACCTCATGCCCAGCGCGGGCCTGCCCCTCGCACGAGAGAACGGTGTTCTCTTGCGAGCCGCCCAGAATCAGCCGGGTTGAGATGTGCAGGATGCGCATGAGCCGGGGCGAGTTGGTCCTCGGGCTGAACGCGGCCCAGTGGTTCGAGTTTACGCGGTTCTTGTGCGTCTCGACACGATGCGCTGTGCGAGCAGGGAGAGTTTGTGGAGCAACCCTTGTCCGCACTCAGGGCAGCGACGGCCGGGCAGGCCGCGAAGGTCGTACCCGCACTCGCGGCAGACGCAAGTGCCGCGGCGGGCTCGGCGGAAGGCAAGAACCCACGCCCATCCAGCGGCCGTACCGGAAAGCACAAGCGGGTAAGCGATCGGCAGCATCGCGGCGGTTCCAGCAATCCTGCGTGCGGCGGCCGCACCCGGCGGCGTGACCCAAAGGTTGAAGTTGGCGTCAAACTCCGGCTTCCAGCACAACGCGTCGCCGGACCACCCGCCGCTCGCGATTCCCGCGGCAGTACCTGGGCGTTCATTGCCAAGGCCGCTCGCGATGTAGATGCGGAGACACCCCTGGACCAGGGCAATGTTCGTCTGTCGCGAGGGCGTGGTGAACTCGACCATCCACAGACTGGCCGCCTGCATGGAAAGGAGAATGACCGTCGCAATGGTCAGCGGAATGGTGAATCGGTGCATGAGGCCTCCGCGGAAGAGTCTACAACGGGGATGGAGGCGAGCGATGAGCAATCGTCTGGCCGCACTCCGGGCACGTCGGCCCCGGCGTGCCGCGCAGGTCATACCCGCACTGCTCGCACGCGTGCGCCGGCCGCTTCACGTGCCTCCACCACAGCCACACCGCCGGCCCGCCCAGCAGCACCAGCGGAATCCAGAGCGGGACCCTCAGGGCCCAGCTTGGGAACGGGGTCGCCTGATGCTCGAACGAGGCGGGCAGGTTCACTATCGGCGAACCCGCCGCGGGATCCGCGTGCCAATGCCAGCCCCGCTGGGGCATGCGGCTCATCAACGAGGCCCGCGAGCTGCGATCGGCGTAGTTCGCGTACACCGTGGCCCGGACGAGCGACACGCCCACTTCGCGGTACGCCCCGTCGTCGCGGAACACCCACACACCCCACCCGCACGACACAGCGCCGATTACCAGCACGATCACCGTCGCGATCGTCAGCCCCCACCGCACGCGATGGCGCATCCTCATCCTCATTCGTACTTGATCCACTCCAGGCACAGCCCCTGCGGCTGCAATGTCGGCCCCGCGAGTTCACGCTTCCCCGTGCGAAGTGCCTCGCCAATGCGAGCCTCGTCAATGCGTCCTCGCCCAACCTCCACCAGCGTCCCCGCGATGATCCGCACCATGTTCCACAGGAACCCGCTCCCCACGACCTCGATCGCCACCCGGCGCGCATCCGCTCCGGCCCGCTCCTCGCGAACTCCGCACGCAAACACCGTCCGCACCGTGCTCATCCGCCCATGTCCCGCGGCCGCAAACGCCGCGAAGTCATGCTCGCCCACCAGCAGCCGCGCCGCCGCATTCATCCGATCCGCATCCAATGGCGACCAGATGTGTAGCGCCGTCGTCCGCTCCCACAGCGGGCGCGTCGGTGCATTCCAGATCGTGTAGGTGTAGCACTTGCTCGTCGCCCCCTGGATGGGGTTGAAGTCCGGCGCGGCCACCCCCGCATCCACCACCAGCACATCGCGCGGCAGCCGCGAGTTAATCGCCTTCACCAGTCCGTCCGTGCCGCGATCGACGGGCCACCCGATCCCCCGCGTTCCATCATCCGTGCACGTGAACGCGCCAACTTGGCCGCGTGCGTGCACGCCTGAGTCGGTCCGGCTCGCCCCCATCAGGATCACCGGCTCGCGCACCACGGCCCGAACCGCCCGCTCCACAACCGCCTGAACCGTGCGAAGCTCCACCCGCGGCCGGTCGTCCTTTTCGCCCTCTTCGGTCTCCGGCTCGGGCGTTACCGCCAGCGCGTCATCCTCATCAGCCGGTGCAAGCACATGCGCGGCCACAGCCCCCTCCTCGGGGGGCGACTGCTTCTGCCATCCGCAGAAGTCCGTTCCGTCATAGGCAATGGTCAGGCGATAGCGAGGCAATCAGCGTGCATCCCGCGCGGCGGTGGGGGGGGTGGAGCTCGTGGGGGGCGTGATGATCACCTCGGTTGGGCCGTCCGCGGACTCCCGGGCCCGCCCCGGGCGGGCCTTGTCCTGATACGGGGCGGCCTTGTCCACCAGCCGCCACCACCACAGCGCAATGGGCGTGGCGATCAGCAGGATGAGCAAGGCAACGACAATGATGAACCACGGCATGGCCAAATGATAGAAGTTCGATGCCCGCCTTGGAGTTTCCGCCGCGGAAAACCACCCGCCTGCCAAGTTTTCTGGCATGGGGCAATGTTCTGAAACAGGATTGATACCGGACACGAACCGTGGAAACACAGTCCGTGGAAGGCCCCGGCGTTCTGCCGAGGGCTTGGACGTGGGGAACACCGATCGTCGGGGCGTTCGACCCGGCATGGCAGAAACAGGAGCAGGCATGAATATGCACACGAAGAGCGGGCTGGTGATGGTCGGCGTGGTCATGGCGCTCGCGGGTGCCGCCCAGGGCCAGTTCGCCCCCGGCCCCCGCGTCGGCCAGAACCCCGACGTCATCGTCTCCAGCGTCGGCGGGTCATACGACAGCTCGAGCGCCGGCATCTCCTTCTACGGCGTCAGCGGCGGCATCTCCTCCTACGCCATCGGTAGCGACTCGTGCAACATCGGCAACGCCCCCGCGATCTGGACCACCAGCCGCGCCGGGTACGCGAGTTCCAACGACTTCGGCGCCCAGAACAACCAGCACCCGGTCATCGGTGGCGCGGTGTACCGGCTCTACCAGGGTCGCATTGAGCAGATCGGCATGTCGTGGCTCAAGCACGGCTTCTGCGCCGCCGACTCCTGCACTTCGGGCAACAGCAGCGGCGGCCTGACTGGCTGTCGCAACATCGGTGGCAACGCCGCCGGACAGACCGCGTGCGTGACCGATCTCGGCAACACCCACCCCAGCTGCGCCATGCTCGGCTACGGCCGCGCCACCGACACGTACTCGTCGGGCCTCAACGGCACCCAGGGCGACCTCGGCCCGCGCTCGGAGGTGCAGCCGTGGACGGGCGTGTTCAACTATCCGTGGATCCTCAACGGCGCCAACACCACCTGCCTGAACAAGCGCCTCCTCGTCCGCAACGCGGACCTCGATCCGGCGAACTATCCGCGGTACAACGCGTCGACGCTTCCCTCCGGAGCCCAGTATTTCGCGGAAGTCGTGTACATCCAGCCCGACGAGTGGCCCACGGAGCGCTACGACAACTACTCCTACCGCCGCCTTGTGGTCGGTTCCACCATATCAAACTCGACCGCCTCCGGGTGCACCGGCGCGTATTTCCCTCTGTCGTTCACCTCCGGCACCGGAAATCTCACCGTCGCCCTGCACCCCGCCATCGACGCGTGGAAGTCCTTTGATCCCACCGTGACGAGCGTGGCGGCCGACTCGCCCAACGACGGTCGGTTCTCCATCAGCGCCAAGGCCACCGACCTCGGCAACGGCACCTGGCAGTACGAGTACGCCGTGTTCAACATGAACAGCGACCGTGCCTGCAACTCATTCAGCGTTCCCAAGTCCGCCGCCGCCGGCCTGGCGATCTCGCAGATGGGGTTCCATCAGCCCGAATACCACTCCGGCGAGCCCTACAGCCAGACCCCGTGGTCGGGCTCCCTCACCTCCACCGCCATCGGCTGGACGGGCGGCGACTGGGCCACAAGCCAGAACGGCAACGCCATCCGCTGGTCGACGCTCTACAACTTCCGCTTCGTCGCCAACCAGCCTCCCAAGAACACTGCCCTCGTCCGCCTCGGCCTCTTCAAGCCGGGCGTACAGCCGGGCGATGCCAACTTCATCGACGTCCCCGGTCTCCCCACCCCCGGCGATCCGCCCTGCCGCGCCGACTTCAACGGCGGCGGCCTGTCCGTTCAGGACATCTTCGATTTCCTGAATGCCTGGTTCGCCGGCGATCCCGCGGCCGACTGGAACGGCGGCGGCCTGTCCGTGCAGGACATCTTCGACTTCCTCAACGCCTGGTTCGCCGGATGCTGACAGAGGCCCGAGTGCGAGCCCGGGCACGTTCCTTCGCTCCCCTCGCACTGTCAAGAAACTGCTCCATTGAGTCACCCATCAAAGACCCAGTAGTTTCCCCGGGTCAATTCCGGTCCGCGGTGCTTGAACACTCCCGCGAACTGTGGCAAACTAGTGAAGTTCGGTAGTCCACGTCGATCACTCCAGTCGAAAACGCCCCGTTCGGGGCTCGGAATTGGGCGTGGTGCCTTGATGATCAAGACGGTTTTTCGGAGGATTCCTCGAATGCGCACACAGCGAGCTTTGGTTGCGGCCGGCGCGGCACTGTCCTTGGTCGGCGCGGCCCACGCGCAGGTCGGCCCGCGCGTTGGTCAATACCCCGACGTGATCGTCAGCAGCGTGGGCGGTTCGTACGACACGACTGGCACGGGCGCCATCGGCAACTACGGAAGCGCCAACGGCTGGGCGTCCTACGCCATCGGCTCCGACTCGTGCAACATCGGCCTCAACGGCGCGATCTGGATCGCTGGCAACAACCAGCACCCCGTCATCGGCGGGCAGGTCTATCGCCAGTTCAACGGCCGCTTCGAGCAGATCGGCATGTCGTGGCTCAAGCACGGCTTCTGCGCGGCCGACTCCTGCTCCACCGGAAACAACAGCGGCGGTATGCAGGGCTGCCTGAACATCGGCGGCCCGCCCAATCCCGGCGCCACGCCGCCCGTCAACGGCTGCGTCACCGACTACAACTCTTCCGGCGGGTGCGACTGGCTCGGCTCCGGCCGCGCGACGGATACCTACGGCTCGGGCCTCAACGGCAGCCAGGGCTATCTCGGTCCGCGCTCCGAGGTCAACGCGTGGTCCGGCGTGTACCCGTATCCGTATGTGCGTCAGGGCTCGAACCCCTCGTCGTGCCTGAACAAGCGTCTGCTCGTTCGCACCACCGATTTGGATCCCGCGAACTACCCGCGGTACAACGCCTCCACCAATCCCAGCGGGGCGATCTACTACGGCGAGGTCGTCTACATCGTCACCGACCAGTGGCCCACCGAGCGCTACAACGACTACTCCACCCGCAAGCTCGTCGTGGGCACCACGCTCACGACCCCCAGCGGCGCGTGCGGCCCGATGTACACCCTCGACTTCTCCACCGGCACGGGCAACCTCACCATCCCGTTCAAGCCCGCCATCACCCAGTGGAAGGTCAACGACCCGACTGTGACGCTCGTCACCGCCGACGCCCCCAACGACGGCCGGTTCTACGTGGGCGCCAAGGTCACCGACCTCGGCAACGGCACGTGGCAGTACGAGTACGCCGTGTTCAATCTGAACAGCGATCGTTCCGCCGGGTCGTTCAGCATCCCCAAGTCCACCTCCTCGGCTCTGCAGATCTCCTCCACCGGCTTCCACGCCCCCGAGTACCACTCCGGCGAGCCCTTCGTCGCCAAGGCGTGGGACGTGCAGATCAACGCCGGTGAGATCCGCTTCGCCTGCGACTCCTACGCCACCAACGCCAACGCCAACGCCATCCGCTGGTCCACGCTCTACAACTTCCGCTTCGTCGCCAACCAGCCCCCGAAGGTCGCTGCCAACTCGCCGGTCGTCATCGGGCTCTTCAAGCCCGGTGTGCAGACCACCGACGCCAACTCGATCAACGTTGCCGGTCTTCCCGTCCCCGGAGATCCGCCCGCGTGCCGCGCCGACTTCAATGCCAGCGGGACCGTCACCACGCAGGACATCTTTGACTTCCTGAACGCCTGGCTCGCCGGCCTGCCCTCGGCCGACTTCAACAACGCCGGCGGTCTTGAGGTCCAGGACATCTTCGACTTCCTCAACGCTTGGTTCGCCGGCTGCCCGTGAGTCGGAGCAAGCACCGCAGCAAACACAAAGCCCCGGTCATTGGCCGGGGCTTTTTACTGCGCCATCTGAAATCGTCGATGACCGGGAGGGCCGTCGCTCAGCCCGAGTGCTTCGCCGAGCGCGGGTGCTTGCCGAGCATCTCGTGCCCGGCCTGCGGCTCCACCACCACCTCAACGGTGCGCCCGCTGGAAGCGTGGCCATCGAGCCGCTCCTTGAGCAGCCGACCGACCTTGAACTTCACGGTGCGCTTGGCGGGAACGTTCACGCGCTGGAGGGTCTTGGGGTTCTGGGCCACCCGGGGCGCGCGAGATTTGGTCTCCAGCACGCCGAAATCGCGGAACTCCAGCCGGTTGCCGCGCCCGAGCTCGTCGATCACCTCGTCCAGGAACTGCTGGACGATGCGCTTGACGTCGGCCCGTTTACAGTCCGTCGCCGAAGCGATGCGGTCGATGAGGTCTTTCTTCGTGACAGTCGCCATGAGAGAGGTCCGACGCCGAGTGGTTCCCGATCGCGTGCGCGGCCGGGCCCGCCACACCTGAGCCACGATCCGCGGCCCGGAACGGCTCGAAAGTTCGAGCCCGCCGGGCTGAGTCAGGTTGTCCAGGGCCGCTCCAGCGGCCCCACGAGGCCAACACGCGGCGAACGCCCCACACGGGGTAGCTGGCCGCAACGAAGAATCGAACGAGCCTCCGGTTGAACCCGGAAGCACCCCGACGATGAGCAGTATCGCGAATTCGCAAAGTCCGGTCAATACCCAACTTGGGTGCAAATCGAGACTTCGGAAACAAAGTTGCTGAAACGCTCCTACAAAGCAGATTCACGCCCCCGTTTGGGCGGATGATCGCGTGCCCAGGATTGGGGGTGGGAAGGCTGGGGGGACAGGGAAGTGTGGATAAAACAGGCAAGGCTCGGCGACCAGAGAAGCCCGAATCCTCCGCCATTCAGAATCGAATGACCACGCCCGTGAACAGGCCAGCGAGGCGACCGTTGTACGCAAATCGGTCCAGGTCGCGCCCGTCAGAGAGCCCGAAGGCGATCTGGCGCCATCCAAGCTCCACACCCACGTTCGGCAGCGGCCGCCACTCGAAGGCGAGCACGATGTCCAGCGAGTAGCTCGACGTTGAGTACAGCGGGAGCCCGCCCGCCGAGAGTTGCAGCACAAGGCTGAAGTCGTCGGCGATCACCGCCTCCGCCCGCGCGCCGATGTACGGCTCGAAGAACAGGTGCGACTCCTCCGCCCGGGCCAGCGGCCCCGATGCCGACTCCACCGCGATGTCCACGTCGTAGAACCGCGCACCGAGAAACGCGTGCACGAACACGAACGCGTTGATTGCCTTGTCCGGCGAGCCCGACGCGGCCCGCCAGTCGTGCTCCCACACGCGATACCCCGCGCTGAGCTCGTAGAGTCCGAAGGACATGTCCACCTTCAGCGGATCGCCCTCGTTGAACGCCACCGAGCCCAGCCGCCCCGCCGCCTCCGCCGCCACCGACCCCTTTGCAAGCTCGAAGTCGCTCCCACCAAACGTGAACCGCCACGGCCCCGTTGACACGGCCAGCGTGCCCGCCGGCCGCACCCGCGTGCTTGCCAAGCCGATGTCGTTGATCCGCACCTTGTCCGCCTCCGTCGTGAATCCGCCCGGCCCCGTGCCCGACGTAATCGGTAGCTTGAGCTTCCCGCTCGGCCCCACGAACCAGATGAGCGGCTCGATCTGGACCTTGAGCGCGTCATCGCCCGCGGGCACGGCTGGGGCAGCGGCGTTGGTCGCGGCGGGCTCGGCCAGCAGCGAGATCGACGTGTCAAACTCCCCACGCGCGGCCCCGCCCGAGAGCGCGGCGATGGCAACGATGGTCGTGGAAAGAACCGGGAACGTGAAACGGGTGTGCATCGAGCGGCTCCGGCCGGTAGAGTTGTCTTCGGCCGGGGAGGATACCGGGCCCGGTCGAGGTTGTGCGGGCATGAAGGAGCGGAGCATGGGCGTCGGGCCGGCGAGCACCGGGGATGTGTGGGGCGGGGGAATGGAGCACGGCGTGGCCATTGCGCCCGGGGTGCGGGTTCCCGAGGCCGCGCTCCGCTTTGCGTTCTCGCGATCCGGCGGCCCCGGCGGGCAGAACGTCAACAAGGTCGAGACCAAGGCCGAACTCCGGGTCGCCATCGACGATCTGCCCATCGCCGGCCGCGTCAAGGGCCGCCTGCGGGGACTTGCGGGCGATCGGATTGTCGGTTCCGAGGAGTATGTGGATCAGGAAGGCCGCACCCGCATCCGCGGCGGCGATCTCGTCCTCGTCGCTCAGGAGTTCCGCTCCCAGTCGCAGAACAAGTCCGCCTGCCTCGAAAAGCTCCGCGATCTCATCGTCCGGGCCCAGGCCGAGCCGAAGATCCGCCGGAAGACCCGCCCCTCCCGCGGCAGCATCGAGCGACGCCTTGAGGGCAAGAAGCGCCGCGGCGACATCAAGCGCGGCCGCGGCGGCGCGGGCGAGTAGCGCCCGCACGTCGGGTGTACCCTCGCCTGTGTCCGACACCGGCTTCATCCTCGCCATCGAGATCACCAATCCGGGCTCTGGTTCCGGCGGCGACGGCACCATCGCACTCGGACGTCTCACCAGTGCGGGCTTGACCAATATCGACGTCGAGACCGTCGGCGCGGGTGGGCGCAGTGGTGGGGTGGTGGGGGGGTTCGGCGGTTCCGACGATGACCTCATGCCCGCCATCGAGCGAGTCTGCCGCCGCGCGGGCGTCGAGCCGCGATCGGGCGCCCTCCGCCGCATCGGCGTGAGCATCGGCCCGGGCGGATACACCAGCACCCGCGTCGCCTGCGCCGTCGGCAAGATGATCGCCGAGGCAAGCCGCGCAGCCAGCGTCAGCGTCCCTACGGCGCTGGTCGTCCTCGAAGGCCTGCCCGCAGAGGTCCGCTCCGGCCGCGTCGCGATCGCCCTTGCGGGCAAGGGCGATACATCGTGGATGCAGGTCTTCGCCGGCGGCATCGCCGAGGCGGATGGAACGCTCGCCAACCCCGACGCCGCGGCCGCACTCTTCGCCTCAGGCGTGCGCACGCTCATCGCCGATCGCCACCTACCGGCCGCGATCCGCTCCGCCGCGCAGCACGCCGGCGTGCGCATCCTCGAACCGGTCTTCGACGCCGGAGCCTGTGCCAGAGTCGCCGCGCGCTTGCCCCCGATCGACCCAGCCCAGCTCGTCCCGCTCTATCCGCGCGAGCCCGACGCGGTCACGCTTTGGCGGGCCAAAAAGAAATCCTGATTCTCCCGGGTCCGCCCTCAGGCCGTCGCCATTGCCCCAGTGCGCACCACGATCTGCGGCGCGGCCTGCGTTCCATCGAGCATCGCCCGCACACACGCCGCGCATGCGTCAAGAGGCCCCTCGCCCTTGCCCGCGCGGGCCTGCAGCGTCGCTCCCTGGATCATTGCGAGGATTCCCCGCGCTGACTGCGCCGTGTTTGTTCCCGACGGAAGCACCTCGCCCAGCGCCTCGCCGATCCGCTGCGCCAGCCGGTCGTTGAACGCGGCGATCCGCTCCGCCGCGCGCGGGTGCGAGTCGCCCACCTCCGCCGCGAGATTCGTCAGCGGGCACCCCAGCGCACACCCCGTTCGCCGCATGAACCCGCGATAGAACTCCACCACCGCCAGCACCCGTGCCCGCGGATCCTGGTGCGCGGCCAGGGTGTTCTCGATCGTTGTCTCCACCACTCGCGCGTGCCGCTCCACCACCGCCAGCAGCAGATCGTCCTTCGTGGGGAAGAAGTGGTACAGGCTCCCGCCGCGAGCCCCTGCGGATTCCAGAATGTCCGAAAGCCCCGTTGCCGCGTAGCCGCGCTCCCAGAACAGTTCGCCCGCGGCATCGATGAGTCGCTGGCGAGTGTCGGTGATCGGTGGCATGTGGGCGTCCCGCGGGTCGGGATGAGTGTACCGCTTCTCGGACCCTCGCGGTGCCCGTGAAAACGATCGAGACGCCTGTAACGAGCCCCGGCCGTGCCGCCGCGCCCATCACCCTCGGAGCGTTGGAACGGGGGCCCGCCCGGGGCACGCTTGGGGCACGTGAACGCGAAAAACCGGCCAATTCCGGCCCGGCGATGGTGTGCGCGCACAACCGCACCGCCGCCTTTCCTGCGCGCTCTGGTTGCGATTGTGATCGCGCTGTCGGTTGGCCTGTTCGGTTCCAATGCGCACGCCCAAAGCCCCGGCGGCCTCCCCCCCGGCGCCTGCGGCACGTGCGTGTGGGACTCGGGCGCATTCGACCAGCGAACCGCCCAGACGTCCATCGTGAGCGTCTACGCCGGCGACATGTCCACCGCCGACGATGTGTACGTCCGTCCCAGCGAGATCGCCCACGTCTCCCGCGTCACGGCCATCCTCATCGGCAACTCCATCCTCCCCAAGGCCCGCCTGCGCGTGTACGAAGATTGCAACGGCCTCCCTTCAACACTGCTCTACTCGCAGGACACAACCCTCCTGACCGACACCGGCCAGCTCTTCGCCGGCCTGCGCGTGTTCCTCGCCGACTTCTCCACCACCGATCTCTGGCTCCCCGGCGGAGAGAGCGGCCGCACATACTGGGTCTCCATCGCGGGCGTCGCCGCAACGCCCGGCGATGAGTGGTACTGGGCCAGCGCCGGCGCGGCCCAGATCGCCGGGCGTCCCGGTGTGTTCCGCGCGCCCACCTCCGGATATCCGAACTGGACCGGCGTCGACGAACTCGGCTGCGGCTGCACCGATTTCGCCCTCCGGCTCGAGGGCGACTGCTGCGATGTGCTCTGGAACAACGGCGCCCCCGCCGTCCCCGAGGCCGGAACCCTCTCCCTGCTCGGCCCCGGAAGCGTCGAGGCCCGCGCCGCCGATGATTTCGTCGTCCCCCCATGCCAGGACGCCACCGTCTGCTACCTCGAGGCGATCCTGTACAGCAACTGCCTCCCGCTTGTGGGCCAGTTCGAGATCTACGCCGACTCGTGCTCGCTCCCAACGGGCCCGCCCATCGCCGTCGTGCCCTTCTCCCGCGCCGTCGATCTCGGATACTCCGTCATGATCGACGGCGTCTCGCTCCGCGCCCATCGAGTCCAGACGCTCGACCCGGCCGTGACGCTGACCGGCGGACGAACGTACTGGCTCGCCGCCGTCGGCCGTGCGGCCGGCGGCCTGCAGCAACGAACGCTCTTCGCATGGGCCTCGGACTGCTCGCGCTGCGCTGTCCGCCTCAGCGGCGCGGTGTCCTCCGGCCCCGCCGTTGTCGGCACATCCCCCGCATCATGGACGTCGATCACCACCGGCGGTCAGCCGCGGGCCCTCAGCTTCGTGGTTGGTGTGAAGAAGACCGTCCGCAACACGGCCCAAATCCCCCCGGCCTGCCGCCCCGACATCAACCACGACGGCCTGGTCAACGTGCAGGACATCTTCGACTTCCTCAACGCCTGGTTCGTCGGGTGCCCATGATCCGCACGACCAGCCCGCCGACGCCTACCCAATGAACTCCGCGTGCAGCGCCCGCACCGCCTCGGGTCCTTCCTCGCTGCTGGTCACGAAACTGATGGACAGCTCGCTCGACCCCTGCGCGATGGCCACGACATTGATCTTCTTCGCCGCCGCCGCGTTGAACACCCGCGCCGCGATCCCGGGCGTCCCATGCATCCCGCTGCCCACCGCCGCCACCACCGCCACCTGATCGATCAGCGTCACGCCCCGCGCCACGCCCCCGCGCATCAGCGTCCGCTCCAGCACAGCCTTCGCACGCTCCCCGTGGTCCTTCGCCACCACCAGCGAGATCCCCGCCTCGCTCACGCTCTGGCTGATCATCATGATGTTCACCGCCGCGTCCGCCAGCGCGCGGAACACCTGCGCCGCCGTCCCCGGCCGTCCGATCATCGCCGCCCCGCTCACCGTGATCAGCGCGGCGTTGCGATGCAGCAGCACGCACTTCACCGGCTTCCCCCCTGCCGAGTCCGGTGCCTCTGGCACAAGGATCGTCCCCGGCGAGGCCTGGTTGAACGTATTGCGGAACCGCACCGGGATCCGGTGCTCCGCCGCGGGCTCGAGCGCCAGCGGGTGCATGCTCTTGGCCCCGAACTGCCCCATCTCGATCGCCTCCGCGAACGTCACCGACGTGAGCAGCTTCGCGCTCGGCACGATCCGCGGATCGGTCGTCATCAGCCCGTCCACGTCCGACCAGATCCACACTTCCTCGGCCTTCAGCGCGGCCCCGATGATGCACGCCGTGTAGTCGCTCCCGCCCCGCCCCAGCGTCGTCGTCACGCCGTGCTGCGTCGCCGCGATGAACCCGCTCACCACGACCCGCTCCCTGCGATCCAGGATCGGCTGCAGGTTCGCCCGGAGCTGATACAGGCTCAGATCCATCAGCGGCTCGGCCTTGCCGAAGTGGTCATTCGTCACGATCCCCGCATCCTGCCCCGTGAACCCCTGGCATCCAAGGGCCGCGGCCATCATCACTGTCGAGAGTTTTTCGCCGAACGCCACCACCGCGTCCTTCGACCGCACCGTGAGCTCGCCCACCGCGCTGATCCCGTCGGCCAGGTGCTCGAGCCGATCCAGCATCGCCCGCACCTGCTCCGGCGCAGGGCCGCCGATTCCTTTGGCCGCAGCCTCGTGCTTGGTGCGGATCTGCGACATCAGCGAGTGCACCGCCGCCCGATTGTCCGTCGCCGCCGCGTCGCCAAGGTCCAGCAGCAACTCCGTCACCTGGTCCATCGCCGACACCACGCACACAACGCCCTTCCCGGGCGCAGACTCCCGCGCAATCGCCGCAGACCGCTTGATGGTCTCGGCGTCCTTCATGGACGTGCCGCCGAACTTCATAACGATGGTGGAGGTGTGCATGGTCATCTCGAGGCGGCACGCAGAGGTGCACAGGGGTCACGCGGGGGTTCGCAGAGAGGCAAGTGGGAGAGAGGAAGCTCAGGAATACGTCGGGTTCGAGATCAGTTGGAGCTTGTCTTGTGTGACTCTGTTTGACCGTCTTTGTCCTGCCTTCCCCCTTCCCCTCTGTCTTTCTCCGCGCACCTCCGCGCATCCCCAGCGAACCTCAGCGTGCGCCTTCCTACGCCACCGCCCCCGAAGCATGCCAGATATCCGTCAGATCCCGCAGGATGGCCGTCGCCGTCTCGTTCCCGCCCGCCCCGCGCCCCACCAGCGTCACCTCCCCGGCGCTTGCCAGCGTGAACTGCACCGCGTTGAGATTCGCCGGTACATCCATGGGTCCATGCGTCGGCACGGCCTGCGGTGACACGCTCAGCCGGTGCGTGGTCGCATCGATCTCCCCGATGAGCTTCATCGTTTCGCCGCGCCCGCGAGCGGCCTCGATCTGGGCCTCGGGAAAGTCCCGAATCCCCGCGATGTTCACATCCTTCACCGTCGCCCCCATCCGCAGGATCGCGTTCGCAAGGATCACGACCTTCGTCGACGTATCGACTCCATCCACATCCGCGCTCGGGTCCGTCTCGGCATATCCCAGCCGCATCGCCTCCTTCAGCGCGCTCTCGTACGTGTCGTTCTGTGTGGCCATGCGCCACAGGATGAAGTTCGTCGTCCCATTCATGATGCCGCGGATCTTCAGGATCGTGTCCCCCGCCGCCAGCGTCCGCGCCGTCGCCAGCACCGGCGTTCCCGCACCCACCGTGCCCGAGTACCGCAGTTGCACGCGATTGAATCTTGCCAGTTCCATCAGCGCCGGCATCGCCACCGCCAGCGGCGCCTTGTTCACCGTGATCACGTGCTTGCGGCTCCCCATCGCCGCCTTCATCCGCTCCAGAGCCGGCCGCGGCCGGGCCAGATCGCTCGGCGAAGACTCCACCACCACATCCGCCTGCACATCCCGCAGCAGCCGCAGCTCATCGTGCCCCATCACCCCGCCCTCAACCGCGCCGACCGTTCCGGAGGTCTCCTTCGCCGCCAGCAGCGCGGCCGCGCCCAGCCCCGAATGCGAAATCGCCGCCCCGCGCGAGTCCATCACCGCCACCAGCTTCGTCGACATCCCCGTGCGCGCATACAGATCATCGCGCCGCGACTCGAGCAGGGTCGCCAGCGCTCGCCCAACCGATCCAAAGCCAATCAGCACAATCCGCATCGGGCGCTACATCTCCGGAGGAAACGAGGACCAGTGTATTTCGGTCCGAGAACACCCGAACTTCAGCCCTGCGTCAAAGCATGTTGTGCACTCAATCCACCAGGGCCGTCGCTGCCTTCGCAGCCTTCGGAGCCGCCCCCATCGGGGCCGAGAGCCCCAGCATCCGGTCGATCGCCTCCAGCGCGTGCGCCCGCGCCTCCGCGTGCACCGTGACCCGGTTGACGACCTTTCCCTTAGCCAGGTTGTCCAGCACCCAGCACAGGTGCGCCTGATCGATGCGATACATCGTCGTGCACAGGCACTGGCAGTCCGACAGGATCCGCACGTGCACGCCGCGCTCCGCCGCCTCTCGAGCGAGGCGGTTCACAAGGTGGATCTCCGTCCCCACGGCCCACCGCGATCCCGCTTCCGCCTCCCGAACGGTCTTGATGATGAACTCCGTCGAGCCCGCGAGGTCGGACTTGTCCACAACCTCCTTCACGCACTCCGGATGCACCAGGATCGTCGTCCGCTCCCCTTTGGGCTTCCCCGCATCGGCCTCGCGGATCTCGTCGCAGTGCTCCGGCCGGAACAGCTTGTGCACCGAGCAGTGCCCCGCCCACAGGATCACCTTCGCCGCCGCGAGTTGCTCCGCCGTCGCCCCGCCAAGGCTCTCGCCGCGCGACTGCTTCCGCGGGTCGTACAGGCATGTCTCGGTTGCCACATCCAGCCCATACGCCGCGGCCGTGTTCCGCCCCAGATGCTGGTCCGGCAGGAACAGCACCTTGATCGCCTCGCCCTTCTTCTTCGGCTGCGTCCCGCCCGCCATTGCCCACTCAAACATCTTCTGCGCGTTCGACGATGTGCACACGATCCCGCCGTTCTTGCCTACAAACGCCTTGATCGCCGCCGTCGAGTTGATGTACGTGATCGGGATCACCCGCCCCTTGAACCCCTTCGCCTTCAGCGTCTCATGGATCAGGTCCCACGCGCTCAGCGCATCGTCATAGTCCGCCATGTCCGCCATCGAGCACCCGGCCGACAGGTCCGGCAGGATCACCGACACGCTCTCGGGCGTCAGCAGATCCGCCGTCTCGGCCATGAAATGCACCCCGCAGAACACCACATACTTCGCCCCAGCCTCCGTCACCTTCGACGCGGCCAACTGCGACAGCTTTAGCGAGTCCCCCGTGAAGTCGGCGTGCCGGATGATCTCGTCGGTCTGGTAGTGGTGCCCAAGGACCACCAGATCCCCACCCAACTCCTTGCGGCGCACGGAGATGCGATCGGCCAGCACGTCCGGCTTGGCCTTGGTGTACTCCTCGGAAAGCGAGGGTTGCCACAGCATGTCCAATCGTAGGAACAGCGCACTTACCGCGCCCGTTCCCCCGCGTTCGTGCTTTACGCCGCCGTTCGCACCGCATCCCGGTGCGTGTAGCGAACCGCCACAAGCTGCCGGTGCTCGCCCAGCGCCTCCGACCGAACCACGATCCCGTGCAGCATCGCCGACGACGCCACCACCGCCCGGTTGTTCAGCGAAAGCCCCACCTCGATCGGCTCGCCCGCCTCGAAGGGGCGCTCAGTCTCCACTTCCAACAGTGCCCCGGCGAACGACAGATCGCGCGACGTAGCCGGAACAAACTGCCGACTCGCCGGGTGGAACAACTTGCCCGGCCGCTCCACGCTGAACCGCCGGTGCGACCGCCGGTCGTTGACATCCGAATGCGCGGCCGTGGTGGTCGTCGTGGAAGTGGGGGAGATGCTGACAGGCATGTTCATGGCGTTGCTCCGTCGGGTGTGAGTTTTCGGTATCGGACTCGCACCGGGGTTCCTTCAGGGTGCCGATCACATCGACTACACCATCAACGCAATGTCCTCCCCATTATCAGGGATCGCTTCTCTCGCGCGGCCGCACATCCACCGTCGGCCGATGATGGTGTGTGAACGTCAGTGTGCTCATCCCCACCCACCAGCGACCCGCGAAACTCGCGGCCTGCGTGCGCGCCCTTGCCCACCAATCCACCGACACCTCCTTCGAGGTCGTCGTCGGCCTCGACGGACCTTGCATCCACAGCACCCAAGCCGCCCGCGACGCCTGGGCCGGCGCCGGACCCAATCGCTCGCTCCGCATCATCGAGTGCCCTCGCGCCGGCTACACCATCGTGCGCAATCGGCTCATCGAGGAAGCCGTCGGACGCGTGATGCTCAGCCTCAACGACGACGCTGTCGCCGCGCCGCAGCTTGTCGCCGTTCACTGGCATGAGCACCAGCGCCGCCGCGCTGCGGGCCTCGGCCCCGCCATCATTGTGGGCGACGCCCCGTACGCCCATCGCCCCGCCGGGCAGATGGACTCGCTTCTCGATCGCCTCGTGCGCGAAACCTCGATGGTCTTCTTCTACGACCGCATGAACACCCCCGAGGGTCTCGCCGATCGCGACCGCGACTGGGGCTTCCGCCACTGCTTCGGCCTGAACTTCTCCGCCGACCTCTCCTGCATTCGCGAGGTCGGCGGGTTCCTCGCCCGCCCGCACGTCTACGGCTACGACGACATCGAGGTCGGCTTCAAGCTCGCCCGCCGATTCGCCATGCCCGTGCTCTACCGCCCCGAGGCCCAGGTCATTCACGAGCACTTCTATACCGCCGCGGCCCTGCTTGAGCGCGAGCACACCCTCGGCCGCGCCGCCTGGGTCTTCGCCGAGGCCAATCCCGAGTTCGCACACGCCGTCTTCAACCGCGACATCTGCTCCGAGACAGAGCTCGCCTCCGCCCGCGAGTTCATCGTCCGCGAGCGCGACGCGGCCGAGCGCCTGCGGCAATCATTCATCGCGCTCGAACATCTGCCGTCGTGTTCGATCGACGGCGACAACGCCGCGCACACCATCCGCGCCCTGTACGAGCAGCACCTCCCGCTCAAGCGCTGGGAATGGCGGCGCGGCCTGTTCCACGCTGCCGGCGAGCGCTAGCCCGCGCGACCCACGCGCTCGATGTGCTCCGCCGCCACCGCCGCGCCGTCCTCCTGGCGCATCGCCTCGCCCAATGCGCCGGCTGTGCGGATCAACTCCCCATCGGCGCTCGCCCGCCCGATCGCCTCCGCGAGCAAACCTGCCGAGAGCCACCGCCGCTTCACCGTGAGCGATACCCCGAGCCGCTCGGCCCGCGCGGCGTTGTCGAACTCATCGTTGGCAAACGGCACGATGATCCCCGGCCGCCCTGACCGCATCACCGCCGCCGTCGTTCCGATCCCCGCGTGGTGCACGATCGCCGCCGCCCGCGGCATGACGCGCGAATACGGCGCATAGCTCACCGCCCGGATCGTCTCCGGCATCTCATTCAGCGCGGCCGATCCGCCCGTCAACAGCAGCCCCCGACACCCCGCCCGCCCGCACGCCTCCGCCGCGAGGTGATAGAAATCGCGGCCATGGTGCGACACGCTCGATCCCAGCGTGATGAGCACCGGCGCAGGGCCGCTGTCCATCCACGCACAGGTCTCTCGCTCGGCCTCGATCTGTGCCGCCGACACCGCTGGCCGGTCGAATGTCGCAAAGCCGCAGATCATCCCCGGCGATGGATCATCGCCGAGCGGCCCGCGATAGTGCGGCGACCACAGCGCCAGCGTCGGAATCCCCTTCGACGGATCCTTCAGCCGGTCGGTCGCCACGATCCCATCGCCGCCGCGCGCCAACCGGAAGATCACGTCCCGCACCGGCGCAAGCCCGGCCTCGCGCCGCAGCCGGTTGATGATCGGGTCCAGCCGCACGCGCCCCGCGAACTTCGCCAGCCCCCGCAGGGCTCGATCGATCACCCGCGGCGCATTCGGCCACGGGAGTGAAGGCATCGCGATCGGCTCCTCGCGCGAGAACCAGAACAGCGGCGAGAGCACGCACTGCGCCAGCGGAATGTCCAGCAGTTCCCCCGCCGCGTGCGCACCGTAGGAGATGTGGTGCGTCACGATCACCTCCGGCCGCACCACGGGCCGGAGCGTCCGGATCGCCTCCAGCGTCGGCACAAACGACGCGGCGATCAGCTCATTGAACACGAACATCGGCGAGGCCGGCGCGTTGATCAGGTCCGCCATCCGAATCAGCCGCAAGTACTCTTCCGCCGACCCCAGCGGCCAGAACCCAATCCCCGCATCCAGGATCCGCTCCTTGAAGTACGGATTGGTCAGCAGCGTCACCTCATGCCCGCGCTGCCGCAGCGCGAGCCCCACCGCGATGAACGGGTGAACATCGCCCGCGGAACCGATGGTGGTGAGGAGGATGCGCATGAGGAAGTGATGAAGCAAAACCCGGAAGCAGACTCTACCCCACTCCGTCACTTCGTCACTTAGTCACTCCGTCACTATGATCCCTCATGATCCAGCTCGGCGTGAACATCGACCACGTCGCCTCTGTGCGAAACGCCCGCTACCGCGGCCCGCTCGTCGAGGACGGCGAGCCCGACCCCGTCCGCGCCGCCCACGAGGCCGAGCTTGGCGGCGCGGATGGCATCACCGTCCACCTCCGCGAAGATCGCCGCCACATCCAGGACCGCGACCTCGGCCTCCTCCGCAGCCTCGTCAAGGTGAAGCTCAACCTCGAGATGGCCGCAACGGATGAGATGGTCGCCATCGCCGCCAGGCTCCGCCCCCACACCGCCATGCTCGTCCCGGAGGGCCGCCAAGAAGTCACCACCGAGGGCGGCCTCGACGTTGCGGGCCAGGCTCCCCGCATGAAGGACGTCGTCAAGCGTCTCAAGGACGCCGGCCTCATCGTCTCCGCCTTCGTCGATCCCGACGCCCGCCAGGTCGAGGCCTGCCGTGCCGCCGGCTTCGACGTCTGCGAGGTCCACACCGGCCCCTACGCCGCGGCCTTCGCCACCTGCGGCGGTGATCTCCGCCGCCCCGAGCTCGCCGCCGAGCTCGAGAAGGTCCGCGCCGCCGGCGATCGCATCCGCGCCGCCGGGATCCGCTTCAACGCGGGCCACGCCCTGAACTACCACAACGTCGGCCACGTCGCCGCCCTCGAGGGCATCGCCGAGCTGCACATTGGCCACGCCATCATCAGCCGCGCCATCTACGTCGGCCTCCGCGAGGCCGTCCGCGAGATGAAGGCCCTCATGGCCCAGGCCGCCCGCTGATCCGCGCCCGCGCCGCCCCGGCGCATTCGGCAACCCGTGCCATGCGCGGCTGGTACACTCCGCCCGCCATGCCACACATGACCCTCGAAGGCCTGCTCACCACCGACAATCTCGCCGCCCTGGTGACCCTCACCGCGCTCGAGATCGTCCTCGGCATCGACAACATCATCTTCATCGCCATCCTCGTCGGCCGCATGCCCGCCGAGCAGCGCGACAAGGCCCGCCTCATCGGCCTCGCCGCGGCCATGCTCATGCGCATCGCCCTCCTGCTCTCCATCACCTGGGTGATGAGCCTCGACAAGAACGTCCTCTTCCACCTCCCCCGCGCCGACCACGACGTCACCGGCAAGGACCTGGTGCTGCTCATCGGCGGACTGTTCCTGGTCGGCAAGAGCGTGCTGGAGATCCACCACAAGATCGAGACCGGCGGCGAGGTGGAGGCCATCCCGCACATGAAGAAGGGCAGCAGCCGCCTCGGCTTCGCCGGCGCCATCGCCCAGATCATGCTCCTCGACATCGTCTTCAGCCTCGACTCGGTCATCACCGCCGTCGGCATGGCCAAACGCATCGAGGTCATGATCATCGCCGTCATGCTCGCCGTCGGCGTCATGCTCATCTTCAGCGGCTACATCGCCCGCTTCGTCGATCGCCACCCCACGATCAAGATGCTCGCCCTTTCCTTCCTCATCCTCATCGGCGTCATGCTCATCGCCGACGGCTGCGGCCAGCACGTCCCCAAGGGCTACATCTACTTCGCCATGGCCTTCTCGCTTGGCGTGGAGATGCTCAACATCTGGGTTCGCTCCAGAACCAGAGGCCCGGGCGCAAGCCCGGGCATTGTGACCACCTGACGCCCCCTGCCCGGGCTCGCGCCCGGGCCTCCGTTACGCCCATGCCGCCGGATCCTGCTTGTAGAACCCCTTGAGCGTGTCGTACAGCCGCGTGTGCTCCGCCCGCAGGGCTTCCGGCCGCTCGAAGAAGGCTTCCGACGCCACCGCGAAGAACTCCCCGGGATTCGTCGCGCCGTAGGTGTTGAGCACCGTTGGCACGCCCAGCGCGGCCGCGCGTCCCAGCGCGATGTACTCGCTGGTCATCACGCTCTTCCAATCGCTCAGCTGCTCCTTCGAGTCCAAGAGCGGCGTCCCGTTCACCGACCCGTCGAGCATGTCCAGCTTGTGCGCAAACTCGTGGATCACCACGTTGTGCGCCGTCGGCCCCGCCGCGCCGTGAAGGGAGTTGTGCCTCGCGTCCGCCCACGACAGGATCACCGGCCCCTGGTGCCACGCCTCGCCAAGGCAGGCGAAGTCCTCGCTCACGATCGACACCGGTCCGATCGGTGCCACCGCCCGCGGCCCCGACGCCGTGAAGCCCGCCGGGTACACCAGCACCGACTCCACGTTGGGAAACAGCTCGTCCCGCAGCGGGTCCAGCCCCAGCCCCAGCAGCAGCACCCCCGCCTGCGCCGCGATCACCGTCTTCATCGCCGGCGTCAGCCCCGATTCCCGCATCTCGCCACACGGCTCCCAGCTCTTCTCGGCCACCAGCACGCGCGTGATGTCGCGCAGCCTGGCCCGCGCGGCCTCCGGCAGCCGCTTGTACAGCGACACGCCCTCGGCCAGCGCTCGCTCACTCGCGGCGTCCATGGGCCGATCCAGCAGCTTCCGACGACGACGAGCGGTGAAAAACGGAACCAGCATGACAGCCTCCGGCAGTTACACACACCCGCCCCCAACGCGGCGGTGGCAGCCAATGCGAACCGCATGCCAGCCGTTCACGCCCCCGCACGCTTCTCTATGTTCCCCCCACCCCGCCAGTTCGCGCCAAAAGGATGCCGCTTTGGCAGGCCCATCACACCTCGGCACTTGCCCCTCAAGCCTCCAGCGCCAGCCGACACATCAACTCCACGCCCGTCTCGAGCGCATCATCGTTGAAGTCATACTCCGGCTGATGCAGCGATGGATACTCCTCCGTGTTCTCGGGCTTCACACCGAGGATAAAGAAGCACGCGGGCACGATCTGTCCGTAGAACGAGAAGTCCTCGCCGCCCAGGCTCGGATACGGCACGGGCCGCACCCGCTCCGCCCCGATCGCGCCCTGCGCGATGCGGAAGAACTTCTCCGTCGATCCCGCGTCGTTGAACGTCACCGGATATCCCGGCTCCCACGTGATGTCGGCGCGGCAGCCCATCGCCCGCGCGATTCCTTCGGTGATCTCGTAGAACCGCTTCTTCCCATGCACCCGCGTCTCGGGCAGCAGCGTCCGCATCGTCCCCGTGAACGACACCTCGCTCGGGATGATGTTCCGCGCCGTTCCGCCCTGCACCGTCGCGATCGTCACCACGATCGAGTCCTGCGGCGCCACGTTCCGGCTCGCGATGCTCTGCAGCGCCACGATGATCTGCGACATCGCCACCACCGGGTCCGCCGAGTACTGCGGATATGCCGCGTGCGCCTGCGTCCCCCTGATCGTCACGTTGATCGCATCCGTCGCCGCCAGCATCGGCCCCGGCCGCGACCCGACCACGCCCACGTTGTACTGCGGCCACCCGTGCAGCCCGAAGATCTCGCGCACCTTCGGCCCGAGCACCGTCCCCGCCAGCACACCGTCGTCGCACATCCGCTTCCCGCCCGCCCCACCCTCCTCGGCGGGCTGGAACACCAGCGTCACCGGGTTCGGCCTGTGCTCAAGCCGCGAGAGCACCCGCGCCACCCCGAGCAGGTTCGTCGTGTGTCCGTCGTGCCCGCACGCGTGCATCACCCCCGGCGTCTTCGAGGCGTACGGCTTGCCCGTCTTCTCCGCGATGGGCAGCGCATCCATGTCCGCCCGAAGCGCGATCGACCCTTTCGCCTCATCGCGCGGGTTCGTCGGCGGGATGTACGCCAGCACCCCGGTCCCGCCCGCAAGCCCACCCTTGTGCGCCACGCCCAGGCGGGCCAGCTCGTCGGTCACGACCCTCGACGTTCGCCGCTCCTGATACCCAAGCTCCGGGTGCGCGTGCAGGTCGTGGCGGATGCGGACAAGGTCGGGAAGCGCTTCGCGGATGAGCGGCCGAAGATCGGGAGAAGCCATGCCGAACGGTACGCCCAGCAAACCCTCCCGCTCATCCCAGCACGCTCTCGCACGTCTGCATCGCCCCGTCCATGATCTCCGCCGCGCTGGCAAAGTCGATGTCCACGATGTCGTCCCCCGGCGGAAGCCACGTCGCCAACTCCGCCCGCAGGTCCGGATCGACGGGCACATTGCGAGACTCGCCCGTCGCCAGCGCCCGCTGTGTCTGAGCCGAAAGCAGGAACTCCACCAGCGCTGCGGCGTCTTTCGTGTTCTGGCCGCCCCGCACCCGCGACACGGTGTTGGGCAGAAGGATCGTGCCCGTCTTGGCCACGCGCTGCAGCTCCGCCCACTGCGGATTGTCCCGCGTCACGCGCTTGGCCATCGGGTTCGGGCACTGAATGAACGCCATCCCGATGGGCCACTTCTCGCGCTGGCCCGCGAACACATCGTCCGAGTCCACGAAGCCCACGTGGATCTCGCCGTTGCCGATGGCCCGCGCCACCGCGCCGTTCCCGTCGTACAGCCGCAGGCCGTTGTTCTTGTACGCGGCCAGCAGCTCGCCCATCGGCCCGCGCCCCAGCACATCCGCAAGGATCGCCATGTGCCCGCGCGTCGTCCCGAACTGCGGCCGCGCCATCCCGATGCGCCCGTTGAACCGCTCCTGCAGCAGCATCCCGTACGCCGTCGGCGCATCTTCCCGCGACACTTCCTTGGTGTTGTACGCCACCACCCGCGCCCGGCTTCCAAACCCATACCACCGCGGCCCCGCCGCCGCCCCCGCGCCCGGATCGGTCCAGCCCTGGTCCCGCAGCACGCGCGGCCAGCCCCCCTTCGCCCCCATCGCGCTCTCCGCCGCCGCGCACGTCGAATCATCCAGTACCCCCGCCCTCGCCAGCCGGATCGTCCCGAACGGCTCGCTGAACCAGCACACATCCGCCCGCGGCCGATCCTTCTCCTGCAGCAGCCGCGACACCAGCCCCGTCGTCTTGGTTGCCTCGGTGTCATACACCGGGTTCACCGCGATCCCCGTCTGCTTCGTGAACGACTCGAACGTCCCCTTCGCCAGGTCCGAGTCCGCCGAGCAATACACCACGATCGAACGCGTCGCCTGCGCCGCGGGCGGTGGTGGGGTTGGAGGAGTGGCGGCCTTGGGCACAGGCCCGCTCGGCGTCGCCGGTGGTGTCGGCGTGCGATCGCACGCCGACAGCAGCGCGGCCGCCCCCAGCAGACAGGCCCGCCGACGTGTAAGCCCCGGACCGCCGTTGGTGTCAGTCATGCCGGATTGTTGCCGTGACACTCGCGCCCTTCCCGTGATAGAAAAAGGCACGGGTGTCCAGCCCGTGCCTCGCTCATCTCTTGCTTGTCAACACGCGTTACTTCCCCGCGTCCTTCGCGTCCTCAACTGCCTTGGCGGGCGCCGCCGGCGATGCGTCCTTGGCCGCCTCGCCGCCCTTCTTCTTCAGGTTGCCGAAGTAGCTCTTGATCGCCTCGTGGAACTCGCGCGGGATCGTGTTGTTCTCCATCGCATCCGAAGCGCCCTGCTCGGCCTTCGACACCACCGAGACGAACTCCGCCCGGCTCTCGCCCTTGATCGACTCGCCCTCCACCAGCCGCTGCGACACCGTCGGGCCGTCCCCCTTGATGCCCATGTCCTTCTTCTTCTCGTGCGTGAAGTCCGCCGCGGCCGAGTCGCCCTGCCCGCCCTTGCCGATCCCGCCGCCGCCGCGACGCGGCCCGTCCATCCGGTTCCCCTGCCCGTTGCACCAAGAGGCCGACCACTCCGCGTTCGGGTTGCCCTTGCAGTTGCCCGACTTGTTGCAGTCCCCACCCTGCTTCATGCCCGCCTGCTGCCCGTCCTTGTCCCCGTCCCCGGGCTTGTTGCACATGCCCGCCATCTTGCTCTGGCACTCGCTCTTGGCCGCGTCGGCAAGGTCCATCTCCTGCTTGAGCTGCTCCATCTGGTTCATCTGCTGCTGCATCTGCTGGGCCGCCTGCTGCATCCCCTCCTTGTCGCCCTGCTGGCCCGCCTGCGCCATCTGGCTGGCCGCCTTCGACATGCCGTCCATCGCGCTCTGGCACTGGCTCATCGCCTGGGCCATCTGCTGGAGCTGCTGCTTCTGCTCGGGCGTCATGTTTTGGGCCGCGTCCATCGCCTTCTTCATCGCCTCCGGGTCCGCCGCCTTCTTCGGGTCCAGGCCAGCGTTCTGCATCGCCTTCTCGAGCTGCTCCTTGTTCTTGGCGATCTCGGAAAGCTGCTTGGCCAGCTCGTCCATCTGCTCGGCCATCGCCTTCTTCTGCTGCTCGCTCGTCGTGCCCGCGGCCATCTGCTCCTTCATCTTCTCGATGGCTTTCTCCGCCGCCTTGAAGTCGCTCGCCGCCATCGCTTTGGCCAGCTCGCTCGTCTCCTTGCCCGGAGCCTTCACGTCCTTGAGCTTGTTCTGGATCGCGTCGAGCTTCTGCCCCTTCTCCCCATTGCGAAGCTGGTCCAGCCGCTCCGACAGCTTCGTCAGGTCCTTGAGGGCCGAGCGTCGGATCGCCTCCGGGTCGCGCGGCTCCGGCTTTTCGGCCGCCGGCGGCTCAACCGGGTCCTTCTCCAGCCCGAGGTCCTTGGTCATCTCCTCGAGCTTCTTGACCTCCAGCGCCTCCGTCTTGGCCTGCACGATCTGCAGCTTCCGCGTGTCCTCGGCCACCTTCGCCGCCCGCCATCCGAACAGGTCCATCCGCGGGAACGCGATCCACACGATCGCAAACGCAATCGCCAGCGCAAACGGCACCGGCCAGAACCGCGGGGCCCCGATCGGCACCGCCTGCGACACCCGCACGCCCCGCGCCTGCCGCACCGCCGACTCCACCGTCACCCGCGCCCACGGATCGTCCTGCATCTTCTCAATGCTGAGCGCCGTCGACAGCACTTCCTTCAGGTTCGCCCCCTCGTCCACCCGCCGCGCCACCGCCGCCTTCGACGGCCGCGCCGCGATCGACCACACGATCCCGCCCAGCAGCGCGGCCGCCCCCGCCGAATACGCCACGAGCTTCCACGCATAGCTCAGCGCAAACACCTGCTCCACAATGCGCGCAAGGATCAGCCCCACCCCGATCGCCGCCGCCACGTACACCAGACCCTTGAAAAAGTTCGCGATCGCCAGCCGCATCGCCGCGGCCGAAAGAACCTTGTTGATCTCGTGCATGGCATCGCTCCCAAAGGAACCCAATCCTGATGGCCGCAGGGCAGACCCTGTCCGCCATTGATCGTCGATCGACAGGTGATACCAGTGTATTCGGACGCCGGACGCACCCCGTTCGCGATTCCCGCCGACTCCTCCGCCTAGGCACACGTACGGAAGCCGAATCGCTCCAACGGATACTTCCGCCCGAGTTGCGTCCCACCCGCAGCCCGTCCATGATCCGCCTCGAATGCCTGGCTCGTTCCACATCCCCCGCAGACAGTCCGCCGCGCAGGTCGAGGCGCTCTTCGCCGCCCAGCGATCCGCCGACCCCATCGGCGTGCGCATCCACCTCGCCCTCGCGCTGGGGGCCAGCTTCTTCGCCGGGTGGTCCACCAGCTACGTCGAATGGTGCGCCGTTCCCGTGCTCATTTGCTTTCTGGTCCGAATGACCGGCCAGCACCGCATCCTCGAACCCCTCGCCTTCGATCGCGTCCTCCACCTGCTCCTCGCCTGGGGCGCATGGGTGGGCCTGAGCGTCCTCTGGTCCTCCGGCCCCAACTTCAAGGCGTGGCAGGTCGACATCCAGCCCCTCCGCTTCCTCGCCCTCGCCGTGATCCTCTGGCCCGTGATGGATCACCGCCGTTGGCTCATCCTCACCCTCATGGCCGGCATCGCCTGCGGCCAATGCGCCCAACTCATCCATCTCACCACCCTGCAACTCGGCTCCTCATGGATGCCCTTCCACCGAATGCCCGGCCGCATCACCGGCTGGTGGGATCCGGTCTCGGGCGGCACCGTCCTCTGCGCCGGTCTCGGCCTCTGGCTTGCCCCCGCGCTGTTTGGCATCGGCCGTTGGCGGATCTTCGGCGCACTCGGCGTCGCCGTCACGCTCGTCTGCATCGGCCTCACAGGCACCCGCGGCGCATGGATCGGCGCGGCTGGCCTTTGCACGCTCTCCATCGCCATCGCGCTCTACAAAGTCCGCCCTCGCTCGCGCATCCTCATTCCCGTCGTAGCCATCTTCATACTCGCGCTCCTCGGCGGCGGCGCCGCCTATCTCGCCGCCGGCCCCCGCATCAGCGACCGCCTCCACCGTGGTGTTGAAGAAGTCCGTGCCGCCTTCGACAGCAAGGACTACACCACCGATACCGGCCTTCGCATCGCCATGTGGCAGTGGGCCGCCGCCGCGGCCAAAGAACGCCCCATCGTCGGCGTCGGCGCGGGCGGCTACCAGCCCTGGGTCCGCTCGCAGACCCCCGAGACCGCCGCCGCGCTCCACGCGCCCATCGAGGCGGCCCCCGAGGTCCACGCCCAGGCCCACTCCTGGTACCTGCACACCCTCGCCACCACCGGCCTCGTCGGCCTCACCCTTCTCGGCCTTCTGTCGTGGAGCGCGCTGAAGTCCGGCCTCGCCGCGCATCCGGGGCCATCAGATCTGCTCCACAGCCTTTCGATGGGCCCGGCCCTCGCCCTCATCGGCCTCGCGTGCGCCGGCCTCTTCGACACCATCACCGTCAACCAGCAGCCCGACTTCCTCTTCTACCTCCTCATCGCGCTCTGTCTCCCGTCGCGACCCCGGCCCGCGGGAGCACGCCCGTGAACATCCTCATCATCTCCGGCCGCACCGCCCGACAGCCGTGGACCGCCGGGGCTCTCGTCGCCCGCGCCGCGGCCGCCCTCGCCGCCAAGGGCCATGCCATCACCCTCGCTGCCCAGAGCGTCGACGACGAATCCCTCTTCGCTTCTTGCTCCCGCACCGTCGCCTTCGATTCCTTCGATCAGACCGCCACCGACTGGCCCTTCGGTTTCGCGGCCTGGGCCGGCAAGCGCCGCCGCGAGATCCCCCACGACGTCTGTCTCTCCTTCTCTCGCGTCGTCGGCGGCGATGTCTGGATGCCCCTCGAACCCAGCGGCGCATCGTGGCTCGCCCGTGTACGCCGCACGCACAGCCTCAAGTCGCTCGCCATCGCCGTCGGTCGCCACCACGGCGCGATCCGCGCCTGGGCCTCCGACGCCTTCTTCGGCGGCCCGCGCGACGGCACCGGCTGGCCCGTCCGACGCGTCCTCGCGACCGGCGGCACCAGCGCGGGCGAGGCCTCGCGCTCCCTCCACCGCGTGCGCGGCCTCGGCGATCGCGTCCTCCGCGCCGATCTCTTCGCCATGGCCGAGCCTCCCGCGCGCGACGAGCTGCTCGACCTGCGCCGCCGCACCCGCGAGGCCCTCGCCATCGGCGAAGACCGCCGCGTCGTCCTCATCAGCGCGCCCGGCCCCATCGGCCGAACCCTCGACACCCTGCTCGCCGCCATCGCCGATCTCGCCCCTCGCGCCGGCGATCGCGCCCCGCTCGCCCTCATCCTCGCCAAGGACTGCTTCGCCCTCCACGCCCGCGCCCTCCGCTGCCAAGCCGCCGACCACGCTCGCATCATCGGACTCACCCACCGCCTCGACGCCGCCCTCGCCGCCGCCGACGCCATCGTCCTCCCCCACAAGGCCGAGCGCAGCATCTTTGATGCCGGAAGCGTCGCACGCCTCGCCGCAGACGCCCTCCGCGCCGGCCGCCCCGTCATCGCCCTCTCCGGCGCGGCCGGCTACGGCGCGGCCCGCCTCCGCTCCACCGCGCAAGACTCCCCCGGCCTCGTCGTCGACACCCCCGCCACCGACGCCTGGTCCCGCGCCCTCCGCCAACTCGGCGACGATGCCTGGCTCGAGCGCGCCTCCGCCGCCGCCCTCGAGCTCGGCGCCCCCATGCGTTTCGACCGCTTCATCGACCGCCTCGACGCCGTCCTCGCCGAAGCCGCCGCCGAGCGCGCCGAAGAACTCGGCCGCGCCTGATCCGGGTCCGCTCCGGGTGGCCCGCCACTCCGTGGCGGCTTCTTCGACCTTTCCTATCCTTCCCCCCTGCGCTCACCGCACCCCGTTCTCGCACTCCAATCCCATGACCGCCACGCTCACCCGCCCCGACATCTCCGCCCCCGAAGCCCCCGCCGCCGAGCACCTTCCCAGCCGCGCCGCCGCCGCGCTCGACGACGCCGTCGCTTCACTTCTCGGCAAGCTCCGCTCCGACCGCGCCCCCGCCGGCGCGCCCCACGGCCTGCACTGGTGCGCCGAGCTTGAGGGCGACTCCATCCTCTCCAGCGAGTATCTGCTCATGAAGCTGATCCTCGGCCAGGAGAACGACGAGGACATCTGGAACTCCAAGGGTGACACAACGAAGGGTGGCACTGGCGGCTCGTCCGCCAGTGTTGAACTGCAAGGACTTCCAGCCAAGGTCGGCCGCACCACCCTCAACCGCATCGCCAACAACCTCCGCCTCGTCCAGCGCGCCGACGGCACCTGGGGCCAATACCCCGGCTCCCCCGCCGATGTCAGTGCGTGCGTCAAGGCCTACCTCGCCCTCAAGGTCTTCGGCGACTCTGTCGACGCCCCGCACATGCGTGCGGCTCGTGAACAAATCCTCGCCCTCGGCGGCGCGGAAAAGTGCAACACCTTCAGCACCTTCTACCTCGCCTGCCTCGGCTGCGTCTCCTGGGACGCCTGCCCCGCGATCCCCACCGAGATCGTCCTCCTCCCGCGCTGGTTCCCGTTCCACATGGACAAGGTCGCGGCCTGGACGCGCACCATGATCCTCCCCCTCGCCATCTGCTCCGCCCTCCGCCCCGTCCGCATCCTCAAAGACGACGCGGGCCGCGTCATCAACATCGACGAACTGTTCCACGACACCCGCTGGAAGAACCGCCTCTCCAAGGAGTGGCAGCGCGAAGATCCCGTCTGCTGGTCCAACATCTTCCTCCTCTGCGATCGCGCGTTGAAGGCCGTGCAGAAGGCCGGCCTCATGCCGATGCGGAAGAAGTCCATCAAGCTCGCGGAAGCCTGGATCCTCGACCGCGTCCGCGCCGAAACCACCGAGGGCCTCGGCGCCATCTTCCCCCCGATGGTCTACCTCCAGATCGCCTTCAAGGCCCTCGGCTACACCCGCGACCATCCCGTCATCCAGAAGGCCGAGCGCGATCTCGACGATTTCATGATCGCCGAGCCCAACCCGGACCCAAAGCTCGATCACGTCCGCCTCCAGCCCTGCTTCAGCCCCGTCTGGGACACCGGCATCGCGATGTACGCCCTCACCGAAGCGGGCCTCACCGCCGCCAACAACGAGCAGATCGCCCGCGTCTGCGACTGGCTCCTCGCCCGCCAGGTCACCATGACCGGCGACTGGGTCCGCAACCTCCGCCCCGAAGACCGCCACATCCGCCTCGGCCACGACGGCGACGCGGCCGCGTGGGCCTTTGAGTACCACAACGACTGGTACCCCGACGTGGACGACACGGTCATGGTCTGCAAAGCCTTGATGCGTGCCAGCAACCCCGGACCGTCTTCACATCTGAAATCTGAAATCTCAAATCTGAAATCCCCCCGCCTCGCCCTCTACCGCCAAACCGCCCAGCGCGCCTTCCGTTGGTTGGTGGCGATGCAAAACGACGACGGCGGCTGGGCCGCCTTCGACAAGACCACCCACCGTGAGTGGATGGAAGCCATCCCCTTCGCCGACCACAACGCGATGCAGGACCCAAGCTGCGCCGACATCACCGGCCGCGCACTCGAGTCGCTCGTCACCTGCGGCATGCCCACCGATCACCCCGCCATCATCAAGGGCGTGAAGTACCTCCTCGCCAAGCAAGAGCCCGAAGGCTGCTGGTGGGGCCGCTGGGGCTGCAACTACCTCTACGGCACCTGGCAAGCCCTCGGCGGCCTCACCTACGCGGGCCTCCCGAAAGATCACCCCACGATCACCAAAGCCATCGCCTGGGTGAAGAGCGTCCAGAACGAAGACGGAGGCTTCGGCGAAACCGCCAACTCCTACCTCGACCGAAACCTCATGGGCCGACTCCCTGTCTCCACATCTGAAATCTCAAATCTGAAATCTGAAATCCGCGGCTCCACCGCCTCCCAAACCGCCTGGGGCCTCGCCTGCCTCCTCTACGCCTGCGAACCCACCGACCCCGCCGTCGAGCGCGCCGTCCGCTGGCTCTGCGACCACCAACTCTATCAGGACAAAGACCCCTTCACCCCGTCCTGCTGCACCGGCGTTGACACAACCGACGCCAGCGCCGATGAGCTCGCCCCCACCGACTGGGTCACCGAAAAATCCGGCGCATGGTCCGAGCACTACTTCACCGGCACCGGCTTCCCCAAGGTCTTCTACCTCCGCTACAACATGTACCGCCACTACTTCCCGGTAATGTCTCTAGCCCGGTACGTCAACATGTGCCGCTGAACAGAGGCTCGGGCGCAAGCCCGAGCAGCGGGCCGCGGCAATTCCCTAGTTGGGTAGTGTCTCAGTTTGAATTTGCCGGTCAAGCATGAGGGGATTTCCGGGGCTTGTATGGACCCCGCTTGTTCTCTTCGGTGCCGACGTTGGCGAGTTCGTGGACTTCGAGCAACTGTACCAGTTCCTCCAGTGTCCAAGCGTGGTCCGCGATCCCGGCCATCATCGCGGGCGTGTTCCCGCCCAAGCCCTTGGGCTTGCGGCAGAAGTTGTGGTGGACGAAGTGCAGAGCGATGGACGCGCGGTGGTTGGCGAGCTTCTTGGAGAAGCCGTTGGTAAGCCGCGTGAACCGGCGCATCCCCATCCGCATCCCAAGATTCTGCCGCTCGACATAGGACGTGTTGATGTGGGCGGGGTCCGGGTTGCCGATCATGTGCTTGCGGATGCACCCGATACACACGGCGGGGCTGTAGCGGGCATTGGCTGTGCCATCGGCCGCGCCGTAAATCTTCTGGAGTTCCGCGTAGTCCGCGCTCTCGCCGAACATCTCTCGCACGGCCTGCTTGTAGAACTTGTACCCGTCGCTGGTGATCTGGACACGATCCGAGACAATGCGGCCAGCGGCATCGGCGAACACGTCGCGGGCGAATGCGCCAGAGCGATCCCCAACAGCCCACGACACCATGAGCTTCGAGTCGGCATCGAGAACGGTCCACGTCCACACGTCGCCAACCTCGCTGGAGTCTTTGAGATGTTCGGGGACGTTCTTCCGCTTCATCCGGCAGAAGGCCCAGATTTCGTCGGCTTGGAGCCGCTCGGTTTTCAGGCCGCGCACCGTGCGGTCGTGGAAGTCCTCGCACACGTCGCCCATGTCCACGACGAACTTCGCGACGGTGTTGATGCTGCAACCCACCATGCGGGAGACGGATCGCATCGAGCAACCCTCGGTGAGGGCCGACACCATCTGGACCCGCTTGGCGATGGGTAGCATATTCATACTGAACATTATGCTTGACCGATCATGGTTTGTCAAGCGGATGTGCACATTTGGTCGCTCGGTGCGTATTGACTTGATATCTGGTAATCTCCTAAGTGCAATTGGCTAAACGACTTAGCGCAAGTGCCTGTTTTCTAAAGGGTTACATTGATTTGTCCGATATCGGTGGTATTCTGTTAGGAGCCCATGGACCCGTCAGGCTTCAAGAAGCCCGCAAAGCCTGATCTCCTGATCAGGTTCGTTGGCCCCGGCATCAAGCCGTGGACGGTTCCCATGCGCAGCCTCGCTCGGGTGCTAGAGGCTGTGCAGAGGCTTGTAGACCAGCGGGAGGAAAGCGACGACGACAAAGGCAAGCAAGACCAGCGCAGCGAATCCGAACGCCAGAGCCTTCGGACGATGCGGCTCCTGTCGCTCATGTCCAAGTCGGCGGGCTACGCGGTTGCCGCTCCCGAACCGATCCCGTCACTTCGATTGATCCGAGAGACTGGGGAGGGAATCGAAGCGCCATCGTCCAAGGCGTGGACACAGCCGACGCTTTCGTCTCTGCGAGACCTGAGCGACGTTGCACGGTCGCTCGGCATGCACATTGAGATTTGGGATTGGGGTAATGGGGCGTTGAAGGGTGACATCCTAGCCACGATTGGCCCTAATACCTATGACAACGTCGCGGCATCCGCCTACATCAACGGACACACTTCGGTGTACGCTCGTATCGAGCGCGTTGGCGGAGCAACCGAGATGCACTGCGGTATTCGGGTGGCTGGCCAAGGCGGTCGGATGGTGATCTGCCGAGTTGAAAGCGTTGATTTGGTAAGAGAACTCGGTCCATACATCTATCAGAACGTCTACCTCTCTGGCATGGGTACATGGCTAAGCCATGATTTCCAATTGGTTCGCCTATCTATCAGCGCGTTTGAACCACCCAAGAGGGGCTCGGTGCGCGATACTCTGCGACGAATGCGGGATGCGGGTGGAAGTGCTTGGGACTCCATACCCGACCCCGATGCGTTCATTGCGGAGATGCGCCGATCGTGAGAGGGGAGAAGTCAAAACCCATCGTCGCGATTGACGCAATGGCACTTGCGTGGGGCGTGCGCAAGGACCCCACTGCAACTGCTGAACAACTAATGCGCGCCGAGTGGCTGTTCGATATGCTCGACGAGATCGAGGCCCAGATCATCGTGCCGACAGTTGTGCTGTCGGAGTATTTGGTGCCCATAGATCCGAGCAAGCGGCAAGCCTCGATTGCCGAGGCCTCACAGCGTTTTCTAATCGCCCCGTTCGACGTTAGAGCAACAGCCCTGGCCGCGGAATTGTTCCTCAAGGGGAAGGCCATGCGTGGCATCGGCGCGACTCCCGGCGTGCCCGGCATTCCCGGCGAGCGAAACCTTCTCAAGAATGACACGATCGTCATCGCGACAGCGTGCACCGCTGGCGCGTCCGTCTTGTACACCCACGATGGCCAGTGCCGTGAGTTGGCAAGGCATTGCATGGCGGCAGAGGACTTCCCGACAGGGCCAAACAACCTGTTCGCCTATACAATCCCGTGATGCTCCGGTAGCTCAGTTGGATAGAGCGGCCCCTTGCTCCGTGCCGTCCGCGACGACCCGGGAGTAAGGGGCAGGTCGCGGGTTCGATTCCCGCCCGGAGTTTTACTTGCTCCACCGCTTGGCGGCGGCCTTTTTGGCGATGGCCTGCCGCTTGGCTGGCGACAATTTGTCCGCCCTCGCCTTGCCCCCCTTCAGCCCGCCCAGCCGTCCCAGCGCAACCGCCGCCGGGTTCTTTCCCTTCGGCTCTGCTGGCGCATCCGGGTCGGTTTTGGGCGACTCCCCCAAAGCCTCCAAAAGCGTCCGGTGAGCGGCTTGGTTGGCATCCTCACGCTTGCTTGATCGCTTAGGCATCCGGGTAGTCTACCCTGCTCCGCTGTCGGTTGCCTACCGTCCAGAATTCAAACTGAGACACTACCCCTAGTTGCGAATCAGTCTCAACGGCATATAGTCCTCCCGTCATGGCCCCCGTCGCCGCCAATCCCGTCCCCCTCGCCTCCCTCCGCCAGGGCCAGACCGGCATCATCGCCGAAACCCGCCTCGACGCCGACGACGCCGCCCTCTTGAAGGCCATGGGCCTCTGCACCGCCGCAGCCGTCAAAGTCGTCCGCCCCGGCCACCCCTGCGTCGTCGCCGTTGGTGGAACCGGCGGCGTCCACTCCGACTCCTGTGCCTGCGGCGGAACCTGCCGCATCGGCCTGGCCAAGGGCCTCGCCCAGCAGATCTTCGTCACGGCCGTGGCCTGACAAGCAGCCCGACCGTCAGGAAGGGCGTTCTCCATGGCCGACCAACCCCGCCCAACTCTCACCATCGGCCAGAGCGACAAACCAAAGTCGGCCGCCGCGCCCGCCGATCCAAACTGCGCCTGGTGCGACCCCGCCGAAAAGTGCGCCCCCGGCGAAGTCTGCGGCACAGACGCCCGCCGCATCGCCCTGATGGGCAACCCCAACACCGGCAAGACCACCCTGTTCAACCGCCTCTCCGGTCTCCGCCACAAGACCTCCAACTTCCCCGGCACCACGCTCGAAGCCCGCGTCACCCGCGTCAAGAAAGGCATCGAGGGCGGCCGCGACGGCGAGCTCATTGATCTTCCCGGCATCTACTCCCTCGAGCTCGACCAGCTCGAATCCCGCGTCTGCCGCGAGGTCCTCGCCGGCACCAGCGCGCCCCGCGGCGAACCCCTCGGCGAGCCCGAGTGCGCCGTCGTCGTCCTCGACGCGGCCAACCTCGCCCGCAATCTCATGCTCGTCGGCGAGGTCTTCCGCCGCCGCCTCCCGACCGTCATCGTCGTCAACATGATCGACGTCGCCGAGCGCCACGGCGTCCGCATCGACGCCCGCGCCCTCGAGGCCGCGCTCGGCTGCGGCGTCGTGCTCACCAACGCCCGCGACGGTGCGGGCATCGACGACCTGCGCCTGGCTATCCGCGCCGCCCGCATCCCCACGCCCAGCAAGCCCGTCCCGCCCGACGCCGACTCCCTCCGCGCCTGGGCCGATGAGATGAACACCCACGGAGCCCGCGCCGCACGCGGCCCCGGCACCGGCACGCTCAGCGAAACCACCAGCGACCGCGTCGATCGCCTGCTGCTGCACCCCGTCGGCGGCGCCGCCGTCTTCGCCCTCGTCATGGCGGGCCTCTTCTACACCATCTTCGCCATCGCCCGCTATCCGATGGACTGGCTCGGATACATATTCGACTACGCCAAGACCCTTGTCCACGCCGGCCTCGGCAACGGCGCCCTCGCCAATCTCCTCGCCGACGGCGTAGTGGGGGGCGTCGGCAGCGTCCTCATCTTCCTCCCCCAGATCTGCCTCCTCTTCTTCATCATCTCGCTGCTCGAAGACACCGGCTACCTCGCCCGCGGCTCCTTCCTTATGGACCGCCTCCTCCGCCCCTTCGGCCTCCCCGGCCACGCCTTCGTCCCGCTCCTCTCCTCCCACGCCTGCGCCCTCCCGGGCATCATGGCCACCCGCGCCATCCCCGATCGCAAGGAGCGCCTCGCGACCATCCTCGTCGCGCCGTTCATGACCTGTTCCGCACGTCTCCCCGTCTACGTCCTCCTCACCTCGCTCCTCTTCAAAGATCGCCCCCTCCTCGGCGCCCTCGCCTTCATCGGCTGCTACCTCCTCGGCATGTGCGCGGCCGTCCTCAGCGCGCTCATCGCCCGCCGCACCATCCTCAAGGGCAAAAGCCGCGCCATGGCGATGGAACTCCCCACCTACAAGCGCCCCGCGCTCCGCACGGCCCTCGTCGGCACCATCGACCGCGCCCGCCTGTTTGTCATGAACGCGGGCACCAACATCCTCGTCATCTGCATCGTCCTCTGGTGGCTGGGGGCGTATCCGCGGGCCGAAGCTCCCGCCGAAGCCGTCAGCATGCGAGCGCAAGCCGCTTCGGTCGGAAACGTGCTGGAGCCGCTCCCCGATCGGCCGGCGGGTTCCGGTATCTCAACCCCCGACGGCCCGCCGTACGTTGGCGAGGATGCGCTCAACAAGTCGCGTGCGCTCCGTGCCGAGGCCGCCGCGCTCGCCGCGCAGCCAGGATACGACCAGAAGAGGGTGGCGCGCCTGCGAGGAATGGCCGACTACGTCGAGGTATTCGGGATGTCGAGCGACGCCCGCGCCGCCACGCTCTCCACCTGGCGACAGAAAGCCGCCGCGCTGGAATCCACCGACTCAGCAGCCGCGAAAGCCCTCCGGGACGACGCCGATCAGGTCGAGCGAACGCTCGCGGATCTCAAGCCCAGCCACGGGCCGCTCTCCCCCGCGGAACTCAAGCACTCGCCGCAGTGGGCGGCCGCGATGAACGCCGAAGCCGACCGCCTCGAAGCCCGCCACCAGAAAACCCACTCCTTCCTCGGCATGATCGGCCGCGGCATCGAGCCCGTCTTCCGCCCCCTCGGCTTCGACTGGCAGCTCACCATCGGCGTCCTCGCCTCCTTCGCCGCCCGCGAGGTCTTCGTCTCCACCATGAACGTCGTCATCGCCGGGCAGGAAAAAGCCGACGACGACGCGGCCAAGCAGCACCTCATGGAGCAGATCCAGACCGCCAAGCGCTCCGACGGCGTCACGCCCATCTTCACACCCGCCGCGTCCTGGTCCCTCCTCGTCTTCTTCGTTCTCGCCATGCAGTGCCTCCCCACCCTCGCCGTCACAGCCCGCGAGAGCGGCCACATCAAGTGGGCCCTCCTCCAGCTCGCGTGGATGTCCGGCATGGCGTATGTTGCCGCCATGATCGTCTTTCAGGTGATGTCATGACCCTCGCCGCCGCCTTCCCCATCACCGACTGGCAGTTCTGGGCCGTCACCCTCATCGCCCTCGCCGCCGCGGCTTGGCTCCTCAAGGGCGTCCTCCCGATCCCCTACCTCACCAAGCGCGCCAAGGCCAAGAAACAAACCAAGCGAGTCTCCCTCACCGTCGAGGGCAAGTCTCCCGACAAGTAAACAGAGGCCCGGGCGCAAGCCCGGGCACGGTCACACGCCGACCACACGCTCACACCACCACGGGCGCGTCATACACCCCACCCATCAACCCCAGCACGCCCGCAAGCACCGGCGTCCGCGCATACATCACCTCATCCCCGCGCAGCGTCATCGCTACGACTCCCGCCGCGTCGATCGCCACCATCCCGCCCTCTTCCCACCACTCCACCCTCGCCGCGTTCCCCAGCGCGATCACGCTCTTCTCCCCGCCCACCAACTCCAAATCCAACTCCGCCCGCGCCACATCCCGCTCCACCCGAACCACCAGCGCACACGCCCTCAACTTCGCCGCCTGCCCGTTCAGGATCGCCGCTCCCGGCGACACCAGCAGCGCACTCGCGCTGATCTCCCAGCGCACGGCAAGCGCCCCGGGCACGCCGCGCTCCGCGCCGGCCCGCTGCAAGGGTTGGTGAGCAATCGCCGTCATCGTTCCATCCATCCGCATCAAATCACCTTCGACAAAAGCGTCGCCGCCATCTGCAATCCCTTCCCGCCCTTCCCTTCCGTCCCCACAAACCGCTCGCCCAGCCGCTCCACCGTCTGGATCAGCCCCACCAGCTCATCCAGCCGCTGGTTGTGCGTCGCCACCGCCTCCGCCGGCGCAAGCTCCGACGGGTTCACCTTCATCCCGACCGCCCCCTTCGCGTGCTCACCCGTCTGATCCCGAATCTCATGCAGCGCGGCCAGCAAAGGCAGAATCTCCCGCCGCAGCCGCTCCCGAATCACCGTCCGCGCCACCGACCACGCATCCTGGTCCGCCTGGAAATACTCCTTGCGATCCCCGCGAAGATGCACCCGCGAGATCAGCCCCCACTCCACCAGCGCCCGCAACGACATCGACGCGTTCCCGCGGCTGATGTGCAGCCGGTCCATCACATCGTCGGTGTTCAGCGGTGCCCCCGACACAAACAGCAGCGCGTGCGTCTCCGCCATCGTCCGGCTCACGCCCCACGCCGGGCCCATCTGCCCCCACGCCTGCACCAACTGCTCCTGCACCTCGGCAAACCGCGCGGCCGAAATCGGCGGGGCGCTCGGAGTTGTCTTCGACAGGCGCGGCATCGTTAAGGCCCCAGGGACGAACACCGGACATCGGAATGTACGACCCCCAGCCTTCATCGGCAACCGGATTTTCAAAAAAGACTGAAAAGACTCAGATCACCGTTAGATCCAGCACCCCCGCCGCCCCCAGCACGCACGACACCACCCCGTTGACGGTGAAGAACGCCATGTCCAGCCCCGCTTTGCCACGCCGGGCCAGGATCACGTGCTCGGTGATGAGCAGCGCCCCCACCAGCCCCACCGCCGCGAAGAACACCACCCCGAATCGCCCGTCGCGCCCCACCGGGCTTGCCGCGAGCACGAGCATCGCAAACGCGCCCACGTGCAGCACGCGGCTCACCCAGATCGCGCCCGCCGCGCCCACCGCGGCCGGAATCGAGTGCAGCCCCGCCCCCTGATCAAACTCCACATCCTGCAGCGCATAGATCACATCGAACCCCGCCACCCACAGCACCACCATCCCCGCGAGGAACCACAGCGCGGGCGTCGTCGCAAGCGCACTCGGATTCACCGCGATCGCCGCCGCGATCGGGCTCGCCGCCAGCGCGCCCCCGAGGAACACATGGCACAGCGCCGTGAATCGCTTGGTGAACGAGTAGAACCCGATCCACACTAGCACCGGCACGCTCAGCATCACCGGCCACGGATTCGCGAACGCAAACCAGAACACCGCCGTCACGCTCACAAACGCGGCCGCACACCCGCCCGCGATCAGCCGCCCATCCCGCACCGACAGCCGTCCGCTCGCCATCACCCGCCGCTTCGTCCGCGGATTAGCCGCGTCGATCCCCACATCCGCCAGCCGGTTCACGAGCATCGCCCACGTTCTCGCCAGCACCATGCACACCACCACCAGCCCAAGCTGCCCCGCGAACCGCCACCACGCCCCATCCACCGGCCGCGCCAAGAACGCGCCCAGCACCGCGAACGGCATCGCGAAGACCGAGTGCGCAAGCTTGATGTCCGTCGCCGCCAGCGACAGCTTTCCAAACAGCGACGAAGAACCTTGCGAAGCAGGCGCGGCCGTCATCGCCCCATCGTAGATCACCTCCCTGTTCCCACTTCGGTTCACACCTTCCGCTCCGTCCCCGCAAACGTCCGCGCAATATTCCCCCGGTGCTTGTACACGATCAGCACGAACAGCCCCGCGGCAAACCACGCGTGCACCGCCGTTGCCCGCTGATACAGCGGCACGTGCGACATCGCCCCATCCATCGAGGCTGGCGCAAAGCACGACCCAACCACCACCGCCGCCAGCGCCCCCGCCGCGATCACGCTCGAGATCCCCACCATCCGCGTCAGCTTCACGCAGATCCCCCACACCACGATCGCCACGATCGCCGCAAGCGTGAACACCGGATACACCCCGAGCATCGCCCCGAACCCGCACGCGATCCCCTTCCCGCCCTTGAATCCCAGCCACGGCGTGAACATGTGCCCCAGCACCGTCGCCAGCGCCACGCCCAGCCACAGCATCGTCGCCGCGGCCGGCGAGTACGCCCCCGCCAGCGGGCTCGCGATCTGGCCGTTGATCACCATCCCCGCCCCCACCGTCGGGATCAGCCCCTTCAGGAAGTCGAGAAAGAAGCACAGCAGCCCCGCCTTTTTCCCGAGCACCCGCCACACGTTCGTCGCGCCGATGTTCCCCGATCCCTGCTTGCGAATATCCACGCCCCGCGCCCGCGCGATCAGAAACCCATTGGGAATCGATCCCGCCAAAAAGGCGATCAGCACCAGCGCGGCCGCGACAAGGTTCGGTCCCATCAGGACGGGAGCATAGCGGAACTCCCCCCTCCGCCCCCCTCACCCTCCGCCATGGGCCGCGCCTCCTCCACCACCCCGCGAGCCGCCGCGCGTCTGGCCCGTCGCTGCTGCAGCAACCCCACCAGCGGCCGCTCGCACGCCCACCAAAACGGCACCGCCAGCGCCACGTGGCACGCCAACCGCGCCCCGATTACCACCCACCGCGGCGAGCCGTCCGGCAGCACCCCGCCCGAAATCGAGTTCACGATCGGAATGTTGATCGGATGGATCAGGAACAGCGAGTACGAGATCTGCCCCAGCAGCGTGAACGGAACCATCCACCGCTTCCGCGACAGAGCGGCGCTGAATGGCCGTACGAGGATCAGTCCGATGCCGAATCCGGCCGCCACGGCCAACTCCCCCGCCGCCCCGCGCGGCGGAAGCGCCTCCACCGTCATTGCCTCATACACCGCCAGCGCGAGCGACGCTGCAAGCACCACGCCCAGCGCCGCATCGATCAATCCGCGCCGCACCGCCGAGATTCCCGCGCACCCCCGGTAGAACACCGCCGCGCCGATCGCAAAGCACGCCCCATAGTCCGTGATCAACCCCAGTTGCAGCCCGCTCGACACCACCGCCGCCGCAACACCCGTCACGCCCAGCCCGAGCGCGAGCCATCGCAGCCGCCCCGCCCCGAGCGACCCCAGCCCGAGCGCCATCGCAACCACAAAATAAAACTGCACCTCGTACCCAAGCGTCCAGTGCATCGGCACCACAAGGTCCGGGTTGTGCCACGCCGCGTGGATCGGCTTGATGACCAGCCGCGTCCACGCCAGGATCGCCACGTTGAGCCCCCACACCAGCGGGCTCTGCTCCGGGTGCAGCACGCGTATCGGCTTGTCGCGCAGCCACACCACCACGCCCAGATAGCAAAGCGCGATCGCATACGGCGGCCAGATCCGCAGCACCCGCCGCACCAGCCAACTCCTCGCGCTCCCGATCCCCTTCACCGCCGCCGCGGCCACCGCCGATTCCGCCGATGCGAAGATGCAATACCCGCTGATGACCAGGAACAGCACGATCCGCGCCGCCGGCACCCCGACGTGCACCGGCGCGATGTGCTGAAGCACCACCGTGAGCGCGAGCACTCCCCGCAGCGGAAGCAGCAAGTCAAACCGGCCCTCATCGGGCGGCACGGCTGTCACATCAGGAGTCTTCAACGTGCCGCCAGTGTACCGAATCCGCCTCGCGGCAGCCGGCCACGCGCACCACAACATCCGGGAACGGCGTGCCGCGCCATCACTACCGCTTGCGTGCCCGCGCACACTCGACTTGATCGCCTCACGGGCATCCCGCAAACCACGCGTTGAGGAACGCGAACACATCCGCCACCGTCAGCGAACCCGAGTGATCAAAGTCCGCATCGCACACCGGCCCCACGCGCACGACCGCGTACCCGTCCACCGACTGGCTCGTCGAATCCGTCGCGCGGATCGGAAACGACGCCCATCCCGTGAACCCCGTGTTGGGCGTGAACACGAATCCCGATCCCACGATCGTCACCGTCCCGTTCGGCGATCCGCCCAGCACCGTGAACGTGAACGTCTCCCCCGCGTCCGGGTCCGAGGCGATCGGCAGCGTCGGGAACGACGCGCTGTTCAGCGCGCAATACAACCGCGCATGCACTGCCGTCGGCGGCCCGCCCGCGTTGTACACGGGCAGCGTCGCCCCGGCGACAAACGTGTTTGCGCCCAGACCGCCCGTGCCCGGATTCCCCGAGCTGCCGCCCCCAAAGCCCGCCGAGCCAATGAAGAACGACGGCGCTCCCGTGAACGACCCGCCCGTTGTACGCACCATCCCGACGCTCGCGCCGCCACCGCCTCCGCCGCCGTGCCCACCCTGTCCGCCCGAGCCGCCATTTCCGCCCAGCCCGCCCGCGCCGGCATCGTCCGCCGCCGCGCCGCCCAGTCCGCGCAGGCCGCCCGTGCCTCCCGGGCCGCCGACCCCTCCCGCCCCGCCGTTCCCCCCGGCTCCCGTAATGAGCTGCGTTGAAGTTGCCGTCACGCTGGAATCCACCACTACCAGCGCGATCGAGTTTCCTCCTCCCTTGCCTCCCTCGCCACCGCCGCCTCCCGAGCCGCCACCTCCGCCGCCGCCCCCGCCTCCTCCGCGATCCGCATTGCAGAACGACCCCGCCGCTCCGCCGCCACCGCCGCCACCACCACCGCCGCCCTTGCCCGCCAGGCCATCGGCTCCGGTCGCGCCATCACCGCCGAACGACGAACCGCCCGCACCGTTCGATCCCGAGGCGCCGTTCGCGCCGGTCGAGCCCGTATTCCCCGTGCCCCCGCTCGTCGAAAGGCACGCGCCAAACGCCCCGCCCGTTCCGCCGGCTGTTCCGCCCCCGCCAACTCCACCCGTCGCACCGGCGGAGATGTTGTACCCACCCTGCCCGCCCGTCCCTCCCGGATTGCCACCCGCCGAGGTCCCCCCGATCCCGCCCGCGCCTCCCGATGACGAGTTGCTCTGCCCCGGCGCACCGATGAACCCCGGATCCCCGTTCGTGCCCGTCGGCCCCGTCGACCCGCCCGCACCCGTCGCGCCGTTCTTGGCCCGAATCGTGCACACGTTCAGCGTGACCGCCGCCGCGCACGCCCGCACTTCCATTCCGACCGAGTGCTTGTCCGTCCCAACACCGCTCGACGCCACGATGTTCAACCGGTCCAGCACCACCGCCTGCGTCGCCCCCGTCAGCACCGCCCCCACGCGCATCGGGCTGTTCACCGTCGCCTGCGTGTTCGCACGCGTCCATCCCGCCGGGTTGTACCCGCCGTACACGCTCGCCCCGCTCTGAAGAACCAGCTGCTCGTTGTACGTCCCGTTCGCCACGTACACCGGCCGTATCGGTGTGTACAACCGCGCCGCCAGCAGCGCGGCCCCGATCGTCTTCATCGGCGCGCCCATCGTCCCCGGGTTCGAGTCCGCCCCCGTCGTTGCCGACACGAAGATCGGCCCGCACTTGAGCCCGTCGATCCCGTCCCCGTTCGCATCAATAAACGAGTCGTCCGGCACATCCGCCGCCAGGTTCGGCGCGGGCGCCAGATCGCACGGCCCCTGCCCACGCGCCGAGGCGCCCAGCCCCGCGCACGCCATCAGCGCCGCCGCCGAAACCGCCATGGTCCGCAAAGTGAAGGTGTGCGACATCGTGGGCCTCCGGTCCACCCCGTACACAAGGTACCGGAGAATCCCCGGGCCGCAAGCCCATCCATCGAAATCACCTCGCGGCCGTACGCAGCGGCGGCAGTTCCCCCGCCTTTCGGGCCATCACCCGCTGCACCTCCACCCACACCTCATCGGCCGACTTGCTCGCATCCACGATTGCGTACCGCCCCGGGTCCTGCTTCGCCTGCTCCAGATACCCCTGCCGAACCTTCTTGTGGAACGCCGCGCCCTTGGCCTCCATCCGGTCCAAGAGCGGCGAGAGCCGCTTCGCCGCCGCGACCTCGTCGAGGTCGAAGATCATGTACAGATCCGGCATCAGGTTGCGCGTCGCGATCCGCGCCACCGCGGAGATGTCCGCCGCCGCGAGCCCCCCGGCCGCGCCCTGGTACGCCAGCGTGCTCGCCACGTACCGGTCGGCCAGCACCATCTCGCCGCGCCGCAGCGCGGGCAGGATCTTCTTCTCCACCAGCTCCGAGCGCGAGGCCATGTACAGCAGCATCTCGCACCGCACCGACATCTCCAGCCCCTCGTCCGCCTTGGCGAGAACGATGTGCTGCCGGATCCGCTCGCCCACCGGCGTCCCGCCCGGCTCGCGCACTTCCGCCAGCCGCACGCCTTGATCGCGCGCCAGCTCCGACAGCCGCCGGAACTGCGTCGACTTGCCCGACCCGTCCGGTCCCTCGAACACGATGAACCGCCCCTGATACTGCTTCACCCAGGAAGGATCCGGCACGGAGGGATTGGCGGTACGAGTGGTCACGGAAGGCGTGTGCAGTGCGGTCACATCAGGCTCGCAGAAGGCCGGGAAGGTCCGCGCGGAGTGTAGCGACAACCCCCACCGGTTCGGACGCCCCCAGAATACTTGTCGGAAGCCCACCCACACCCGCCCCAACGCCACCCTTCCCACTTCGTACCTCCCACCTCGTACTTCGTACTTCCCCTCTCCCCTTCCCGCTCTACCCTCCCTCCCCATGACGGACGCCGAGCGCAAACGTCTCCCCACCGACACCGACGACGGCATGCTGCTCATCATCAGCGGCCCCTCCGGCGTCGGCAAGACCACCATCACCCGCGCCGTCGAGCGATCCATCCCCGGCGCGGTCTTCAGCGTCTCCGCCACTACCCGCCAGAAGCGCCCCACCGATGTCGAGGGCGTCGACTATCACTTCGTCGACGACGCCACCTTCGACCAGATGATCCGCGACGCCGCCTTCCTCGAGCACGTCGATCTCTTCGGCAAGAAGTACGGCACCCCGCGCAAGTGGGTCGACGAGCAGCTCGCCCGCGGCCGCCTGGTCATCCTCGAGATCGACGTCGTCGGCGCCATCAAGGTCAAGCGCCAGATGCCCGATGCGTTCGGCGTCTTCGTTCTCCCCCCCAGCGAGGACGTCCTCCTCGAACGCCTCCGCTCCCGCAAGCGCGAGGGAGAGGACGAGATCCTCCGCCGCTTCGCCGAGGCCAAGCGCGAGATCGAGCAGGCCCACACCTGCGGCGTCTACGACTGCTTCATCGTCAACGACAAGCTCGAGCAGGCCATCCAGCAGGCCATCTCCGGCGTCCTCGGCGAGCTCCAGCGCCGCCGCCTCCCGCACTGACGCCCGCGCCTCACACCTTCGAGAGCACCTGCGGCATCGCCGCCTCGGCCGGAAGCACCGACCCGTACATGAACTCCTCGCGGACGATCTTCCCGTCCCGCACGGTGTACACGCCCACCTCCTCCATGATCGTCCGCCGGCCCGTCGACTTGTCCTCCACGTCCATCTTGAACTTGATCGCAAACCCCGTCGAGCCCACGTACGGCCCCTCCGCCGACGCCCCTAGCACGATGTTCGCCGCGTTCCAGAATGAGTTCTTCGCCTGCACGTTCTTCAGGCCCCGCCACGCCAGCCCGCCGCCCTCCACGCACTCGAGCTTCGGCGACCACAGGCGAGTGTTGATCTCGTAGTGCCCCTTGTTGAACGCGCCCACCACCTCGCGCCCCACCTGCTCCGGCGAGGCCCCGGTGCCGGTGGACACCCGCACCGGGTTGCCCGGAAACGCCGGAGCCCCCGACGAAGCCGCCTTTTTCGCGCCCGGCGCTCGCCGAACAGCGGTTTTCTTCGTCGACTTCTTGGCGGACTTCTTGACGGCCATGGCGTGAACTCCGGAAAAAGTGGGTCCGTGGGCCGAGTGGTATAGCACCGCCCGCGCTCGCCGGGCAACGCTCCCGCCCCGGATTCACACCGATCATGCGCAACGGGCGGGCGATCTGGAGTCGCCCGCCCGTCGGGGAGAGTGAGGCGGAGGTGTGCACAGCGCAATGCGACACCCGCCGCCGCCGTGGCTAGCCGTCCGCAGACAATTCCGAGCAAACCCAGGGAATCCTCAGCTGATCGTGAGTTGCGGCGTCGTTTTCCCCGTCCGGACCGCCGCCATCGCCGCCTGGTTCTCCAGGTTCACCACCAGCCGGTCCAGCGCCTCCACCAGCGGCCGGTTCCGGGCCGACGTATCCGTGAAGTTCCCCGTCGGGTTCCCCGTGTCCGACCGCTCCCGCAGCGCCATGTTGATCGGCACCGCGCCGAGGAACGGCACGCCCAGCCGCTGCGCCATCGCCTGCGCCCCGCCGCGCCCGAAGATGTCGTACTCCTTCCCATCATCCCCCACGAACCACGACATGTTCTCCACCACGCCCAGCACCTCGATCCCCAGCTGCTGAAACATCCGCGCCGCCCGTACCGCATCGTCCTGCGCCACCTTCTGCGGCGTGCACACCACCACCGCCCCCGTGAGCTTGAGCAACTGCGCCATCGTCAGCGCCACATCCCCCGTCCCCGGCGGCAGATCGATGATGAGGTAGTCCAGCTCGCCCCACGCCGTCTGCTCCACGAGTTGCTTGAACGCCCCGTGCGCCATCGGCCCGCGCCAGATCAGCGGCTTCTCCGGGTCCACCAGCTTCCCGATCGTCATCGCTTTCAGCCCGTGCGTCAGCAGCGGCTGGATCATGTTCCCGCGGATGTTCACCTCAACATCTCCGAGCCCCAGCATCGTCGGCAGCGACGGCCCGTAGATGTCCCCGTCCATCAGCCCCACGCTGTGCCCCTTGCGCGCCAGCCCGACGGCCACGTTCACCGCCACCGTCGACTTCCCCACGCCCCCCTTGCCCGCGCCCACCGCGATGATGTGCTTCACGCCGGGAAGCGCAGAGGCCTGCGGGCTCGCCGGCGGAATCGGAATCGGCCGGTGACCCGGCGCGGCCGCAGCAGCGGGGGGAGTGGGGGGGGGCGACGGCGCGGCTGGTTGCTCGTCCGTCATCTCCACATGCACCTCGCGCAGCATCTCCCCCGTCCCCGACGCATGATCGCGAACCGTCGCCTCGATGTTCCGCTTGAGCACCGCACGCTGATCAGCCGCAAGCCGCCCGCCCGCCACGCGCAGGCTCGCATACCCGTCGCAGTACGAGATCTTCGCCACCGCCCCCGCGGCCACAACGCTCGCGCTCGTCCCCGGATACACCACGCGCCCAAGCGCCGTACGAATCGACTCTTTGTCAATAGCCATGCCCGATTCTACGGGCCGCCCCTCACTCGCCCACGGCTGCCCGCACCCGCCGGATTCGCTCCGCGTACGGTGATCCCCCCAGCTTTGCGTCCAGCAGTTCCAGCCGCTTGATCTGCACCCGGATGTCCGGCGAGCGGGCCTTGTCCGTGTTCTGCGACTGCAGGATCGTGAGCATGTCGCTCCACGCCGCCCAATATGCCGGATCCCGCGCCGCCGACCCGGGCGCACCCTCCAGTCGATCCGCCAGATCGTGCAGCGTCGACAGCGCCGCCGCATCTTGTCCGGCCAGCCGCTGCGCCCGCGCCAGCGCCAGCCGATACCGGCTCCACAGCCCCGCCCCCGGCGCATCGATCGGCCCGCCCGCGAGCGTCGTCAGCGTGTCCAGCGCACGCGGATCATCGATCCCCACCCGCGCCTCCCCCAGCAGCAGCGACAGCGCGGGCCCCCGCGCCGCATCGCGCGATGCACACCACGCCGCCGCCCGCGACGCTCGCGGCACGATCGCCTCCCACTCCCCGCGCGACTCTGCCGGCCCCGCCGTGTCCGAGCGAATCACCGCCCGCGTCCGCATCGCCTCCATCGCCCCGGCCAGTGCCTCCGACAACGCCCGCGCCGTGGCCTCTGACTCCGGCGTTGCCGGCAACGACTCAAGAATCCCCAGCGCCCGATCGACTCCTTCCGCCGTTGGGGACGCCGCCAGGTCCCCGATACACAGCCGCGCCGACTCCTGCCTCCACCGGTCCGCGTTCCCCGCATCCGTGCGCAGTAGGATCGCCAGTGCCTCCCGCATCGCCGCCGACCGGGCCCGCCACGGCTCCGGCAATGCGCCCGCCGCCTGCATTTTCGAAAACAGGTCCGCGATCCGGCGTGCCGCCTGGTTGGTGCGATCATCCGTCCGCGAAGTCCCGGCGAGATACGCCGCCAGCGAATCCACCTCGCCCAGAGCGTCCCCCGCCGCGCCCAAGATCACCGCCTTCTCCCATCGCGACTGCGCCCGCAGCGTCTCCGACGCATCGGCCCGCTTGGCCAGCGCATCGAGCATTCCCACCGCGTCCTCGCGCGCGATCGCATCCGGAGGCAGCCCGCTCGCCGTCGTCTCGCGCACCCGCGTGATCGCCCGCGCCAGCGTCGCCTCCGGAGGCAACCGGTCCAGCGCCACGCCCGCTGGCAGCGCACTGGCGATCTTCTCGTACACCCGCAGGCGCTCCGCCTCATCGCTCGCCCCGCCCGTCGTTCCGTCCACGCTCTCGATCAACACACGAATCGCCGACGCTAGCAGCAGCGGCCGCGCCCCCGCCTCGCGATGGGCCCGATCGAACAGCCCGCCCGCCCGCGCCTCCGCCTCCAGCAATCGCAGCGTGTGTTCCTGAACTTCGCTTCCCAGTGGTTCTCGCTTCGGAACATCCTTCCCGGCCCGCAGCAACGCCAACCGCGCCCGGATCGCCGCGCCGTTCTCCGCCGCCGATGCCCCCGCCTTGAACCCCGCCGCGATCGGCCCAAGCTGCACGCCCGCCGCCGCCAGAAGGTCCTCCGCCCGTTCCGGATTCCCGAGCGCGGCATGCACCAACGCCACACCCAAATAGATCCGCCGCCCCTCGGGCAATGCCGCCCCCGCCCCGCCGATCGACGACAACTCCCGCGCCGCCGCCTGCACATCGTCCCGATCCGAGGGCTCCGCCGAGGTCACCCCCGACAGCAATCGCGCCACCGCCCGCACGTACGGGATCCGCTCCGCCTGTTCCACATCCACAAGCGTGTGCAGCGCGGCCTCGATCGCCGCCGCCCGCGCCCGCGCCTGCTCCGGGTTCCGCCGATCCACCAGCTGCGCCTCCAGCCGTGCCACCACCTGCGCCGCCGCCTGGTCCGCCCGCCGCGCCAGTTCCAGCGCCTCCCGTGCCCGTCCATACACAGTCTTCCGCTGCGCCGCCGTCGGCACGCCAAACATCACCGCCGCGTCCGCACCGTCCTCTCCCGCAAGGTCCAGCGCGCACACCGCGCGGTCCGCCAGCCACGTCGGCAGCCGATCATCCGACGGCGCGGCCGCGATCAACCTTCTTTCCAAGTCATCGCACTGTCGCAGCAGCGACATCCGCTGGTCGGGCGCAAGGTCCGCCGTAACCAGCCGCGTCCGCACCCGCGAGAGCTGCTCTTCCAACTCCGGCAGCGACTGCTGCGCTCCCGCCCCCGCAGCCATCGCCAGCGCCATCGCAATTCCCGCGATCAGGCTCCGTCCCGCTCGGAATGGTCGATGCGCGTGCATGATGCGAAGAAGGTATCCCCGTCAGGTGTTCAGCGATCCGGCACGCCCACGCTCGTGCGATCCCCCACGCGTCCTGGCCGCGCCGCGTCGGGGCCCTGCAGGTCCTGCTGCCGTTTCACGACGCGATACCCGTTGCCCCCGCCGTGCCGCTGCCCGATTGCCTGCATGATCCCCGTCGGATCCTCGTCGATGAACTGGATCGTCTGGATCAGCACCGGCCGCCGCGCTCCGCCCACCAGCCCCTGCTGCACGGGGTTGAGCTGCTCCAGCCGCGCCATCGTCGCGTCAAGGCCAAGCTCCCACACGTTCCCGTCCGACCGCTGGATCGCCCGCGAGAGCAGGAAGATCGCATCCGGCTTGAGCGCCAGCGCAAGCTCCAGCCCCGCCAGCGGGCTCGACCGCCCCGAGGGCTCGATCGCCACCAGCCAGTCGTGCAGAAGTTGCTTCGCACTGGGCGTCGCTCGCACCAGCACCGGCGCAAACGACTCCCCGCCCGCCTTCTCATCGCCGATCCGCCGGAACAGGATCACCCCGAACTTCTGCGACGCCGACAGCTTCCCGATCGATCGCTCAAGCTCATTGAGCACGATCGGCAGCGACGTCACCATCGGCCCCGAGCAATCCACCACGTACACCACCGACCCGACGCTCGCCGCCCCGAGCCCGCCGAACGTCACGCTCGCCGCCCCGCCCGCACCCGCCGCAGCCGCCCCCGACCCCGCTCCGCCGCCCGGCCCAAGCAGCGAGCCCGACGTCAGCGCACCACCCAGCGACCCCAACCCCGACGGCGCGGCGATCGACGCCGGCGGGCTCGTCGCCAATCCCGACAGCGGCACATCCGATTCCGGCACGCTCATCAGCGGCGCCAGGAACCCCGCGCTCACCGGCGCGCTCGCGTGCACGCTCGTCGTCGGCGCTGTCGACGTCGTCGAAGAAGTCGCCGCCGCGCTCGGCGTCGGCGCATCGCCCACGTTCTCAAAGCTGATCTTCGCTCCCCCGTCCCCCGCCCCCGGCGTCACCGAGTGCCACACCACCGCCGCCGCGAAGAACACCAGCGCCACGTGGATCGCCGCGCTCAGCAGGATCGACACCGTCGGCGTCGCGATCCGCCCGCGACGTGGCGCCAAGGAAATGGCTCGCTCAGCGCTCAGACGCCCCTCCCTGCGCCGGCCGCGCCGCCCGATACCCGCCCAGCGCCCGGTCGATCGCCATCGCCCCCGATCCCAGCAGCATCAGCGCCGCCCCCATCGCGCCCAGTGATGCCTGCCACAGCAGCGTCTGGCACGATTTCAGGTCCAGCCAGTCCTTCGCGGGCAGGAACCCAAGCAGCCCCGTCCCCGAGTGCACCGCCGGCCCGATCTGCGTCAGCCACATCGCCCCCAGCATCACGCCCACGATCGCAGACGCCCCCGTCCGCGTGAACCACCCGATCAGCACCAGCATCCCCCCGCCGATCTCCGCTGCAAACACCCCCATCGCCAGCACCTTCGGCCACAACCCCTCGCCGATCGCCGCCGGCCACAGCGCTCGCGCGGGCGCTACCGGGTGCGAAGCGCGATGAATGCTCAGCGCGATCATCCACATCCCGCGGCACGCCACCGGCTCGGGAAAGTCCGCCGCCACCATCGTCCGAGGCGCGGCCGTCACCGGCGTCGGTGCAGCCGTCCCACCAGCTCCCGTCGGCGTCGCTTGTGCCAGTGTCAATATCCCGCCCGCATCCGCCGTCGGCTTCGAGGCGGGCAGCGGAGCCACCGGCGGCGCGGAACTCGGCGGCGGGGTCGCGGCCGGACGGTCCAGCACCCCAAGGTTCGCCAGGTACGCCGCGTCCTCGCCCGACACCTGCGCCGTGCCCCACCATTTCCCCGCCCCCGCCCACACAAACGTCACCCCAAGCACCACGCGCAGGATCAGCGGAGCAAGTCCAAGCGCGGCGGGGCTGGGGCGGGTGTCGGCCATGAGAGGGTGAAGGTCGGCGTATCAACGCGGATATCGGCCCGACCGGTCGGTGCAGGATGATACGAACAACGTCGGCAGGGGGTGCGGCCACCATCCGCCCTAAAATCACCTACCCGCGGGCGTGGCGGAACTGGCAGACGCGCGGGACTTAGGATCCCGTGGCCGCAAGGCCGTGCAGGTTCAACTCCTGTCGCCCGCATTTACGGAATCGTCTTATCCACTCCACAGCATCAGCGATGCGTGGCACTTGCGGCAAAGCCAGCCGTACTCGCCATCCCAATAGCCGCTTGCCCGGTCGGGGTCGCCCGAGGCATTGAGTTCCCAGAAGCAGATATCGCAGTGATCGTGGTCCCAGCCGCCCGGGATCACCTCCTGCGCCGAACCGGGTGTTGGCGCGCTGGACAGGACGGTCCAGCCCGGAGATCGCGAGCGATACGCATCCTTCGGGACCCAGTCCGTCAGACCCCAGACGCGAGTCTTGAGCTCGCGCAGGTCCTCCTCCGAGCTTTGATCAAGCAGCCCACCGCCGTTGCCGCAGTCTCCACTCTCGTTGAACGGCATCGCGGCACCTCACACAGGCTCCGTTTGTCAATCATCCAGCGACACCGACTGCGGCCCCTCTTTCCCCGCCGTCCGCTCCATATACCCCTTCCCCTTCCGCTCGTACTTGGTGAACCCAAGCCGCTCAAGGTTCTTGTTGCTCAGCGTGCTCTTCTCTTTGATCGGCGACCAGTTCCCCGCGATCGCCGGCGCCACGATCGCCCGGCGGCACGGCTTCCCGGTCTCCGGCTGCTTCGTCAGCGCGGCCTCCTTCATCGAGGCCACATGCTCAAACGTCTCCCCCGTCGGCTCACCCTTCTTGTCCAAAATCTCATAGACGTACGTAGGCATGCCCCATTGTACGTCCGCACCACTCCCCGCACCCTACCGCGCCTCCCCCGCATCCCGTCCCGCAACATCCGGCCGCGCATACCCCTTCAACAGCCGACGCTCCTCCTCGCTCGCACGCGGCAGGCTCGGCCACACCGCCTGCCACACCATGTCCCGAACCTCCGCCAGCCCCTCCCGAGGCAACCGCTTCGCGTCCGACATGATCGGCAGCACCCGCGACGCCGCGCTCAGAAACGTCGCATAGTCCCCGACCACATACGCGCTCGAGATCCCCGCCAGCGCCACATCCGGCGGACATACCGACGCCTCCCCCTTCAGCGCCGCTGACAGCAGCCTGCTCGCCTTCGCATCCTCCCCCGTCAGCGTCAGCGTCCACAGCGCGCCCTGGATGTCCTTCGTCCGAAGCTGGTCCGGCAGCTTTGCGCCCACATCCTCCGTGTTCCGCAACGGCAGCGCGGCCTCCGTGTTCCTCGGCCCCTGCGGCCCAAACGTGATCAGCGGGTCGCCCAGCACCGCCAGCTTCCACGCGATCCCATCGTCCATCCGCAGCGCGGCCCCCCACGGCGCTCCACCCGCCAGCCGCGCCATCGCCAGCGGCGTCGGCACGAACGACTCCAGATACGGCTCGTCCACCGACCCCACATACGCGTACGCCCCCCGATCCAGCCACGCCCCGCCCACCGTCGCCCGGTTCGTCGGCGCCTGCAGCGAGAACGAGTGCACGAAGTACACCATCGCCGGCCGACGCAGGATCGGCGCATCCGCCGGCTTCCCCTGCCCCGGCTTGAGGTCGAAGAAGTCCGCGTTCCCCGACGAGTTCACCGCCACCAGCCCAGCGTCGAGCCCCATCCCCCCACGCCCATCCGCCCCCTGCCGCGCTCCGCCGCACCGGGTGCGCCACTCCAGCAGCCCCCGCCCCGACGGCGAATCGTCGAGGATCGACGACACCCCGATCTTCTCCAGTTGCCCCGCCGCCGCGGTCATGTCAAAGGCATTCCATCCCGGCGATGAGTCGTACCCGTCGAACAGCCACGCCCGCTCCGGCCGCACGAACAGCCCGCACATCGCGTCATACGCCGCCTGCGAAGCGTCCCCCACGATCTGCCCGCACCACGCCCACCGCGCCCGCCCCGCCTTCTCGTCGGTGCGCCCCACGATGTCCGTGAACGCGAAGTACCGCCGCTTGTCGCTCGGCCCCAGCCACGCCCGGCTCGACGTGGTCATGCACAGCGTCACCGCGTCGATTTCATCCCCGAGCCCCTTCCACGCCCGCCCGCTCCCCTCCAGCGCCTTCATCACCCGCCCGTTGAACTCATCCGCCTGCTCCAGCATCATGTACCCCGTCGGGTCCGGGCACGGCGGAGGTTCGATCCACAGCATCGGCTCCCCATGAAACGCGGCCAGCGCAACCCCCGCCGTCCACGCCGGGTCCTTCGCCGAGCACACCACCACTCCCGGCGGCGCAAACCCAAGCGACTCCCACCGCTTCCCAAGGTCCCCCGCCGTCTGCACACCCCACGCCGACGCCGCCGCGTTCTCGATCCGCCGCTGCCGAGCCTCCACCTCCTCCGGCAACCGGCCCAGCGCCGGCGCGGCCTGCCACCGCACCACCGCCTTTGGCCCAAACGCCCGCACAAACCGCGCAATCCGCATCCGTCCGGCCCACGTCCCGTCGTCGATCAGCACCGGATACCGGATCGCGCTCGCCTTCCCCGTGTTCCACGCCTCGATCGCCGCAAGGTACGACGCCGCATCCGGCACAAGCACCAGCGTCGGGATCGTCGTGAACTGCCGCTCGGCCAGGTTGACCCGCGCCCCCAGTCGAACCGGCGGCGGAAGCGATTGAATCGGCACGCCCGCCGGCTTCGCCGCGCCCGTGCTCTTGGCGTCGGGCTGCGCAACCGATGAATGCGCACCAACCGCCACCGCCACAACAGCGGCCAAGCCCGCAACACGCCCCACCGATCTAGACTGCGTTCTTCCCATGGTCTTTCCGAGCAAGCAACAGTTCCTCTCCATCATCCACGCCGAGCGTGCTTCCGCTCCCGCGTCCGATCTCACCCTCGTCGTCCCCCTCCGCATCAGCCTCCTCGACGACCAGCTCACCCCCGTCCTCGCCTACCGACGCCTCGTCGCCCCCGACGCCCGCGAGGCCCCGTCCTTCCTCCTCGAATCTGTCGAGGGCGGCGAGCGCCAGGGCCGCCACTCCATCCTCGGGGCCCAGCCCGCCCGGGAGATCATTGCCCACGGACACGACGTGCGTCTGCTTGAGCACCGCACCACCCCCCCCGCAGCCACCACAAGCCACGAGCCCGACCCACTCGACGTCCCGCGCCGAATGGTCAAACGCCTCCGCCTCGTCCGGCCCACCAACCTTGGCAAGGGTGGGGGATGGGCTTCCAAAGTGCTTCCTCGGCGGCTGGGTCGGCTTCGCCGGCTACGACACCGTTCGCTACGCCGAGCCCGAAAAGCTGAATCCCTCCCGCGCCCCGCGCGACGATCGTCATCTCCCCGATCTTCATTTCGCCTACTACGACGGCGTCGTCGTCTTTGATCACGTCGACAAGATCGTCCACGCCATCCGTCACGTCGAGGCGCCGCCCGGCGCATCCGACGCTGCACTCGCCGCGGCCTACGACCACGCCGCCGCCGCTCTCGAATCCCGCGTCGCCGACCTCCAGACCCATTGCAAGCCCCTCTCCTCCGGCCGAATGGTCCCGCCCGCCCCCGCAGCGCCCCTTAAGAGCAACCTTACCCGCGACCAGCACGCCACCATGGTCACCAAGGCCCTCGAGTACATCCGCGCCGGCGACATCTTCCAGGTCGTTCTCGGCCAGCGCTTCGAGCGCCGCTCGAAGGTCGATCCCTTCGACGTCTACCGCGCCCTCCGCGCCGTCAACCCAAGCCCCTACATGGTCTACATGCAGGCCCACGGCTGCATCCTCGTCGCCTCCAGCCCCGAGATCCTCTGCCGAGTCCGTGCCACCGACCGCGGCTCTGAGCGGTCGGTGCTCCCTCGCCGCACCGTCACCAACCGCCCCCTCGCCGGCACCCGCAAGCGCGGCAGCACCCCCGAAGAAGACAAGGCCCTCGAGTTCGAACTCCTCGCCGATCCGAAGGAAACCGCCGAGCACATCATGCTCGTCGATCTCGGCCGCAACGACGTCGGCCGCGTCGCCGTCCCGGGCTCCATCAAGATCCCCGCCCGCCTCGCCATCGAGCGCTACAGCCACGTCATGCACATCAGCTCCACCGTCACCGGCGAGCTCCGCCCCGATCTCGATTGCTGGGACGCCCTCCGCGCCGCCCTTCCCGTCGGCACCATCTCCGGCGCGCCCAAGATCCGCGCCATGCAGATCATCGACGAGCTCGAGCCCGTCCGCCGCGGCCCCTACGGCGGCGGCATGGGCTATGTCGGCCTCGACGGCGACATGGACATCGCCCTCGCCCTCCGCACCATGGTCGTCCCCACCGCCCTCCGCTCTCCCGACGGCCAGTGGATGTACCACCTCCAGGCCGCCGGCGGCATCGTCGCCGATTCGCAGGCCGAGCCCGAATACATGGAAACCGTCAACAAGGCCGCCGCCCTCGCCAGAGCCATCGAGGTCGCCGAAGAAGCCTTCAAAGAGCCTCTCGCGTAAGCGAGAGGTGCTTCATGTCCGTCCCCCGCCCACCGCCTCATATACTCCCCCGCCCATGTCCACCACCCAGACCACCCCCACCCTCGAATCCAGGACCCAGCAGCGCACAAAGCAGCCCTGGCTCTGGAACGTCGTCCTCCTCAACGACGACGAGCACAGCTACGAGTACGTCATCTCGATGCTCAAGACCGTCTTCGCCCACCCGGAGGAGCGAGGCTTCAGCCTCGCCAAGCGCGTCGACAAAGATGGCCGCGCCGTCGTGCTCACCACCCACAAGGAACACGCCGAGCTCAAGCAGGAGCAGATCCACGCCTTCGGCCGCGACCACCTCATCGCCGCCTGCGTCGGTTCCATGACGGCCATCATCGAGCCCGCCGAGTTCGAGGGCGACGAAACGCCCAACGACCAGAATCCCGCGGCCTGAGTGTTCTTGGCCCCGGAGGGGCGACACTCTCCTTCAAGGGCCAGCACCATGCCCCGCCCTCTCGTCCTTCAAACCGAGAACATCGACGAAGCCGCCCACGCCTGGCTCACCGAGCGCTGCGACATCATCCGCTGCGCCTCTGACGATCCCCGCTTCGCGGACCTCCTCCCGCGCGCCAGCGCCCTTCTCATCCGCACCTACACGAACGTCAACGACGCCCTCCTCGCCAAGGCCCCCAACCTCAACGTTGTTGCCCGCGCCGGCGTTGGTCTTGACAACGTCGACGTCCCCGCCTGCACCAAGCGCAATATCACCGTTGTCTCCACCCCCGGCGCTAACACCCGCGCCGTCATCGAGCTCGTCACCGCCTTCATGCTCGACGCCCTTCGCCCGCGCCACGCCCTCGACCGGGCCCTCGACGCCTCCGCCTGGGCCGCGCTCCGCAAGAGCTCCATCGCCCCCAAGCAACTCTGCGATCTCACCCTCGGCATCATCGGCTTCGGCCGCGTCGGCTCAGGCGTCGCCCGCGTCGCCGCCGCCATGAACATGCGGGTCCTCTACAACGACCTGCTCACCATCTCCGAATCCCGCCGCTCCGGCGCAACCCCCGCTCCCTTCGCCGACGTCCTCCGCCAAGCCGACATCCTCACCATCCATGTCGACGGCCGCGCATCCAACAGGAACCTCATCAACGCCGCCGCCCTCGCCCTCTGCAAGCCCACCGCGATGATCATCAACACCTCGCGCGGCTTCGTCCTCGATTCCGCCGCCCTCGCCGACTTCCTCCGCGCCCACCCATCCGCCCGCGCCGCCCTCGACGTCCACGAGCCCGAGCCCATCACCCCCGACTATCCCCTCCTCGGCCTCCCCAACGCGCGTCTCACCGCCCACATCGGCGCGGCCACCGCCACCGCCCACGCCAACATGTCCTGGGTCGTCCGCGACCTCTGGCGCGTCCTCAACGGCGAGCAGCCGGAACATCCGGCATCGCCCCAGTAGCCGCCGCCCCCTGCATCTCCGCGATCGATCCCACCCGCGCGCCCAGCGCCTCCAGAAAGGCCGCGCGCATCCCCGGCGACAGCCGCTTCGCATACCCCCCGATCGACGCCGCAAACTCCACAGCCGCCCCCTCCGCGCCCCCATTGAGCAGCGACTGCTCCCACCGCACCGGCGACGTCGCCGGCGCCGTCCTCGCCCCCGCGATCTGCATCGCCTCCTCGAACACCGCCTCCAGCCGCGGCATCACCACCTCAAACGCCAGCCGCCCGCGAATGTCCGCCGCCGCCGCGCTCCCCATCCGCTCCGCCGCCACCCGGTTCTTCAGCGCCCCCGCGATCGCCCGCGCGATGTCCTCCACACGCTCCCCGCACACCACCCCTGTCACGCCCGGGTTTATCTCATCCGCTACGCCCGGCGCGTTCGCCACCACGCACGGCGCGCCCATCGCCATCGCCTCCAGGATCGTCTTCGGATGCCCCTCGAATCGCGACACCTGCGCATACACCGCGCACCGCCCCATCTCCCGCATCAACTCGTCGTGCTCCATCCGCCCGCAGAACTCCACCGGGGCCCACACCTCCGCCGCCAGCGCCCGAAGTTCCTTCGCCCTGCTCCCATCGCCCACGATCCGCAGCCGCACCCCCGGAAAGTCCGTCACCAGCATCGCAACGGCCCGGATCAGCAGGTCCACCCGCTTCTCCGCCTCCAGCCGCCCCGCGTAAAGCACCAGCCGAGATGTCCGCTCCCCAAACGCCGGCACATCCCCGCGCACATCCACATAGTTTGGCACCACCCGCACCCGCCCA
>JBGAOP010000006.1:0-131773 GCA_044221735.1 Phycisphaerales bacterium | reverse complement strand
ATCACATCCTTCGCAAACGCCGGCAGCGCCACGCTCAGCCGCCCGTTCACGACTGCCACCGCGAACGTCATCCCGATCTGCGACCCGCCGGCGCCCGTGGACCAGAACTCCACATCCATCAGCACGCCCTCCTTCAGACCGTCCACGTTCAGCGTCGCCGTCGTCACGTTGCCCGTCGTCCGGTTCAGGTCCTGCATCACGTACACCATGCCCTGCTGCCCGTCCGACGACCCGACGCCGATGAGCCGCTTGCCCGTTCCGCTGAACGACACCCGGCCCGACAGCGGCATCGGGTCATAGTTCGCGTACTCAAAGCCCACCGACCAGTCGGTCGCGAAGTTTGACACCGTGCTCTGAATGTCCCGCATGCCCTGCGGCAGCGGCGTGGGCAGATACCCCGTCGTCCCGGGGCTGATCGTGTCCGGCAGCAGGTCGCGCATCTCCTGCCCGGCGAGCCGATTGCCCGCGCCCGCCATGCCCATCGCGATCTGCGTCCACGTCGTCGTCCGGTACAGGTCCACGTCGTTCTGCACCGTCCACGGCTTCGCGGGGTTCGCGCTCGGCGATACGCCCGTGTAGTACGTCTTGCTCGTATCCCACAGCCACTTCACCAGGCCCCACTCCCCGTTGAACATCGCCCGGTTGTCCCGCTTGCTCGTGAGCCAATACCCCGCCAGCGCGGCGTAATCGCCCACCGGCCGCACGCTCTTGTCCGCGTCCGGGTTGTTCACCGGCTCCGACGTCGTGTTCGTGTACAGGTGCGGCGCGAGAATGTCCAGGTTGTCGCCCAGGAACAGCGCCCGCGCCGTCGCCCCGCGCGGCACAAGCCCGATGCTGCTCGAGATCACCAGCATGTTCGGCGCATACGCCTTCACCGCCGCCGCCTCGCGCAGGATGTACTTCGACCGGTCGCGCATCTCCTGCATTCGGCTCGGGTCCCCGTTGCCGCGCGCGTTGAGCGTCCACGTCCAGTCGTCCCACTCGTTGGGCAGCTCGATCCCGATCACGCTCGCCGCGTCCGGGCTCGAGTTCACCCAGTCGATGATCGTCTTCATCCGGTTCACCACGATGTTCATCACGCCGTTGTTCTGGAAGAAGTCGTCGATCGTCGTGATCGGCCCGCCGTTGGCCGTCGAGAACGGCGTCAGGTTGAAGAACGCCCGGTAGTTGAACGTGTCGAACGGCTTGAGCATCAGCCGGATGTTGTGCTGCGTCGCCTGGTCCATCAGCGTCAGCAGCCACTGCTTCATGTCGTTGTTGTACACGCCCGGCCGCGACTCGATCCAGTACGTGCCGCGCACGTCCGTCAGCCGGCCCGCCGCCGCCGTCGCCAGCCACTCCATCGTCACCCGCAGCGTGTTCACGCCGTTGGCCTGCAGCGCGTCGAAGTATCCGCTCACGCCGCCCTCGCCGCCCGGCGTCTGCATGAAGTTCACGTACGTGTTCGCGTTCGCGTTCCACCCATCGCCCGGGTAGGCGTTGCGCACGTACAGGTTGTTGGGGATCACCGAGCTGGCCACCATCGTGAACGGGTCGCCCCACCCCTCCGTCACCAGCCCGCCCCCCGCCGGCGCCGGCATCAGCCGCTGCCCGCCCGTCGTGTCCTGCAGCTCCGTCTGCGTCGTGAACGACACCTGGTTCATGTCGCTCATCCGCCCCGCCGTGTCCAGCGTCCGGATCGCCACGTAGTACGTCACGCCCGGCTCGAGCTGCCCGATCCGAACCGCGTCGGGAATCCCGCGCGGGTGCGGCACGAACGTGTTGGTCACCTCGGTCCCCGCCTGCCAGTCGTACTCATCCACGAACGGCGTCTCCGACCACCGGATCGCGTACTGGTACACCCCGCCGCGCTTCGCCGGGCCCAGCACAAAGCAGTTGCTCCCCGCCGCCGGCGCGATGAACTTCAGCCGAGCGCTGTACCCGTCCACCCCGTCCACGCCCAGGTTGATCACCGGCTTGGGCTTGTCGCTCGCCCGCGCATCCGTGAACACCAGCCACGCATACCCGATCGGCCCCTGCATACCCGGCATCGAGACGTTGTAGCTGCTCTCCACCCCGTTGATCTGGTCGTCCTGCGTGCGCGGCCCGAACCGCATGCTCGCGTCCGTGCTCCGCGAATAGTCCGTCGAGTTCCGCGCCCCGCCCGTGTCGTCGAGCAGCACCGAGAAGTTCATCGTGATCGCCTGCCCGTTCACGGGCATCCCGCCCATGTTGATGCTCGCCCACGGCAGGAACACCTCCGTCGTCCACCCCTGGTCAAGGTCGCTGTTGTTGTTCACCGTCCCGCGGAAGGTCGTCTTCCACGTCATCCCCGCCGACAGCGCCCCGAACGGGTTCATCTGCACGCCGTTGAGGTCCCCGTCGATCCCCGTCGGGTTGTTTCCGCGGATGTAGTTATACCGCGTCACCGCCCCCGACCCGCTCGTCGGTCCGTTCACGGACCCGACGTTGAACATCAGCGCCCGCCCCGCCGGCGTCATGTACTGCTTGCGCGTGCACGACGGATCAAAGAACAGCGCCATCGAGTCGTCGTTGAACCAGTCGTACCGCGTCCCGCTCCCGCTCCCCCCGCCATCCGCCCACAGGTACTGGTCCGCCACCTCGATGCCCACGTACAGCCCCAGCTCCGTGTACTTCATCCGCATCGTCACCGACGAGTCCACCCGGTTCGCCTGCGTCCGCACCACCGCCACCGAGTCCGCCCACTCCGCCGTGTCCATCACCCCATCCACCGCCACCGCCCCGTAGTTGGCAAACCATGTCGGATGCGCCACCGATACCGGATCCGCCACGAACAACTGCCGCGGCTCCAGCCGCTCCAGGTCCGAAAACCCGCCCTCAACGTTCCGACCCGCCCGCCGGGCCAGGTCGGCGCAACGCCCACGCCCCACTCCCACTCGTCCACTCCCACGCCGCGCGGCCGTCCCGTTGGTGCTGGAAACACAAGCAGTCATCGGTGTCTGGCTCCGGCCCCGTTTTCGGGGCAAGGGGTCTAAACCACCCTGAACAGGTGGCCTTGACCATCGGCCAAAACACCGACCAACTCAACGGCTCAGCGCGAATATAGAACTAAGGGATAACCCCGCGACAAATCTGGGCGACTTGGCGACATGGGCTAAAAAACCGTTGACAAACGCCCAAATTTCGACAAACTAGAGCCAAGGCGGCCTTTGGGCGCGTTCCTGCCCAAGAGGCAAGCGTTTTTTCACGATCGTGTAGTGCCCGCACAGACATCCAGATTCGCAGTTTTCCGGGAGTGTCTCCCGGTCCGGATACGTTGGCAGGTCGGCTCCGTCGGATCGTCATCCGTTCGAGTGCCGAGACATTTGGGTTCCCTCTAACGAGGAAGAAAGGTGGTTCGTATGGTTTCGAGGACCTGTATTGGTACGTGGGCGACCACGTGCGCTTCGCTGTGTCGCGGCATCGCGACCAAAGCGGCGCTCGCACTCGTCGCCGTCGGAGCAATCTCCGCGACTTCGCTCGCCCAAACGCCCGGCCCGGTGGTCATCAGCCAGGTCTATGGCGGCGGCAACGTGACCGCTTCGGTGTCCAAGTACACCGATGATTACGTTGAGCTCTTCAACCGCTCGTGCGTCCCCGTCGACGTCTCCACCTGGTCGCTCCAGTACGCCTCCAGCGCGGGCACCTCCTGGGCCAAGGCCTATCTGCCCGCCGGCACCGTCATCCAGCCCGGCCAGTACTACCTCGTCCAGTTCACGCGCAAGACGTCCGGCGCGGCCGTGACCGGCGCCGTCGCCCTGCCCGTTCTTCCCGATGCCTATGCGCAGAGCTCCGCCACCGGCGCGTCGTCCATCGATATGGGCGGCACCTCCGGCAAGCTGGCGCTCGTCCGCAGCCGCACCACCGTGTCGGCCGTGGCCTGCCCCAACACCGTCTTCACCAACGGCGTCGTTGACATGGTCACCTGGGGCACCGGCGGCAGCGCCTGCGAAGGCACCGTCATCCCGACCCTCGCCAACAACGGCCTCGCCCTCGTCCGCAACCTTGCCGGCTGCACCGACACCAACGTGACCAGCGCCGACTTCGTCGCGCAGGACGCCAACATCGTCGGCCCGCGCAACAGCGCCACCGCCCTCAACTCGTGCGGCATGACCACCGGCTTCGGCTCCTGCCAGGTCGCCTCGACGGGCCTGTGCTTCATCGTGAACTCCGCCGACTGCACCACCCTCGGCGGCACGTACGCCGACTGCACCGCCTGCCCCGCCCGCGGCGCCTGCTGCACCGGCGACGGCACGGTCTGCTCCATCAAGTTCCCCGCCGAGTGCACCCTCGCCACCGGCACCTTCGGCGGCCCCAACTCCACCTGCTACACCGTCACGACGGGCTCCGCCCTCGAGGCCATCGGCACCCCGACCGCCGGCATCACCGGCGACGATTCGGCCAACGCCGTCATCACCCTCCCCTTCACCTTCAAGTACTGGGGCGTTGATCAGACCCAGATCTGGTACAACACCAACGGCCTGGCCGGCTTCGGCGCTACCACATCCACCACCGCGGCCAAACTCCGCGCTCCGCACGACACCACCCCGAACAACATTCTCTACGCCCTCTGGGGCGACCTGAACGTCGATAGCGCCAACGCCTCGACCTCCTACGGCACCAACGGCTCCGCCCCCAACCGCGTCTTCCTCATCACCTGGACCAACCCGCTCTCCTACTACCCCAACTCGGCCGGCCTGGGCACCTTCCGCCAGACCTTCCAGGTCGCGATCTTCGAGAGCAGCAACGCCATCGAGTTCCGCTACGGATCGACCTCCCCCGAGCCGTGGGGCGGCTACTACGAGACCGGCTTCGAAGACTCCACCGGCAACAACGGCCAGTGGCGCCTCGGCCGCGCGCTGACCGCCAACACCTCCTTCCGCTACTCCCCCATCTGCGCCCCCACCGGCGCCTGCTGCCGCGCGGACAACACCTGCACCGTCGGCAACCAGGGCGCCTGCGCCGGCGTCGGCCTCTACCAGGGCAACGGCACCGTCTGCGGCGGCACCTGCCCCGCCAGCGTCGGCAGCTGCTGCGTCGGCACGGCCTGCAGCGTGACCGACTCGACCGCCTGCTCCGGCTCCTTCACTGGCGGCGGCACCTGCACCACCAACCTCTGCGCCTTCCCCTGCTGCAGCACCACCACCGGCGCCTGCTCGCTCGTCGCGACCGGCAGCGCCTGCACCGGCGTCTCCGGCGCTGCGGGCGCGGCCTGCGGCACCATCGTGTGCGCCAGCGGCTCGTGCTGCAACACCGCCACCTACACCTGCTCGGTGACCGGCCCCGCTGGCTGCTTGACGCCCAACATCTACACCGCCAGCTCTACCTGCACGCTCACCCCGTGCCCGGCTCCCGCCAACGACCTCTGCGCCAACGCCGCGATCATCCCCGGCTCCGGCCCCTTCCCCTACTCCGTCCAGGGCTCGAACGTCACCGCAACCGATACCGCGGCCTTCACCCCGGCCATCTGCGCATCTTCCAGCCGTGACGTGTGGTTCTCCTTCACGCCCACCGCCTCCGCGGCCTACTCCCTCACCCTCTGCAACGCCTTCACCGGCACCCTCGATACGGTCATGTCGGTCCACAGCGCCTGCCCCATCACGGGCAACGCCAACCTGGATGCCAGCCTCGCTCCCAACAACTGCAACGACGACGGCTGCTCCGGCTCCGCCGGCCCCTCGGCCATCGGCGGCCTGATGCTCAACGCCGGCCAGACCTACCTCATCCGCGTTGCCCGCTGGAGCACCGGCACCGGCGGCCAGTTCCAGCTCGACATCACGACCGAGCCCTTCGGCGCCTGCTGCGACTCCGCCTCGGTCTGCACGCTCAAGACCCAGTCCGCCTGCCAGGCCATCTCCGGCAGCACCTTCACCACCGGCGGCACGCTCTGCTCCACCTCGGGCATCTGCAACGGCGCCTGCTGCGTCACCACCACCGGCGTGTGCACCTACACGGCCGCGGCCAGCTGCACGGGCAACCACGGCGGCGTCGGCTCTACCTGCACCGCTACCTTCTGCCCCACCACGACCTGCTGCAACGACTCCACCGGCGCCTGCACCATCAACGGTACCGCAGCCTGCCCCACCGGCACGACGGCCAACGCCGCCGCAACCTGCACGCCCACTCCGTGCCCCGCTTCTACCTGCTGCAATGACGCCACCGGCGCGTGCACGGTCACCGGCACGGTCGCCTGCCCCTCGGGCTCTACGGCGTTCCCCAACCCCACCTGCTCGCCCTCGCCCTGCCCCACCACTACCTGCTGCAACACCACCTCTGGTGCGTGCACCCTGACGGGCACCGCGGCCTGCCCCAGCGGCACCGTGGCCAACGCGGCCACGACCTGCTCGCCCACCAACCCCTGCCCCATTCCTCCGGGCCAGGCCTGCACCAGCCCGATCGTCCTCTCCCTGGGCGTGCCGACCGCTGGCGACCTCACCAACTCTGTTCTCACTTCCGCGATCTCTTGCTCCTCCGGCGTCAAGGGCCTCTGGTACTCCTTCACGGCCCCCGCCGCGGGCAGCTACCTGTTTGACCACACCCTCGTCACCGGCACCGGCAACCCCTCCCTCGGACTCTTCAGCACCTGCGGGACCGAGATTGCCTGCGTCAACCCCTGCACCGGCACCAACGCCCAGTCCACGCAGGCCATGACCGCTGGCCAGACCATCGTCTTCCGCGCCGGCGGCTGCGGCGATGTTCAGCTCACTTGGAACGTCACCGTCTCGGTGATTGTCTCCGGCGCCTGCTGCAACGCCTCGACGGGCGCCTGCTCCGTCGGTCTCAGCAGCGCGTGCCCCTCGCCCAACTTCTTCCTGGGCGCTAACAGCACTTGCCCGGGCGCTTCCTGCCCGGTCGTTGCCGCCTGCTGCAACAACACCTCGGGCGTCTGCACGCTCATCTACGGCGCCACCTGCCCCTCCGGCACCACTACCGCGGCCGGCCTCGTCTGCGACGTGAGCACCTGCCCCGTCACGGCGATCTGCTGCAACAACTCCACCGGCGCCTGCACGTCGGTCTACGGCGGCTCCGCCTGCCCCTCCGGTACTACCACCGGCTCCGGCACCGTCTGCGGAACCTGCCCGGTCTCCGCCGTCTGCTGCAACGACACCACCGGCGCCTGCACCACCATCTACGGCGGCTCCTGCCCCTCCGGCACCCACGCCGGCACAGGCACCGTCTGCGATGTCAACACCTGCCCCGCTCAGGGCACGTGCTGCAACCCCGTGACGGCCGCCTGCTTCCTCAACTACAGCGGCGCCTGCTCGGCCCCCTACACCTTCAACGCCTCCGCGTCCTGCTCGCCCAACCCCTGCACCGCCGCAGCGCACACCTGCGAGAACTTTGACGGCGGCGCTTCCCTCCCGTCCGGCTGGTCCTCCACGACCACCGGCGCGGGCGCTGTGTGGGCCATCAGCACCACCCAGTCCAACTCCCCCACCAACGCCGCGTTCACCGACGACCAGGCCTCGGTCTCCAGCCAGTTCCTCGTCATGCCCGCCATCACGGCCGGCGGCAACCTGACCCTCGACTTCTGGTCCTACTACACCACCGAGTCCACCTTCGACGGCTGGGTCGTCGAGTACTCCACCGACAGCGGCGCCACCTGGACCGACGTCGGCAACGCCGGATGGGCCCTCAACGGCTACAACGTTGCGGCCATCAGCACCGGCTTCAGCAGCCCGATCGCCGGCCGCCCCGCCTTCTCCGGCGCTGGCGCTACTTGGACCGAGCACCTCGCCACCATCCCGGCGACCGCTGGTCAGTCCGTCATCATCCGCTTCCAGATGGCCAGCGACACCTCCGTCTCCTCTACCGGCGTCTGGATCGACGACGTCTGCGTCGCCGGCGCTCAGGCCCCCGGCGTCTGCTGCCGCGGCTCTACCTGCTCCACGGCCTTCGCCGACGCGGCCGCCTGCGCCGCCGCGATGGACACGGTCGCTCCGCTCACCGTCCTCTCCAAGTTCGTGACCGGCTCGGCGACCTGCAACACGCCGGTGACGGTCCCCGGCACGCTGGGCAACATCCTCAGCCCCTGCTGCTACGCCAACTACAACCACAACAGCCAGCTCGAAGTCCAGGACATCTTCGACTTCCTCAACGACTGGTTCGCCGGCAAGAAGGGCGCGATCGTCGGCGGCGACGGCACCACCGGCACCCTCGCGGTCCAGAACATCTTCGACTTCCTCAACTCCTGGTTCGCCGGCGGCTGCAACTAAGCCCCGGCCGCTCCAGGCCCCTACAACCCGGGTAGAACCCCCAAGCCCCCGCCCTCGTGGCGGGGGCTTTTCATTCAACCGCTGCAAACCCGGACATTCCGTACCGATTTGCTCCCAAACTCCCAAATTCCTGTTAGAATAAACTTGGTCGTTTCTGTGCCTTGGAGATCCGTCCGGCATTGCCGGCGCCGTTTCCGAGGCGTCATGCCAAGGTCTGCTCTTCGCCCGGACATTCACTCAGAGGAAAGGTGGTTGGTATGGTCTCCACGAACCGCGTGGGAAGCTGTTTGCGTAAAGTCGGACTCGCCGCAATGGCCCTCGCAGCCAGCCTCGCGCTGGGAGCGTCGGCCACCGCCCAGTGCCAGAACTACAGCGTCGCCACCGGCAGCGCCACGTTCATCGAAGGCGCGACCACCGACGTCGGAAACCACTGCGACGACTGCTCTTCGGTGGTCGCACTGCCGTTCCCGGTCTCCTTCTACGGCACCGTGTACAACTCCTGCAACGTCGGCTCCAACGGCTGGATCGATTTCACCACGCCCCACGCCGCCGGCTTCTACACCAACGTCTGCCTCCCCACCACTACCGCCAACGGCGCGTTCGGCCCGGCCATCCTCGCCTTCTGGGACGACGGCTACACCAGCGGCACCGCCCAGGGTCAGGGCATCTTCACCCAGACCGTCGGCGACGCCCCCAACCGCCAGTTCGTCATCGAATGGCGCGCCGGCTTCTGCTGCGCCGCCGCCGCCCCGATCAACGACTACCAGGTGATCTTCACCGAGGGGTCCAACGATTTCGACATCGTCTACAGCCGCACGATGGCCGACCGCGGCAGCGCGACCGTCGGCGCTCAGCAGGCCCCCGGCAGCCAGTTCTTCGTTCAGTACACCTGCAACACCGCCGGCGTCATCACCACGGACCTCTCCCTGCACTTCACCTGCGTCGCCCCGCCCCCGACCGCTGGCGCGTGCTGCACCGCCGCCGGCGTCTGCACCATCGCCGACTCCCCGGCCGCCTGCACCGGTGCCGGCAGCTATTCCTTCGGCGTCGGTTCCACCTGCGGCACCACCACCTGCCCCACCGGCGCCTGCTGCACCTCCGGCGTCTGCTCCGTCTCGATTTCCAACGCCTGCACCGGCGCGGGCAACACCTTCACCGCCGGCGCGGCCTGCACCGGCACCTACGCAAGCCCCGTCCAGGGCGCCCACGCCATCGAGGATATCTCGATCTCCAGCGGTACCCCCGGCACCCCCTTCACCCTCACCGGCGGCACGCTCGACGACGGCTACAACACCAACATCCCCCTCGGCTTCACCTTCAACTTCTTCGGCACCGCACAGACCACCATCAACATCGCCACCAACGGCGTGATCTACTTCGGCGGCACCGCCTACTCCGGCTACCCCGCCCCGGCCGCCATCCCCGCCGTCACCACGCCCACCAACTCCATCGGCGTCTACTGGGCCGACATGCTCCTCCCCAGCGCCGACACCATCACCTACACAACCAGCGGCGTCGCCCCCTATCGCCGCTTCATCGTCCAGTGGAACAACGCCCCGCGCTACAACCTTGGCAACCCCACCGGCTCCATCACCGCCCAGGCGATCCTCTACGAGACCGCCGATGCCGTCGAACTCCGCTACGGCAATATCGACCCCGGCACCCCGAGCGGTCCCAACCTCATCATCGGCGTTGAGGACGCCACCGGCACGGTCGCCACTTCGTTCGACCCGAGCGGGCTCGGCGGCGGCAACATCTCGCTCTTCTTCGCCGCCGGTTCCAACCCCTGCTCCGGCGGGGCCCCCACCGGCTCCTGCTGCCTCAACGGCTGCCAGCAGCTGACCTACGCCGACTGCCTCGCGGGCGGCGGCGCCTTCAACGGCAACGGCACCACCTGCGCCACCGCCCCCTGCTCCAGTGGCGCGTGCTGCGCCCTGGCTGGCGGCTGCACCGCACAGGTTGGCCCGATCTGCACCGGCTCGGGCGGCGTCTTCCAGGGCATCGGCACCGTCTGCGGCGCCGTCCCCTGCCCCCCCGGTGGCCGCTGCTGCACCGGCACCGCCTGCACCGTCGGCTTCCAGGCCAACTGCTCCGGCGTCTTCACGGCCAACGCCGCCTGCACCCCCAACAACTGCGCCGGCTCCTGCTGCGATGCGGGCGGCATCTGCAGCCTCCAGGTCAGCGCGGCCTCCTGCTCCGGCACCTTCGGCGGCCTCGGCACCACCTGCACGCCCAACCCCTGCCCCGGCCAGTCGTGCGCTGCGCCCATCCCCCTCACCGTCGACGTCTCCGTCGCCGGTGACCTCGCGGCCTCCTCCTCCAACTCCACCATCACCTGCTCTTCCGGCGTCAAGGGCCTCTGGTACACCTTCACGGCCCCCGTCGACGGTTCGTACAACTTCAACTCCACCAACACCGGCGGCGCCGGCAATCCCTCCCTCGGCCTCTTCAACAGCGACTGCGCCACCCAGATCGCCTGCGTCAATCCCTGCACCGGCACGGTCGCCAACTCGCTCCAGACCATGACCGCGGGCCAGCAGATCATCTTCCGCGCCGGCGGCTGCGGCGATGTCACGCTCACCTACAGCGTCACCGTCAGCACCGCCGTGGTCGGCGCCTGCTGCAACCCCACCTCGGGCGCCTGCACGCTCTCGAGCACCGGCGCCACCGGATGCGGCGCCAACACCTACATGGGCGACAACACCGCCTGCGACGCCGTCATCTGCGGCCAGGGCGCGTGCTGCAACCCCGCCAACGGCGCTTGCTCTCTCGCCACCCAGGGCTCCTGCACCGGCCAGTTCCAGAGCGTCGGCACCACCTGCACCCCCAACCCCTGCCCGCAGCCCCCGACGGGCGCGTGCTGCAACTCCACCACCGGCGCCTGCACGCAGGTCTTCGCCATCAACTGCTCCGCCACCACCAGCACCTACTCCGGCGACAACACCACCTGCGACGGCTCGGGCTTCTGCCCCGGCATCGGCACCTGCTGCTCCAGCCTTGGCAACTGCGTCGTCCGCTACACCTCTGACTGCCCCGGCGGCCTGACCTCCAACACCGCCACCTCCTGCACCCCGGGCCTCTGCCCGGCGACCACGCCGGCGACCTGCGAGAACTTCGACGCCGGCTCGGCGGGCTCCCTCCCCAACAACTGGTCTTCCACCAGCACCGGCGCTGGCGCTGCCTGGGTCATCGACTCCGTGCAGTCCTACTCCCCCTCCAACGCCGTCTTCACCAACGACGTCGGAACGGTCTCCAGCCAGTTCCTTGAGCTCCCCGCCGTCACCGCGGCCGGCGGCCTCACCCTCGACTTCTTCTCCTACTTCACCACCGAGAACACCTTCGACGGCTGGGTTGTTGAATACTCCACCGACAGCGGCGGCACCTGGACCGACGTCGCCGTGGGCGGCTCCTGGGTGCTCAACGGCTACAACGTCGCCGCCATCAGCACCAACTTCACCAGCCCCATCGCCGGTCGCCCCGCCTTCTCGGGCGCCGGAGCCGCGTGGACCGAGCACATCGCCACCATCCCCGCGAGCAACGGCGACTCGGTGATCATCCGCTTCCAGATGGCCTCCGACTCCTCCGTCGCCTCCACCGGCGTCTGGCTCGACGACATCTGCATCGGCGGCATCCAGGCCGCCGCCGGCAACGGCGTCTGCTGCCGCGGCTCAACCTGCTCCACGGCCTTCGCCTCCGCCGCGGCCTGCGCCGCCGCGGTCGACACCGTCTCGCCGGCCACCATCGTCTCCAAGTACGTCGCCAGCGGCGCTTGCAACACGCCGGTGACCGTCCCCGGCACGCTCGGCAACATCACCTCCCCGTGCTGCTACGCCAACTTCAACCACAACGCGTCCATCGAAGTGCAGGACATCTTCGACTTCCTCAACGACTGGTTCGCGGGAAAGAAGGCGGCGATCGTCGGCGGCGACGGCACCACCGGCACCCTCGCGGTCCAGAACATCTTCGACTTCCTCAACTCCTGGTTCGCCGGCGGCTGCAACTAACAGAGGCGGCCAGCGCAAGCTGCCGCAGTCCTCCCTACCCATTCATCAACACCAAGGCCCCGGACACACGTCCGGGGCCTTTTCAATTCCGCCTTCCAACTTCCCACTTCGTACTTCGTATCTCAGTTCACCTCCCCCCACCCCTTCATCGCAAACCCATGCCACGTCATCCGCCCCGGCACATACCCGTTGAACAGTGCCACGTGCCCATCGATGAACCCGATGTTCGCCCCGCCCTCGCCCGAAGAGATCCCCGACGCCGAGTTCCCGCCGTTCCCCGGGCTCACCGGGTTGTTCGGATCCACCCCACCCGTCGATCCGCTCCCGCCCCCGCCGTCGGCATACTTCCCCGCCGCGTGCGGCCGCCGTTCGTTGGCGTAGAACACCGCCTGCCACCGCGCATCGTCCGGGTCCACGTTCGCCGCCTTCGGCGAGTCCCCGTACGGCTTGGCAAACAGCGAGGGATTCGTCCCATCCCCCGTCAGCACGAACTTGTCCCCGAACTGCACCTCCGGCACGTTTAGCCCTTTGTAGAACTGGTGCCCCGTCCGCGCGGCCGTGAACCTCGCCTGCAGGAAGTACGCCACCCGGATCGCCGGCGTCCCGTCCCCGCGCATCATTTTCGGGCGTCCCGCGCACAGATACGCATCCATCGTGCTCAGGTACGGCTCCACCAGTTCAGCCCACCCCGGCCCGGGCGTGTCGTCCCCCGTCCCGTCCCCCTGGTACGTCTGCCACGCCGACCAGTGTGGGCCGCGTTCTTTGCTCTCCTCGCTGTACATGTGCATCGCCGCCGCCACGCTCCGCACGTTCGATGCGCACGCCGAACCCCGAGCCGTCGCCCGAGCTCCCGCCAGCGCGGGCAGCAGCAACCCGATCAACACCGCGATCACGGCGATCACCGCCAGCAGCTCGATGAGCGTGAATCCGTAGCACGGGCTTCCAGCCCGTGCCCTCCACAAGTCCTTGTCCATCCGGACCATGCGCCCTCCACTGCTCACCCTGCTCCCATGCTCACCTGCTCCTCCGGCCCCATGCTCTCCTGCCCCCTCCCCCATCTCTTTCCTCCCCACCACACCCAATCGCCGATCGAATGAACGCCCCATCCCTCCCCGGATTTCACATGAACAAACTTCTGACCGAAGGCATCGGAACTTTTTTCTTCGTCTTCTTCATCTGCCTTGTCGTTGCCTCCGGATCCGCCCCCGCACCCCTCTTCATCGGCCTCGCGCTCATGGTCATGGTCTACATGGGCGGCCATATCTCCGGTGGCCACTACAACCCCGCCGTCACCCTCGCCGTCCTCATGCGCGGCAGGATCAAGCCCCCGGAGGCCGTCCAGTACATGCTCGTGCAGGTCCTCGGCGCCCTCGTCGCCGCCTTCCTCGCCTCCTTCATCTTCGGCAAGGCCATCCCCATCGACCGCTCCACCCAGTACTCCCTCCCCGCCGCCCTCATCGTCGAGGCCGCCTTCACCTTCGCCCTCGCCCTCGTCGTCCTCAACGTCGCCACCACCAGGCAGACGGCCGGAAACTCCTACTACGGCCTCGCCATCGGCATGACCGTCGCCGCCGCGGCCGCCGCCGGCGGCTCCATCTCCGGCGGAGCCTTCAACCCCGCCGTCGGCCTAGGCATCGGCATCATCTCCGCCATCAAGTCCGGCGCCGACGCCACCCACCTCTGGATCTACGTCGCCATGCCCCTCCTCGGAGGCGCCCTCGCCGCCATCACCTTCAAGGCCCAGCACGGCACCATCGCAGACTAACTCCCCTGCTCCCCTGCCGGACTTTCAATCCGGCTTCTTCCCCGGCCGCGTCGCCTCACCACCGCCACCGTGCCCGCCGACCTCCACCGTCCGGATGATCACCGTCCCACCCCCACCCTCCGGCGGAAGATCATCCCCCATGTCCAGATCCCCGACGAACACCATGTCCTCGCCGGTGCCGTCGCTGATCACCGACACCGTGCGCCCACCCATCATCCCCTGATTCGGCTTGGGCATCTCCGCGAGTTGCTCCGCCGTCAGGATCCCCTCCAGCTTCTGCCGCGCCGCATCATCGATCGCCCGCCGCGCCGACCGCGCATCCGCCACCGCCGGATCGATCTTCTCTTCCCCCGAAATCCCCGGCCCCATCACCATCAACCCGCCGCCCGTCGGCCGCCCCTCCGTCTCCGCACGCTGCTGCGCCGCGGCCCACGCATCGTTCGCCCGCCGCGCATCCGCCTTGTACGCCTCCTGCGCCGCCTTCAACCGTGACTTCTGGTCCGCGGTGAGCCCGGGAATCTGCTGCGCCTGCGCCAGCTTCTTCGCGACCGACGACTCCCGGTAGATGCTCCGGAACGCCCGCACCTGGTAGTTCTCCGCGAACGTCTTCGCCACATCCTCCGGCAGCGCGGCCGCAATCAGCCCCACATACTTCAGGTTCACCTCGCGGATCGCCAGATCAACCTTCCGGTCTCGCTCCATCTTCTTCTTGAACGAATCCTCGTCGAAGTTCTGCACCGCCCCCATCGTCTTCCGCTCATCCTCGAAGTTCTGCTGCCTGTCCTTCAGCGGCCGATCGATGTCCACCTCATACATCCCCATCACCTCCGCCACCTTCGCCCTCGCGGACTCGGGCAACCCCCCGCTCAGCTTCTCCACGATCGGAATCAGGTCGACCGAGCTCCCGCCCACTCCCATCCCGCCGATCGACATCATCGAGTTCAGATACTGCTCCCGCCGCCGCAGCCGCTCGAACCCCGCCCACCGATCCGCCTGCTCCGGCCGCAGCAGCGATCTCAGGTCCGACAGGAACGTCGCCGTCAGCTTCTCGCTCGCCGCGGCCTGCTCCGCCATCGTCTTCTGGATCCCCTTCTCAAACGCCGCGTGATCCCCCGCGCTCATGTCCTCCTGCGCATCCCGCATCGAGTCCTGCATCTTCTTCGACGCGTTCGCCGAGTCCCGCTGATACGCCTCGTACAGGTCCTTCGCCGCGCTCGTTTTCGTCGCGTCCAGCCCCAGCACCCTTGCATACTTCTCGATCCGCGACACCCCCATCTGCGCCCGCATCGCCGCTGGCGCTCCGCCAACCCGCACCTGCACGTTCGAGGTCCCGTCCGGCGGCTTGGTCATCGGCCTCGACTGCGCTTGAGCGTTCGCCAGCGGTGATGCCATCGCACCGCAGGCAATGAGCGCGGGGAGGGCAAGGTGAGAGATCGAGCGCATGCGGACCATGAGCAATTCCTCCTTCTTCCGTCCCCGGAACACCGAAGACGCCCGGGGTCCCCCGTTCCGTCCATTCGACCAGATTCCGAGCAATCCACCGCTCCCTCCCATCAATCCTCCGCATTCTTGCCCGCATTCCGCGCCATGAGCGCATGTGATCCTTCTTTGGCCCGTATCGGGCGGGTGCCCGTACGTGGAGTCCTCACATGCACCTCTCTCGCATCGCTCTTGTTCGATCAATGTCCGGGGTCGCTCTCGTGCTCACCGCCGCATGTTCGGCCCAGGTGAGCATCCGGGGCCTCGGATTCCTCAACGCTACTAACCCCACCACCGTCACGGGAATCTCTCCAGACGGCCGCACCGTTCTGGGTGCCTCCGGCCTGCTCGGCTCCCGTGTTCCCCTCTACTGGACAACCGAACCCGCGGTCCAGTTGCACCAGATCCCGGTCACTCCCGGTTGGGTGGATGTCATCCCCGTCTCCAGTTCAACCGACGGTTCAATCATCTTCGGCTTTCGCACCACGCCCTCCGCCGTCACCGGTTTCCGATTCACCTCCGGGGCCACGCAGCCGCTGGTCAATCCCGCGAACGTCACGAGCAGCGCACCCCAGCAGATCTCCCGCGACGGTTCGTTCGTCGCGGGCTCGGCATCGTTCACCACCGGCGGGCAACTCCCCGTCCGATGGAACGACGTCACGCCGGGCACTCAACTCCCGCTCCCCGCTCTTACCAATCACGCCGCGGCCTTCGTCATCGCCGACGACAACTCCATCTACGGTTCTTCCTACAACTCACTCACCAACTACGCGGCTCTTGTGCGATGGACCGGCGGCACGCCGACCATCCTCGCCAACCTCCCGCATTCCGCGACGGTCGGTGCGGGACCGAAACTCGTTTCCGCCGACGGGGCAACCATCGCCGGTTTCACCGACACATATTCGCCATCGCTGCAGGAAAGCACCTGGCTCTGGAACGCCTCCACTGGATTTCAGACCATCCCGCCTCTGTCCGGCACGAACTCCTTCTTTGCCTCGAGCATGACCGCCGACGCCTCCGTTCTCCTCGGCTGGAACCAATCGCCAACGCCCGCCTCCAGCGCGGTCGTCTGGACGCCGCAACGCGGCACGCTCACACTCACCGACTACTTCACCGCCCTCGGAGTCGATCTCCAGGGCTGGACCCTCGACCGCCCCGCCGTTGTCTCCGCCGACGGCACGCGCTTCGCCGGTGAAGGCGTGGACCCCGTCGGGCGCCGGGAGGCCTATCTCATCACCATACCCTGCCCCGCGAGCGTCTCCTGGCTCCTCTGCGGCATGGCCGTCTCCTCCCGCCGTCGCCGCGCCCCTTCCATTTCATGGCGCATGTGATATGATTGAATGTCCGCGCCCGCCACCCCCGGGCGCACCCAAACACACTGCGGCCAGGGGGGCTTGGCCGATCCGGGTACCCCGCCACTCCGTGGCGGAGGCCTTTGCATTCGGAGTCTCCCATGCCCAAGTGGACCAAAGCCGACCTCCTCTCCCGCCCCATCCAGCACATCGACATCACCAAGATCGACGCCCGCCCCGTCATCGATTCCTACCGCGACATGGCCTACTCCTCGCGCACCCTCGCACAGGCCGCCGACATCTACTCGATGATGCTCAAGGACAAGGACTGCGCCGTCATCGTCACCCTCGCGGGCTCGCTGATCTCCGCCGGCCTCAAGAAGGCCCTGATCACGCTCGTCGAGAACAACATGATCGACGCCATCGTCTCCACCGGCGCGAACATCGTCGACCAGGACTTCTTCGAGGGCCTCGGCTTCAAGCACTACATCGCCCCCGGCTCCCCCGAGGCCCCGCCCGTCGACGACATGACCCTCCGCAACATGATGATCGACCGCATCTACGACACCTACATCAACGAGGACGACCTCCGCGCCTGCGACGCGGCCACCCACCAGATCTTCAACCAGTTCGCCCCCGGCGCCTACTCCTCCCGCGAGTTCATCGAGGCCATGGGCGCGTATCTCGCCAACAACTCCAAGTACGCCAAGAACGAGTCCATCGTCAAGACCTGCTACCAGAAGCGCGTCCCCATCTTCGTCCCCGCCTTCAGCGACTGCTCCGCCGGATTCGGCATCGTCCTCCAGCAGACCGAGGCCCTCGAGGAAGGCCGCGGCCAGGTCGCCATCGACTCCGGCAAGGACTTCCGCGAACTCACCGACATCAAGCTCGCCTGCAAGGACACCGGCCTGCTCATGCTCGGCGGCGGCGTCCCCAAGAACTTCGCCCAGGACATCGTCGTCGCGGCCGAGCTTCTCAACGAGCGCAAGGGCGGCAAGGCCCGCGGCGACATCGGCATGCACAAGTACGCCATCCAGATGACCGTCGCCGACTCCCGCGACGGCGCCCTCTCCGGCTCCACCCTCCGCGAAGCGTGCAGTTGGGGCAAGGTCGACATCGTCCACGAGCAGATGGTCTTCGGCGAACTCTCCGCCCTCTTCCCCATCCTCGCCAGCGACGCCTACCACCGCAAGGCCTGGAAGTCCCGCAAGGGCTTCAAGTTCGCCGACATGTACGAGAAGGGCGACGGCATGCCGAACTTCAACACCAAGAAGAAGTCCGGCGCCCGCTAAGCCTCAGTCAGAGCCCCCGCGGTAACGCGGGGGCCAATGGGGCGACACACCCTCCCTCCAACATCCAATCACCCAAAGCGAACCCCGAGCGCAAGCTCGGGGTTTTTCGTTACACCTCGCGCAAACGCAACACCCTACGCGTACTTCACATCTGCGGCCCTCGTCTTCGCCCGGAGGGCGCTGCGATGGTTGCCAGAGGCGCCGCGAGGCTCGGCGAGCAAGCCTCTGGTCAGCGTCACAGAACGCCTGTGCACATGTCGTGGCTGTTCCGCCCGGAGGGCGGACGCATCATCGACGTAGAAAGGCACTCTCACTTCCCCGTTCCACACTCGTTCCTGCCCTTGAGTCGGATCAAGCAACAACCGGCCATACATGACACACGACTTGTTATGATCTGGCCATGCTCGTTCCGCAGTGGCTCATCTGGTTCGGCTACATCATCGTGGCCCTCATCGTCGGATCGGTGTGCGTATGGGTCATCATCCGAGCCATCCGCCCACGCCATCCCGAGTTGTTCATTGCCCGCTGCAGGAAGTGCAAATACCCCGTTCCCGCGCCCGGACCAACAGCCATCTGCCCTGAGTGCGGCGCAGACCTCGCGGGCCATGGCACTCTCGCTCCTCCCTCCACCATCGATGCCCCTCCGCGACGATTCCCGCTCGTTGTCGCCTGCATCGCGCTCGTCTCCATCCTTCGCCCATTCCTGAACGAGTCCGCAAACGCCCTCTTCCCTCGCGTGATCTTCTCCAACTCCGCCTTGCACCACACCTATCAGGCGCACTACCGCCGCGGCTACACCCCGCCGCGCATCGCGTACCACCCGATCATCGATTTGGACACCTACGGCCCCGCCGTCGGCGCGCCCGAATCCGGCACACTTACCGTCAGGCTCGACGGCGACCTCCCGGTGTGGCCAAGTGCCGTGCTCGACATCGTGTCCGCCAGAATCATCCGCACCTCGCATCTCCCGCCTTCCTTGGTTGGCTCAAGCGATATCGCGGCCACAGTCAAGGCCTTGTATCTGGCCGCGGGCATGGACCTCTCCGATCCCGACGAGAAAGCCCATGCCGCGCAGCTTGTTAACATCATCGAGTCCTATCGCAGACGGCCCGGCGGCATCGGCACTCGCCCAGAAGAAGACTGCAACAACGTGCCTATGGCCGGCTGCCTGACCCCCGGAGACAGCTCGGCCTCATACTCGTACGAAACACCGTTCCGGATCGTTCTGGGCCAACGCCACGACCCCGCCTTCATCGAGTGGACGATTACCGCCATCCAGCTCTTCCTGCTCATACCACTCGCAATCGGAGTTGCGTGGGCCTATCAAAGAGCGCGGACAATCGAGCACCGTACCACCACGCTCCACACAAGCGCCGCATAGCCGCAAGGCCAGCTCTCGCACGCACTCTCTGAGAGAGCCCAAGCCCGGACTACTCCTCGCGCTCCGCTCACACGCGCCCACCTTGTCTCCACATCTTCGTCCGGAGTGCGGACGACAAACGCTCCCTCCGCTCAAGAACTCTGGGATTCAATCCCTGGGGTGGAGGGTGTCGGGAGGGGGGGCCGCCCCGCCTCCTGACATCGCATCCCCAGCATCTCCCCGCCTCGGCAAGCCCGGCTCTATCGCGGCCTCTCCGGCAACTCAAACCACGTCGTCATCGAAACAAACGGCATCGGATACTTCACATACACCCGATACGCCCGGAACCGCGCCGCATCCCACCCCGCGCGCCCAAACACCCCGCGCAAGGCCCGCTCATACCCGCCCCACTCCCTCACCCCGATCCGCTCCAGCCCCCATCCCAGCCGCACCATCTCCACATCCAGGTCCAGCCGCTCCACCTCCAGCAACTCCGCATCGCGCGCCAGCGGATCAAACGTCAACCCATCCATCCGCGCCGTCACATTCGGCATGAACCCCGGGTACACATCTTCGTGTATGAACACATCCTGCACATACACGCGCATCGGCGTCTTCGTCGCCATCAAGAGCGCCTCCGTCGTGCACTCCGCCGTCCGGAACCGCCGGAACTGATTCCGTGTCACATACGCCGCGGCCGCCGAAATCGGCACGTTCAGCGGCGGCGTCGATGACTCCAGCAAGATCCGGCTGTGGTGCCCGCGCTCGATGAGCCGCACCGGCAGCCCCCGCCCCTCACCCACATCCTCCAGCAGGAACTTCCGCGCATCCATCACCTCGCGCTCCCCATCGATCGTCTCCACGATCGGCGGGGGCAACCCCCGCGACGAACTCCCATCCGGCTTGTTGTGGCTCAGCAGCAGAATCGGCGCGCCCTCGCGCAGCCGCCGTACCCCGTCGTACGCAATAAACGAGATCGCATCGCACGCATCCCCCGCCCCCCCAACCGCCGAAGGCGCAATCGCGACCGCAAAGCAGCACGTGTCCACCGTGAACCCCAGCGTCTGCGACAGCGCCTTGTACACCGCCTGCTTCCCCGCACGCTCCGCCCGGGCCCGGCCGCTCGGCATCCACCCATCGATCGCCGTATTCAGCGACGCCCGCCCCAGCGGCAACCCATCAATCAACTGCGCAAACCGCCCCACCGCCTCCTCCGCCCGCGCCGCCGTCGCCTCCGTCACGCCCGCGCGGCCGGCCGCTTCCAGAAACAACCTCAACCCCTGCGGCGAGGGCAACTCGCGCAGCGACGAGAGCGGTTCGCTCGCCCGCACCGACCGCACCAGCCGCGCGGCCAACGAGTCATCAATCCGAAGCGCACGGGCCAGTGCCACCGGCCGCATGCCCGCCGCGCCCGCCTCCGCCAGCACCGCCGCAAGCGCCACGCGCAGGCTCTCTCCCACGCTGTACATCCCGCTCCGCGAAGCGGCCGGCTCGCGAGATAGATCTTTGTTCGGGTATCCCATGTCTTCTGCCCTCCCAAGCGCAGTATAGCCGAACAATCGTCTAGCACAACTCCCAGAGTTGTGCTAGACTGAAAATGTCCCCCAACCCATCCAGGAGGGTCTCCCGTGTCGCCCCGCCGCGCCTTCACACTCATCGAGCTCCTCGTCGTCATCGGCGTCATCGCGCTCCTGCTGGTCATCCTTCTCCCCGCGCTCGCCGGCGCGCGCAAAGCCGCCCGCGGCGCGATCTGCCGCTCGAACCTCCGCCAGCTCGGCGTCGCAAACGCCTCTTACGCGGCCGACTTCAAGGGCCTCCTCGCCGCCTACTCCTGGACGCTCACCAACATGCCCTCGGAGTATCCCGATCTCACCACCGTCACCTCCAACGTCCCCACCGTCGCGGCCGCCAACTCCCGCCAAGCCACCGACATCATCCGCCGCTATTCCGCCACCGAGCCCAACTTCGCACCCCCCACCGCGTGGACGCCCTCGGTCGACTACACCCACCTCGTCATGATCGAGTATCTCTCCGGCAAGCTCCCCGAGCCCATCGCCGCGTGCCCGGAAGATCGCTGCCTGCGACTCTGGCAGCGCGACATCCCCGCCTTCAACGCGGGCGCATTCGGCACGGACCAACCGTCCTTCACCGCCAACCCCGCGCCAGGCTTCAACGACCCCAACTTCGGCAACGCATTCCGCCCTAAGCCCTACGCCTCCAGCTACGAAACCATCCCCGCCACCTACGACTCCAGCCCCACCTCCAACCTGCGCATCTCACAGAGCGGCGCACCCAACCACTACCTCTACGGCTTCCACGACGGCACCCGCGTCGGCGGCAACCGCACCGACCAGGTCGCCTTCCCCTCCGTCAAGGTCCACATGCACGACACCCACCAGCGCCACGCCGGCAAGGTGCTCTACTGGGCCCACCCGGCCGCGTCACAGCCCGTGCTCCACTTCGATTCCTCGGTCGTCGACCGCCGCACGCGCGACTCCGGCCTCGGCTGGAACCCGCTCTTCCCGCGCAACCTCACCCTCTCCACCGAGATCCACTACGTCCCGTTCCAGTACGAAGCCCCCACCTCCGACGGCAGCACCCGCGAGAACTTCGCCGGCCGCTACCGCTGGACCCGCGGCGGCCTCGCGGGCGTCGATTTCGGCCCCGAAGTCACCAACACCCGCTGATACGCCCGGGATGAGGCTCGGGGGTGGGGGGCGGGGGGCGGATCCCGCGGATTGCCTCGTATCCAAAATCCTCATAGGACACCGAGCAAAAACGCAGGCATTGGTGTTTCGTCCTCGACACGCTTTGGCCTTCGCCCGGAGGGCGAGCGAACTCTCCACCCGAGCCCATCGATCAACCCTCGGCAAGGCGCATCTCCGCACGCCCGCTCACGATCGTCGCACTTCCCACCACCCCAACCTCCACCACCAGCAGATCATCCATCACACGCCCGCGCCGATGCCCCGCCACCGCGCGGGCCAGCGTCTCCGCCGCTCCCTCGCCCCCGCGAACAACGGCTTCCACGCGCCCAACCCCATACTCCTCCCCGCCCTCCCCGCGCGCCTCGATCAGCCCATCCGTATACGCCACCACCACATCCCCCGGCATCATCGCCATCCGCCGCGCCGCCCCCGAATACCCCTCCGGCTCGAGCACCCCCAGCATCGTCGCCGTCGGATCCAGCCGATGCACCGCCCCCGCCCGCGATCGCATCATCGCCGGCGGATGACCCGCGTTGCTCCACTCCATCTCCCACTCGCCATTCCCCCCCGCCTTCACGCACACGCACACCGCCGTCGCAAACACGCCCTGCCCCGCCAGCGTCAGATACACATACGCGTTCAGGTTCTCGATCACCCGCGCGGACGTTATCGACTTTCCCTCGGCCCCGAACATCCGCACCAGTTCTCCATGCAGTCGGTTCACCGCCAGCGCGGCCGCCACCCCGTGCCCCGAAACATCAATCAACACCACACACACCGCCCCATCTCCGGGCCCCCGCTCCACGAACACAAAGTCCCCGCCGATCTCCCGCATCGGCTCGTAGACAAACTTCACCCGCACCGGCCCGCTCTCGATCGGCGCGGGAAGCAGCGCCTCGTGCAGCCGTCGCGCCTGCCCCAGTTCCTTCGCGAGCTCCCCGAACTTCCCCTGCAAATCCCGATGCCGGAACGCCGCGTCGAACCGCCGATACCGCAGCGCGCTGAACCACATCCCCGGGATCACCGCCGCGATCGCCATCGCTCCATACTCGCACGCCACCGCCGCGCTCGCGCCCCCCTGGAACACGATCAGCGCCATATACACCACCCAGCACGCCCCCGCGATCCGCACCGACTCGCCCACACGCATCGGGATCACCATCAGCGGCACCGTCACCAGCAGCGTGCACACATACAGCGCCCATCGCGCGGCCAGCAATCCCGGATCCATCGGCGTCACCAGCCGATCCCCCCAGACATCCGTCTGGTGCACCTGCCCACGCATGATCTCGAACACCGTCGCCACGCACATGATCGCCACCGACGAGATCGTGATCGCCCCCACCAGCCGCCGCCGATCCGGCACGCCCGCGAGCACATACATCAGCGTCGCCACCAGCAGCGCCCCCAGTGCCACATCGTCCAGCATCCCCAGCACCACCCACTCCAGCGGCGTCGGCTTCCCCTCCACTACCTCCTGATACTCAAACCACGTCCCCAGCACGCTGATCCCCAGCAGCCCCAGCAGTATCCCGCAGCACCACACCATCCGCCGCCGAAGCACCCGCGCACGCTCCCCCTCAAACGCCGCCCAGAACGCGGCATCGCCCCCACGCTCATCCCGTGCTAAGTGCCTCGCTTCGTCCACGCCCGAGCATACGACGCCTTTGCGCCTTCACGCCTGCAGCCGCACACTTCATTAAGATGCCCCGGTGCCCTCGCGTCCCTCCATCCCCCGCCTTCTTCTGACCCTCGCCCTCGGCACCCTCACCACCATCGCCGTCGCCTGGGCCCTCGCCTGCGCCAACATCCCCACCCCCGGCATCGGCTCCTCGCAGACCATCCACCCGACGCGCGGCCAGGTCTCCTACCCGCACATCGGCGGCCCCAAGAACGGCCTGAAGATCTCCGGCTTCTTCGCCCCCGGCCGCGTCTCCATCTTCGCCTCGGCCCATGGGCCCGACTACCCGCTGCTCCTCGGCTCGGCCATGTACTTCTACCACGAGGCCCACGTCCCGCCCGACGAACTCGTCCCGCGTTCCCTCCGCTCCATCACCATCCCCTGGCTCGTTGACCCCGCCCAAACTCCCTGGCCGCGCGGCGACGATCAGGACTGGTGCAGCGTCGAGGCCTCCGGCTTCCCCTTCCTCGCCCTCGCCTCCATCCACCGGCGCACCCCCTCGCTCACACGCGAGCACGCTTGGTCCATCCCGCTCCCCGGCAACCGCATGCGCACCCTCGGCGAGCGCTCCTACGGCCCGTCTGCCCCCTGCACGCTCCCCCTCCGCCCGCTCCCCCTCAACTTCCTCCTCGACACCCTCATCTTCGCCGCCGCTTGGTACGCCCCGCTCTTCCTCCACGGCGCCCTCCGCCGCACGCTGCGCAGACGCCGCAACCAGTGTCCAAGCTGCGGATACTCACGAGCAGGTATCACTCCAGAATCCCCCTGCCCCGAGTGCGGCCGCCCCACGCCCTAAACTCGCCCCGCATGGATGCGCCGACCACCCCCACGCCGCCCACACTCTCCCGGCGATCCCTCCCCACCCGCCTCGCCCTCGCCGCGACGCTTTTCCTCATCGCCCTCACGCTCGCCGGCTGGGCCTTCAGCCACTCCCGCATCCTCACCGCCAGCCGCAAGTTCGGCTCCATCGTCGCCCCCGGCGCATCCGACGGCGAGCCCGACTCGTGGACCTTCCGCGCCCGCACGCTCCGCCTCGCCCAGTTCCCCGGCGAACTCTCCCTCGGCCTGAGCGAGTACCGAAGCCTCGCCTCGACACCCGACGAACTCGACACCTGGAAGTCGTGGCGCGGCTGGTCGGCCGACATGTTCCCCTCATCCGCCATTACACCCGATTCACGCCCCGCGATGCACTGGAACTCCCCCGCCGACTTTGCGTTCCTCGGTCTCGGCAGCGCCCGGTTCCTCCGCCAAGGCGAAGACACACGCCTCATCAGCATCCCCCACTGGCTCCTCGCTCTCACCCTCGCCACACTCGCCCTCGCCCTCTGGTTCCCAGCCCACCGCTACGCCCGCCGCCTCCGCAACAACCAATGCCCACGCTGCGCCTACGACCGCAGCGCCACCCCACACACTGCCCCCTGCCCCGAGTGCGGCCACACGCGCCCATAATCCCACCCCAATGCCCGAGCCTGCCACAACTCCCCCGCCGCGCACTCGGCACTCGGCACTCCGCACTCGGCACTCCCCCCTCCACCTCTGCCTCTTCTGCCTCCTCGCCTCCGCCCTCATACAGGTTCCCCTCGCGTGGGTCTGGGTGCTGACGTTCCGCCCGCGCGCGTTCACCGAGAACTCCACGCTCATCCCCGCCCCCAAGGGCTCCACCTCCGGCATCGCCGTCATCAAGGTTGAGAACAACGCCTACCCCGGCTCGCGCTGGATCCACATCTCCGGCTGGTCCTCCGTCAGCGCCTCGGCCCTGCACGTCAACCGCTCCAACCCGGGCGAGCCCTTCGACACCAACCCCACGCACCCGTGGCCGATCCGCGAGGCCCTCCCCGCCATCGCCGACGCCGCGCAGTGGCCCGAGCAAGGCGCACCCCCGTCCATCCCCGGCGTCAACTACGGCATCACGCTCACCCAGCTCGAGGCCATCGGCTGGCCCTTCCTCAGCCTGCGCGGCCGCGTCGACACCAGCCCCGACCAATCCACCACCACCCTCCGTGGCCTGATCTACACCCGCTCGCCCCTGCTCGACACGTTTCCCCGCTCCCGCGAGGCCGCGCTCTGCTACCACCCCATGCCCCTCGGCTACGCCCTCAACACCATCTTCTACGCCGCCCTCGCCGTCGCCATCCTGCTCCCGATCAGCATCCTCCGACGCACGCTCCGCACGCGCAAGGGCCGCTGCCCCACCTGCAACTACGACCTCCACGCAACGCCCGACAGCCTCCCCTGCCCCGAGTGCGGCACGCCGAGACGCTGAAAACACAAAGCGCAAAGCTCAAATCACAAATTCAACGCCGCACCCCATGTCTCAGAATTTGTGCATTGTGCTTTGAACTTTGTGCTTTGACCCCTCCCTTTCCCCTCACACATACTCATACGTAATCGGCGCCTCCACCTCCACATGCAAGCTCGCATGCACCGGGCACGTGTGCCCCACCCGCTCCACGCGCTCCCGCCACTCCGCCGGCACGCTCGCCGGCAGCGTCACCACCACCGGCAGCCGTCCGATCCGCCGCGGCGAGGGCGGCGTGGTCATGTGCTTCTCCACCCGCGCCGTCGCCCCATCGATCTTGAACCCGTTCCGCTCCGCGTACATCGCGATCGTCGTCAGGATGCACGCCGCCAGCCCCGCAGCCACCAGATCCGTCGGGCTGAACGCCGACGCATCGCCCCCGATGTCCTTGGGCGCATCCGTCCGCAGCACCGCTCCCTCCGGATGCCGCAGCTCGCACTTCTTGTTCCCGATGTACGTCGTCTGAATGTTCACCATGCCCGATTCTACGTACCACGGGCATCCTGCCCGTGGCCGCCTCCCGCCCGGAGGGCGCTCCGATCGTTGCCAGAGGCGCGGCGAGGCGATGCTCTGATGGACGAGCAAGCCTCTGGTGATTGCACCTTGCCGGTATCGCCCGGAGGGCGAACGAATCACCCGAACTCCGCGGCACCCATCCTGTAAACTCCTCAAATCTCTCATGCCCCGCCCGCCCCGCTCATCCTGGCGCCCGCGCCTCCTCCTCTGGCTCACCTGCCTCATCATCGCATCCGCGCTGCAGATCCCTCTTGCCTGGGGCCTCACGTATCTCTCCCGCACACTGGCCCGCACCGAGCCACCCACCGACATTCTCGCCCCGGGCGCACCCGACGGCGATCTCGACACCGACACCGAGACCATCTCGGTCTTCGTCTCCAGCTTCCCCGGGGTGCGCTCGATCACCGTGATGGCCAATCCCCCATCCGCGAAAACCCGCCGCTACCTCGAGCACAACACCGTTCCACCCGGCGCGCCTGAGATCGCTGCCGCCACCGCCCCCTGGCCGCCCGCCAGCCTGCACCCGGGCCTCGCCGATCCCGCCGCATGGCCCGCCCGCACCGGCGCGTACTCCCGGCCCAACATGTCCTACACCGCCCACCTCGCCTCGCGCTACGCGGCCGGCTGGCCCTTCCTCTGCGCTGAAGGCCGCGCCGATTCCATCGGCACGACGCAGTCTTCTCGCACCATGCGTTTCTCGGGCATCGTCACCGACCCGCGCTTCTTCCCCCTCGGCGGCGTCGGCTACCTCGTCTACCACCCACGCTGGCCCGCCTATCTCGCCAACACACTCATCGACGGCACCCTCCTCGCCGCCACGATCCTCCTCCTCACCCGCGCGGCCCGCTCCCTCCGCGCCCGCCGCCGCGCGAGAAGAGGCCTCTGCCCCCACTGCGCCTACGACCTCCGCGCCACACCACCAACGTCCCCCTGCCCCGAGTGCGGCGCAGCACCCCGAATCCGAGTCTGACTCTCCGCGAAGCCTGCGGGCCGGCCGCTGGTACACCCCTCGTGCACTCTCACCCCAACGCAACTTCTCACACGCACAGGCAACGATTGCTGCACCGCGTTGCCCTTTGCCTCATCCTCGGCGCGCTGACCACTTTCCTTGTCTCCGCCGCGTGCGGCCTGTTCCTCAGGGTCCCCTACGGATTCCCACAGTACCGCCCGCAGCGGCTCACACGGACGTTTATCATCGCCGACCGCCCGTGGGTCGTCCACGAGATTCGGCGCACCGGCCTCACGACGTGCTGGTGGAACGAACTCACCCGAGACTACTTCACCAGCCCACCGCCGTCCGACTCAGGTGAAATCCCGCCACCCTCCGTGCCCCCGCAGGAAGATCCGGCGGCCGTCATTCGCGATTTCCTTGCCCGACAATCCGAGCACTCCAATCCCAATCTGCCCCGCCCCCGCGTGCTCGATTCTCCCGCCCACTGGGGCGAGTTCTCTTCCGGCCGCGCGCCCACGCGGCGAACCCTCCCCACCTTGCTCCCATCATCCGATCCGTTCGCGCGTTGGCCGACAAACCTGACCGGCGCCGATTTCGGTTACGGATGGCCGTGCATCGCCTTCTGGTATCAGACCCGCGGCCGTATCCAAGGCAATGCCAGCGACATCGACTCCTTCGCCGGCGCCTTGGTCATACAAGGCAATCCCGACGTCCGCGGCCAACCCAACTGCCGCGTGATTCCGTTCTGGCCCGTGTGGCGCGGCCTATTGATCGACATCGCCTTGTACGCCGTACTCTGGTCGCTCCTCCTCTTTGGCCTGCCAGCACTTCGCCGCGCGGTCCGCCGCCGCAAAGGCCTCTGCCCCCACTGCGCCTACGACCTCCGCGCCACACCCCCCAATCAACCCTGCCCCGAGTGCGGCCAAATGCCTTGATTTGCACTTTGTACTTTGCACTTTGCACTTTGTACCCTCCCCCATGCTCGGCCGACTCTTCAAAAAGCCCTCCGCCCCCGAACCCCAATCCGGCCCCCAGCTCTGCATGGTCTGCCTTAAGGGCGAGCTCGGCCTCACACCGGATCGCATCGTCCGCGCCTGGGCCAAGTTCTTCCCCACGCTCCCGCCCATCTCCCACAAGGCCGCCGCGCCCGACGGTCCCAAGTCCCCCACGCCCCGCGGCGACTCCGCCGTCATCGAGCTCAAACTTCCCACCCGGTCGGTCATGGTCGCCGTCATGCCCATGCCCATCCCCGGCAATGAGATCCCCGCCGCGTGCCAGGTCTCGTGGATGTGGCCCGACGCCGAGAAACAACTCGCCCCCCACAAGGCCCACGCCATCATCCTCACCTCGCCCGCCGGAAGCGCGGTCGATGAGGCCATCGACATCTCCCGCATCGCCGCCTGCGTGTGCGCCGCGGGCGAGGGCCTCGGCATCTACTGGGGCAACGGCGGCCACGTCCACAAGCCCCGCTTCTTCCTCGACGCCCTCAACGGCTTCGACAGCGCGGCCGACGGCGAGCCGCCCTCCATGCTCTGGGTCGGCCTCCGCATCTCCGGCGACTCCGCGCAGGGCCCCTACACCCTCACCACCCACGGCATGGCCGACTTCGGCCACCGCGAGCTCGAGATCATCGACACCCACATGCCCCTCGGCGATCTCCGCCTCCTCGCCTTCTCCACCACCGCCTACCTCCTCAAGCGCGGCCCGATCCTCAAGCACGGCCAGACCTTCGGCCGCACCGCCGAAGAAAAGCTCAAGATCGAGCACACCACCTCCCAGTTCCGCCAAGGCGAACCCGTCCTCCGCCTGCACATCCCGTAGCCCCCTCCCCCGCTCCAGCGGGGGAGGTCTCGAGCAGGACGCTCGCGGCTCTCGAGCGCAGCGAGACCGGAGGGGGTAGTCCCCCGCCCTCGAACAACACAACCCCATCCAGCCCCGTCTTTCGCCCGGATGGCGGACGAACCGCGTGTCCTTTAAGAAGTAGACTCCGGCCAATCCCCGGCCATCTCCTTCAACCCATGCCCACCCGGCGCATCATCACCGCCCTCCTCCTCGCCCTCCTCGCCACGCTCTCCAGCGCCTGGCTCGCCCCCGCCGCGCTCCGCAATCGTCTCCCGATCCGCTGGACCATCGGCGTCCACGCCGCGCACCAGAACTCGCTCGGCGTCCGCTCCTCGCACACGCTCCTGCGCGACTACACCGCCATCGAACCCATCAACCCCAGCGGCCCGTTCTACAACGGCCTCGCCACCCCGCCCACGTGGGTCACGCTCCCATCCTCATGGTCCGGCATCGATCGCTCCGACACCGACGCCGTCGGCTTCCCCTTCCGCGCGCTCACATGCCGCACCGACTTCGCCCTCGCCCCCTCGCGGGGCTACTTCGTCATTCACTCAACCCACGGCGGCCTTCTCCTCTCCCGAACCTCCGACCTCTTCGGCACCCTCCCATGCACTCCCCTCTGGCTCGGCCTCCTCGCCGACCTCGCCATCTGGTCCGCCGTCTCCTACCTCGCGCTCACCGCCCTCAACAGATACCGCACCTACCGCGCCAAGAAACGAATCGGCGTCTGCCCCAAATGCCGCTACGACCGCACCGGTCTCCCACCCACTTCGCCATGCCCCGAGTGCGGCACACTCGCCTCCTAGGGCCCGGAGGGCCGTAAGTCCCTTGCCGTGGGCGTAAGCCCACGGTCAACTCGCGCCTCATCCACCTCTCGTCTCATGAATCCAAAGCCCTGGAAGGGCGACAGTGATTGCGCGGTAGACTGTAAGCCATGCCCCCTAGGTCTCGTCCGCGCAAACTGCTCGCTTGGGCTGCAGCAGGCCTCTGCGCGCTGGTACTAGTTGCATCGACCCTCGCCATGGTGGCAACATTCACCGGACCCTATCACTTCGGAGGCCGTCGCACGTTGACAAGTGGAAATGCGGTCGTTGTCACGGTTCGTCAGGATCGCCTTCTATCCGTCAACGATGCGGTGGTGTTCGTTCAATGGGGTAGCATCAGCCAGGCCGAACGCAACTTACCCAAATCGGATGCCGAGTGGCAGCGAGACCGAGACGAAGAGATGCAGTTTGCGACCTTGGCAAGCAAATGGGACTACGCGACCGCAGTAGTCTTGGACGCCATACGTCGTTCAGAGGCCGCGCTCGAATCGGTCCCCCATGTCGGGATCGTTGCGGTTGCACCGACCTGGCTGATTCGCGTTGCGCTGGCTGTATCACTCCTGACCTCAGGCATAGCTTGCTTGGTTCTGCTACGAAGACGTCACTTCGACTGGCAATGCCCCCACTGCCACTACGACCGCACAGGCCTCCCGCCCCACACCCCCTGCCCCGAGTGCGGCACCCCTCCACTAACGTCATGAAGCACCCAGCCTGAGCGCCAGAAAAGCCGTGTTTCGCGCGGAGGCGCGAAGTTCGCGGCGGGAGGCAAGGCCTTCAACACGGAGACCACAGAGGGCACGGAGAGAGACGGGGGAATGTACACTCAACGCATGCGGCCGCACCCGAGAATTCGAAGGACGGTGAAATGGGGAGGGGCGGCGGTGTGCGTGGTGCTGGCGTGCGCGTGGGTGGCGAGCGAGCGGTGGTACATCATGCGCCAGTCGCCCCGCTGCTTCATGTGCGTCGAACGCGGCACTGTCTTCATTAACTGCGACCTTCGCGCCGTGGGCCCCTCCGCTGCCGTCTGGGAGTTGGGCCGGATAGACCCGTCGGACGAGAGGCATTGGTGGCCCACATGGAGCATCGACACCGTGCACGCGTACATGGCGGTGCAGTTCTGGACCCCCGCCCTGCTCGCGCTCGGGCTCGCGGGAACAGCCTGGCGCCTCGACACCCTCGCCCACCGCCGCGCCATGTTGCACGCGTGCCGGAAGTGCGGCTACGACCGCGCCGGCCTCCCGCCCCACACCCCCTGCCCCGAGTGCGGCACCCCCCAATCCTGACTCGACACTCAGCCCTCTGCACTCCGCACTCTGCACTACCACTCTGGTATGCTCCGCCCGATGCTCGGCCTCACCAAGACCCAACGCACCTCCCTCTTCGCCGCGGCCCTCGGCTGGGGATTCGACGGCCTCGACGGCTTTCTGTACGTCATGGTCGGGCGCCCCTTCGTCCAGCAACTTGTGGCCAAGGAGCACGGCATCATCCCCGGCGCGCCGGGGGCCGACGCCGCGCTCCAGGGCCTTGCCGATGAGATCACCATCAAGTTCACCATCATCGGCGCGGTCTTCCTCGTCGGGTGGGCCATCGGCGGCGCGGTGTTTGGGCGCATCGGCGACGGCCTCGGGCGGGCTCGGACGCTCACCCTCACCGTCCTCACCTATGCCTGCTTCACCGGCCTCTGCTACTTCTCGCAGACGTGGTGGCACCTGCTCATCTTCCGCTTCATCGCCGCCCTCGGCATCGGCGGCGAGTGGGCCGCGGGCTCCGCGCTCGTGAGCGAGACGCTTCCCGGCCGCCACCGCGCCTGGGCCAGCGCGGCCCTGCAATCCGGCTACATGATCGGGTGCATCGCCGCCGCGCTCACCTCGCGATGGCTCTCCGGCTTCGAGTACCGCACGGTCTTCCTCATCGGCGTCATCCCCGCGTTCCTCACCGTCTGGATCCGCTGGGCCGTTCCCGAGCCCGAGCAGTGGAAAGAGCAGCGCCACGCCCATAAACCCCCGCCGATCTCCGCGCTCTTCTCACGCGACCTCTGGCGCACCACCATCCTCACCATCCTCCTCACGGGCGTGCCTCTCACCACGGTCTGGGCCTTTTGGCTCTTCCTGCCGGAGGTCGTCCGCGCCATCCCCGAGGTCAGCACGTGGGACCGTCCGCGCCAGCAGGCCTTGATTGTCGGCGTCACCGTCTGGTCGCTGGTGGCGAATATCGCCGGGAACTTCTTCGCCACCTATCTCGCCCGCTTCACCAACTACCGCGTCTCGTTCTCCCTCATGTTCCTCGTCGGCCTCGCGTGCTTCTGCTTCGGCTTCGCCCGCCCGCCCACGCTCGACACCATCTACCCCGTCGCCTGCATCACCTCGTTCTTCATCCTCGGCGTGTTCGGCATGTTCCCCCTCTACATCCCGCGTCTGTTCCCCACGCTGCTCCGCACGCTCGGGTGCGGCATCACGTACAACGCCGGCCGCCTCATCGCCGCGGCGGGCACGTTCGGCGCGGGCTGGCTGGTCACGCGGGCCCACGGACCCGCGGGCGCATTGTGGTGGATCGGCCTGCTCTACATCCCCGGCGTTCTCGTCGCGCTGGTGATCCCCGCGCCCAGGTACGGCAACGACGAATAGAGCGCAGGGACCAGGGCACAGGCCACAGACGTGCAGACCAAAATGCAACAGAGCCCGGTCGCTGCCCGGGCTCTGTGTTGGTCTTTCAAGTCTGTGGCCTGTCCCCTGTGGCCTGTTCCCTTCACCCTCTCAGTGCCCCTGGTTGGGGTCCTTGTCGTGGTGCTCCATCTCGCCGGGGGTGAGATAGATGAACACAAAGGTCGGGTAGGTGGTCTTGGGGGCGCACACGAGAATGCGGCCGCGCTCGGGAATGAGCAGGCTGGTCCGGGCGCCGGTGGCGGTCTCGATGTTGTGCTCGACGTACCACTTGGCGACCTTGGCCTCATCGGCGGCCTTCTGGATCCGCGCGTTGATCGCGTCCTTCTCGGCCTGCAGCTTGGCCGCGTCGCCCGCCTTCTCGGCGAGCGCCTTGTCGATCTCGCCGATCCGGATCCGGTCGGGGGTGATGTCGCGTGTGGGCGCGCCGGCGGGCTTGTTCCAGATGATCGTCACCATCCCGTTGCCCATGCCGGAGGTCACGTAGACGCGCTTGCCGCGCCCGTCCCACCAGCACTCGGTCGCGTCCTCGTTGGGCAGGTCGAAGCGCTGCTTCTCCGCGCCATCGGCGGTGTCGAGCACCAGCAGCTTGGCCGGGTTGCGGCAGCCGACGAAGAGCAGGGTGCCCTCGTCGTTGATCGCGATCGGGGTGTTGCCCATCGCGTCCTTGAGGGTCCAGGTGGCGGCGATCTCCCACTTGGTCGTGTCCACGACGATCACCTGCCCCTTGCTGGGCACGTTCACGTACGCCTTCGATCCGTCCGGCGAGAGCACGAGGCCCTTGACCGGCCCGGGCATCTCCACGCCCTTGGGCGACTTCTCGCCGCTGGACACGTCGACCCAGCTCACGTACTTGCCGTGGCCGACGTAGGCCCGCTTGGTCTTCACGTCGTAGCGGATGGCGTTGGCCTCGCCGGAGAGGTTCACGACCTTCTCCTCGGTGAGCATCCCCGCCTGGGTGGTGACCTTTCCGGCCGCGTTCTTGGCCTCGGAGCCGATGGAGTAGATGTGCACCGACCCGTCGCCGCAGCTCAGGGCGAGCTTGCGGATGTCGAAGGCCACGGCGATGCCGTTGGGCTCGTTGAGGTCCTTGATCGTCTGCACCTGCACCATGCCGGTCTTGTCGAGCACGTGGACCACGTTGGCGGTCACGGCGGCGAAGTACATGCATCCCGTGAGCGGGTCGTAGCCGATGCCAGCCATGCGGCCCTCGGTCTCCGCGGGCAGCACGCTCCGCTGGATCATCGGGAGCGGTTCCTTGGCGAACATGCCGTAGGCCTGTGCAAACGCCGTCTGGGCCATGCCCACGGCGCACACAAGTCCAAGCCCAACGACGCAACGACTGAGAGTGCGATTCATCATGGACGATCCTATATCCGGACCCACTGACCCGTCCCCCCCACATTGCCAACGCGACAGCCCGGGCTCGCGCCCGCGATCGATTTGTTCTACGCGCAACCACGCCCCGCGCTCGCCCAAACATCCCCCGTCTGGCACGCCGTCACGCCGCCATCTGGTGCATCACCCGCATGAGCTCCAGCAGTTCCCCCTGCGAGGCTTCCTCGAGCCCGAGCATCCGGCCCACGGTCTCGGGCGTTTCCTTCACCGGGCTGACGGTGCAGGAGATCATCCGCTGGCCGTCGCTGCCGTTGATGTAGGCCACGACCTCGCCGTCGCGGCCGGGCTCGACCTCGATGGTCTGGCCGCTGATCTGCAGGCGCTCGGGCCCGCCGCGGTTCTCGGCGCGCACGGCCCGCTGCATCTGCTCGTCCATCATTTCGACGAGCTGGTTCTGGACCTGGTCGGAGATGGAATCGACGTCGCCGAGCGACTCGCCGATGTCGCTGAACACCCCAATGGTCTCGTGGTACGACTGCCCCGTGGCCCGCACCACGCCCTCGACCTGCGTGGGGAGCACCTCGAAGAGGCGCTCGGCGATTGAGGTGAGCGGGACGCGGACGATGGGCTGGCTCTTGCCGCAGGCGGAGCTCTCGAGCTGCACGGCCCCGACGTAGTACGCGAGGCGGTGGAGCAGGACGGCGGGGTCGGTGCTCTTGCCGACCTGCGGCGCGACGTGGTGGGCGATGATGGGGCGGGCGAGCACGGCGGGCATCTTCCATCGCTTCATCAGGGCGCAGACGACGTCTGTGTGGGTGAACTCGAGGCGGTCGTACTCGGCCGCGCTGAGGCGGACGGGGTTCTTCACCTCGGCGTGGAGCTGCTCGTACTCGGCCCCGATGAGCCGGGCCATGAGGGGCTGGCCGCAGTCGAGCATGAGGCCGACGATGAACGCCTCCGGCGCGAGGTGCGGGCAGGTGGCCTTGGCCATCGCGCTGGCGAGGCTGGCGCGGTAGACCGACTCGCCCCAGATCTTTCGGCTCATGGCGCGAGAGCCCGCGCCGGCGGCGGCGCGGCTGAGGAAGAAGCCGAGCGAGATGGCCTTGGTCTTCTCGACGCCGAGGATGACGAGGGCGCGTTCGAGGCGCGTGACGGGCTGGCGCTGGGCGTAGAACGCGGAGTTGGCCATGCGGAGGACGCGCCCGGTCATGGCCGCGTCGGTCCGGATGGTTTCGTGATAGTCGCGGATCTGGGCGTCGGGGTTCTGCGAGAGTTCCACGAGGCGCTGGGCGACCTTGGGCTGGGTCTCGATCCCCACGCCGTCGAGCATGCGATTGAGGCGCTCGTATAGCGCTTCAACCTCGACGGGTGGCAGATCTTTCCGAAGCGTCGGCACGCACAGACCTCGGCCCCGCGCAGATCATGGCGCGGCGGCTCAAAACACGCCCTCCCCGCACCATCGGGCGCACGGGGCGCGCCGATCTGGGGAGAGCAGACCCGCATGGAATCGACAGAATCGGGGAAGTGATTCATCCACGCGGGGATCCCCCGGATGGCTTTGTGACACTCGGAGGGTCCGAGAACGCCACGCGGGGCCAATGCCAGCCAAGTTCGGGGCCAACGGGAAAGCGTGACAGTAATCGGACCCGGGTTCCGCATGTCTTGGTGCCGGGCGCCGGAGCCCGGATCGGCGGGACAGCGTTGTTCTGCTGAACCTTCCCCATATCCCCCTCCGGCCATTTGGAGTTTGTGCCATGTTGAGCAAGACCATGATCGTCGGCCTGTTGGCCGGGACCGTTCTCTCGGGTGCGCTGGCCTCGGCGGCGCAGGCCGCGGACTACCGCGTGCGGGCCCGCATCCGCACCGGGACGCCGCTGGAGGCGAAGGGCGACTATCGCGAGCGCACCATCGGCCCGGTGCTGAGCCAGCGATTCACCGTTGAGGTGAACGGCGCGGCGGCGAACACGCAGTTCGAGGTGCAGATCAACGGCGTGCCGGTGGCGCTGGTGACGACCAACGCGCTGGGGCACGCGGAGATCCAGTTCTCCGACACGGTGGTGGACGACAACCCCAACGACAACGAGCCGCCGCTTCCGCAGAACTTCCCGCACATCAGCGCGGGCGACACACTGACGGTGGGGACGCTGACGGCCACCTTCAACTGATCGCCATGACGCGATCGGTTTCTCTCGCGGAGTGCGGCCCACGACGGGGCCGCGGCGACGCTTCCGTCCGCCCGCTCGCGCGGTCCGGCGGATTTTCAGGGGTTTTCGAGACAGGAGCAGGACCATGAAGATCGTTTCCACCATTGGCGCGTTGGCGGTGCTCGGCGGGCTTTCGATGACGGCGCTGGCGCAGCCGACGCTGCCCAACGAGTGCGACTCGGCGGCGAACCAGTTCCAGGGGCTGGCGGCGTATTTCGGCGGGGTGGCGGCGTATGGGGCGGAGATCACGCCCGGGCCGACGCTGCACTCGGGCAACACGCTGCGGTGCTGGGCGAACTTTCGGCACGACGCCTTCTTCCATGTCGCGGGGTTCACGGTCGGGGCGTCGGCGATCGCGCGGCCGGCGCTATCGACGCCGGCGAGCATGGGGTTTTTCTCGATGGCGGTGGATGTGCCGGCGATGCAGGGCAAGCAGCTGAAGCTGCGGATCGTGCTGCGGGAGGACGACAACAACAACGGGGTGATCGACGCGATCGAGGAGGACGACGAGTGGGAGGCGAGCGTGATCCTGAGCGCGCCGGGGCCGACGATGATCAACATACCGGTGGCGTCGTTCGTGGACACGAACCCGCTGACGGGGAACGACACGCGGGAGTTCGGCACCATCAACCGGATGGGGGTGAACATCACCTTCGAGACACGCCAGGACCTGCCGGGCGGGATCATCGAGTTTCCGGTGTCGCTGAACATCGATCACGTGGGGCTGTTCGCGGCGGCACAGTCGCTGCCGGTGGCGTGTGCGCCGGACTTCAATCACGATGGGACGCTGGGCGTGCCGGACATCTTCGACTTCCTGAACGCGTGGCTGGCGGGGAACGCGGCGGCCGACTTCAACGGCGGCGGGCTGGCGGTGCAGGACATCTTTGACTTCTTGAATGCGTGGTTTGGGGGGTGCTAGGCGACACCCGCGCGTTCATTGCCAATTTGCTCAGTTTTCCCGATCGTTTACGCGTGGACAACGCTTGAATGTCTGCACGCTTGCTGTCGGGTGGGGCGGGTTGGGCGATCCGGCGGCGACCCCTCGCTAGCATCGCCGGAAATGGCCGAAGGTTCAGACATCATCACGGAAGGCAAGCCGCAGAACCGCGGGGGGCGGAATGGTTTTCAGCGGCCGACGCTGCCGCTGGACAAGCTGTTCGACAAGCCGCCGCCGGCGTCGCCCTTGGCGGAGATGGCGCTGCTTGGGGCGATGATCCTGGATCCGTCGGTGATCCACGAGGTGTACAGCGTTCTGAAGGATCCGGCGGCGTTCTATGAGGAGCGGCACGCGGCGATCTACGCCGCGCTGGTGAAGACGATCGATCAGAAGCAGGCGGGGAACCTTGTGCTGCTGGCCGAGGCGCTGGCGGACACGGACTCGCTGAAGGACGTGGGCGGGACGCGGTATCTGGAGAAGCTGGCGGCGGAGACGCCGGGGCCGGCGACGGCGGTGCACTTTGCGCGGATCGTGGCGGACAAGCACCGGCTGCGGAAGCTGATCGCGGCGGGCGGGCAGATTGTCTATGACGCGTATCACGCGGGGGACCTTGGGCCGGACGGGGCGAAGGAGATCATCGACGCGGCGGAATCGCTGGTGTTCGAGATCGCGCAGGCGGAGGAGACGAGCGATGCGGAGTCGCTCTCGACGCTGGTGGAGAAGGAGTATCAGCGGCTGGTGTCGCTGCAGGGGAAGGGGTTCAGCGGGATCCCGACGCACTTCAAGGATCTTGACGAGCTGATGAGCGGGTTGCAGCCGGGGGACATGGTGATCCTGGCCGCGCGTCCCTCGATGGGCAAGACGGCGATGGCGCTGAACCTTGCCGAGCAGGTGGCGATGGGCGGGACGCCGTGGTCGCCCAAGAAGAGCCAGCCGGTGCCGGTGGCGTTCTTCTCGCTGGAAATGAGCAAGAGCGCGATCGCGCAGCGAATGTTGTCGGCGCGGTCGGGGTATTCGTCGCACGACATGCGGTCGGGGCGCCTGCGGGATGAGGACTATGACCGGCTGTGCGAGTCGATGTACGAGCTGCACGATGCGCCGATCTTCATCGACGACACGCCGGGGCTGACGGTGCTCGGCCTGCGCACGCGGGCGCGGCGGATGGTGGCCAAGCACGGGATCAAGTGCATCTTCATCGACTACCTGCAGCTGATGACCGCGCCGGGTGCGGCGCGGGAGAGCCGGCAGGTGGAGGTGAGCGCGATCAGCCGCGGCGTGAAGGCGCTGGCGCGGGAGCTGAGCGTGCCGGTGATCTGCCTGAGTCAGCTGAATCGCGGTCCGGAATCGCGCGGCGACAACCGGCCGAAGATGTCGGACCTGCGCGAGTCGGGCTCGATCGAGCAGGATGCGGACGTGGTGGCGCTCTTGCACCGCGAGGCGTACTACCACGTGGGCGATCAGGACTGGATGGCCGAGAATGAGAGCAAGGTGAACGAGGCAGAGCTGATCATCGCCAAGCAGCGTAACGGCCCGACGGACTCGGTGAAGCTGACGTGGGACCAGTCGACGACGCGGTTCAAGGACTACGGCACGTTCGCGGGCGGGACGGGGCTGTCGGCGGGGTATGCCGCGCCGGGTCGGGCGCGGCAGGGCGGGGGCGGCGGAGCGGCGGCGAGCGGGCCGGTGGATCCGTTCAAGGTGGAGGTGGTGCCGTTCAGCCCGGGGAAGAAGACGGGGCCGATCTCGAACCATCGGGATGGGGGCGGGCCGGATCGGGAGGACGACGGGGGGGATGCGGGGGATGTTGGGTTGCCGATGGGGTGAGCCGGCGATGATCGTCGGAGGCCAAAACTCCGATAATGCCGGTGAGTCTCATGGCACCCGACCTGCACAACCGCTGGCACGCACTCTGCGAACGCGTTGGCGCGTTCAAGAATGTGGACGAGTCGGACCTGACGTTCGACATGCTGCGGACGCTGTACACGCATCCGGTGCGGGCGTATCACAACCTGGATCACATCGCGCAGGTGCTGGGGGTGTTCGACTCGGCGCGGATGCTGGCCGACGACAGGGACCTTGTGGAGTTCTCGCTGTGGCTGCACGACTGCGTGTACTTTGCCGAGCGGGCGGACAACGAGGAGCGGTCGGCGGATGCGGCCGCGATGATCGCGGGGCTGCTGGGGTGCGAGCCGGAGTTCGCGGCGCGGGTGCGGGAGTGCATCATGGTGACGCGGCACTCCAACCCGCCGGGGAAGGGGGACACGGCGCTGGTGGCGGATGTGGACCTTTCGATCCTCGGCGCGAGCACGGCGGAGTATGACGCGTACCGGCACGCGATCCGGGCGGAGTTTGCGTTCGCGACGGACGATCAGTTTCTGCAGGGGCGGAGCGCGTTCATCCACCGGATGGTGGACAAGGACCAGATCTTCGCGACGCCGCACTTTCGTGGGGAGCTTGAGGAGGCGGCGCGGGACAATCTGTATCGGGAGCTGGATGACTTGGAGCGCGGAGTGATCGTGTGAGAGTCAGTCGGGCTTGGGGGGCTTGGGGAGGGGCATGGCGTCTTCCATGCCGAGGAGGAGTTTGCCTTCGGGGAGGTTGAGGGCGGTGAGCATGGTGGTGTGGAGTTCGATGTTGTCGATGGGTCCGCCGGGGGCGCCGATGGATTCGGAGCCGGGGCCGAGGGCGGTGACCTCGACGTAGTCGCTGGTGTGGTTGGGGCTGGCGAAGGCGACGCCGCAGTGGTCGGCGAGGATGGCGCCGAGGGCGCTGGGCCACTTGTTGGCCTCGGCGAAGGCCATGGCGCGGCGGGACTCAAGGCAATCGATGAGGAGTCGCTTGTCGTCGGGGGTGAGGTCGTAGGCGGCGGCGGTTTTGACGGCGGCGGCGAGCTTCTCGACGCGGGCGGAGGCGGGCTTGATGCCGCGGGCCTGGGCGGCGATCCAGTCGAAGGACTTGGTGGCCGCGGCGAGGCGGTCGAAGACGCGGTTGCCGTGCTCGCCGTAGAGGGTGAGGCCGGGGTTGGCGTTGGCGTGGTCGGAGGTGATGATGATGAGGGTGTCGTCGCGCTCTTTGCACCACTCGAGGACTGCGCCGATGGCGTCGTCGAACTCGGACTGCTCGCGGACGAGGGAGAAGGCGTCGTTGTTGTGGGCGGCGTGGTCGACGCGGCCGCCTTCGACCTGGAGGATGAAGCCCTCGGGGTTGCGCTCGAGGCGGGCGAGGGCGGCGCGGGTCATTTCGGGGAGGGTGGGGATGGTGTCGTCGCGATCGAGGACGAAGGGCATGTGCTCGTTGTCGAAGACGCCGACCAACCGGCCCTCTGGTTTCGCGGCGCGGAGGGCGGCGGCGGTTTTGACGATCTGGACTTCGGGGTGTTTGGAGGTTTCGGAATCGGGAAGGAAGCGTGCGCCTCCGCCGAGGGCGACGTCTAGGCCGCGCTCGAGGAGTTGGGCGCCGATCATGCCCTCGTAGTCGCGTCGGGCGGCGTTGGCGTAGAAGGATGCGGGGGTGGCGTGGGTGACGCGGGCGGTGGTGACGACGCCGGTGGCCTTGCCGGACTGGCGGGCGTGGATGCAGATGGGGAGGAGTTGGCGGCCGTCGGGGGTGACGTTGATGCAGCCGTTGTTGATGTGCTTGCCGGAGCCCCAGGCGGAGCCGCCGGCGGCGGAATCGGTGACGAGTGAGTCGGCCGAGTGGGTGCGGGCCATGGTGCGGCGGACGCCGGGTTGGCCCCAGAGATTCATCCAGTGGCTGGGGCGGTTGTGGTGCTTGCGCGACCACATGTCGGCGAGGGTGAGGGTGCCGAGGGACATGCCGTCGGCGACCATGAAGATGGTGTTTTTGGCACGCCCCCCCCCGCCGGGGCCAACGGGGGGAAGCGCCGGGGAAGGATGCGCGGCGGGGGCGCGGCCGAGGGCGCGATCGCCGAGTGCGCCCAGGCCGGTGAGCGCGGCGAGGGCGGCGGTGGATTTGAGGAGGGTGCGACGATCGACCGGAGGGAAGAGGTGGTCAGGGTGCGAATCTGCCAGCGGCCGGGGCGTGGTCATGGGGGATTGTTTGCGCGCGGGGGGGATGAAATGGGGCTGAATGGAATCTTCGTGATTGGGAGGGAGCGGAGGATGGGACTTGGGGGGGGCTGGGATCAGTGCGAGACCGCACTGCCTTTTTTGGAGCAAAAAGGTAGTGGCGCTCACTGGGCGCTTGAAGGGAGGGCCATCGGCCAGACTCAGGGCGACGGCAGCGCGCGGAGCTTTGCTTGGACGGTCCACACATCCATCGTCGTGTCAACAGGGGTGCCCGCTTGGAGCGTAACTTTCGGAATAGCCGCCGCGTCGAGATCCGCCCGACGCCCGGCCAAGAGCAGGCGGATCGCCTTCACCATGTCCGGGTTCTCTTGCGGAAAACCCGGGGCCAAGTAATAGGTACCCGAAGGCATCTTCACCCTTCCACCGATTTCTGCCCGGCTGAAATGAAGCTTATTTGTCGTCTTGTCCACAGTGAGCGAGAAAAAGTGCTGACCGGAAGGATCGAGCAAGGTCACTGCGCGGGGCATCAGGAGGGTCTCGCCGGCTGGCGGAAAGGACGCGAAACCGGTACACGTCAAACCCAGCAGACCGTCAAACGAAGGAATGGCATCGGTCAGGTCGCCGAGAACAACGTCGGAAGCGGTTTGCGCGACGGTGAGTGGAACTACTCGATTCCAAAGCCAGCTCCCGTCTTGGGCGGCGTAGGAAACAAATACGAGCGATTCGCTGTTCTTGGGAATGCCTGTGAGTTCGATCTTGCCGTCAGGCCGACTTTCCGGCGTGCGATCTATGCGGCCTTCTCGATCGGCCTTGACGTTGAATGGCTGTCCTCCAGCGTCCACCATTCTGCCCGAGACGCTGACCGACGGTCGAAGCGTCCACTTGACCGAGTATTCGGTTTGGCCTTCCGCAAGTGGAACGTACCTGATGGGGGGAAGACTGAACGCCTTCTCCGCTTTGGCCACGGCGTTTGCCAACCTGGCGTTTTCGATTGAATCCGTGATCCACAAGAAGCCCTGCTCGAAGTACGCGGCAATTCCGGGAGTGTCGCTCGGGAAGTCTCCGCTAATGACTGCTCGGCCCTCCGCATCCGTCAGGCCGTTGTACGCCCGGCGATTGGCGGAAACGGTTACGGGAGTGCCGGTCGGGAATGGCTGCCCGTTGGTGGTGGAAATCGTCACAGTGACAGTGACATGGCGATCCGTGGGGGGATTGGTAAGCGCGTATCGAGACACGCCTGAGACATGCAAGACGCTCAGAACGAACATGGTTGCGAACATGCCGGTGCTCCTGCCTTCGACACTCTGAATGCCTCGGACTTGCGGTTCCTCCTCGCGGCCGGGTCCTCTTGCGGGCGAGCGTGCCGCGCCGGGAGTGTGCACTGACGGGCTTCATACGAGTGAATCGTATCGACGGCCGCGGCTGGTAGAGAGAGTTGCGATCGACCGTGTCGTCGGCCCAAGGGGCCGGGAGGAAAATGGTGATGGATTTGAGTGACTGAAGTCACTCGCAAGTACCGAGCGCCCAGGGGGCGAACGGCAGGGGGCGAGGGGGTGAAGAGCCGGGCGCGTTGTTGGATCAGCAGATGGTCGGGAAAGACCCGCTCGCTGCGATCGGGGTTCGCTGGATGCGTTGAGCTCACTGGCTGCGGGCGCACTGTCGCCCCTCCGGGGCTTGGAGAGTGTTGGGCACCATCGCGCGTGGGTCGGCGATTACCGTGGGCTTACGCCCACGGCAAGAGACTGGCGGCTCTCCGGGCCTGAGGGCCTAAGGGCGGGGAGTGGAGTGACGCTTGCACGGGTCGCCGGGCTTGATTCGCGCAGGGTGACCCGTTCGTCACGACGCGGGTTCACGATACAGGACCCCTTTCGTCGGACCGGCGACCCGTGGCACGAATCAGGCCTTGCGGACGAACTCGGACTTGAGGCCCATGGCGCCGATGCCGTCGATCTTGCAGTCGATGTCGTGGTCGCCGTCGACGAGGCGGATGTTCTTGACCTTGGTGCCCGCCTTCACGACGAGGGATGAGCCCTTGACCTTGAGGTCTTTGATGACGACGACCGAGTCGCCGGTCTGGAGGATGGTGCCGTTGGCGTCGCGGACGGCGGTGTCCTCGGGGGCATCCTCTTCGGCGGTCAGGGCGGGTGCGCTGGTGGGGGACCATTCGTGAGCGCAGAGGGGGCAGACGAGGAGTGCGCCGTCCTTGTAGGTGTCGGCCGCGCTGCACTTGGGACAGATGGGGAGGGTGTGCATGTGTGGAGAGGGGTGTGGGGTGCGGGGGGGGATGGTACTGGGTTTGGAAGAACTCGCGTCGGAGAGTCGTGCGGTGGGGGTGTCTCGTTTTGAAGGCCGAAGGCACCGCCACGGAGTGGCGGGATACCCGCCCACGGCAAGGGACTGGCCGCCCTCCGGGCCTGAAGAACCGGAACTGACGAGGCGGAGTTGAAGGGTCGAGGCTGGAACGTGAGTTGGGGCGGGCCCTGCGCGCATCACGGGCAGCGAGCTGCCCGTGCCACCCCTCTACTCTTTACTTCTCACTTCTCACTCGCCCGTCAGTTGCTGGCGGCGGAGTTGACGAGTTGCTTGAGGAACTCGACCTCTTCGGGGGTGCGGATGGGCTTGCCGGCGAGGAGCTTGTCGATCTTCTCCATGAGCTCCTTCTCCTTGCCCTCGGCGTAGCCGATGTCGGTGTCGGCGACGTTTCCGTTCTGGTCGATGATCATGACGAAGGGCCAACTGGAGAGGTTGAGGGCGTTGCAGACGGCGCGGGAGGTGTCGTCGAACTGCTGGATGGTGATGCCGCGTTTGGCGAGGAAACGCTTGACTTTCTCGCCCTCGCCGGGCTTGTCGCAATCGACGCCGATCATCTGGACGGGCTTGCCTTCCTTCTCGTAGTGCTGCTTGATGCGTTCCATGGCGGGGAGGCCCTTGACGCACCAGGAGCACCAGATGGCCCAGAAATCGAGGACGACGACCTTGCCCTTGTAGTCCTTGGCGATGTCGATGTCCTTGCCGTCGAAGTCCTTGCCGATCATGGCGGGGGCGGGCTGGCCGTGGAGGGCGATGTGGGCGGGCTGGCCGGGGTAGATGGCGACGAACTTGTCGACCTTGACGCTCTTGGGGCCCGGGGTGAAGACGAAGGTCTCGGGCTTGCTCTTGGCGTTGAGGGTGCGGGTGTGGGTCTTGGTCCAGCCGACGCGCAGGTAGCGATCGGGCTTCTTGGGGGAGGCCTGGCCCTCGCTCTCCTCGATGGCCGCGCGGTCGGCGATGTCCTGGTACATGGCCGTCCAGTCTTCCTTGACCAGGCGCGGCAGGTGGTCCTCGTCGGAGTACCAGCGCTCGTAGGTGTAGGGAATGGTGCCGGGCTGGCGCTCGTCGATGGCGGTGCCGGAGACCCAGAGGCCGATCTTGCCGTCGTTCTCGCCGGTGCGGACGCGCTCGACGGTTTTGATGCCGCGCAGGGTGGAGTCGAGGGTCATGCCGGGGCGGAGGATGGGTTCGCCGGGGAAGCCGAGGATCTGCTTGTCGGACATCTCCTCGATGGTGTCGCGGAGGAGCCAGAGGTCGGGCATGGGGCGCTGGACGTACTGGTTGGTGTACTTGTTGGCGACGGTGACGGTGGTTCCGTCGACGTAGACGCGGAAGAGCTTGTTGTCGATGAAGAGCTTGTTGGGCCTCTCGACGACGTACTCGGTGACGTACTCGATGCGGCTGGGGGGGCGGCCGTCGACGTCCATGGCCCAGGTGGCGTTCACGGTGCCCTTGACGGAGTTCAGGCCGCGAACGATCTCGAGCTCCTTGTCGAGGACTTCCTTGGCCTCGACGGAGATCTCGACCTTGTCCTTCTTGGGGGCGCCGGGGCTGATGAGGTCCTTGGCGGAGATCGGGGGCTGGGCGAGGGCCGCGTGCGGGGTGGCGGCGGTGAGCAGCGCGGCGGTGCCGGCCATGACAACCATCGACGTGAGCCACTGAGCCATGCGGGGTCCCTTTCGGAGTCGAGAGCGCCGGCGTCGCCGGCGGCGTGGAGAGTGTAGTTGGGCTGGAACTGGCACCCACCCCTGGGCAGCCGGTTTGATACAGTTGATCTTCACCGTCGGATTCGACCGTCCGATACCTGATCTGCACCCCTCCCCCCCCGCTCGCCCCCCCATTGCCCCCCGTTTCGCCCTGACCTTCGGCATGGATGCCCCCTCGACCCCAACCCCGCCATCTTCATCAACGGCCGCGCGAGTGGCGGGTGGCGGCGCGGCCCGGTTGCCCGAGGCGGATGCGCAGTTGTACCTGCACCCGCAGACGCTGGCGCGGTTGGGGACGCTGGAGCTTCGGGCGAAGATGATCGTGGAAGGGGTGATGAGCGGGGCGCACCGGTCGCCGTACCACGGGTTCAGCGTGGAGTTTGCCCAGCACCGGCCGTATGTGGCGGGGGACGACATCCGGCACCTGGACTGGAAGGTGTATGGGCGCTCGGACAAGCTGCACCTGAAGCAGTACCAGCAGGAGACGAATCTTGATCTGGTGGTGATGGTGGACTGCTCGGGGAGCATGAACTACGGCTCGCGGAGCTTTGAGTCGGCCAGCGGCGTGGGGCGGACGACGTCGCCCGACGGGCGGCCGTATTGGAGCAAGTACGACCACGCGACGGCGGTCGGGGCCGCGCTGGCGTACATGAGCCTGCACCAGGGAGACCGGGTGGGGCTGGTGGTGTTCGCGGATGAGGTTCGGGCGATGCTGAAGCGGTCGAGCGCGATGAGCCTGTGGCGGCAGATCGTCGGGGCGCTCTCGGTGGAGCCGGTGGAGCGCCCGACGAACATGGCGCGGGTGATCGACCAGACGCTGGGGAAGCTGACGAACCGGTGCCTGATCGCGCTGGTGAGCGATCTGTACATCGATCCGGAGGAGTATCGCACGGCGCTGGCGCGGATCCGGCACAAGCGGCACGACCTGATCGTTTTGCAGATCGTGGACAACCGAGAGAAGGAGTTTGACCTGCGCGACGTCGCGCCGTTCGAGGGGCTGGAGGGGGAGCCGAAGCTGAAGGTCGATCCGCGGGCGATTCGCGATGCGTACAAGGCGGTGTTTGCCGAGCATCTCGAGAAGATCGAGCAGATCACGCGGTCGTTCAACTTTGACTACCACCTCGTGAACACGCACGACTGGCTGGGACCGCCGATGGCGGCGTTCTTGGCGAAGCGGAATGCGCAGATTAAGAGGAGCAAGTTCGGGTGAGGAAGAAGGCATCAAGGCATCAAGGCATCGAGGCATCGAGGGAGGCGCTGCGTAGGCACGCCGTTCCCGGCTTTGCACTGGATCCCTTGATGCCTCTTGCCTTGATGCCTTTGGAGCGTCCCGCATGACCTTCCTCCACCCCGCACTGCTCGCGGCCGGGCTCGCGTGCATTTCGATTCCGATCATCATCCATCTGCTGATGCATCGTCGGCGGAAGCCGGTGATGTGGGGGGCGATGCGGTTTTTGCTGGAGGCGTACAAGCGGCAGCGGCGGCGGCTGATGCTGGAGAAGTGGCTGCTGTTGGCGTGCCGGTGTCTTTTGCTGCTGCTGCTGGCCCTCGCGATCGGGCGGCCGCTGCTGGGGCGGCTGATGCCGGGGACTCCGGGAAAGACCATCTATCTGCTCATCGACAACGGGCTGGCGTCGGGAATGCGGGACACCGGGACGGGGATGGGGACGGCGCTCGATCGGCACAAGGCCGCGGCGAAGGCGGTGCTCAAGTCGCTGCGCTCTGGTGTGGTCGGCGGCGGGGCGGGGGAATCGGACCGGGTGGCGCTGATCACGCTGGGCGGGCCCGCGGAGGGGCTGGTGCTGCCGGCGTCGGCGAACCTTGGGTCGGTGGAGACGCTGATCGATGCGATCGAGCCGACGGACTCGCGCTCGGACCTGCCCGGGGGGATCTCGCTGGTGTCGGCCTCGATGTCGCCCGCGCCGGGGAGCGGCGAGGCCGCGGTGCGGGCGGACCGGACGTTCGTGGTGCTGCTGTCGGACTATCTCGACGGGTCGGCGGACCTGTCGTCGGCGGGGGATGCGGCGCAGTCGCTCGCTTCGCAGCGGTTGCCGGAGGGTGTGCGGCTGATCTCGTCTTCGCCCGAGAGTGGTACCGGAGGAGCGGGCGGGGTGGCGAATACCTCTATTACGGCGGTGGAGCCGCTGCGCTCGATTCTCGTCGATTCGTCGCGTGCGGGAGGGGCGGCGGGGGCGTCTGCATCGGACCTCTCCGAGCTGGTGCGTGTGCAGCTACGGCGGACGGGGGATGTGTCGCAGGCCGCGGTTTCGACGGTGCGGGCGCGGCTGGCGGCGATTGGGGCCGAGGATGCCCCCACCCCCACCACCCCTGCCGCGGAGTCTCCCGGCGATCGAGCCACGGTGCGGTGGGCCGCGGGGCAGGAGGCCGCGACGGCGATCGTGCCGGTTCGGACGGATCGCACGGCTCGGGGCGCGGCCGGCTCCACAGGAGGATCGAAGGCGGCGACGGCCGCGGTGATCGTCGCGTCCATCGATGATGATGCGCTGCCGGCGGACAACCGGTGGCGGCGGCCGGTGGAGCTGCGCGATGCGCTGCGCGTGGGCGTCGTTGCGCCGGCGCGGTTCGGGAAGGCGGAGCGGGTGGACAAGCTCGACCCGGCCACGTGGGCGCGGCTGGCGCTGTCGCCGACGGGGGAGAACGCGGCGAGCTCGGGCGTGGATGTGGTGGACATCGAGCCGGCGTCGCTGGATGCGGCGAGATTGGCCGCGCTGGATGCGGTGGTGCTGCCGCGGCCGGAACTGCTGACGGAGGGCGCGTGGGCGCGGCTGCGGCTGTTCATCGACTCGGGGGGGCTGGTGCTGGTGACGCCGCCGCCGAGCGTGACGGTGAACCTGTGGGGCGATGCGATGAGCAAGGCCCTTGGGCTGGAGTGGACGGTGGCGCGCGAGTCGCGGGAGGTGACGGGGCGGACGCTGCGTGTGCCGGCGGCGGTTGCGGGGACAGGTGCAGCGACCGAGGGTGCGAGCGCGCCGGCCTCGGCCTCGCTGCTGAACCTTGTGCAGGGGGAGCTTGAGGATCTGGTCTCGCCGGTGAACATCCTGCGGACGCTGCCGATGTCGCCGACGCCCGAGAGCGGCGAGACGCTGCTGGCGCTCGATGACAACACGGTGGTGATGTGGGCGGGTGCGCCGGCGGGGCCCAAGTCGGCGGGGATGGGGGGGGCGGGGGGGGCGGGCGAGAACGCGTCGGGCAAGGGATTGTGTGTTTATCTCGCGGTGGCGCTGGATCTGGAATGGTCGGACCTTCCGGCCAAGCCGCTGATGGTGCCGCTGGTGCAGGAAGTGCTGCGACAGGGGATCGGGCGGGCGCGGGGATCGTGGTCGGCGCTGGCGGGGGCGCGGCCGTCGCTGCCGACGCGGACGGCGGAGCTGCTGGAACTGGCGGATCCGGCCCGCGGCGCGGCGGAGCGCGATCATGCCCCAGGGCGGGCGCGGGTGGATGCGGCCGGAATCTCCGAGCCGGTGCGGCGCGCGGGGTTGTGGCGGGCGGTGGATGAGCGTGGATTGGCGCGGGGGCTGGTGGCGATCAACCCCGATCCACGCGGCGGACGCACGAACCCGCAGACGCGCGAGGTGGTGGCGGGCGCGCTGGCGAAGCTGACCGGGGGATCGGCGGTGGACACGGTGGCGTGGCTTCCGCCGAGCCACGCGGTGGGCTCGGGAACGGGGACGAGCGTTGCCGACGCGGTGGCGACGGTGTTTGGTCGGGCGGACGCGGGCTCGCCGATCTCGTGGCCGCTGCTGATTGGGGCACTGGCGCTCGCGCTGATCGAGATCGTGCTGGCGCGCCGGGCGAGCCATGCGGACACGATGGCGCCGGCGGCGTCCGGATCGATTCTCCCGGGCGTCTCGATGCAGGAGGCTGCGTGAGCGAACTGATCTATCGCATGATCGGGTCGCCGTCGCTTCGGCTTGGGCAGCCGGGGGTGGAGTTCGGCTTTGCGCTGGGCGTGCCTCTGTGGGCGTGGGCGTTGATCGCGCTGGGATGTGGGATCTTCGGGGTGCTGGCGTATCGGCGGACGGAGGGGTCGTTTGCGGGGCGGGTGGCGCTGGGGACGCTGCGGGCCGCGCTCTTGCTGTTGCTGGCGGTGCTGCTGGCCGGGCCGCGGCTGATCAAGCCGAATGAGACGGAGGAGAAGGACTGGGTGCTGGTGCTGACGGATCGGTCGGCGAGCATGTCGATCGCGGATGTGCCGCCGCCCGCCGGATCGGCCGCGGGCGCAAAGCGTGGAACTCGTGAGCAGCAGGTGCGGGCCGCGCTGGCGGCGGCGGAGCCGGTGTTCAAGTCGCTGGCCGCCGAGCGCGTGGTGGTCCATCTTGGGTTCGATGCTTCGGCGTACGACCTGCCGATGGGGGCCGCGCGGAGCGTGGCGGTGCCCGAACTGGCCGAGCCGGTGGGGCGGCGGACGGACCTGAACCGGGCCATCGAGCAGGCCCTGCGTCGCGGGGCGGCGCGGCCGATCTCGGGCGTGGTGCTGCTCAGCGACGGGCGCACGACGGATGAGCCGACGCGGGCCCTGCTGCGGCGGCTGGAGACGGAGAAGATCCCGATCTTTACGGTGCCGCTGGGCTCGCCCACGCCGTCGGCCGATCTTGCCGTGCGGCGGGCCTCGGCCCCGCGGTACGCGTTCGTGAAGGACAGCGTGCCGGTGGACATCGAGGTGCAGCGGACGGGTCCGGCGACGGGCGCGGGCGAGGCGTCGGTGGTCGAGCTGATCGACGCGGCGACGGGGACGGTGCTAGACACTCGGAACGTGACGTGGCTGCCGCCGACTGAAAAGCCGGTCAATCCCGGCGACCCGGTGGAGCAGACGCAGCGGGTGGTGCTGACCACGCAGCCCTCGGCGGCGGGACCGACGAAGTGGATGGTGCGGATCCGGCCCCCGGCCTCGGCGGGCGCGGGCACCGACATGGTGGACGACAACAACACCGCCGAGGTGACGATCGACCTGGTGGATCGGCCGCTGCGGATCGCGTATTTCGACGGGTATCCGCGCTGGGAGTATCGGTACCTGAAGAACCTGCTGGTGCGCGAAAAGTCGGCGTCGGCGGCGGTGATGCTGCTGGCGCCGGGCAAGCGGTACATCCAGGAGGGGACGGTGATCCTCGATGCGCTGCCGCACACGCCGGAGGAATGGAACGCGTTCGACGTGATCATCCTGGGTGATGTGTGGCCGGGGGTGTTCACGGGCGAGCAGCTTGCGCAGCTCAAGGAGCGGGTGTCGACGGGCGGGGCGGGGCTGATCTGGATCGGGGGCGAGGGCTCGACGCCGGGGGCGTATCGCTCGACCGCGCTCAACGAGCTGCTGCCGTTCTCCTTGCCGGAGAATCTGGCCGCGGGGCATCCGTCGGGGCTCGACACGTTCGACGACGGCGTGACGATCACTCCGACGCCCGCGGCCGAGCGGCTGGGGGTGCTGCGGCTGTCGGATGTGCCGCTGCCCTCGGCGAGCTCGGCGGCGACGCCGACGTGGTTCCCCCCGCTGCTCTCGGACCCGAACACGGGGTGGGCGAGCCTGTACTGGGTGCAGCGGATCGACCAGGGAATCCTCAAGCCGACGGCGGAGGTGCTGGCGGTTGCGACGCCGGAGGGGATGAGCCCGGCGAAGGGGCAGCCCGCGCTGCTGACGATGCGGTATGGGGCGGGACGCATCATCTATGTGGCGACGGATGAGATCTGGCGGTGGCGGTATGGGCGCGGGGAGATGTATCCGGAGCGGTTCTGGATCCAGCTTGTGCGCTTGCTCGGGCGCGAGTCGGTGGCGCGATCGGGGCGACCGGCGATCCTGGAGGCGACGCCGGACCATGCGCTGGTGGAGCAGCCGGTGCGGGTGCAGATCACGCTGCTGGACCAGTCGCTGGCGGATTCGGCTCCGCCTTCGCTGCGGGTGCGGGTGAAGCGCGAGGGGGCCGTCGATGCGTCGGCGAGGGAGCCCGGCGCGGAGGCACGCGACGCGGCGAGCGCGGTGGAGCTGACGCTGACGCCGGAGACGGCGATCGATTCGACGCCGGGGAAGAAGTCCGGGGCGCGGGTGTACGCGACGACGTGGATCCCGACGGACTCGGGGCGGTATCGGGCGATCACGGACGATCCGACGCTGACCTCGCTGGCGACCGGCGCGGCGGCGGACGACCTGACGGCGCGGATCGATGTGTGGCAGTCGGACGATGAGCTTCGGCGGCCGCAGACGGATCACGCCCTGCTGGCGCGGCTGGCGGAGGCGACGGGGGGCAAGGTGCTGCAACCGGACCAGCTGGGGGACTTGCCGCGGCTGTTGCCGAACCGGAAGCTGAAGCTGGCGGGAGAGCCGGAGGTGCACACGCTGTGGGACACGCCGCTGGCGCTGCTGCTGGCGGTGGCACTGCTGACGTGCGAGTGGATTGGACGGCGGCTTTTGAGGTTGGCGTAGGTGGAGGGTTCTTCCGCTGCCCGGGCTTGCGCCCGGGCCTCTGTTGGGTGATCTTGCCCGTTTTTTCACCCCAAACGGCCCTCGCCGGTACACCTTTTCTGGTCGATACTGTGGATACGGGCGGCCCGCCGCCCATCATTGTTCGTACAGCCGTCCGGGGCCCGTGTCCTTCGCCGCCAAAGCCCACGTGAGCAACTTCCCGACCATTCCCGATCCGGTTCCTTCGCCCGCTCCCGAGGCCGCCCCGCCGGCGCCCGCGCTGGACGCGACGTCGCGCCGGATCGCGGACTGGCTGCGCGGGATCCGGAAGGCAGCGAGGACGATGCTGGTGGCGCAGCGGGCGGGGTGGATCGTGGCGTCGGCGATCATGGCGCTGCTGTTCGGGGGGCTGGCGGACTACTTCCTGCGGGCGCCGATGCAGCTTCGGCTGGCGGGGCTGCTGGTGGCGATCGGGGCGCTTGTGTGGTTCGTGGTGCGGCTGCTGATTCCGGCGATGCGGTTCCGGCCGCGGCTGACGGAGATTGCGCTGCGGGTGGAATCGACGCGGGCGGGCGAGAGTGCGCATGTTCGGGGGCTGCTGGCCTCGGCGCTGGAACTGGGGCGGCATCCGGAGAACCTGTCCGCGCCAGCGCTGGCCGCGCCGGTGGTGGCGCAGGCGGCGGACCGGTTGACGGCGATCCGGGCGCGGGATGTGTTCTCGCCGCGGCCGACGCTGCGGGCGGTGGGGGCGTGCGTGGCGGCGGTGGCGCTGCTGCTGGGGCTGAGCGCGACGTATCCGACGCAGACGCGGACGGGGCTGGCGCGGATGCTCTGGCCGATCGGCTCGGCCGAGTGGCCCAAGCGGACGGAGATCGCGGGCGCGATGTCGGTGGAGATCCACCCGATCGGCGCGGCGATGGAGTTCCGGGCTTTGCTGCTGCGCTCGGATCGGCAGGCGGAGCGGACGAACATCGCGGTGCACTACCGCGTGATCGAGGGCGGGTCGTCGGGGCCGGAGCGGACGGCCCTGCTGACGATGCAGCCGCAATGGGTGGAGACAACGCGGGCGGATGGGTCGGCGGTCAAGGCGCCGGTGTTCGAGCGGCTCATCGAGCCCACGGGGCTTTCGGCGTCGGGCGGGAACGGAGGTTCGGGGCGGGGCGCGCGGGCGGTGGCATCGGGGGCGAAGACGGAGTTGGAATACTGGTTTGAGTCCGACGACGATGCGACGGCGCGCAAGCGGATCCTGATGGTGGAGCCGCCGGCGGTGGTGCACGCGGCGGCGACGATCGCGCTGCCGGAGTACGCGGCCAAACTGCTGGGCGCGGCGTCGGCGGACGCGGCGCAGGTTCCGCAGAAGCTGGACCTTGGGGCGGGGTCGGACGAGCGGGCCGCGCCGGCGCCGATCCTGGCGGGGTCGCGGATCGTGCTGACCATCGAGCTCAACAAGGGCGTGCCGGTGCCGCAGCCGTTTGATCCGGCTGACGCGGCCACGCAATCGTGGCTGGCGGCGACGCTGGGGCAGGACGCGGTCGCCCTCTTTGTTCCCGCGCCGGGGAGCAGCGAGTCGGGCGCGCGGCTGGCCGTCGATCAGGCGGGGCGGATGTGGACGCTGACGTGGCAGCACTGGGACTCGGTGCGGCTGACGGTGCGTCCGACGGATGAGTATCAGATCGGGGCGGGTGAGGACGCGGTGTTCCGGTTCGATGCGCTCAAGGACAACGCGCCGACGGCCTCGGTGACGGCCCCGCTGGAGGACAAGTCGGTGCTGCCAACGGCACTGGTGGAGATCGCGGGGGAGGGGCGCGACGACGTGGCGCTTGAGTATGTTGCGCTGGAGCACCAGCTTGCGCGGCGTAACGCGAACTCGGAGGGAGCGGTTCCGGAGGCGATGGGGGCTCGCGTGGAGGTGGCCCGCACGCTGGCGAGGGATGCCGCGGCTGCGGAGGGTGCGACGCCGGAGGCGGGGGCCGCGTCGGTGAAGCGGATGGTGACGGCGTTCACGCTGGACCTCTCGACGATCGCGGACCTGAAGGCGGGCGACGAGCTGTGGATCACGGCGGTGGCGGCGGATGCGTACGAGCTGGCGGGGAAGAAGCACGAGCCGGTGCGGTCGAGCGTGCGGAAGCTGCGGATCCTGTCGCGCGAGCAGCTGGTGGAGCAGATCTGGTCGGAGCTTTCGACGCTTCGGCGGAACGTGATCAAGGTTGATCAGGACCAGGCGGAACTGACCAAGGCGACGCCGCCCGCGGGGCCCGCATCGGCCGATGCCTCGGCGCGGGCGGAGCGGGCCCAGGCGGGATTGACGGAGCGGCTGTCGCGGCAGAACCAGGCCGTGCAGCGGCTGCAGCAGCGGACGAAGGAGAACGGGCTGACGGACCAGGCCGTGGCGGATGTGCTCAAGCAGGCCTCGGAGACGCTGTCGCGTGCGGGGGCCGATTCGGCCCAGGCCTCGAAGTCGCTGGGCGAGGCGTCGCGTGAGCAGTCGCAGGAGGCGGCCAAGCCCGATGCGGGGGAGAAAGAACTCAAGGACTCGTCGAAGTCGCAGCAGGATGTTCGCGATGAGCTCACGAGCCTGATCGACATGCTGGACCAGGGCGAGGACTCGTTTGCCTCGAAGCGGTCGGTGGAGCGGATGCTCGAGCAGCAGAAGGCCCTGCGCGACCGGACCGAGGCGCAGGGACGGCAGACGGCGGGGAAGGCTCCGGAGGATCTCACGTTCGAGCAGCAGGCGTCGCTCGACAAGCTGTCGCAGGACCAGAAGGCTCTCGCCGATGCGCTGCGCGACGCGGTGAAGAAGATGCAGGAGCGGCAGTCGAAGGTGCGGGACAAGGACCCGGCGGCGGCGGAGGCGATGGCACAGGCCGCGGCCCAGGCGATGCGCGACCAGACGGCCGAGCGGATGGACCAGGCCTCGCAGCAGGCGCAGCAGAACCAGACGTCGGGGGCCCAGCAGCAGCAGCAGCAGGCGATCCAGTCGCTCGAGCAGATGCTCGACAAGATGCAGAAGGCCCAGAACAACCGCGACGAGGTGCTCAAGCGGGCGCTGGCGTCGCTGATCGACTCGATCAAGGGGCTCATCGAGGTGCAGAGGATCTCGGTGGATGCGCTCAAGGCGGCGACGCCGAAGGGGACGACGGAGGTGGCCGCGCTGGAGCGACCGATGACGCTGCACCACCAGAACACGCTGGGCGTGCTGGAGCAGGCGGGGGCGGTGCGTGAGGCGGCGAAGGTGGCGGAGATCCTGGAGAAGGCGGCGGGGGAGATCGCCGCGTCGATCCCGGACCTGCGCGACGCGAAGTCGGAGCCGGCGCTGGGGCACGAGCTGGAGGCGCTGGACAAACTCAACGCGGCCCTCGAGCTGGCCCAGAAGATGGACAAGAACGCCGAGCAGCGGCAGAACGACCGGAAGCGGGCGGAGCTGCGGCAAAAGTACGAGGAGGCGGCGAAGGCCGAGGCCTCGCTGCGCGACAACGCGCAGGGGCTGGTGGGGGCGGAGGAGAACCGTCGCAACAAGGCGATCGCGCGGACGCTTTCGGAGGATCAGACCAAGCTGAAGGAGACGGTCGATCTGATCCGCAGCGAGACGGCGGGGCTGGCGGACGCGAAGGTGTTCGACTTCGCCCACACGCGGCTGGATGCGCTGATGGAGGCCGCGACGGCGCGGCTGGCCGAGGGCGTGGCCGACGCGGCGGTGGTGCGCTCGCAGACGTCGGCGGCGCGGCTGCTCAAGTCGCTGGCCGATGCACTGGATGATCGCAAGAAGGACGACGATGCGTTCCGCGAGGGGCAGCAGTCGGGCGGGGGCGGGGGCAGCGGCGGCGGCGAGCAGCCGGTGGTGCCCGACGCGGCGGAGCTGGTGCTGCTGCGGCTGATGCAGCAGGAGGCGCTGGACCTGGCGCGCTCGGCGGCGGATGCGCCGAAGCGGGATGAGGGCATGGTGACCGACGCAGCGACGCTGCAGGACCAGATCTCGGCGCAGGCGGCGGGGCTGCTCAAGCGGCTGATGGAGAAGCAGAATGGGCCGCGCCCGGTGAAGACGACGCCAAAGCCGGATGTGAAGCCTGAGGGCGAGAAGCCCGCGAAGCCTGAGGGTGAAGGAGAGCCGCAATGAACCATCACACTCGCGCCGGATTCGTGACGGGACAGATCGTCCGGCTTTTCGGCGTGGCGGCGGTAACCGCGGCGGCATCGGTGTCGCTGGCGCAAACTCCGGCAAAGTCCGACGAGCCGGCGAAGCCGCAGGAGAAGCCCAAGGCAACTCCGCCGACCGCGCAACCGACGCTCGATGAACTGCTGGGGATCAAGCCCGCGCCCGCTCCTGAGAAACCGAAGGACGCCACCGGCGCGGCGGAGACGCCGGATGCGGGCTCGCAGACCGACGCCTCGAAGGCGGACCTCAACCGTCGCCTGACGGGACAGGAGCTTTCGGATGCGTTCAAGCAGGCGGTGGCGCTCATGGGCGACGCCTCGAAGCGGTTGACGGCGCAGAAGGATCCCGGCCTCGACACGCAGCGCATCCAGGAGGATGCGATCAAGCGGCTGGACCAGCTCATCTCGAGCCTGCAGAAGCAGCAACAACAGCAGCAGCAACAACAGCAACAGCAGCAGCAGTCGGACCCGAAGCAGTCTCCGCCCAAGCAGGGGCAGCCCAAGCAGGGCCAGCAGCAGCAGGAGACCAAGGGGGGCGACGGGCAGCGGAAGGACCTTGGGCCGTCACTGCAGCAGGGTGCGCTGAATCCGCAGCTGGAGTCGGCGCGGGCGGCGTGGGGATCGTTGCCGGCGCGGATTCGCGACATGCTCATGCAGGGGACGGAGGATCGGTTCAGCTCGCGGTACAAGGCGCTGACGCAGGAGTATTACAAGCGGCTGGCCGAGGAGAACTCGAAGTGAGCCGACATGTGGATCAAGATGGCTTGGCGCGTGGTGGTCGTCTGGTGCCGAGTGCGCAGACCAGTGATGCAGGGTTGTCGATGCCGGAGCTCCGCCCCCGGCACCCCCGCCGAGCCTTTCGTACGTCGACGATGCTTGTGTTCGGGCTGACGGTCGCTGCGCTGGGCTCGTTCGCCGGTGCGCAGCCTCCGGTGATTCCGCCCGAATCGACGCGGCCTGCGGAGAAGCCTGCGGAGGCGAAGCCGCCCGAGGTTGCGCCTGCGCCGGAGACCACGCCGGCGGAACCGCCCGCGGAGGGCAAGCCCGCGGGGACGAAGCCGACGGGGATCAAGACGGCGGAAAACGCCGCGCTGGCGGGGGAGATCACGCCCGAGCTGGATCAGGCGGTGGCCCGGGGGCTGAAGTTCCTGGTGTCGGAGCAGGCCGACGACGGCTCGTTCGGTTCGGGGCGGTATGGGAAGAACATCGCGGTGACGGCGCTGTCGTGCATCGCGCTGATGGCCGACGGGAACGTGCCGGGGCGGGGGAAGTACGGGCGGAACGTGCAGAAGGGGCTGGAGTTCGTGCTCTCCTCGTCGACGGAGACGGGGCTGCTGGCGGCGGACTCGACCAACGGGCCGATGTACGGGCACGGGTTTGCGACGCTGTTTCTCGGCGAGGCGTACGGGATGACGAAGGGGGGCGGGGAGACGCCGCTCTCGACCCGCACGCACGAGGCGCTGGTGAAGGCGTGCACGCTCATCGAGCGGTCGCAGAACGCGGAGGGGGGCTGGCGCTACAACCCGGTGCCCTACGACGCGGATGTGTCGGTGACGATCTGCCAGATCATGGCGCTGCGGTCGGCGCGGAACGCGGGGATCGAGGTGCCCAAGGAGACGATCGACAAGGCCGTGGAATATGTGCGGCAGTGCCAGAACGCCGACGGGGGCTTTCGGTACCAGTCGTCGGCGGGGGTGTCGGCGTGGCCGCGCTCTGCGGCGGGCGTGGCGAGCCTGTACTACGCGGGCATCTACCAGGACGACGCGATCGACCGGGGCGTGAAGTACGTGATGTCGTCGGCGTATCCGGGGACGGCGAACACGGCCAACGGGGCGCACTACTTCTACGGGCACTACTACTCGGTGCAGTCGATGTACCTGGCGGGGGGCGAGAACTGGGCCAAGTGGTGGCCGGCGGTGCGGCGGGAACTGATCGACAAGCAGCAGGGGGACGGATCGTGGGCGGACCCGAGCGTGGGGCCGGCGTACGGCTCGGCGATGGCGCTGATCATCCTGCAGATGCCCAAGCGGTTTTTGCCGATCTTTCAGAAGTAAGAACGTCTCTCGCGGAGGCGCGGAGAGCGCGGAGGAAGGCATGCTGGTGAGGTCTCAGGGCTGGTTGAGTCAGGCGCGGACCCTTGGCGGGGCGATGGTGGTGGTATGCGCGGGCGGTGCGGCTGCGCTTGCGGCGGATCCGAACACGATGTTGAAGCCGGCGACGGCCGCGCCGAAGTTCACGCTGTTGATCTCGGCGGGCGGGGGGGCGGCGCTGAAGGCTCCGGTGCCGGTATCGCTGCTTTCGATCACGCCTGCGCTGCCGGACCATCCGGCGCAGGTGATCTACCTGGACCCGGCGGGATCGCAGAAGACGGTGGCGCTGCGGGACATCATCGCGCTGGCTCCGGCCTCGTGGGTGCCCACGCCCGAGACGACGGCGCCGACGACCGACGCGTTCACCTCCGACCTGCCCGTGCCGCGGCTGGACCTGACGGACTCGCAGCGGTTCGTGGGTAGCCTTGTGGACGGGCCGGAGTCGGGGCGGGCGGCGGAGGCTCCGGTGGTGGTGCGGCACGAGCGGCTGGGGACGCTCTCGTTCCCGCTGGATCGCGTGCTGCGCTACTCGGCGACGGCGGGTCGCGTGCCCGATCTGGGCGGGCGGGCGCTGTCGGCCACGGCTGACACAGTGCTGCTGGCCAACACGGATCGGCTCGAGGGGCTGGTGACGCGGATGGGGTCGAGCGTGTGGATCGAGACGAAGGCGTCTGCAACCACTGATCCGAAGGCCCCGAAGGCCGGGCCGACGCAGGTCGAGACCGCGCAAGTCGTGCTGGTGCAACTGGTGAACCCGCGGACGCGGGCGCGCTCGCTGCGCGTGGATCTTGCCGATGGCACGGTGGTGGCCGTGGATGCGCTCTCGGCGGAGACGCGGCTGGGGACGCTGGCGATCCATCCGATCGATGCGCCCGCGGCGCGGGCGGCGAGCGCGGATTCGCCGGCGTCGATCACCATGGACCTTGGGCAGCTCGCGGCGGTGGTGCCCGATCCCTCGCGGCTCACGCCACTCTCGTCGCTGCCGATCGCGGCGCAGGCCCCGGCGGCGGGGCGGGCCGCGCTGGCTCCGGCGCGGGTCATGCCCGACACCAACGCACCGCTGAGCGCGGCGGACATCCTGCTGCCCGCGCCGATGTCGGTGGAGTGGACGCTCCCCGCGGGCGCGGCGTCGCTGATCGGGTATGCGCAGATGGACGATCAGTCGTTCGCGTGGGGAGACTGCACGGCGGTGGTGTCGATCGTTTCGGCGGGCGGGACCGAGCGCGAGCTGACACGCGGGCGGCTGAACGCGGAGAGCCCGACGCTGACGATCGCGGCCGACCTCGGCAAGCTGTCAACGGGCGACCGCCTGCGGGTGCGGACGGAGTCGGGCGACCGCGGGCCGATCCAGAACCGGGTGGTGCTGCGGCGGATGGTGGTGCTTGGGAAGTAGGCCACAGGGGACAGGCCACAGGCCACAGACTTGCAAGGCATGGTGCGCTGCGCGTTGGGCGCGGCGATGCCATTTGCATCGCACGTCTGTGGCCTGTGGCCTGTCCCCTGTGGCCTCTTACCGCACCTTGACGAGGGCGATGGCGGCGATCACGAGGATGGCGGTGATGATCCAGAATCTCGCCACCACCGTCTGCTCGGTCCAGCCGAGGATGTGGAAGTGGTGGTGGATGGGGGCGACCTTGAAGAGGCGCTGGCCGGTGCCGGTGCGCTTGCGGGTGTACTTGAAGTAGCTCACCTGCAGGACGACGCTCGATATCTCCATGATGAACACGCCGCTCATGATGAGCAGGAGCGCTTCCTGGCGGATGACGATGGCGAGGTAGCCGAGGACGCCGCCGAGGGCGAGCGAGCCGGTGTCGCCCATGAAGACCTGCGCGGGCGAGCAGTTCCACCACAGGAAGCCCAGGCACGCGCCGGCGGTGGCGGCGATGAGCACCAATAACTCGCTGGAATCGGCGATGTAGGGCACGAGCAGGTACTGCGCGGCCGTCTGCCACCCCGCGACGTAGACGAGCACGGCCATGCCCAGCGAGACAATCGCGGTGGTGCCGGCGGCGAGGCCGTCCATGCCGTCGGTGATGTTCAGGGCGTTGGACATGCCCGCGATCATGAGCACGCCGACGAAGACGAAGATCATCTTGGGCAGCTCGATGACGCTCGGGTTGACGGCGAGGCCGCCGTGCTCGTACGTGGCCTGGAAGGGGAGGCTGAGCACGTGGGCGACGTCGGTCGCGGGGCCGGCGGTGTCGCCCTTGTTGTAGACGAACCACGCGACGAGAAAGCCGAGGCCGAGCTGGAAGATGAGCTTCTCCCAGCTGTGCAGGCCCTGGCGCGAACCGCCCGGGCGCGACGCGGCGGTGAGCTTGAGCCAGTCATCCACCGAGCCGAGGCCCGCGAGGAACGTGAGGACGAGGAGGCCCGCGACGAGATAGGCGTTGGAGACGTCGGCCAGGAGCGCCGTGGCCCCGACGATGGCGGCGCAGATGAGCAGGCCGCCCATGGTGGGGACGTTGGCCTTGGAGCCGGCCGCGCTGGCGAGGAGAGCGGTGTCGGAGAGGCCGGCATCGCCGATCTTCTTGCGGCGGAGCCAGCCGATGACGGGCTTGCCGAGGAAGAGGACGACGAAGAAGGCGATGGCGGCCGCGGCGAGGGCGCGGAAGGTCAACTGATCGAGAATCTTGAACATCCAGCGGACGCCGCGGTCGTCAAGCCATTTCTCGAGATGGACCCAGAGAAGATAGAGCATCTGGAGTTAGCCGACGCCCCCCCCACCACTTCCCCCACCACCACCCGCGCCCACCATCCCGCCCGCCGTGCGAATCGCTGGGGACACGGAGCCCGCCTTGGCTGCGACGACGACGCGCTCCAGCTTGACGCGGCGTGAGCCCTTCACGAGGGCGAGGTCGCCCTCGCGGAGCATCGCGGCGATCTCGGCGGCGGCGGGTCCGTCGGCGGAGTGGAAGAACTTCACGCGCTCGCTGTTCCAGCCCATGCCCTGGAGGGCGTCGCGGGCGTCTTCCATGGCCGCGCCGACGAGGATGACCAGATCGATGGGGCGCCTGCGGGCGCGATCGACGATGGCCTCGGCGACGGCGCGGTGGCCGGCCGCGCTGGCGGGACCCATCTCGAGCATCTCGCCGAGCACGCAGACGCAGCGGCGGGCACCGGCGAATCCCGCGGCGGCGAGGGAGACGAGGGTGTCGATGCCCGCGATCATGGAATCGGGGTTGGCGTTGTAGGCGTCGTTGATGATGGTGATGCCGGAGGCGCCCCCGCCCTCTCCGGTGCGCTCGATCATGAGGCGCATGTCCGCGCCGCCGGCGGTGGCGAGCGCGGCGGCAGCCTTCTGGTCGTCGACACCGAGTCGGCGGGCGACGGCGAGCGCGGCCATGGCGTTGAGGGCGTTGTGCTCGCCCACGAGGGGGACGCGGTACTTCTGGCGGGCGTTGACGGTGAAGGCGAGCCACGCCTGTCCGTCCTGAATCTCATGCCGCGCGTCGGTGAGGCGGAGCATGGCCGTGGCGCTTCGGCCGAAGGTGACGAGGTTCTTCACGCCGCGGAGGGGCTCGGCGAGTTCTGGGGCGTCGGTGGAGATGGCCCAGCCCACTGCGCCGCCGCCCTTGAGGTGCTTGAGGACGGTGGCCTCTTCGGCGGCGACACCGGCGAGATCACCGAAGCCCTCGAGGTGCTCGCGGCCGATGGAGGTGATGACGGCGATGTCGGGCTTGACGACCTCGGCCAGTGTTTTGATCTCGCCGGGGTGGTTGGTGCCCACCTCGCAGACGAGGAACTGGTCGGTCTCTTTGGCACCGAGGATGGTGAGGGGGACGCCGACGGCGTTGTTGAAGCTCTTCTTGCTGGCCGTGCCGCGCAGGCCGCAGGAGGCGAGGAGGTGCTCGATGAGGCGGGTGGTGGTGGTCTTGCCGTTGGAGCCGCAGACGGCGACGACCTTGGTGCGCTTGAGGCTCTCGCGATACGCGGCGGCGATGCGGAGCAGAGCCTTGCCGGTGTCGGGCACCTTCATGATGCCGCAGGCATCGCCGGGGGCGGGAAAGCCGCCCGGTGGGATGGCGGATGGATCATCGATGACGGCGATGGGGGCTCCGGCCTTGATGGCGTCGGCGAGGAAGGCGTGGCCGTCAAAGTTGTCGCCGCGGAGGGCGATGAAGGCCTGGCCGCGCTGGAGGGAGCGCGAGTCGGTGGAGACGCCGGTGATGGGGGCGTGGAGGTCGGGGAGGGGGAGATCGGAGGGGCGGTCCTTGGGCAACTCGATCTGGGCGGGACGGACGAGCCATGTCCCGCCGCAGGCCGCACGAATGTTGTCCGGAGTCCAGAACATGGAGATTCCCGAGGGGCGGTCACTACCGAACAGATTCACCACAGAGAACACCGAGATCACCGAGGGCGGAAAGGATAGATGAGCGGGGAGCAGGTCTCCGGGCGTGCCCTCGGTGAGAACAATGAACTCAGTGGTGGATGCCTTGCCGAGCCCCTCTTGATCGGCTTATGCGGCGGGGTGAACGCAAAGTCGGGGCGGGCAGAGTTCGTCCTCCGCTTGCGCGGAGGGCTCGTAATTCAGCGGACGGGGAGGCCGCGGTCGCGGAGGGCGGCTTTGGCGATCTCTCGGTCGTCAAAGTGGCGCTTCTGGGCGCCGATGATCTGGTAATCCTCGTGGCCCTTGCCGGCGATGATGATGGTGTCGCCGGGGAGGGCCTCGCGGATGGCGCGGCGGATGGCGGCCTCGCGGTCGGGCTCGACGTGCGGGGCCGCACCTCCCCCGGGCATGCCCTTCAGGATCTCGGCGATAATGGCCGCGGGGTCTTCGGTGCGGGGGTTGTCGCTGGTGACAATGACGCGGTCGGCGAGCTCGGCGGCGACCCTGCCCATGCGGGGCCGCTTGGTGCGGTCGCGGTCGCCGCCGCAGCCGAAGACGCACCAGAGGGAAGGGGGAGGTGGGAAGTGGGAGGTGGGAAGTTGGGGATTCGGGCCTCTTCCAACGGAACCGAGGCCGACACCGGTGCCTCGCCTTTCGTCATGGGTTGGTTTGCCCATGGCCGCGCGGAGGGTCTCGAGGACGGTCTTCAGCGCATCGTCGGTGTGGGCGTAGTCGACGAAGACCTGGATGGGGGCGTCCGGGGGGGTGACGGGTTCGAGGCGGCCGGGGGGTGCCGTGGCCCGTTCGAGCGCGGCGGCGATGATGTCGAAGCTCACGGCGTCTTCATCGGTGCCGCCGAAGAGGGCGTGGACGGTGGCAACGGCTTGGAGGGCGTTCATGATGTTGAACGCGCCGACGAGGGGGATGCGAACCTGCTTGTGGCCCCAAGGACCGATGAACTCGACGTCGGTGCCGGAGGTGGTGGAGCCGATGACCCGGGCTTTGCAGACGGTCTCGGGGGCGGTGCCACCGGTGATGGGGAGATCGCCGGGCATCTCGACGGCGCAGCGGACGATGCGGGCTTTGCACCCTTTCACCATGCCCGAGTGAGCCGGGTCCTGGATGTTCACGATCGCGACCCCCCCACTGCCGGCGTCGGGGAGGCCTTCGAAGAGGCGTCGCTTGGCCGCGGCGTAGGACTCCATGGTGCCGTGATAGTCGAGGTGGTCACCGGTGAGGTTCGTGAAGACGCCCGCCTGGAAGCCGACGCCTCCCGGGCCGCCGACGCGCTGCTGGTCGAGGGCGTGGGAGGAGGTTTCCATGACGGCCGCGCGGCAGCCGGATTCGAGCATGCGGGCGAGGGTGCGGGAGACCTCGAGTGCGGGGGGCGTGGTGAGGCTGGCGGGGGCGACCTCGACGCCGTCGTCGATGACGACGGTGCCGATGAGGCCGGCGCGGATGCCCAGAGCGTTGAGCATCTGGTGGATGAGGAAGGTGATGGTCGTCTTGCCGTTGGTGCCGGTGACGCCGATCATGGTGAGCTTGGAGGCAGGATTGCCGTAGAAGCGCTCGGCGAGGGCGGCGGTGGCGGAGTTGATGTCCGAAGTGCGCAGGAGCGCGATGGGGGTGTGGCCGGGACGCTCGCCGTGGTGGCGCGGGGCGTAGCCGTCAGGGAGTTCGAAGGCGGGATCGTCGGTGAGGATGGCGGCCGCGCCGGCGTCGAGGGCGGCGGGGACGAAGACCTTGCCGTCGGACTTTTCGCCTTTGCGGGCGATGAAGAGGGAGCCGGGCATGACGGTGCGGGAGTCTTCGGTGATGTCGCAGATCCGCAGATTCTCCAGCGCTGCGGGGGCGTGTTCTCCTTCCGCGGCGATCGACACATCCAGTCCGTGGATCAGGTCGGCGATTCTCATGGGGGATAGTACACGGCGGGCGTGGGGCAGCGGCCAGTTGTGCAGGGGGCTTGGCGGGCGGCCCGATGTCTGTGCGATGTCCATTCATTCGATGCGTTTTCGGGAACTCGCGGGGGCGCTGAGCGCGCTGGCGACGGCGGCGGCGGTGCATGGGCAGCCGCGGGTGATCTATGTGGATGCGAGCAACACCGGGGCGCACTCGGGGAGTTCGTGGGGGACGGCGTTTCGGGACTTGCAGGAGGCCTTGTTCGCGGCCAACAACGCTCCGGAGCGTTCGCTACAGGGTGTCGAGATCCGCGTTTCGCAGGGGGTGTACACGCCCGACCACGGGACACTCAATCCAGCTACCCCGTTCGTCCTCAACAGCGGCGTAACGCTCATGGGCGGATTCGCGGGCTTGCTCAACGCCAATCCGGACCAGCGCGATCCGCGGCGGTTTGTCAGCGTGCTTTCCGGCGATCTCAATCACGATGATGGGCCGGGCTTTGCGAACTACGGCGACAATGCCCGCACCATCGTGCTGGCCCAGGGCGGATCGACGGACGCCACCCTCGACGGATTCGAGATCAGCGGAGGCAACGCCGATTCCGCGGGCATCGCCGGGCTGAGCACCCCCGGGGTGATCTCCAGCTTCTCGGCGTCGGGCCAGCAGGGGTTTCTCGGCATTCGCAACTGCACCATTACGCGGAACCGAGCGGCCACAGGGCCGGTGCTGAAGCTCAACCTCTGCCGCGTGGCGAACACCCGGATCATCGACAATCGCACCCAGAACCACAGCGTTCTCGTGGGGAGCAACAACCGCTTCGAGTATTGCGACGTCCGTGGCAACCGCGTGGTGTACATCGGCCTCAACCCGAGCCTGGCGATGTTCTCTGTTGTCCGGTTCTACTCGCAGACCCCGACCGACCATTTCATCCGCTGCGTCTTCGCCGACAACAGCAGCGGGGCCAACGGGATGTTCTACTCCTACGAGTCCTCGATGGCGCTCGATTTCGTCGGGTGCACCATCGCCAACAACTCCGCGCCGGCGTCGGAGGTCATCACTTCGCAACTTGGGCGCGTTCGGCTTCGCAACTGCGTGGTCGCGGGGAACGTTCGGAACGCCATCCCGAGTCTGCCGACGCAGATCGCGGTCGCCAGCCCCTCAATGCTGGACGTGGACTCGACGGTGCTGATCGATAACGGCGCGGCCGCGATCCGCCTTATCTCGTCGTCATCCGGCACGATCTCGCCGTTTCTCTCCGGAGATCCCGGATTTGCTTCACCCACCGGTCCCGATCACGATCCCACGACGTGGGTCGACAACAACTACCACCTGAGATCGAACTCTCCGGGCATCGATCGAGCGAACTCTTCGGAGCTCTATCCATACTTCAATGACCTTGACGGCCGGTCGCTCTATGACGATCCCAACGCGCCCAACCTTGGCACTGGGCCGTACACCTACGCCGACCTCGGCGCGTATGAGTCGGATGGCTCGCTGTGCCCCGCGGATTTCAACCGCTCCGGCACGCTCACCGTCGCGGACATTTTCGACTTCCTCAACGCGTGGCTGGGGAACGATGCGCGGGCGGACTTTGATGGGGGCGGGCTGGCGGTTTCGGACATCTTTGCGTTTATCAATGCGTGGCTGGCGGGGTGCTGATCGTGCACGGCGGCTGGGGCCTGGCTACATTGTCGGGATGAGCACCTCTCGAATCGTGCTGGCGATGGCCGCGGCGGTGGTGATGTCGGCGTGTGCGCAGCAGGCGAAGAAGCCTGCGGCGGACGCCCACCCCGCCGCCCTCCCCACTTCCACGGCCTCCGCCACTCCCGAAAAGGCACCTCCGGCCGCGGCGGCTTCGGTGGCCTCGGCCGCGCCGGCGTTTCCGGCTTTGCCGTCGCCCCCGCCGCGCACGGTGGGCTCGGACTTCCGCGGTGCGGGCAACCTGCTGACGCGGCATCAGCGGATCGTGGATGAGGTGAAGAAGGGCGGGTGGGAGATCGCGTTCATCGGCGACTCGATCACCGAGGGGTGGGCGGGCGCGGGCAAGGACGCGTGGGCAAAGACGTGGGGGCCGCGCAAGGCGGTGAACTGCGGGATCGGCGGGGACCGGACGCAGCACGTGATAGGGCGGCTGGATCATGACCTGCTCGACGCGCTGGCCGCGCCGAACAACCACATCGCGAACGTGGTGCTGCTGATCGGGACGAACAACTCGGGAGACGACACGGCGGATGCGATTGCGCTGGGGGTGCAGGCGATCACCGACAAGCTCCACGCGAAGCTGCCGGGGGCGATGATCACGCTGATGATGGTCTTCCCGCGCGGGCAGTGGCCCAATCCGCTGCGCGACACGATCGGGTCATTGAACGTGCGGCTGGGGCAGCTTGCGGCGATGCATCCGGAGTACATCAAGACGCTGGATATCAACGGGAAGTTCCTGACGGCGCAGGGGGAGATTCCGAAGGAGTTGATGCCGGACTACCTGCACCTGTCGCCGGCGGGGTATGCGATTTGGTCGGAGGGGATTGAGGGGGCAATGGGCAAGTAGTGCACGCGAGGTTGCACCCTTGCAGGGTGCGATGGCATCGGCGCACGCGATCCGGGGGTCGCGCTCGCTTTCGCTCGCTTGACCCCCGGCTATTTCATGTCAGCCCTTCGGGCTGCAAGGCAACCGGCTGGCGCGCGGGCCCGTCGCGGACTCGGATCGCACGACGGGTTTTCGAGAGGGCGCACGATCAATCGTGGAGCGCGGCGAGTTCGGATTCGACGGCCTCGACGACGCCCGCCACGGGGCCCTCGCCGAACTCGAACTTCAGGCCCGCGGCCGCGAAGAGGTCCGGCAGCGGGCGGCTGCCGCCGAGGGTGAGGGCCTTGACGTAGGCATCGACCGCGGCCTTCTCGCCTTCCTTTTTGCTCTTGAGCCAGAGGCCGAGGGCGCCGAGCTGGGCGATGCCGTACTCGATGTAGTACATGGGGTGGCTGTAGAGGTGGCCCTGGCGCTGCCACTGGCTTTCGCGGACGGCCTCGAGTCCGCTCCACGAGACGGCGTGGCCGAAGCGGGCGTCGAGTTCGAGCCAGTACGCGTCGCGATGTTTGTGGGTGTGGCCGGGGTGTGCGTACATCCAGTGCTGGAAGGCGTCGATGGTGGCGATCCAGGCGAGGATGGAGATGGAATCCTCGAGGTGCTCGCGGCGGGCGCGATTGAGGTCTTCGGGCTTGTCGTAGAACCCGGCGGGCACGCCCCAGTGGGCCATGGTGAGGTGCTCCATGCTCATGGAGGCGACCTCGGCGAACTCGATGGGGCTGTGGCGATAGTCGACGAGGGGCTCCTGCTCGGCGAGCATGGAGTGGAAGGCGTGGCCGGCCTCGTGGACCATCGTCATGACGTCGCGGTGGAGGCCGGCGGCGTTCATGAAGATGAAGGGCTGGCGGGAGAGGTCGCGGACGTACTGGTATCCGCCGGGGCGCTTGCCCTTGCGCGAGTCGAGATCGAGGCAGGCGGTGACGAGGTCCCTCTCGTCGGTGTTCTTCTCGGAGCCCTCGCCGAGGCGGCGGGTCATGCCCGCGAGGCGCGGATCGAGAGCGTCCATGACGGCCTGCGTTTTGCGCAGCAGGTCGCGGCCGCCCTCGAAGGGGCGCAGGCCGACGCGGCCCTTGACGTCGACGGCGAGGTCCCACGGACGGAGGGCGTCGACGCCGAGGGCGGTGGCGCGGCGGGCGTCGAGTCGGCGGACGAGGGGGACGACGTGCTTTTCCACCGCGCTCCAGAAGGCGCGGCAGTCGGCGGGGGTGTAGTCGAATCGCTGTTTTTCCTTGAAGGCGAACTCGACATAGCCGGAGCAGCCGGCGTTCTTCGCGAGGGCGTCGCGGCGGGCGACCATCTTGTCGAGCAGGGCGTCGAGGGCGGGGCGATCCTTCAGGCGGCGATCGGCGACGGCACGCCACGCCCCCTCGCGCACGGAACGGTCGGTGCGCAGCTGGTACTGGGTCATCTGCGGGAGCGTGCGCTCCTGGCCGTCGAAGGCGACGGTCTGCGAGCCGGTGATCTTGCCGTACTCCTGCGAGAGCTTGGCCAGCTCGGTCTGGATGGGGACGTTCTCCTCGCGGAAGAGCTCGACGCTGGCCCGCTTGCTGCGCTCGAGGACCTCGTAGCGCGACTTGGAGAGGGGGAACTTCTTGTGCAGGGCGACCTGGAGGCGGTCGAGTTCGAACGCGGCGACCTCGAGCTTGGGGCCGACCTCGTCGAGGTATCGCGTGTACGCGGCCTCGATGGCCGCGTCTTCGGTGTTGCAGCTGCTGGCGATGTAGAGATTGGCGCGGGCCTCGGAGCAGGCGGCCTCGAGGTCGCTGCGATCGATGAGCCATCGCTCGAAATCCGCCGCCGATGCCACTCGACCTTCCGCCCGCGCCTTGAGAGCCTCCACCAGCGGCTCGATCCGCGCCCACGACGATCCGTCGAAGCCCACCTGTACGAACGGTTTTTCGCTGCTCATGCGGGGGGAGTGTAGAACGCGGCTTGGGGGGCTGGGACGGGCCCGGGCGCGAAAGCACGTGGGCGGAATGAAAAAGGCCCGGCGGTGGCCGGGCCTTCGGGCGATTGCGTGGGACGCGTCAGGGGAGAGCGGCGAGTCGCTTGATGAGCTCGTCCTGGGCGGTGAACCACTCGGCCGGGATGCCGAGGTGGAACTCGAAGTTGGGATTGAGCTTGACCATCTGGCGGAGCTCGGCGAGGAGCTTCTTGGCCTTGGCGAGCTCGATGCCGCGCCGCTCCTTGTCCTGGAGCTGCTGGGCGAGGCCGATGGCGAGCTGGTACTTCTGGAGGACGTTCTTGTTGTGCTTCTCGACGGCGTCGTTGTCGGCGATGCTCTTGTTGATGAGGTCGGTGGCGGCCTGGCCGGCCCACTCGACTTCCTGGAGGCCCATGGCCTTGGCGAGCTGCTCTTTGTCGGCGGCGATGCCGCGGCCGAACTTGAACTGGATGGCTTGGTCGGCCTTCATGGTGAAGATGTTGCCTCGCTTGTTGAGGAGATACTTGCCGTTCTCGTCCTGACGCCAGGTGACCTCGCCGTTCTCGTCCATGTCGACGCTGAGGGGCTCCATGATCTGCATGGAGCGCATGATGGCGGGGTCCTTCTTGCCGAGGGCGGAGGCGATCTCCATCTCGTGGAGGGACATCTCGAGCTGGAAGCCCTTGACGGCGACGAGGTTGCCCGACCAGCCGGTGCAGGCGCCGATGTTGCCCTGCGGGTAGAAGTACATTTCCTCGATCACCCACGGCGACATGGCGGCGGCGGAGATGGCCGACTCGATCCAGGCGACGAGGCGGAAGCGTGACTTGTACTCCTTGTCGAAGATCTCGTTGAACTTGGGGACCTCCAGGCCGTATCCGCCGCCGGACTTGACGCGGACCACGACCACATCGACGTGGTCCTTCTCGAGGAGGGGGATGGCCTTTCGGAAGGCGTCGGCGGAGACCTGCACGCCGACCATGTCCTCGTACTTGCCCTGCCACTCGGAGGGGCAGCCGAAGTTCAGGATGGCCACGCGGGTGGCGCCGGTGTGCTTGCCCTCGTCCTTCTTGGCCTCGTCCTTCTTGGCGTCGGACTTGGCCTCATCGGCCTTCAGGGCCTCGTCGGTCTTGGGCTTGGCGTCGTCGCGCTCGATGGTCTTGATCTCGTCCATGCGCAGGAAGCGCTCGGACTCGACGGTGCCGACCTTGACCTTGAAGAACACGAACTCCTTGCCCTCGCGGACGATCTTGCCGTTGAGGACGGTGCCGTCCTTGAGGATGATCTTGTCGGCGAGCGCGCTCGTCGAGACGAGCGAGGCGCCGGCGAGGGCCAGGGCGAGGGCCAGAGTCTTGATGGCCTTGCTGATTCGGAACATGTGGGTGGGTCTCCCGAAAACGAAGTGCTGAGTTCAGAGTGCTGAGTGGTGGACGTGTCGCTTGGGTGGTTGGACCGGCTTAGGGGCGGCGGTCGAGGGTCTGCTCGGTCTTGATGCGGTCGATCATGACGTCGACCTGGTCGAGGAGGCCTTCGGGGGCGCCGACGCGCCGGGGGTTGAGGGCCTCGGCGTATTCCTTGACGATGGAGGAGAGCTGCTGGAGGTAGCGGATGCGCCGGCCGCGGGCCTCGGTGCGCTGGTCGTACTGGCCCGGGGGCTTGACCTGGACGGACTGAAAGGCGCGGATGAGCTTCTGGACCTCGATCTCGGTCTTGGAGACGTCCTTGCTCCACTCGCGGAAGATCTGTGCGGAGCGGTTGCGCATGACGGAGAAGCCGCGGGCGTGGCCCATCTTGTTCATGAGCTCGTCGACGGTGTCGGCGGTGCCCTTGGAGTAGCCAACGTCGAAGGCGGTCTTGGCGTCGAAGGTGAGGAAGTCGTTGCCGCGCATGCGGACCATGTCCTGCATGGTGTCGGAGTGTTCCTTGTTGGTGGGGCCATCGTCCTTGAGGACGAACCACTCGGGGGTGCTGGGCATCTCTTCCTTGAGCTCGGCCTGGCCGCCGACGAGGCGGTAGCTGAGGACGTAGTCGCCCCAGCACATGGCCTTGGCGTACTTGCGGCGCTTGGCGTTGGCGAGCTCGTCGCCGGTCATGCTGGAGGCCTCGTGGCCGAACTCGCCCTGGTTGGCCATGCCCTCGACCCAGGCGAGACGGAGGGAACGCTGCTTCTGGCGGACGACCTCGTCGCCGACGCCGTTGAAGAGCTCGTCCAGACCGCCAACTCCGCCCTGGTGTCCGTCGCTGGTGAAGTAGATGTCGTGGAACACCAGCGGCAGGAACGCCGCGCCGCCCATGGCGCGCTTGATCCAGGCGACGACCTTGGGCTTCTTGACGAGTCGCGGGTCGTTTCGGAGGACGGGGGTGATGAGGGTGTCGATCTCCATGGCGCGGATGAGGAGCTGGGAGATGTAGCCGTCGCTGCCCTGGTGGTCGAAGTCGACGGTCTGCTCGCCCTGGTAGCCGAAGACGTGGTCGAAGCGGAAGACGACGATGTCGGGCTGGGCCTTGATGAGGTCTTCCATCATGGCCTTGACGGGGGTCTTGGAGACGTCGCGGCCGAACTCGCCGCCGAGGGTGCAGAGGTAGACCTTGAGCGCGCCGGCCTCGATGGGCTTGCCGTTGATGTCGAGGGGCTTCTCGTACATGTTGGCCGCGTCGTCCTTTTTGGAGCTGACGGGGCCGGTGTCGGCGGCGGGGTCGGACTTGCCGGAATCGGACTTCGCGTCGGCGTCGTCCTTCTTGGCGGCGGGCTTGAACTCGTCGCGCTTGATGTCGAGGATCTCGCTCTTGGCGTAGGTGACCTCGGACCGCATGGAGCCGACCATGAGGAGGAACTTGATCGAGGTCTCGGTCTCTTCGAGAACGACGCCCTCGACCTTGTTGCCGTTGGTGAAGATGATCAGGTCGCGCTTCTCCATCTTGGAGTAGTCGGCCTTGTCGCCGGTCTGGGCCATCGCGGGGCGTGAGAGCACGGGCGCGCCGATCACGCTGAGCCCGATCGCTGCCGCCGCCAACATTCGTCCGAGTGTGCCGACCTTCATAGTGCGTCCTTCCTTGCTCGTGATTCACCCGCGTGTGGTCACGCGGCCATCAAGTCACGCGATTCCTGTCCGTCGGATCCGCCATCGCCGATGCCGGCGAGTGCGGCGAGATTGTACTTCCTGACCGGTCCGAACTGCCCCCCACCGCCCCGCCACCTGGCCTTCCGCCCCCGAATGGAGACGGATCCATACTCATCAGACGCTCAATCGCCGGGCGAGTTCCATGCCCTCGGCCTTTCCCCGCACCCTTCCTTCGAGCTGGGCGTCGCGGACTTCATCCAAAACCCGCTTGAACAGGGGGCTGGGTTTGAGGCCTGCGGCGACGAGGTCGTCGCCGGTGACGAGGGCTGGAGGGTTCACGCCGATGCCATCTCGAGCCATTTCAGTGACTTGCGCACCAATAGCAACCGCGACGGATGGCTGAGCGGCACGCACAATATCCAAACATTTACCGAAAATATGACGCGACGCGAGGCGTTTTCGCTGGGAGATGCGCATGCCGGGCCAGCGCTCGGCCATGTCTCGGACGGCGGCGAGGATGGCGTGGAGCTCTTCATCCTCATCGTTGCTGAGGCAGAGCCCTTCGCGGGCTCGGCGGCAGGCGTTCTTCACTGCTGCGTCCGATAACGGCGTGAGGGGCTGGTCCGGGACACGGGCGCGATCGAGCAGCCAGGCGGCGAGGGCGACGATGTGGGTGCTCTTTTCGGGCAGGGCCCGGACGATTCGCACGTCGGCCTCGAGCGTGGGCTCGGCGAGGACGGGCTCATCGAGTTTCAGGCGCTGGAGCATCGCGATGGCGTCGGCGCGGGAGGGGTGCGTGAGCATGCGCCGGAGTTCCTCGCCGATGCGCTCGCGGCTAACGCCGCGCAGGCTGGCGGCGTGGCGGGTGATGGCGGCGGCGGTGGCGGCATCAAGCTCAAACCCGAGTCGAGCGGCGAAGCGGACGGCGCGCAGGGCGCGGAGGTGGTCTTCGGCGAGGCGCTTGTCGGGATCGCCGACGGCGCGGAGGACACGGCGGCGCAGGTCGTCGACGCCGCCGACGTAGTCGATGACGCGCCCGTGGACGTCGCCGCGCATGGCGCGGGAGGGCTCATCGGCGGGGGCGAGCGGGTCGAGGAAGAGTGCGTTGATGGTGAAGTCGCGGCGCTGGGCGTCGGACTCGGGATCGCTGAAACGGACGGAGTCCGGGCGGCGGGCGTCGGAATAGGGGCCGTCACTGCGAAAGGTGGCGACCTCGACGGAGACGATGCCGCTCGGAGCGGAGGGGGAGACGCGGGCGCCGAGGCCGAGATCGCCGGGGGTGACGTGGACGAGGACGACGCCGAAGGCCGCGCCGACCTCGGCTGTGCGTGTGAAGACGCCCTTCACGCTTGCGGGCGTGGCATCGGTGGCGACGTCGTAGTCGGTGGGGTGGAAGCCGAGGAGGCCGTCGCGGACGCATCCGCCGGCGAAGTAGGCGGTGTGTCCGTGCTCGCGCAGGCGGCGGACGATCCACGTCGCCGCCAGCCGTGCCGCCTCAGGATCCAATGCCCGCGCCATGGGCAACTCTATGAAGGGTGGCGCGCGGGGTGGTGCGTCCGAGCGGGGTTACCGGCAACGTCCCATACCCACGGCGGGCCGGTTCTCGGCCCCGCTGCGCAGCAAGTTGCGAGAGATGTTCCGGTCGCTCGGCCCCGCGCCCATCCGCGCCCGGGCCGGTTGGGAACCGCTCATCCAGCGACAGCCCGTGTGGACCGATGCCGGAGGGTCCGCCGCCGCGCCGAGGCCGCGCCGCGGATTCCAGGAGCGTTCCCATGTCTACACACCTGCACCTGCACAAAGAGCCTCCCGAACTCGACCAGGACGATGCGCCGGTGACGTACAAGTTTCCGGCGGCGATGGCGGCGGCTCGTCGGCGGCTGGTGGCGGGCGTGGTGAACGTGCATCCGGTTCCGGAGGCGTTGCCCGGGGAGGCGGCCGCGCCGCGCAAGCGTCGCGACGTGATCTGCCGCATCGACGCGAACGGGCCGGGTCGCGACTGCATGGTGTCGACGGACTCGCTCATCAGCGATGTGGAAGAGACGCTGGCGAAGATGCAGGCGCGGCTGGATCGGCTGCGCCGGGATGTGGATGAGGAGTGCGATTCGTACAGGTTCCCCGATCCCGTTGAGGACGAGGGGCCCCGGGCGGCCTGAATCGTGACACGGGCCTCTCGGCCCGTGTTGTGTTTTTGGGAGCCGCGTTTCATGCGCTCGTGCCGGGTACGCTCCCAGCATGCTCGCGATTGCCGCCGACCTTTCTGCCACTCGCATCGATTCGCCCCTTGGCCAGCTGACGGCGACGGCCACGAAACGCGGCCTGCGCACGCTGGAGTTTCCGCGGGAGTCGATTGAGCCACGGGCGGCGATGACGGGGGAGGACTCGTCGAATCCGCATCTGCGACTGCTGGCGGAACAGCTTTCGGCGTACTTCGGCGGCTCGCGCGAGCCGTTCACGGTGGCGCTTGATCCGGTGGGCACGCCGTTTCAGCACGAGGTGTGGGCCGCGCTGGTCGCAATCCCGCATGGACAGACGCGCTCGTACGCGGAGGTTGCCCGGGCCATCAATCGGCCGGACGCGGTGCGGGCCGTGGCCGCGGCGAATGGGGACAATCCCATCGCGATCCTGGTGCCGTGCCATCGGGTGATCGGCAAGGATGGAACGCTGACTGGGTATGCGGGGGGGCTGTGGCGGAAGGAACACCTGCTGAAGCTTGAGGGAGCGAGGCTGCTCTGACGGCGTAGTTTTTCCGCGCACGAACATCGACCTGCGACATCGAACATCGAATGACCCAGCACACCCCCTCCGCCCCTTCGCGTCCGTACGTTCTTGGCACCGGCGATGATGAACTCTCGCGGCTGTCGCTGCAGCATCGGTTGTGGTCCGATGCGGCGGCGACCGCGTGGAAAGCAGCGGCGTTCGGGCCGGGACGGCGCATTCTCGACATCGGGTGCGGGCCGGGGTTCGCGTCGTTCGATCTGGCGCAACTGGTCACGGCGGGCGGGGAGGGGCGGGTGGTCGGGGTGGACGAGTCGGCGAACTTCATCGAGCATCTGAACGCGCAGGCGCGGGCGCGGGGGCTGCCGCAACTCACGGGAGTTGTGGGCGATGTGCAGAAGCTGCCGACGCTCGGGCTGGCGCCGGGATCGTTCGACGGGGCGTACGCCCGCTGGGTGCTGTGCTTTGTGCCCGATCCGGAGGCGGTGATCGCGGGGGCGGCGGGGCTGGTGCGGTCGGGCGGGTCGATGGTGATTCACGACTACTTCAACTACACGACGATGACGGCCGCGCCGCGGCTGGCGTCGCATGATCGTTTGGTGGCGGCGACGGCGGCGTCGTGGCGCGGGCGCGGCGGCGACCCGGACATCTGCGGGCGGCTGCCGGCGATGCTCAACCGGCACGGGTTCGAGCTGCGCGACATCCGCGTGCATCAGCGCCTCGCACGCGGCGGCGGGAATGACCCGATGATGGCTTGGCCGATCACGTGGTGGAACACGTACGCGCCGAAGCTGGTGGCGATGGGGAGCATCACGCAGGCCCAGTGCGATGAGGCGCTGGCGGATCTGGCCGCGATCGAGCGCGACCACACGCGGTTTGTGGTGTGCCCGCCGGTCTATGAGCTCATCGCGATGCGCCGGTAGGGCAGCGAAAGGCCCGGAGTTTCCCCCCGCTTCGCGCGTGACTCCTCAGATTTGTTGTTCTTCCGGACCCGGCTTCACCCCGGCTTTGGGCCGTGGGCCGCGCGATCGGGGAGGTTTCCTCGGCCGAATAGCCGCGATGTTCGTTTAGGTTGTCATGGGTTGCTGACTATCCACGAGGGTCCCATGAAGCTCCGAGGCCTGCTGATCGCGTTCGTCGTCGCCCTTGTCTGCACCCTGCCGCTGGCCCCCCGAGCGAGCGCGCAACCGGTGTGCCCGCCCGACTGGGACCGCAACGGGACGCTGGCCGTGCAGGACATCTTCGAGTTCATCAACGGGTGGCTGGGCGGGCACGGCGACTACAACCGCAACGGCGTGCTGGAGGTGCAGGACATCTTCGACTTCCTGAACGGGTGGTTCGAGGGGTGCCCGCCGACGAACGTGGAGATTAACCTGACGGCCGCGCCGAGCGCGACGCAGGTGCTGCCGGGGCCGATGACGAATGGGTGGTCGTACTCGGCGACAGCGGTGACGGGGCACGCGGGGATGATCACGCCGGTGGCGGGGTCGTATCTTGGGCCGGTGCTGAGCTTCTGGAAGGGGCAGAACGCCTCGATCCACTTCCACAATCACATCGGCCAGCCGAGCATCGTGCACTGGCACGGGATGGATGTGCCCGCGAACATGGACGGGTATCCCACGGCGACGACGCCGGACAACACGACGTACGACTATGCGTTCCCGATCATCAATCGCGCGGGGACGTACTGGTATCACCCGCACTCGAACATGACGACCGTTGAGGAGGCGTACGCGGGGCTGGCGGGGTATTTCATCGTGCACGATGCGGGGGAGCTGGCGCTGCCGCTGCCGACGGGCGCGTATGACCTGCCGGTGTGCATCCAGGACACCACGTTCGACGTCAACAATCAGCGGCTCTACGGCGCGAACGTGAACGGGTTCTTCGGCAACCGCATTCTCGTGGACGGGTTCCCGGATCTGGTGTATCCGACGGCGACGCGGGTCTATCGGCTGCGGCTGCTCAACGGGTCGGTGTCGCGGATCTACAAGCTGGCGTTCAGCGATGGGACGCCGATGGTGGTGATCGGGACCGACGGCGGGCTGGCGGAGACGCCGCGGACGTATCCGTATGTGATCCTCTCGCCGGGCGAGCGGACGGAGGTGTGGGCGGACTTCAGCCAGAAGGCGGTGGGGTCGCAGATCGTGCTCCAGAGCCTGGCGTTCGCGAACACGGGCGGGCAGGGCGCGCCGCTGAACGTGATGACCTTCAACATCAACCGGGCGGAGACGGAGACGCGGACGCTGCCGGCGACGCTCTCGACCATCGAGCGCTACCAGCTTGCCGACGCGGTGAACGCGGCCAATCCCAAGGTGTACGCGATCAGCTCGATGATCATGGGCGGGCAGCTGATGTTCACGCTCAACGGGGACATGTTCACGCCCGAGACGGTCGCGCCCAACGAGATCGCCACGTGCGGATCGCTGGAGGTGATCACGATCACCAACACCAGCGGCCTCTCGATCATCCCGCACCCGATCCACTTCCACGGGCGGCAGTTCCAGATCCTGGACCGGAGCGTGGGGGCCACGGGGCTGGCGAACTGGAACACGGTGAAGGACGGATTCGTGGACATCGGGTGGAAGGACACGTTCCTGATCATGCCGCAGGAGACGGTGCGGCTGCTGGTGCGGCACGGGATGTATCCGGGCATGTACGTGTACCACTGCCACAACCTGCATCACGAGGACATGGACATGATGCGGAACTTCAGGTTGGATCCGTGAGGTCCGTTCCCGCCGCATCCCGATCCTGGAGCCACAAATAGGCACAATCTTGTTTGTGGCTATTTGTGGCTCTGAATATGGCTATTTGCGGCTATGACCACCGCAGATCGGACAAACCACGCAGGCCCGATCCGCGGGATTCGCTCGCCCCCCAACGGACTCGCTCATCCCGGGCGTGCGATGATCAACCCACCCGCATCACCACCACCGTGATGTCGTCGACGCGCCGGTTCAGGCCGGTGTGCTGGCGGACCTGGGCGATGATGTGGTCGACGATGCGGGCGGCGGAGGCTTGGGGCTCGGCGGCGAGGAGGGCGACGAGGGACTTGCGGAGGCGGGTGCCGCCGAAGCGCTTGCCCTCGAAATTCATGGCGTCGTGGAGGCCGTCGGTGTAGGTGACGAGGACGTCGCCGCGCTCGAGCTGGAAGGTGCCCTTGGGGTACTTCTGGTTGGGATCGATGCCGAGGGCCATGCCGTCGGCGGTGAGGCGCTGGACGTCCTTGTCTTCCACGGGGCGATTGGAGGGCACGCGGACGAGCAGGGGCCAGTCGTGCCCAGCGCCGCAGTAGGTCAGCCGCAAGCTCACCGGATCGGCCACGCCGTACCAGACGGTGGCGAACTCGTTGTCGAGGGTGTCGGCGCACAGGGCCTTGTTGGTGCGGCTGAGCACCTCGTCGATGTGGTAGAGGTCCTGCGCGTGGGCGCGGATGGCGGCGCGGACGGCGCTCATGAGCAGCGCGGCCGCGACGCCCTTGCCCACCACGTCGCCGATGAGCACGCCCAGGTGCCCGCCGAGCTCGAGGAAGTCGTAGAAGTCGCCGCCGAGCTCGAAGCTGGGGGCGTAATGGGCCGCCACGTCGAAGGGCTTCATGCGCGGCAGGCTGCGCGGCAGCATCCGGCGCTGCACGTCGGCCGCGAGGCGGACCTGGCGCTGGATGCGCTCGTCCTCGACGCGCAGCATGCGGAGGCGATTGGTGGTGATGCCGCTGGCGAGGTGCTCGGAGATGGCGCGGAGCAGGTCGCCCTCCTGCTCGGTGAAGACGCGGCGGGTGCGGGTGAACAGGCGGATCATGCCCACGGGCGTGCCGCGGTCGATCAGTCCGGTGGAGATCATGGAGACGAGGCCCTCGGCGGCGCAGCGGCGGCCCTCGACGATGCGCTCGTCGGTGGTGAGGTCCTCGACGCGGATGATGTCGCCCTCCATGGCGCGCTTGCGGAGTTCCTCGCCGACACTGAGGGAGGTGTTGTCGGCGATCCACGACTCGCTCAGGCCGCGCGACGCGCGCACGGCCATCTCGGCCCCGCCCTCGCCGGAGCCGTCCTGGAGGACGGCGATGGTTCCGCCGTCGACGGCGAGCACCTGGATGGCCAGATCGAGCGCGGCCATGAGCAGGGCCTGCGGCTCGCCCTCGGCGGTGAGCAGCTCGCCGAGGCGGTAGAGCGCATCGAGCTCGCGGATGCGTTTCTTCAGCGCCACCTGCGCCTCGCACACATCGCACACGCTCGAGGCCAGCAGCAGCAGCGAGCGACGGACGCTCTGGAGGCGGCGACCCTCCTCGCCCGCCGCGCCCGCGGCCATGGCCCGGCGCGGGAGGCAGGCGACGATCGCCCCGAGCACGCCGGTGGAGATGCGCAACGGGATGGCGACCGTCTCGTAGCCGCCGTCGTCGACGGCGCCGACCTGCTCGAAGGCGCGGGCGCGGGCCATGGCCTCGGCCACGAACGACCACGGGTGCCCCTCGCCGCCGGCGAGGCCGTGCGAGCTTTCCTCGCTCCACACCGGGATGATCGCGAGGGCCTCGGGGGATTCCGCGCCGTCGCGCAGCCAGACCGGGACGGCCATCAGGCGGGCGAGCTCATCGCACAGAGCGGCGACGCTTCCATCGGTGAGGAAGTCGCGCATCCGCGCGCCCCAGTCGGCCCGGGGGTCGCGCGGCGGAGTCTGTGCGTTCGGTCCGTCCATGAACTCAACGGTATCGGTGGAGACCCCACCCCCGCCCACAACCTGCTCGGTGAACATTCTTCCCCCTTGGGCACACCATCCCTGGCGTGCAACACGCACAATGCTAGCGAGCGCGATCCGGGCGGCAACGCAGGCGCACGGTCCGCGGCGTGTTATCTGTGTGAATCTGTGCCGGCGTTTCTCTGGAGAGAGCTCGCGGACCGGGATCGCCCTACTTCTGCCACGCGGCGCGGACGACCTCGAGCAAGGCGCGATCGGGCGCGCCGGCCTCGCCCTCGGGGGTGCGCTTGGCGAAGTCGTCGAGGCCGCGCTTCACGGTGGCGGCGTCGGCGCGCTGGTAGCCGAGGTAGGCCAGCAGCAGTGCGCTCTCGCGGCCGAGCAGGCTCTCGGCTTTCTTCTCCTCGGCCTCAAGCTGCGCGGCGATGATCTGGGAGCGTTCGGCGGTGGGCATGAGGCGGTCGACGTATCGGGCCGAGGTCATCTCGGGATGGTCGGCGATGAACGAGCGCAGGTTTGTCGCGGCCGAGAGGTAGAGCCCCGCGCCGAGCTGCGCGTGCACGCGTCCGACACGGGCCATGGCGTCGCCGGGCGCGGCGGCGAGAGCCCGCACGAAGCGTTCCTCGGCGCCGAAGAACTGGCCCTTGGTGAGCATCTGCTCGCCTTCGCGCATCATGGCGACATACCCGTCCGGATCGGCCATGTCGGCGCCGACGGCCGGGGCGGGCGTGACGAGCCGGTCGAGCTTGGTCTCGCTCGCCTTGCGCATCGCCCGCAGGACCTCGGGCGTGATGGCGGTCTGCGGGCCGGGGAGGCCCTGCTCGCGGTCGCGCTTCTTGCGCTCGGCCTGCTCCTTGCTGTCGGTGGAGGCGTCGGCGCCGGCGAGCGTGGTGCCGGGGTCCTTGTCGGACGAGGTGCCCTTCTCGGGCTTCGTAGGCGTGGTGGGATTGGTAGCCGGCTTGGTGTCTTTCGCGTCGGGGTCGGTCTCGCCGCGCAGGCGCTTGTGGAGAAGCTCCATCTGCTTCTCGAAGGTGAGCACCTCGGCCTGCGGGGACGCATCGGGCTGGGCGGGCTTCTCGGCGAAGCCCTCGCGGAACTTGTCGACGACTCGCGTCTGCACCTCGTTGCGGACGGCGGTGGAGGACCCCTTCACGCGGGTGTCGAGCGCATTGGGGCGATCCAGAGCGCCCTGCACGCCGCGCACGGTGGACTCCATGCCGCTCAGGCCCGAGCGCACGGGAGCGGTTTCGGGCTTGGTGGTCGGGGTGGTGTCAACGCCGGGCGCGGGCGGCGTGGCGCCGGGAACGATGCTGCCGGGCGCGGTTGTGCCGGGCGCGACGGTTCCGGGAGCGATGGTTCCCGGCGCGGGCGGGCGGGCCGCGGCGGCGCCGAGGGGGCTCTCGGCCGTCTTCATCCACGTCACGCCGAGGAGGGGCGAGGCGCGAACAACGTACTCGGCCCCCCACTCATCCTGGCGCATGCCGACAAGGGCGGGGCGGCTGGCCTGGCCGGAGAGGAACTCGGAAGTGCTGCGCAGCGAGGTGACGGCCGCGTTGGCGGAGGTGGAGACGGTGCCCTCGCGGGCAAGGCCCGCGGGGGTTGTGGCGAGGAATCCCGGGACGCGCTGGCCGGTGGTGAGCGCGAACTGGTAGCGGAGAGCGTCGGAGCCGCGGATGCCGGTCGCGGCCTGGCCGCTGGCCCACGAGTCGCGCTGGAAGGAGTAGAGCGAGTCCGAGCCGGTGCGGGCGCCGAACTGGTCCGGGGCGCGATAGCCGGTGGAGCCGCGGAACGACATGCCGCCGGGGGCGCTGCCGTTGATGACGGCGTTGTTGAACCGGATCTGGTCCTCGATGCCGCTGGCGCGGGGGTTGATGCGGCCCTGCGTGGCGTGGAGGTTTGCGTCGAGAGCGCGGCCGTCGCCGAGGGCGTTCTGACCAAGGGCCGAGCCGCACGCGAACATGAGTGCCGCCGTTGAAACCACGATGTGCTGGGTGCGCATGGACAAGCCCTCCGGGAATCCCGAGATCATAGAGCCCCCCATCGGCACCTACGCCCGATTGGCCGCAGCGTTCGCGATCGGGCGTGCTTTGAACGCTGATGGGGCACCGGCCCCCTCCCCGCTTTGGCCATTCGTACACTCACTCCCCATGTCCCAGACACCGTACTGCATCACGACCCCCATCTATTACGTCAACGACCGGCCGCACATCGGGCATTGCTACACCACGACGGTGGCGGACGCGGCGGCCCGGTTTGCCCGCCTTTTGGGTCGGGATGTCTTCTTTCTGACGGGGACAGATGAGCATGGGCAGAAGGTGGAGAAGTCGGCCGCGGCCAAGGGGGTGACGCCGCAGGCCCTCGCGGACGAGAACGCGGTGCACTTTCAGGATGCGATGAAGCTCATCGGGGCGAGCAATACGGACTTCATCCGGACGACGCAGGCCCGCCACCAGAAGCAGGTGCAGTCGGTGATCCAGCGGCTGATCGCGTCGGGGGACATTTATCTCGGGACGTTCGAGGGGTGGTACGACGAGGGGCAGGAGGAGTACGTCACCGAGAACGCGGCCCGCGAGAAGAACTACACGGCGTTCAACGGCAAGCCGCTGGTGAAGGCGAAGGAGCAGAACTACTACTTCAAGCTCTCCAAGTGGCAGCCGAAGCTGGGGGAGTTCTTCGACAAGACCCCGGACTTCGTGCGCCCGTCGGCGCGGTTCAACGAGGTGCGGGGGCGGCTCAAGGAGGGCTTGCAGGATGTGCCGGTGAGCCGCACGAACTTCTCGTGGGGCATCCCGATCCCCGACGCGCCCGGACACGTCACGTATGTGTGGATCGATGCGCTGCTCAACTACACCACCGCGCTGGGCGTGGCCGATCCGGCGGTGGCGAGGGAGGTCGGCGTGCCGGGGGATCGAGCGAAGTACTGGCCCGCGGATGTGCACGCCATCGGCAAGGAGATCCTGTGGTTCCACGCGGTGATCTGGCCCGCGCTGCTCATGGCGCTGGGATTGCCGACGCCGAAGTGCGTCTACGCGCACTCGTTCTGGATCAGCGAGGGGAAGAAGATGTCCAAGACGCTGGGCAACTTCATCGATCTGCCGCTGCTGCAGGCCTACATCGGGCGGTTCGGGCTTGATGCGCTGCGCTGGTACCTGCTCACGCAGGGGCCGCTGCGCGAGACGGACGCCGACTTCTCGTACGCGAAGTTCGTGGAGGTGTACAACGCCGACCTCGCCAACGGCATCGGCAACTGCGCGAGCCGCGTGGCGAACATGGTGGAGAAGTACTTCGGCGGGAAACTGCCGGAGATCAACCGGACGGCCACCTCGCCCACGGGCACGGACTGGACGACGTACACCGTCGATCAGACGACCACGTTTGATTTCCGTGCGCTCGCGTCGAATGCGTTTGCGCAGTCGCAGCACGAGTGGGAGGCGATGCGGCTGGATGAGGCGCTGATGCAGGGCACGAGCCTGGCGGGGCAGATCGACCTGTTCATCAACCACACGCGACCGTTCTCGATCGCCAAGGAGATGGACAAGGCCCCGGAGACGAGCGCGCACCTGCGCGACCAGCTCGCGAGGATTCTGGTGTTGTGCGCCGAGGGCGTGCGGGTGGCGTCGCTGTTCCTGTACCCAGCGATGCCGGAAAAGATGGCCGCGCTGTGGCGGACGTGGAACTGCTCGCCGCTGTCGAACCCGGCGGATGCGAACTCCGGATTCACGGCTCCGCTGAGCGAACTGGCGGTGTTCGGCGGCCCGCACGGGCTGAAGGCCGGGCACCAGATCGCCAAGGGAGAGGCCCTGTTCATGCGGGCGAAGGCGGAGGATCCGGCCCCGGCGGCATGATTCCGGAAGGTCCGGGGGCGAGCGTGTGGTATGCTCAGGGCATGGCCACCATCTCGACCCAGTCGCCGCTGCAACCGACCCCGGCGCGAGTCGCCGGGACCACAACCATGGCGGTGGTCACGGCGTTTCTGCTGGCGTTTCCGCTGATCGTGACGGCCGCGATCACGCCGAAGTTTGAGCAGATCTTTCGGGACTTCGGCGTTGCGCTCCCGCTGGCGGCGCGCCTGTTCATCAACATCGGGCGGTTTCTCTCCTCGCCGCTGGGCTGGGTGGTGGTCGTCGCGGCGATCGGGCTGCTGATCGTGCCCGCCTCGATCCTCGCCGCCCGCCGATGGTCGATCGCGCTGATCCTGTTCCTTGGCGCGCTGGTCTGGTTCCTCGGCTACATCCTGCTGCTGATCGCCTCGATGTTCGGGCCGCTGATGACCATGATCGAGTCGCTGCAGGCGGGCGGCAAGGTGTGACGCTCACGCCCGATGGGCCTTGGCGGGGTTGGGCTCGAACTTTCCGGCCAGGCTTTGCAGGTGGCGGTGGGTGTAGGCGTGGTAGCCGAAGAAGTGCTTCATCATCGCCCGCGCGGCGGGCCACTTCACCTTGCCGTTCTCCCTGAGCGTCACCTGCGTGAGGGGCTCGCCGCCGCCGCGCTTCGCCGAGACGTCGTTCACGCGATACAGCCACGTGCCGCTGAACGGCCCGTGGTCGTCGCTGATGGTGCGCTCCAGCAGCGCGGGAGGCTCGAAACGCGTGCGCACAAGGACGAACGAGTTGCGCCCCTGCCGCATGCGCACCGATTGCATTCCGTTCTGATCCGGCAGCGCGAAGACCTGCGTGATGTCGGCGCACCACTCGGGATACCTCTCCACCGCCGCGATGGCATCGAAGACCTTGTCCGCGGGCGCGTGGATCTCGATGACGCTGGTCGCCTCGTGCTCCTCCGGGATCGACTTTCCAAGCACGGTCATGACGACGACGAAGGCCGCGATCAGCACGATCGCGGACACGATCAGTCCCAGCAGTATCCAGACAAGGACCACGCCAGCCTCCTTCCGCCCCCCCTCACCCCCCTTACCCGCCTCACCCCCATCGCGGTATTCTTGCTCATGCGCCTCGCCGTCATCATTCCCGCCGCCGGATCCTCGCGCCGGTACATTGAGTCTGCCAAATCCGCCACCGGTTCGGCCCTTGATCGCCAGAAGATCGATGAGGATCTCGGCGGGCGGCCGCTCCTGCACCGCACCGTTGAGCTCTTCAACAAGCTCGACGATGTGACCACCATCATCGTCGCCGGGCCCGCGGACGCCGCGGCGTACGAGGCGTTCAAGGCCCGCCACGCCGACAAGCTCTCCATCCTCGGCGTGCAGCTCTGCCAGGGCGGCAAAGACCACCGCTACGAGACCGTCGCCAATGCCCTGAAGCTTGTCCCCGCCGACGCCACGCACGTGGCCGTCCACGACGCGGCCCGCCCCGCCACGCGCGCCGACCTGATCCAGCGCGTGCTCGACGCGGCCCGCGCGGGGCACGCGGCGGTCATCCCCGGGATCGACGTGCCCGACACGCTCAAGCGGGTGTCGGCGGAGGCGATCGTGTCGAAGGAGGCCGACCCGCTGGCGGCGATCCTCGGGGCGAGCGCACCCAGGGCCGAGGCGCGGCGGGTGGAGCAGACCATCGACCGGTCGCGGCTGGTGGCCGTGCAGACGCCGCAGGTGTTCGAGAAGAGCCTGCTCGCGCGGGCGTATGCGCAGAAGGACCTGAGCAGCACCGACGATGCCCAGCTCATCGAGCGCCTGGGCGAGCCGGTCATCGTCGTGGAGGGCGACCCGACGAACATCAAGGTGACCCGGGCGCGGGACCTGACGCTAGTGCGGGCGATCCTGGGGCATCGGCCGCCGACGGACAAGCCGGCGCATTTGCGGTTCTGAACAGAGGCCCGGGCGCAAGCCCGGGCACGCATTGGAATCGAGGCCACAGGGACTCTGTGCATGGGCTTGCGCCCATGCCTCTGTTGAAGCGGCCGGGCCAAGTGCAGAGACATCGCGCGGGTGGTCGATGCTGTCGCCGAGGCTCCCGCATGGCCGCGTCGCACCGGGGGCTTGCGCCCCTCGGCTCTGACTGGCATGATCAAGTACCTCGGCTCCAAACGTCTGCTGCTGGGCCAGATCCTGGAGACGGTCCGCGCGCTTGGGCCTTCGACCGGGACGGTGCTGGACCTGTTCTCGGGCACCTCGCGGGTGGGGCATGCGCTCAAGGCGAAGGGGTATCGGGTGCTTTCGAGCGACCACGCGGCGTACGCCGCCACGCTGGCCCGCTGCTACGTGCAGGCCGATCGGGCGGCGCACGCCGCGCGGGCGACGGCGATCATCGACGAGCTCAACACCCTGCACGGCGCGCAGGGGTATTTCACCGAGACGTTCTGCGTGCGCTCGCGGTTCTTTCGACCGGAGAACGGGGCCCGGGTCGACGCGATCCGCGAGCACATCGCGGCCGCCGGATATGAGCCGGAGCTCGAAGCGATCCTGCTGGTCTCGCTGATGGAGGCCGCGGATCGAGTGGACTCCACGACGGGCGTGCAGATGGCGTATCTGAAGCAGTGGGCCCCGCGGGCGCTCAAGCCGCTGACGCTGCGGATGCCGGATGTGCTCGATCGCGGGCCGGGGGTCGGGCCGTGCGCAGCGCACCAGCTTGATGCGCTGGAAGCGGCCGCGCTGGAGGCGGACGCGGCGTACATCGACCCGCCGTACAACCAGCACTCGTACCTGGGCAACTACCACATCTGGGAGTCGCTGGTGCGCTGGGACAAGCCGGAGACCTACGGCGTGGCGTGCAAGCGGACGGACACACGCGAGCGGCGCAGCCCGTTCAACTCGCGGCGGGCGTGCGCGGAGGCGCTGGGCGCGGTGATCGCGCGTGTCCGGGCCCCGAACCTGATCCTGTCTTTCAACAACGAGGGGTTCCTCACCCTCGACGACCTGCACGACCTGCTCGTGGCCCGGCGCGGCATCCCGCGCGGCCACCTCACGACGCTGGCGTTCGACTTCAAGCGGTATGTGGGCGCGCAGATCGGGATCTACAACCCGCAGGGGCTCAAGGTTGGGCAGGTTGGGCGGCTGCGGAACGTGGAGCATGTGATCGTGGCGACGGAGGAGCGGCCCACGGCCGCGCTGCGCGAGCTTGCCCGCAGGCATGCCGAACCGGTCGTGCCCAACCCCGTGGCGCGGCTGCGACCCGAACATTCCCGAGCCATCGCCGGGTAGTTCGGGAAATGCTGATCAAAACCAAAGAAGTCCCTTGACGAAACCCAAATCCCGGGCGACCTTTCTGGTTCCACACCAGCGCCACTGGTGGTGCCGGGTTCGCACTCGGCAAGGCGCTGAACCATGATCTTCACGCCCGGCGGGGCCTTTCGACCCGCGCCGGGTTGTTGTCTTTCCAAGACTCCCCATGCTCACCACACTTCGTTTCGTCGCGGCCGCTCTTGTCCTTTCGCTGACCGCCGGCGCGCTGGCCCAGCCCTCATCGGTCACGCACGTGCCCACCGACGCCGCCTATTCGGTGCCGGGAGCGACGCAGCGGGCCCCCGCCACGCCGCGCGAGGGCGAGACGGTGAGCATCTATTTCCGCGTCTGCTGCCAGTTCACCTATGACCGGGTGGCGATGTACTACCGCACCGACGGCGGCACGCCGGGCGGGACGTTTGGCACGGGGACCATCGGCACGCTGGTGCTCACAGGCGGCAACCCGGCGGGGCCGATCACGTTCGTGGCCAACGAGGTGTCGGGCGGGCAGACGTATGACTGGTGGAGGGCCACCCTTCCGGCCGCGAGCTACAACGGCCAGATCGTTCGGTACAAGCTCAGCGCGTGGAAGCCCGGCGTGGGAGCGGAAGTCTTCGCCAACGGCGGCGCGGCCTACTCATACACCGCCAAGCTCGCGTGGCCCGGCGCGGGCGCGGGCCAGCCCTCGCCCAGCGCGGGGTATCCACCCGTGTCGTTCTGGAAAGAAGAGGCCGTCTTCGGCAACACGTTCACCGCCGGGCAGATCGACCAGAACGGCACCGTGTACGACATGCACTTTCCGACGCCGGGCGGCGTCTTCGGCGTCGGCACGCGCAACGAGGGGTACGTCGACGGCGGGGACACCTTCCCCGCGCTGCTGCCCGCGGGGTGGCGCGGCCAGATGCACCTGAACCAGGCCATGCCCGGCATCCGCATCGACGGAGGCCCCACACACTGGCTCTCCAATCCCAATGGCGTGAGCTATGACCAGGTCACGCAGTCGTACAACCCAACCTCGAACACCATCCACACCACCGGCCGCCTGTACGCTGGCGGGGCGAACATCGCCGTGGAGCAGTACGACTTCTCGCCCGCGGGGATCGCGTTCCCGAACAACCTTTCGGGCCAGCCCGAGCGGCACATCTACATCAAGCGGCTCATCCTCACCGCCCCCGCCGTGGACCGCGGCTTGGCGGGGATCTCGGCGAAGGTGTACTGGTACGTCGATCCCGCGCTCAACGGCGGCGACGACTACGACACGATGTTCTGGGACGCCTCCAAGGGCGCGATGACGGCGTACGACAAGACGACCCGCACCGTGACGGGCACGGGCAACTCGTTCGCGCCGCCCAACGAGTACAACCCCACGACCAACGCCGGGTACACCAAGAACATCGCCCTCTACCTCGCCTCGTGCATGAAGGTCGCGGGCTCGAACACGCTCGCCACCGACAACTGGCGCGACTCCTCGGGCGACAACGGGCAGGGATGGATGGGGACCGAGGTCGCCCTCACCCCCGGCGTGCCGACGGAGATCGACATCATGATGGTCGGCTCGTCGTATCGACCGCCGAATCCGCTCACCGATCCAATGCCGGGCAACGACGGCGTCTACGACAACAACATCGTGCCCGTGCTCAACTGGTTCGCCTCGGCGAACATCGCCTCCATCCAGTCGCAGACCGATGCGTACTGGACGAACTGGCTCAACGCCGGGACGCGGGCGACGACGCCCGACGCGGGCATCAACAAACTCATGGACCGCGGCCTCCTCTGCACCGCCCTGCACGTCGACGGCTTCAACGGCGGCGTGATCGCCGGGTTCCACAACGGGGCGTACCCGTATGTCTGGCCGCGCGATGCGGTGTACGCGGCCATCACCCTCGCCCGCACCGGCCACCTGCTCGAGGCCGAGGGCGTGTACTCGTACATGAAGAACACGACGTACCGCGACTTCGAGTCGTGGGGCCGCAAGGGGTTCTGGAAGCAGAAGTACTCGACCGACGGGTACGTGATCTGGGGCGCGCCGCAGATCGACGAGACGGCGGTGTTCCCGTGGGGCGTGTACTACCAGTACAAGATGACGGCCGAGCCCGCGCTGCTGACGCGCTACGTCGAGCAGGTCCGCGACTCGGTGCTCTCGTGCTCGCAGTCGTCCGGCGACTCGCGGCTGTACCTGCAGACCTCCGGCGGCGCGTGCGACTACGACTCGCCCGGGCTCATGCGCTCCAACAACGTGTGGGAGGACTCGTACTCCACGTTCGTGTATTCCAACGCGAACATCGTGCGCGGGCTGTGGGACGCGGGCTCGATCTTCAACGCCATGGGGCTGAACTCGGAGCGCGACGACGCGAACGGCCGGGCCGCGTCGATCAAGAACGCCCTCGACGCGCGGCTCTCGTGCAACGCCGAGAACACCGACATCAGCCAGCTCGGCGTGGTGTATCCGTTCAAGGTGTACTCGCCGCTGGACTCGCGGGTGGGCGCGTTCGAGTCGCGCATCACCTCACAGCTCGTCAACGCCTCGGGCTTCTACAACGACGGATACGGCTGGACGGGCCTGGTCAACCGCTACACGGGCGACTCGTACTGGGGCAACGGCTCGGCATCGTCGCCGTGGGGCGCGGGGCCGTGGTTCCTCTCGACGGCGTGGTACGGCCTGTACTTCGCTGACCGGGCCGACTTCACCTCCGGCAAGGCCGACATCAACCTGCACAAGTCCAAGATCGACCTGATGGTCGCGCGGCTCGGCCCCGCGGGCCTCGGGTCGGAGCAGATCGCCCCGCGCGGCATCGCCGGGCAGCCCGCGCCGTGGAACACCGGCTCGCTGCTCTACCCCGGACAGAACGACTTCGTGCTCGAGACGGCCTGGCCCAATGCGTGGGAATCCATGTCGACATTCGTCGACTCGGTGATGGCCTTCCTTGACTACAACCCGGATGCGCCCACCAACACCATGCGCATCACCCCGAAGCTCCCGAGCAGCTGGGGCACGATGAGCTTCTCGAACATCACGCTCGTCCACACGCCCTCGGGCCACACGCACAAGGTGAACCTCACCATCGCCGAGGCCGCCGGAACGGGCAACCAGACGCTGACCTTCACCAACACCGCGGGCTTCGCCGTGAACATGCAGGCCACGCTCAAGCTGCCCGTGGGCCGCTCGGCCTGCTCGGTGCGCGTCAACGGAATTCCCACGGCCTACACGCCCGACATCACCGGCCGCCTGTCGGTGAACACCTTTGCGCTGGCCACGGGCGCGAACGCCGTCACCACGCTGGTCGTCACGACCGTCGCGGGCTCATCGCCCGACTTCAACCACACCGGCGTGCTCGAGGTTCAGGACATCTTCGACTTCCTCAACGCGTGGTTTGCCGGGAGCGGCGCGGCCGACTTCAACGGCGGCGGCCTGGCCGTGCAGGACATCTTCGACTTCCTCACGGCGTGGTTCGCCGGCTGCTGAGCGAATCCCGGAAGCGAATGTGCGCATCCTTCCCAGGATTCTCCCAGAATCCTGCGAGTTATTCGGACCCCGGCACCGCCACAGACCCGGATCCCTTGATCGCGGCGATCCATCGTCCATGTTGTAATCGGTATCTCTCCTCCATCTTCCCAGCCCCGCCCGTCCCACGGGCGGCCGCGTGTCGGCGTGTGTTCCCCGTGCCCAGACGGTCCACCCATTCCATCCCCGCGTTGCTCGCGGCCGGCGTCCTTGGCGCCGCGGCGGTGGCCGCGCCGCCCAATCCGGGGCCGGATGTGGTCGTGGGCGATCTTCCGGACTGCTCGAACTACGGCACGACGGACGGGATCACGTACCTATACGACATTGGGACGATCTCTTGCAACGTGGGCAACGTGAACCTGCGCTGGCAGGCGGCGACGAACAAGCACCCGGTAATCGCGCAGAACGTGTACCGGTTCCGACCCGGGAGCGGCGGGCGATTCGAACAGATCGGCATGGCGTGGGCCAAGCACGGCTTCTACGCGCTCACGCAGAACCTGTGCGGGAGCTGCAACGGGCAGGGCGCGAGCGTGCTGGGCGTGGGATGCTCGGACCCGTACGACGGCGGGACCAACGGCGACCAGGGCGGGCTCGGGCCGCGCTCGGAGATCAACGCGGCCACGGGGGCGTTCGTGTTCACCACGCCGCACACGTGGCCGATGGTGACGTCGGCCGCGTCGCGCCGGCTGCAGATCGGCGGGAGCGAGGTCACGCCGCCGAACTCCACCGGGGCGACGTACGTGGGCGAAGCGCTGTACATCACCCCAGACGAGACGCCCGCCGGTAACGGATGGAACAACGCCTCGTGGCGGCCCATCACGATCAGCGAGCCCGACACGGTGAACCACCTCATGAGCATCACGGGCGTGACGCGCCGCGGCGAACCGGCGATCTTCGCGTGGAAGGAGGCGGACCCGACGGTCCGGCTGGCCGGGATGGATTTGCCGGGCGACGGGCGATTCTGGCTCGGCCACACGGCGACGAGCAACGGCGACGGCACGTGGCACTTCGAGTACGCGCTCTACAACCTGAACTCGGACCGCTCGGGCGGCTCGTTCACGGTGCCCATCCCCTCGGGCACGGTGATCACCAATGCGGACGTGCGCATCGTGCCCTACCACAGCGGCGAGATCTACACGAACGCTCCGTGGACGATCACCACGACGGCGACCTCGATCACCTTCTCCGCGCCGGAGACCTTTGCACAGAACCCGAACACCTCGGCCCTGCGCTGGGCAACGCTGTACAACTTCCGCTTCGACGCCTCCGCCGGACCCGCGCCCGACGATGGGGTGGTGACGGTCGGGCTCTTCAAGCCGGGTCCGTCGGGCTCGCCCGCGTCGTTCTCGCTGGCCGCAGCCACGCCCTCGGGCTGCTGCGGGTCCGCGCTCAGCGCGCCGGTGAACGATGAGTGCCCCGGCGCGCTGACCCTGCACGCGGGCGAGAACCGCACCACCAATCTCGCCGCGACCGACTCGGCCCCGGCGATCCCCCCTTCCTGCACGATCCTGACCTCCGACGTCTGGTTCACGTACACGTACACCTCGTACACGCTGCCCACGCCGTGCCCGGGGTTCATCACGTTCGACACGTGCGGGTCCGAGGTGCCCACGACGATCGCGGTGTACGCCTCGTGCCCGAGCGGTTCGGGGGCCGAGACGGCGTGCGGCATGTACGGCTCGCACGCGACGTGCCCGGGGCCCGCGCCGGCCGCGCTGGCCAGCGTGCCAGCGGTGGAGGGCGCGACGTACTACATCCGCGTGGGCTCGCCGGGCGGGGCGATGGGCACCCACAGCAACATCGTCGTCACCGTCACGCCGCCGTTCTGCGTTCCGCCAAACGGCGCGTGCTGCGCGCCGAACGGCTCGTGCATGATCGTGACCGGCGCGGCCAGTTGCTTCACGGGCACCTACCTCGCCGCGTCGAGCACGTGCACCCCCAACCCCTGCCCGCTGCCGCCGCCCCCCGCCAACGACCAGTGCTCGGGCGCGATCGTGATCGGCGACTCGATGCTCGGCTACCCAACGCTCGAGGGGACGAACTTCCAGGCCGACAACACCGTCAACGACGTGTGCGATTTCTCGGCCACCGGCGCGCGGGACGTGTGGTACACCTACACACCCGCGGTGTCGGGCCCGGTGAGCATCGACACGTGCCTGACGCCCTCGTCGGGCACGTCGCTGGACACGCTGATCTCGCTGCACGCGGGGGCGTGCGCCTCGCCGCTCATCGCGTGCAACGACGATGATCCCTCGGGTCTGTGCGCCAGTTCGTCGCGCATCACGATGAATCTGGTCGCCGGCACCACGTACTTCATCCGCGTGGCCGGGTACGGGCCGGCCACGGGCGACTTTGTGCTGCGGGTCTCCGGCGGGGCGGGGATCGTTCCGCCACCGCCGCCGCCCACGGGAGCGTGCTGCACGGGCTCGACGTGCGCGGTCACCACGGCGGCGGCGTGCACGGGGGCGAACCGGCGCTTCACCGCGGTGAACACGGCGTGCAACGCGCCGGGCGATTACACCCTGCCCTGTTGCCGCGCGGATTTCAATCAGTCGGGCGGGCTGTCGATCCAGGACATCTTTGATTTCCTGAACGCGTGGTTCGCGGGCGATGGAACGTCCGACATCAACGGCGCGGGCCTGGCGATTCAGGACATCTTCGACTACTTGAACGCCTGGTTCTCGGGGTGCTGATGTCCCTGAGTTGTGGCCACTTGGAGCCACATCCGGCCACCCGCAACCCACTCTGAACGCGTAGGTTGCATTTCCAGCCTGAAGCATCCATTTTCACACAAAGTTCCGTGACAATTCGGGAACCGTGAGGCATGCTCACTGCGAAAGTTTGCTTCTGAGTGCATGCTCACCCCGCTCGGGGTATGTGCGCTCTGAACGCAGGTTGAAAAAGGTGGATCGCCCAACTGGTGTTCTGGCTCGTCCGGCCCTCGGCCCCCAAGGAGTGGTTGCATGATTCGCTCACGCGCTGGTGGAATGGGATTGGTGCTCGCGTCGCTGTGTTGCTCGGCCGCCATGGCCCAGACGTCGGGGACCGACGTGATCGTCGGCGACCTTCCGGACTTCTCGAACAACAGCCCCACGACCATCAACGGGATCTCGTACGACTCGTTCGCCGTGGGCACGACCTCGTGCAACAAGGGCACGGCGGTGCTCGCGTGGACGACGGGGGGCACCGACAACAAGCACCCGGCGATCAGCCAGAACCTCTTCCGCCTGCGCGACGGCAAGTTCGAGCAGCTCGGCCAGGGATGGCTCAAGCACGGCTTCACCGCCCTGCAGGGAACGATCTGCAGCACGCAGTTCGGGTATGGCTGCACGGCCAACCCGACGGGCGCGGCCCTTGGCGTGGGCTGCTCTGATCCGTACTCCTCGGGGCTGAACAACGTCTCCGGTGGAGCGAACCTCGGCCCCAAGTGGCAGGTGAACGCCGCCACCGGCCTGTTCCCGTATCCGTTTTACAACTACTCGCCGGCCACGGGGCCGGCCGTCACGTACACCACCGCCGGCGGCACCACGCCCTCGGGCCTGATCGGCCCGCCCCGCGTGCGACTGTCGGAGCTCAACACCTACGTCTCGACGGATCGGTACTTCATGGACGCCCAGTACGTGGCCGGCGACGACGCCGCGGCGACGACGGGCGGGTTCTCCAACAAGTTCAACAACGCCTCGTGGCGCGAGGTGACGCTGACGCCCACCGGCACGCCCCCCGCGGCGACGAACTTCGCCATCGGCGGCACCGGCTCGACGACGCGTGAGCTTCCGGCAATCTACGCCTGGGCCGCCATCGACTCGACCGTGACGACGACGACCTACGACGTCCCGGGCGACGGCCGCTTCATCCTCGCGTGCAAGGTCTCGGGCACGGGCCCGTACCTGTACGAGTACGCCCTGTACAACCTGAACTCGCACCGGTGCGCGGGCTCGTTCACCGTGCCGCTGCCCGCCTCGCACCCCGCGCTGACGGCGATCGGCTTCCACGACTGCGAGGTCGTGGGCGAGCCCAACGCGCTGGCCGACCCGAACAATCCGGCCAGCGACGATTGGGCGGTGTCGGGCGGCGGGCTGAACGCGACCTCGATCGGCTGGTCGGGCCCGGCGTATGCCGGCACGCCGCCGGTGTACACCACCAGCGGCTTCTCCGTCACCGGCTACACGCAGGGCACGGGCAACGACCACACCGCCAACGTGCTGCGGTGGGGCACGATGTTCAACTACCGCTTCACCTCGACGCTCGCGCCGGCCAACGGCACGGTGGCCATCGGTCTGTGGCGTCCCGGCACCCCGACCACCATCTACATGACGGTGCGCACGCCGGGCGGGGCCCTGATGTCCGGCTCGTCGCTGACGGCCTCGTGCTGCGTCGGCACGGTCTGCTCGGTGACCACGCAGGCCTCCTGCACCGGCACGTGGGGCACCCCCGGCTCCACCTGCTCACCGACGGACCCGTGCGACACCGGCTCGTGCTGCCACATCGTGGGCTCCACGGGCAACTGCACCATCACCGCTTCCTATAGCTGCAACACCGGCACCTTCACCCAGAACGGCGTCTGCTCGCCCAACCCCTGCCCCTCGACGCCGGGCATCTGCTGCAATGGCACCACCTGCACGTTCGTCGGCCAGTCCTCGTGTACGGGCACGTGGACGACCGGGTCGAGCTGCTCGGGCAACCCGTGCGACCCCTCGGGCGCGTGCTGCGTCGCCGGGTCGTGCGCGATCACGATCCGCTCGGCCTGCAGCGGCTCGCACACCGCCGGCACCACATCGTGCAGCGGATTCGTCTGCCCCTCGGGCAATGACTCGTGCTCGAGCGCCGTGGCCCTGTGCGCCAGCACGCCGGTGACGAGCACCACCGTGGGCGCGACGTACTCGGCCAGCGAGGGCGTTGCCTCGTGCGGCTCTTCCACCACCACGCCCGACGTGTGGTATTCCTACACCCCCGCGACCGCGGCCACCCTCGTCATCGACACCTGCGGGGCCTCCACTGCCTACGACACCGTCCTCTCGGTGCACACGGGCTCGTGCGGCTCGCTCACCCAGGTCGCCTGCAACGACGACGACAACACCGTCTGCACCTCCAACCGCTCCCGCATCTCGTTCGCCGGCGCGGCCGGCACCCGCTACCTCATCCGCGTCTCCGGCTGGAACGGGGCGACGGGCATCTTCACGCTGACCGTTACCGGCGGCGGCGGGCAGGGCTGCACCGCGACGGGCGCGTGCTGCACGGGCACCACCTGCACCACGGTCGTTCAGTCGGCCTGCACCTCGCCGGGCACGTGGGTCGGCGGGACCTGCACCACCTCCACCTGCAACCCCACCGGCGCGTGCTGCTCCGGCACGACCTGCCTGAGCGTGACGCAGTCCTCGTGCACCGCCCCGGCCGTCTGGGTCGGCGGGACGTGCACCACCAACCTGTGCGATCCGACCGGCTCGTGCTGCAACGACTCGGTCTGCACGGTCGTGAACCAGTCCGCCTGCACGCTGACCTTCGGCGTGGGCGGAGCCTGCACCACCAACCCCTGCAACCCCTCGGGCCGCTGCTGCTCGGCGGGCGTGTGCAACATCACCCTCCAGCACGGCTGCATCGGCACCTTCACCGTCGGCATCGCCTCGTGCACGCCCAACACCTGCCCGCCACTCTCGGACAACTGCAACGATCGCGCGGGCATTCCGATCGGCTCCACGCCCTTCGACACCACCAACGCCACCACCGACGGCCCCGCGCACGCCTCCTGCCAGCAGTCGGGCACCACCGACCAGCAGGTCGGCAACGACGTGTGGTTCAACCACCCCTGCCAGTTCACCGGCACGCTGGACATCGACACGTGCGGCTCCACCTTCGACACCAAGCTGGCCGTCTACAACGGCTACGGGTGCGCCGATTTCGAGACGCGGCTCATGGCCTGCAACGACGACAACACCGCGGCCACGCCGACGGGCTGCGGCGCGGGCACGCTCCAGTCCAAGATCACCATCAACGTCGTCTGCGGCGAGCACTACACGATTCGCGTGGGCGGTTTCAACGGCGCCGTCGGCACCGGCGTGCTCACCCTGACGGCCCATCCGGCCGCGCAGGGCGCGTGCTGCGACGCCTCCGGCGCGTGCGTGCTGACCTACCAGACCTGCTGCACCACGACGTGGAACGGCGGGGCCTCGTGCTCGGCCCCGAACCCCTGCCCGCAGCCCACCGGCGCGTGCTGCACCGGTACGGTGTGCACCCTTGTGGTGCAGGCCGCGTGCACGGGCTCGTTCAAGGGCGTCGGCACCCCCTGCCAGGGCGCGCCCAACCCCACGACCTGCTGCGCCGCCAACTTCAACCAGACCGGCGGCCTGACCGTTCAGGACATCTTCGACTTCCTCAACGCCTGGTTCGCGGGCAGCGCGACCGCCGACTTCAACGGCGGCGGCCTGACGGTGTCGGACATCTTCGACTACCTCAACGCCTGGTTCGCCGGGTGCTGAGTGGGGCGATGTCGGATGTAAAGACAAGGGCCCGCTTCAACGTGAAGCGGGCCCTTTTTCGTTGGAGCGACAGACTCGCACTTCCCACTTCCGCCCTCCCACTTCTCACTTCTCGCTTCACTTTCTCCCCATCATCCCCACCACCACCCCGGCCATGACGAGAGCCATGGCCGCGAACTCATTGGGGCGCACCTTCTCCTTGGCCACGAAGATCGCAAAGAGGGTGAACACCACCAGCGTGATCGCCTCCTGCAGGATCTTGAGCTGGCCGAGGGTGAACATCCCGCCGCCGCTGGTGTGCCCGAACCGGTTGGCGGGCACCTGCAGGATGTACTCGGGCAGCGCGATGAGCCACGACGCGGCGATCGCCGTGATCAGCGGCCACGGCGTCTTCTTCTGCACGTGGTAGTACCACGCGAAGGTCATGAACGTGTTCGATCCCACCAGCAGGCCCACCGTCATCAACGCTCGCCACATGCCTTTGCTCCTTGTCTGTCCAGCCTACGCCCAGCATGCGGCCCGTCCGGCCAAGTCGCTTCCGGGAAACCACCCGAGAGGCAGCGGCGTATAGCCATTTGAAATCCCCATCGCGGTTAGGGTGTTGTGCGGACTTTTGACCTGTTCTTGGTTGCCCCGCTGGCTTTCACCAACCCGCTTTGCATGGTTGAGGTATCCTTTTTGGCCGAAGATTCACCCGGGCATGCGTGCCGCGCCGGCCGCACCCGGGAAACCACAGGAAGCTGACTCATGCTCGCCCGCTCGCGCCCCCGCGCCTTCACGCTCATCGAACTCCTCGTCGTCATCGCGATCATCGCCCTGCTGGTGGGCATCCTGCTCCCCGCGCTGGGCAAGGCCCGCTCCGCCGCGCAGGCCGCGACGAGCGCGGCCAACCTGGGCTCGCTCGCCCGCGTGCAGGCCCAGTACGCCGCGGACTTCAAGGACCGGTTCACCAATCCGTTCCACCTCACGGCGTACAACGTCTTCGCCGGCGGGCTGTGGTGCTCGTACCTGGACCCCAAGAGCGAGCAGGCGGGCTTCGGCACGGGCGTGATCACAAACCTCTTCGATCCCAACGGGCGCGCCAGCGAGATGTGGGCGTGGTGGTGGGCGCCCACGGTGTCCTCGTACATCGCGCAGGATGCGTGGACCTCGGGCGTGACGCGCAACCCCGGCGACCGCTGGATCGTTGAGCGCCAGGCCAACATCACCCGCACGGCCACCAACTCCACCAACCCCAACGACGCCTTCGAGTGGCAGTGGATCGACACCTCCTACTGGCTGAGCCCCACGCTGTGGCTCGCTCCGGAGCGTTACTCCACCTCCAACCACGTGAACGTCACCTTCTCCGCGGCCGACGGGGCCAAGTACCTGCGCCAGAACCGCTTCGATCAGGTCGTCGCGCCCACCGCAAAGGCCATGATCTTCGAGCGATTCGACTGCACCACCAAGTCGCGCGTGCTGGCCACCGGCAGCTCCGATTTCGTGCCGCAGTTCAACGACCCCAACGCCCGGCCGCGCGTCGCCTTCGTGGACTCGTCGGTCACCGAGGTGCGGCTGAGCAAGCTGCACGCGCTCTCCTCGAGCACCGATCCGGCGATCAACTCCGTGTTCCGTCCTTCGGGCACGTGGGGCGCCTCCTCGGGCCTGAGCAACGCGTTCTTCTCGGGCAACTTCGGGATCAACGACCCCTTCGAGACCGGCGAGGCCGGCTCGGTGGCGTGGCCGCAGTTCTTCTGGGCCACCCGCAACGGCATCCGCGGCCGCGACGTGCAGCGCTGAGCCCCCCGGCGGGCCCTCTTCATCAAGCCACCCCTCGCGGGCCCGCCCTCCGGCGGGCCCGCTTTGCTTGATCTTGGTATGATCTCCCGAACCCCTCGGAGCCCGTCTTGGAAAAGAAGCAGAAACTCATCATCGGCGGCGTGATCGTCGGCATCCTGCTGATCGTGCTCATCTGGCAGCTCCTGCCCTCGGGCCCCGCCGTGGACTCCAAGACGGCCGCCGCCGCCAAGGAGGCCGCTCAGGCCCAGGAGGCCGAGCAGAAGCAGGCCCAGGCCGTCGCCGAGCCGCTTCCCCCTCCGCCGCCCGCGTCGCGTCCCAAGTCCGGCATTCCCCGCGGCGGGCAATAATCCGCCGTCACGCTTTCGCCCCCCTCTCACTCGAGGCCATTCCCATGCAAGGCAAAGCCAAGACCATCGCCCTCGTCGGCCTGCTCCTTCTCCTGGGGGCCATCGCCACGTGGCTCTACTGGCCAGACAAGCCCGAGACCACCCCGCCGCCCGCGGTTGGTGGTGATGGCGGAGCGGCCCCCGCGGCCCCGAACGGTCGGCCTAGCCGCCCGGACGACGCCCCCGCCGAACCTCCGCCCGGCCGCGGCACCATGTCCGGCTGATTCGCCGGGCCTGTGGGCCACAGAGCCCGGCGCTTCGCGCCGGGCCTTCGCCAATCGTGCTTTGCGGTGACGCCCGCGGATTACTCCGCGCCCGGTCCCATGCGCCTCGGGTTGCGCGGCGTGGCCGTGCGCCGAACGCCCCCGGACTTGTTGGGCCCGAACGGGCCGGGGCGGGGCGCGGGTTTCTCCGGCGCGCCATGGGCCGGTGACGCGGGCTCGGCAGGCGGCACGGCGGCCTCGGGCGCGGCGGCATTCTCCGGGGCGCTGGGCTCATCTTCCTGAGCAGCCTGCACCGGCGCGGCGGTGTCGGCCTCGGCCGCGCTCGCCGGGCGGGCGAACACCAGCCGCCCCGCCGTGGTCTGCATCGTCGAGGTCACCAGCAGCACCACCTCCTCGCCGATGTGCGGGGCCCCGCCCTCGGCCACGACCATCGTGCCGTCGTCGAGATATCCGACGGCCTGACCGGCCTGCTCGCCGCCCTTGACGAGGCGGATGTGGATCTGCTCGCCGGGCACAAGGGCCGGGCGCAGGCTGTTGGCCAGGTCGTGCAGGTTGATCGCGGTGAGGCCCTTGATCTGGGCCACGCGGGCGAGGCCGAGATCGGTGGTGATGATGCGAGCGCCGAGCTTCTCGGCAAGCTCGACGAGCATCTGGTCGACGCCGATGGCCGTCACGGGGGTCTCGTCGATGATGATCTCGGCGGTGCCGCCGCGTTGCATGCGGGTGACGACGTCCAGGCCGCGCCGCCCGCGGGCCCGCTTGAGGCGGTCGCCGGAATCCGCCAGAAGCTGCAACTCGGCGATGACGAACCGCGGCACGACGAGGGCGCTCTGCACAAGGCCGGTGGAGGCGAGGTCGGCGACGCGGGCGTCGATGAGGGCGGAGGTGTCGAGCAGGTTGGGGCGCGTGCCGCGCATCTGCTTGCTGAACTCGACGTACGGAATCACCAGCCGGAACTGGTCCTGGGTCTGGAGCACGGTGGAGATGCTCAGGTAGCACAGGCTGATGCCGAGCATGACCTTGATCGTCGCCAGCAGGGGCCGCAGCGCATCGAAGCCGCGCTCGTCGGGGATCCACGTGCGAACGACCAGGTCGATCACGAACGACAGCGCGACAGTGGCGAGGATTCCGGTGACGGTTCCGAGAAAGACGCCCGAGAGCGCGGCGATGCGCTTGTTGGGCGTCATCAGGTCGACGAGGACGACGAGCAGGAAGAAGGCGACGGCCGCGCCGAGCGTGGAGTACCAGTTGATCGCCAGCCCGATCGTGGGCTGGCCGATGTTGGCCTGCTGGCTCTGCTGCAGGATGAGCAGCATGGCCACGGTGACCATCATGACGAGGAAGGCAAGGCGGAGGAACTTGAGCAGCACCGACCGCTCACGCTGCTCCTGCTCGAGCGGGTTGGGCGGGAGGGAGGGTGCGGACGCCTGTTCGTTCTTGGCCATGTGGCTGAGTGTATTGAACACCCTTTCCATACGCACCGGGAGGGCCCCCGGTGCCGGGTGTTCCGCCACTCCGTGGCGGAGCCTTGGGACTTCGATCTGAGCCACTCCCCGCCCCCCGCGCTCCCCTTTCCAGCGTCTACTATCCCCCCCCACCTTCCACTCCCCCCGGTCGGCGGCCTGGCCCGGTGCACGGGCATGATCGTGAACCTGGTCAGAGCTTGACCGCAGCAGCCATAAGCGAGCCGTGCCCGGTGCTGCCGGTGTCCTGGCCGCCGACCGGCGGGAGTGAAGGGCGCGGGTCGATCAGCCCTGCGCCATGCTCCCGCCGGCCCACCACCCACCCCGACGGCCAGCCCACATCCACATCACGGGCACCCGGCGAACCACGCGTTGAGGAACGTGAAGATGTCCGCGACGGCCAGGCCGCCGCTGCCGTCGAAGTCAGCGGCGCACCCGAGGTCCACGCTCACCAGCCGCTCGGTGGAGTTGTTGGCCGTGCCGCAGTTGACGCTCGCGGTGTCCCATGCAGTGAGGCGGAGCGTGTACGCGCACTTTCGCAGCCCCGCGGTGTTCCACACGCCGAGCACGTTATAGAACATGGGCGCGGTGCCCTGCGAGATCCGCACCCAGCCCGTGGCGTCGCCGCCGGTGTAGTCAAGGGCCCAGCCGCCGAGGTGGAGGTCGTTCACGATGCCGACGACCGAGACCATCCCGTCGACGTGATTGCACGACAGCGGGCTGATGATCACGGCCGTGGGAGGCGTGTTGTCGACCGTCACATGCCGCGTGAGGGTGGCGCGGTGCAGGCACGACGTCACCGCCGATATCTGAACGAGATACTCCCCGTCGGGTACCGCTGCGGGCCCCGACACCGTATTCCACGTGGCCACCGTGTCGTTCACCACCGCCGACGTGTAGGTTGGGGTTGCGGGGTTCACGGGCCCCGCCGGTGCCCCGCCGGGACTTGCCTGATACGACACTGTGTACGTCACCCCGCACAACTCCGACACCGTGCCGTCGAAACACACGCTCGATCCACCAACTACATCGCCCTCCAAGGGCGAACGCACCACCGGCATCTCCGCCGCCATGTTCAGGTACACGATTCTCTGATCCGACGATCGCAAGCCGCAGTGGTTCACGGCATCAATCCGGATGTAGTAGTACCCCTCATCGTGCGCGAACGTGTACGGCCACGGGGCCCCCAACGTCCCGCCGGACGGGAACGTGCCCGAGGCCCACTGGATCCACACACCGCCCCCGGGTCCGACTCTCATCACCGACAGTCCGCAGGTGGACGTGCTGTCCGGCTCGGTCACCGCGCCGTTGATGGTCGAGCTGGGGCACACGCACTGGAAGTCCGCCAGACCCGGCAGGTCCACGCTGGGGGCCGAGGTGTCCACGTCGTAGACCAGGTCGTCGATGTACTCGAAGTCTCCCACGGTGCTCGCCACCTCGACGCGCCGCAGCGACTTCACGCCGCCCAGCGTGGTGATGTGCACCACCCGATCCACGCCCGCGCCACTGAGCGTGTAGTTCTGATTGAACGCGAGGCCGCCCGCGTTGTTGTACGCCCGCACGTTGATGGTGCCCGCGGATGCGAGGCCGATGTTGAACTGGATGTCCCCCTGCAGATTGTCGAACACCATCCGGATGCCCTCCGGGCTGAAGTCCGGGCAGCCCGTGGCCAGCGCGATCCCCCTCGTGCCCGACGAAGTTCCTCCCGGCGGGCTCACGATCAGGCAGTTGGTCGGGCCCGGACAGGTCTGCGCGTTCGCGGAGAACGTCACGCCCTGGTACTGGGTCGTGACGACCGTACCCGTCGGCAGGTTCTCGAACGTGATCGGATCGCAGGCCAGCGCCCCCGCTGCCAAGCCAAGAGTCGCCGCGATGGACATAAGGGTGGACGGGATGTTCATGGGATCTCCGAAGTGAATGCCGCGGCGGGAAAATCCCGTCCGCCACTCTCATTCCGGAATCCACGCCCACCACCCGACATCGCCCCCGATTTTTCTCCTGCACACTCGGCGGAAACCCTACCGCGTCTTCCAGACCTTCATCACGCTCCCCGTCCATTTCACGACCAGCGTTTTCCCATCGGCCGTCATCGCCCCGTGGACCCACGCCTTGGCCGCGCGGATCGCGGCCATCTGCCGCATAGAGGGGGTCTCCCAGAATCGCACAAGGCCGTCGCCGCCGGTCGAGATCAGCCGCGAGCCGTCCGGGGTGAACATCAGCATGCCCGGCGACTGGTCGATCTTCGCGGACGCGACGATCGACAGGCCCGTGGCGTCCATGAGCGTGATCCGCCCGTCGTACGCGGCCGTCGCCACCCAGTGCCCATCGGCCGAGGCCGCGCCCGCAAAGACCTCGCCCGTACGCGGATCGCCGGTCCCCAGCCGCTCGCCCGCGGCGAGGTCCCACCGCTCCAGCACGCCGGTGCGACTATGAACAAGGAGCGTGCGCTCCCCCTCGAACGCGATCGCCTCGGTAGCCTTGGCCTCCGGCGCGCCCCACACCACCTCGCCCTTCTCAAGGTCCACCACCACGCACCCGTGCCCGGAGCAGAGCCCGGCCACGTAGCGGCCCGAGGGCGACATCGCGCTGATCCGCATGCCGTCTCCGGGCGTCTTGGCCCGCACGATGCGCTCGCCCGTCCACGGGTCCACCACCGCCACGCTTCCGTCGCGGTCGCTCACGACCAGGTGGCGCGAGTCGGGCAGGAAGCGGAAGCCCATCCCCACGCCGCGGCGCACTTTTACGCTGGCCACCTCCTGCGCACCATCCATCCGCAGCACGCTCAGACGACCGGGGGTGCTCCACGCCGCACACCACTGTCCATCGGCCGACACGCTCACCCACGGGTCGTTGGCCTCCTCGGCCATGCGGACGGCCTGCGGAGCGGAGTCCATGCTCCACACCCGCACGTCGCCGTCGTAGGAACCCGTCCAGAGCGCGTGCCGCCCGGCACGCTCCTCCCAGGCCACGCCGTGGAGCAGGCTTCCATGGCCGCGCAGCTCGCGCTCCAGCGTGCGCGTCGCGACGTTCCAGACCCACGCCGTGCTCGACCACGAGGCGACCGCCAGGCGCGATCCATCGGGGCTGAACGCGGCCCGCAGCCCGGGACTGCGGGACTGGTCCAGCACACACTCGACCGGCCACCCATCCTCCGCCCGCAGCACCGTGACGGCCCCGTTGTCCTCGCACGCGGCCAGGAGGCCGCCGGCGCTGAACGCCACGCCCGTGACCTTGTTCTTCGTCAGCCGCCGCTCCAGCGCCACAGCGCGCTGCTCCACATCCCACACGCCCAGGACCCCCGTCGCATCGCCCGCGGCGATCCAGCGTCCATCGGCGCTCCACGCGATCTCGGCAAACCCGCGCAGGCCCGTGTCCACCAGTTCGCGGCCGGTGCCGACGTCGACGATCGTCACGGTTCCGTGCCCTTCCCACTTCTCCGCGCCGCGGAGCACGGCAAGGCTCCGACCATCGGGCGACCACGCGACGTCCCACGCGCTCTGGTTGCACCACGATCCTTCCACCGGCCGCCACGTTGCCGTGTCGAAGATCCGCACCGCCCCGCCCCCTTCGCGGCAGGCGCACGCCAGGCGCGTGCCGTCGGGAGAGAACCGCACACTCTCGGGCATGAGCAGGCGCAGGCGGGCCACCTCGCACCACCGGGCCCCCGATCGCGCGCATCGCAGCACGATCACCTCGCCCGCCTGGCGGGCCGCCACAGCGCACCACTGGCCGTCCGCGCTCACGGCCAGCCCTTGCACGCCGCCCTTGGCCGTTGCGGCGACGCCCTCGCTCTGGTCCGACAGGGCATGGAGGTAGTTCCACTCCCACCCGCGCAGCCGCTGTGGGCACTCGTCGAGCCAGCCGCGCAGGTTCACCGGCCCGCTCGCCTCCAGCGCGCCAGCGGCCGCGGCGATGCGTCCCGTGTAGGCCTCGTACTCGGCCTCGGCGCGCCGTCGCTCGGCCAGCGCGGCCGCGTCGCGGGCCCGCACGAGCCCGACGCTCGTCCCGATCATCCCCATCACCAGCGCCCCCACCACGCACGCGGCCCCGATCACCGCCACGCGGTGTCGGCGCACGAACTTGGCCGCCACCTCGCGCGTGCTGGGCGCGTGGGCCGAGATGGGCAGGCTCGCCATCGAGCGGCGAATGTCCTCGGCCATCTCGTGGACGGAGGCGTAGCGCCGGGCCGGGTCGCGCTGCAGGGCCTTGAGGACGATCCAGTCGAGGTCGCCGCGAACCTCGCGCACGAGCGTGCGGGCATCGGTGCCGTGGGCCGCAGCGAGGGCGTCCAGGCTGTCGCCCATGCCCGTGAGCCGCCCGCTGGGGCGGCGGGTCTCCACGTGGTCTCCCACGCGCAATGCGCTCGCACCGGCGATCTCCGCTTTCCCGCCCACGCGGCCGCCCGCACCATCATCGCGCAGGGTCGCCGCGATCACCTCGGCCCGCGAGTGCGGAACCGTGCCTGTGAGCATCTCGTGGAGCAGCACGCCCAGCGAGTACACATCGCTCCGCGTGTCAACCACGCGCTTTTCGCCGTCCGCCGGCGAGGCCGCGGCCTGCTCTGGACTCATGTACTCCGGCGTGCCAATGAACTGCCCCGCGGCCGTCGCCAGCGTATCGCCCGGGCGGCGGGCCCCGAACCCCTCGACGACCCCCGCGATACCGAAGTCGATCACCTTGAGCCGGGCCTGGCCGTCGACGGCCGCGACGAGCACATTGCTGGGCTTGATGTCGCGGTGGATCACGCCGCGCTGGTGGGCGTGCTGGATCGCCTCGCACACCTCAATGAACAAGCGCAGGCGGGCCCGCGTGGAAAGGCAGGCGCGATCGCAGTAGGTCGTGATGGCCTCGCCGCGGACCAGCTCCATGACGAAGTACGGGCGGCCCTCGGGCGTGGCGCCCGCGTCGAGCAGGCGCGCGATGCCGGGGTGCTCGAGGTTGGCCAGCGTGCGCCGCTCGCGCTCGAATCGGCGCAGGCTCTCGCGCGTGGACATGCCGGGGCGCACCATCTTGATGGCGACCTCCCGATCCACCGGCTCCGTCTGCCGGGCCAAGTACACCGCCCCGAACCCACCCTCGCCGATCAACCCCTCGATCTTGTACGGCCCGATCCTCTCCGGCGCGGGCTCCTCCATCGCCGGCGGCGTCGCCTCCAGCATCGCCTTGAGCGGCTCGCTCCGCAGCGGCCCGATCGTCTCCCGTGCATCTGCCGCCAGCAACCCACGCACCTCCGCAAGCAATCCCGCATCCCCCGCACACGCGCTCAAGAGATACTCCTCGCGCGCCGCTCCCTTCAGCTCGACAGCCTCAAAGAACACACGCTCCAGTTTCTCCCGCGCGGATTCTCCCACTTCGTCACTCCGTCGCTCCACCACTCTCCCACTTTTTCTGCATCCACGCCCGCGCAAACCGCCACTCCCGCTCCACCGTCCGCTCGCTCATCCCAAGCACCGCCGCGATCTCCGGTCCCGTCATTCCCCCGAAGAACTTCATCGACACCACGCTCGCCTTCCGCGCATCCTCTGCCTCCAGAGCGCCGAGCAACTCATGGAGCGCGAGAATCTCTCCCGGGTCTGTCTCCAACCCCAGCGTCACCCCGATCGCTCCCTCCTCGAGCCCCACTTTCTTTCCGTCCCCGCCGCGCTTCTGCGCCATCTTTGCCCGCGCGTGATCCACCAGAATGTTCCGCATAGACCGCGCCGCGGCCGCAAAGAACTGCGCCCGACTCGCAAACCCCACATCTTCCCCCTTCGTCCCGCTCACCAGCTTCACATACGCCTCATGCACCAGCGCCGTCGCCTGCAGCGTGTGCCCCACGGGTTGCAACGCCAAACGCGCCGCCGCAAGCGCCCGCAACTCGTCATAGATGAGCGGCAACAACACCCGCACCGCCGCGGAGTCCCCCTCCGCCGCCTGATGCAGCAACATCGTCACCGGATTGCTCGGCGTGGTGCTCAATCGGACATCCTTACCCACACCATATCACACCCCGTCCACCATACCATGCCTTCCACGCCCATGGCCGATAACCCACAAAGCGTTGTCGTCATCGCAGGCCCGCAGATGGCTAGCAAACCCACTGCCGCAACACTATTTCTGCACCAGCACGCGGCAACGAAGACTTCGTAACCGCCGCAACATTCCACCGTGATCGAACAGTCGCCCCCTCCTCCGCCGAGCACGCTCCGCCAAATCGGCGAATGGGCATTGCAGTTTGCCGCCCTCGCTCTGGCGCTGTATCTGCTTTTCCTCAGCCTGCTCGTGATTTGGTGGAGCATCTGGAAGATGCTCGGGCACCCCAGTTCGTTCACGTTCGGACACCCCGACGGTTCACTAGCGCTGAACATCTTCTTTGCCGCCTTGCTCCCCACCGGGTTCCTCATGCTGGGAGCACTCCTGCATCCGGTTGCGTATGTCTTGAACCGATCAAGGCTCTTTCTGGCACCCTCCACAAACGCCGTCTTTCGTGGTTTCGTGTGGCTTGCCATTCTCTTGCTGGTGGGATTCGCGGCCTCCATCATGGTTGCTGCTGATTCGTGGTGGTACGGGCTATTTCCACTTCCCATCGCGGCCTGCCTGATCCCTATGGCTTTCCGCAAAGCACGCGTCTGATTCACCCCCATCCCCGCTTACAATGCCTCATGGCCTACACCGTTCTCGCCCGCCGCTATCGCTCTCAGCAGTTCTCCGAACTCGTCGGCCAGGAGGCGATCGTCAAGACCCTCCAGACCGCCGTGAAGCAGAACCGCGTCGCGCACGCGTATCTCTTCACCGGAACCCGCGGCGTTGGCAAGACCTCCAGCGCTCGCCTGTTCGCCCGCGCTCTCAACGCCGTCGATGACAAGGGCAAGGAGTCGCCCGAGATCGCCGACGCCATCATGCAGGGCCGCGACACCGACACCATCGAGATCGACGCCGCCAGCAACAACGGTGTGGAGCAGGCCCGCGATCTCATCGCCAACGCCGCCTATCGCCCCCTCCGCGGCCGCAAGAAGGTCTACATCATCGACGAGGTCCACATGCTCTCGATGCCCGCCTTCAACGCGCTGCTCAAGACCATGGAGGAGCCGCCCGAGCACGTCGTCTTCATCCTCTGCACCACCGAGACGCACAAGGTTCCCGCCACCATCCAGTCGCGCTGCCAGCGCTTCGACTTCCGCCCCATCCCCACCGCCACCGTCGCGGCCCACCTCGGCGAGGTGCTCAAGGGCGAGAAGGTGAAGGCCGAGCCCGAGCTGCTGCACATGGTCGCGCGCCTCGGCAACGGCTCGATGCGCGACTCGCTCTCGCTCATGGACCGGCTGCTGGCCGCGGGGGAGAAGCACCTCACCGTCAAGCTCCTCGAAGACCTCCTCGGCCTCCCCGATCGCACGCTCGTCGCGAGCCTCGTCACCGCCATCGCCGGCGGCGACACCGCCGGCACGCTCACGGCCGCCGACGCCCTTACCAAACGCGGCGTATCGCCCGAGCAGCTCCTCGCCACGCTCGCCGACCGTTTCCGCGACCTGATGATCCTCGCCGCGTGCGGCGAGAAGACCGACCTCGTCGAGCTTGAGGAAGAGGCCCGGGCCGAGGCCGCCGCGCAGGCCGCGCAGTTCGACGCCGCCGGGCTCACGCACCTCATCGCCATCTGCGATGCGGCGGCCCGAAACTGCCGCACGGCCTCCAACCCGCGCGCCATCGCCGACGCGGCCATCGTCCGCATGTCGCTCTCCGAGAAGCTCGCCGACGTCGCGGCCCTCGTCGCCGGACAGGTCCGCTCGGCCGCGCCGCGCAACGGAGCCCTTCCGGCTGGTGGGGTGGGAGCCGCCGGAAAAAAATAGCTGGGGCGGATTCCGAGCCTCCCGCGGCGCGCCATCGCCCGCCGGAGCCTGAACCCCCGCCCGGAGATGCCGAGAGCTACGAGAACCAGATCATCGCCGCCGCCCAGGTGCGCGGCGAGGTCTCGATCTCCGTCGCGCCCGCGTTCTCCGAGCCCCGACCCCTCCCGCAGACCTCGCCCGAGCTCGCACCGCTCTGGTCGCGGATCATCCGCGCCGAGGGCGTCTCGCCGCTGCTGCGCGCGGTGCTGATCAACTCCACGCTCGAGTCCCTGAGTGGCGGCCGCGCCACCATCGTCAGCTCCGCCCGCTACGCCGCCGACGCCGAGAAGCGGTGGCGTGGGAGCATCATCGAGCTGCTCACCCGCGAGTCCGGCGCAAGCTCGCCGATTGAGCTGACCATCCGCTCCACCGACGGCGCGATCGTGAACACGCCGCCTGCACCCACTCCCCCTTCCCCCATTGCGACCGGGGGGTCGCCGCCCGGTTCGCACGGCGAGCCCCCGGCCGCGCCCACACCCGCGCCATCGCGCCCCGGCGCACCGGCCGCCAACGTCAACAACGCCGCCGACCACCCGCTCGTCAAACAAGCCCTCGAACTCTTCGGGGGACGCATCGTGGATATTCAGCCGCGCCGGCGCGCCTGAAACGCATCGATCACTTCCTCATCTCGTCCATCGTACTTCAAACTTCGTACATCGAATCCCATGCTCGACAACCTCAAAGCCATGTCCGCCCTCGCGGGCCTGATGAAGAACAAAGAAGCCCTGAAGCAGTCCGGCGAGCGCATCCGCCAGCGGCTGTCCGAACTCCGTGCCGGGGGCGGCTCCGGCGGCGGCGCGGTCCGCGCCACCATGTCGGGCGACATGAAGCTCATCGACATCCACCTCGACCCGCCCGTCTGCATGGCCCTTGCGTCCAATGACCAGAAGTCTCGCGAAGAAGTGCTGAAGCTCATCGTGCAGGCCGTGAACAACGCCAGCGACATTGCCAAGGCCATGGCCCAGCGCGAGATGGCCAAGGAGGCCGAGGCGATGGGGCTTGGAGGGATGCCGGGGCTCGAGGGCCTGCTCGGCTGAGTCGTTCCCCCAGCCGCACTCGGCGCAGATGACTTCACCGTCCACCATCATCCTTCATCCCGCACCCGCGGACGCACCCGGCCTGCCGCGGTTTGCCGTGCTTCCAGCGCTCGATCCGCCCCCGGCGATCGCCGCGGCGATCGACCAACTCTGGGCGGACCTCCGACGGGCAAACCCGCGCCTCTTCGACGGCCCCATCCTGATCACCGATCCGCTAGCGGAGCTGCTCGCAGCGCGTTTCTCCGCGGGCCTCGCCGCGCGGCGGGCGTCGTACAAGACCCTCGCCACCGCCGCCGAGGTCGGCATGTCCGTCCGCGCCCTCGGCGTGCAGGGCATCGTCACCGCCCGCGACGGGCGCGGCGTGGAGCACCTGCTTTTGGGCCGGCGCTCGTCGGATGTCCGCGTCTACCAGGGACTCTGGGAGAATGCGCCATCCGGCACGCTTCCACCGCCGCCGCCCGGCGAAGCCTCGATCGGCGACGCCCACTTTGTCCGCGCGCTGCTGGCCGAAGGGATCGAGGAGGTCGGCCTCGACCTCAATCGCGCGGCTATGTCCTTCGCCGCGCTGCTCGACGACGCCCACGCCCAGTCGCTCGACGTGGTCCTGCGGCTCGCGATGGATCAGCCCATCGACCCCCGCACCCTGCCGTGCCCCTCGCACGACGGCGGTCGGTGGGAATACGCGGATACGGCGTGGATCGCCCTGCCCGACCTCCCCGCGTGGGCCGCGGCCAACGCGCACGCGATCTCGCCGCCTACGCACGCCCTGCTCGGCTGGCTCAACGGGCCCCGAACGAAGTGACGGGTTGCTACTCGTCGTCCCCATCATCGCCCGGCGCGGCCGCGCCACCGGGCCGCTTCCACCCCGTCTCCGGGTCCTTCTCCAGCGCGGTCGCGCTCTGCTTCATGCAGCGCAGGCAGATGCGCTTGCCGTCGTTCACGGGGCTTTCCCACTCCGGCTGGTTGCGCTCTTCGAGGCACATGGTGCAGAGCTTGCCGAGGTTGTCCTTGCCGTCGCCGTGCAGCACCACCGCGGCGTACGCCGCGCTCAGGCACTTCAGGCAGATCAGCGAGCCCTGGTGGCCCTCGACCATGATCTCGGTCCCCGCCTGATCCCACACCCGCGAGCAGAAGTCGCAGGAAGACTCGATCACGATACCGTTCTTGTTCGTGGTGTGCATCGCGCTCAACTCCCCCGCTCTTGTGACGGCTTGAGCACCAACTGATTCGCCACCAGCGACTGGTAGATCGCGCAGCGCCCAAGTAGTTCGTCGTGGGTGCCGACATCCACGATCGATCCGGCGTCCATCACCACGATCGCATCCGCCGCGATCACCGTGCTCAAACGGTGAGCCACGATCAGGCACGTCCGCCCGCTCGCCGCCCTCGCCCCGGCGTGGGTTCCATTCGTCCTCCCCACCCCCGCAGTCCCCCCTCCGCCCTGCCCCTTGGACACAAAGTCCGCGATGGCCTCGGCGATCTTGGCCTCGCTCTCGGCGTCGATCATGCTCGTCGCCTCGTCGAGAATCAGGATCGCCGGATCGCGCAGGATCGCCCGCGCGATCGCCAGCCGCTGCTTCTGCCCGCCCGAGAGCCCGCTGCCGCCCTCACCCACCTTGAACTCATACCCGCCCGGCTTGGCGAGGATGAACTCCTCGGCCCGGGCCCGCCGGGCCGCGTCGCGGATCTTCTCGTCGGTCACGCCCTCGGCCCCGTAGGCGATGTTCATCGCGATGGTGCCGGTGAAGAGCACCGTCTCCTGCGTCACCACGCCGATCTGCTCGCGCAGCGACCGCACGGCGACCTCGCGGATGTCGCGCCCATCCACCAGCACGCGCCCCTCATCCGGATCGAACAGCCGCGGGATCAGGCTCAGCAGCGTCGTCTTGCCGCAGCCGTTGGGGCCGACGAACGCCACCGTCCTGCCGAACTCCACGCTCAGGCTCACGCCGCCCTTTTCACCGATGGCCCGCCGCTCAGCACCGGGGTACTTGAACCGCACCCCATCGAACGCGATCGACGTCGCGTGCCGCGCCAGCTTGGGCAGCTTCGAGTCGTGCCCCGGCTCGGGCTCGAGTTTCAGCAACTCGTCCAGACGCGTCGCGGCCGCCGAGGCCTGCTGGATGTCGTTCATGAACCCCGTCAGCGGACGAAGCTGCGAGCCGGCGATCCCCAGCGCGCCCAACACATACAGCGCCTCGGTCGCCTTCAGCCCCCCCTGCATGATCCAGTACACCGCCACCAGCGCCAGCGCCCCCAGCACGAAGATCGTCACCGTCTCCACCAGCGGGCTCGCTAGCGCTCGGGCCGTGCGCACGCGCAGCTCCCGCCCCACCACGTCCTTGTTCGTCCGGTGGAATCGACCCGCCTCCGCCCGCTCGCTCGTGTGCACCTTCACCACACGCAGCCCGCTCATCACCTCATTGGCCGACTGGTACAGCCCCGCCTGCGATTGCAACGCGCCACGGCTGGCCCGCCGGATCCGCTTGCCCAGCTTCCTGATGATCACCGCCACCAGCGGCGCGGCCACCATCGCCCCCAGCGCCAGCAGCCAGTTGTAGTAGAACGCCACCCCCACCATCACCAGGCCCTTGGTCAGCTGCGCCACCGACCGGCTCAGCAGGGCGTTGAAGCCCTGGCCGAGCGTGGCCGTGTCGTACACGATCCGGCTCACCAGGTCGCTCGGGCCGCGCCCGAGCACCGTCTTGAGCGGCAGATGCACCACCCGGTGGAAGGCCTCGCGCCGGATGTTGGCCACCGTCCGGCTGATCACCGTCAGCGACAGGTACGCGTGCAGGAAGTTGCACACCGCCCCGAACACGGTCAGCAGGCCCACCCCGATCACGATCCACAGCACGGCATCGAAGGGTCGATTCGGGAGCGCGGCGATCCAACTCTGGGGGATCGCCGGGAGCCATCCGGAGGCCTTGGTGTTGAACTTCTCGGCCATGTCGGCCAGCAGCAGCGGCTTCTTGTCGATGAGCCCGTCGAACACCGGCTTCATGGCGGCCACGCCCACGCCCATGCCGCCCGCGGACATGCTCGCGAAGACCATGGCCACGAGCACCTGCCACCGGTACCGAAGCATCCGCCGCGCATATCCCCAGAAGGCGTCCTTCATCGTGCTCCGAAGCGCGGGCGTGACAGCCGGCGCGCGTTCCCCACCCCCACACCCCCCCGACCAAGGCCCCGATCCTAGGGACGCGTCTGAGAACAGAGGACCGGGAGCACCCACGGGCCCGGCCACACGCGGCCCACGCGCGCAACTGACACGCCGACTTATTCGCAATCCCCGAACTTCTCATGCCCGCGGCCGCTTTCGAGCGAATACTTCCAAGGCATGCGGAGCAAGCCCAGGGCAACCGTTGTGATTCCCTGCTTCAACCACGGGCGGTTCGTGGCCGACGCCGTTCGCTCGTGCCTGGCCCAGACCGACGCCCTCATCCGCATCGTGATCGTCAACGACGGCTCGACCGACGGCGAATCCGCCGCGGCATGCGACCGGTGCGCCGACATGGCCCCGACGGTCCGCGTGCTGCACCAGGCCAACAAGGGTCTCCCCGCCGCCCGCAACGCGGGCGCCGCCGTGGCCAAGCAGGAGAACTGGGGCGAGTACCTCGTCTTCCTGGACGCCGACGACTGGATCGAGCGGTCGTTCGTCTCGCGCCTGCACCAGGCCCTCGTCAGCGAGGGGGGCGAGTGGTCCTCCGACGCCTCGCACGCGTATTGCCAAGAGAAGCTGGTGGACAAGGCGACGGGCACGTGGCGCGTCCCCGAGTGGGATCCCGTGCTGCTGCTGGTCACCAATCTGCATCCCGTCACCACCCTCATCAAGCGCGACCGCTTCGAGGCCGTCGGTGGATTCGACGAGTCGTTCAAGACCGGCTATGAGGACTGGGACCTGTGGCTGCGCTTCTCCGCCCGGGGGTGGCGCGGCGTGCGCGTCCGCGAGCCGCTCTTTGCGTGGCGGCGCCACTCCGAGAACACGCTGGTGATGCAGGCGACCAAGCGGCACGCCGAGCTGCACGCGATCCTCATGCAGCGGCACGCGGCCCTCTACCAGGCGAGCGCACAGCGGGTCATCGCGCTGTCCAACAACCTGCTCCGCCGGGCCGACGCCAACTGGCTCGACGAGACGGGCGACGCGATCTACGTCCGCGACCTGCGCAACCGCAACTGCGAGCTCTTCGACGAACTCGAGAAGGCCCACCGCCAGATCGACGACCTCCAGTCGCGCCTGAGCGACTTTGAGCACAAGCCCGCGGTGCAGATCGCTCGCCGGCTCTTCAAGGTCGTCGACGCGATGCCGCGCCCGCTGGCCGAGCTGTTCCGGTCGCTGGCCCGTTGGGCACGCAAAGCCCTGTAAAGCAAATAGGTCGCATGGGACCTGTCGGACCCATACGACCTATTCAGAGTTCAGCCACCGATCACAGATTGTTCAGCGCCGTCACCTGCCCGCGCTGCGTGCCGTTGGTGCTGTCGCCGCCCGAGGGCTGCAGGCCGCCGAGCGAGGTGTCGTAGTGCCGCATCATGGCTACGACGGGCACGTCGCTCACCACGTCGATGGAGTAGAAGTAGCGGTTGTTGGCGTTCTGGGCCAGCAGCGGCGCGTAGGTGGTCAGGTCGATGAACAGGTTGGCGTCGGCCAGCACGACAAAGTCTCGGGCCAGCACGAAGCCGTCGCTGAACATGAACCGCACCGTCACGTTGGCCGGCTGCGGCTGCGAGGCCCCGAAGAAGCTGCCGTTGGGGTTGTAGATCGCCAGGTTCTCGAACAGGTCCGTGCCGGCGCGCGAGCCGTCCATGAACCCTTCCGCAAAGTCGTGGTGCAGCGCGGCCGAGTAGCTGAACGGGTTCGCCGCCAGGTCCTCGTGCTCCACGTGCAGCGTGCTGGCGATAATCGGCTGCGAGCTGCTGTACAGGATCGAGAAGTACTTGCCCTGCAGCGCCGGAACGTCGGGCAGCGTGAAGCTGCTGCGGCTGCCGGGCTGGATGATCGTGGGCGCCGAGGTGATGGTGAAGTCCGGTGAGCCGTCGCTGAATCGCGCGATCACCGTCACGATCGCCCCCACGCCCGTGTTCGTGTTGAGCATGCTGATGGTGTCGGCGGTGGTGGAGCCCATCGCGCCGTTGTTGGCCATCGTCAGGATGCCCTTGTTCGCGCCCGTGCCCGTCACGCCCAGCTCCGTGGCTCCGCCCTTGGCGCCGGAGGTCTTGTAGTGCGTGCTGGCGACGACGAGCGCGCGGTCGGCGGTGACGACGGCCGAGTAGTTGCCGTCGGTGAGCTGCGCCGTGGAGGCGATGGCCATCCCGCCGCGCCGGAACGCCTCGGTGGTGAAGTTCACCACGATGGGCGTGCCGCCGCCGTCGGGATAGAAGGTCACGGTCACGGCCGCGGACTGGTCGGAGGTGTTGTCCCAGACGATCACGTCGCCCTGGTCCGAGGCCTTCTTGATGTTCGGCAGCGTCCACGTGGTCGCCGTCGTCTGGGTGAACGCCTCGATTGTCGAGGAACCGAAGTCATAGTGGCTGAGCGTCGCCGAGATCGGCCCCGTGGCCCACACCTCGATGGCGTAGGGCTTGCCCTGCTTGGGCACGAGGTTGTTTGCCGGGTGCTGGAAGCCACTGATGATCACGCCGGCGCGACGGTTGGCCCCGATCGTGCCCGTGTTGATGACCTTGTCGCGATACCAGAAGTCGGCCGAGGGGCTCGGCAGGGCGTCGCGCGTCTCGCTGCGCACGATCACCTGGTAGTTCACCGTCGTCGAGCCCGGGTTGCCCAGCGGCAGGGCCTCGTTGATGGTCCCGCCCGCGAAGCCCTCCGGGTAGTACACGCGGTAGGAGTAGAACGCCGCCACGCCCTGGGGCTTGATGATCTCCGCGTCGCGGATCGTCACCAGCTGGTCCTCGTTCACCGCGTCGGCCGTGAAGCCGTTCTGCGTCGGCAGCTCACCGAAGGGCGAGGACTGGCTGGTCGTCTGCGTCACGTTGTTGATGATGTTCTGGACGATCTGCCATGACGCGTCGGTCGCGATCCGCGCGAACACCGTGAAGCCCTGATCGGTCGTGTCCAGGAACGCATTGTTCTTCAGGTTGATGAAAAACTGGCTCGTCGCGCTGTTCACCTGCCCGCCCACGCGGGCCATCGCCACCGTCCGCACCAGATTCGACTGGTTGAACTCGTTGGTGATCGTCGCGTCGGTCGGGATCTGCTCCCACGCCTGGTTGCCCGTGCCGCTCCCGTTGAAGGGGCCCGTCGTCGTCGGACTCTTGAGCCGGAACGCCCCGCCCTGGAGCACGAACGGCGCGGCCGGCGTCTGCGTCGTGTCCTTCGCGTATCGGTGGAAGAACGTCTTGTCGTAGTCGCCGTCGCGCACGTACTTCAGGAAGTTCGTCACGGTGATCGGCGCGGCCGAGTCGAACATCTCCAGGTCGATGTCGCCGAAGTTCGTCTGGAACCGAACCACCGTGTCGTTCGGGTTCACAAGGTCCCCGATCGTCGGGAAGTTGGCCAGGGACAGCAGCGTCCGGCCTTCCAGCGCCTCGAACATCCCGCCCGAAACCATCCCACGCCGATTCGTGTGTGAACGCATGGACATCATGCTCCCTGAAAGTGCCGCTGGTCGGTGCTCCCCCCCACCTCCCCACCCTGGCGGGGGAGGTGCCCGAGGTTCGGCGGGCCGGGATGGGGGTGTTCCTCCAGCCGTCCGCCGCTGCCTGACGCGAGTGTAGGAACCCCCCGCGCGGCCGAGGTTTCCCACTCTTCCATCTCTTCCGCACCCCCGCGCTCGGGGTTCCTTCACTCCCCCCCATTCCCTACGATCCCGGCCCCCTTCCCATGCCGTCCGCCTCCGTTTCTTCCACCACCTCGCGCAACGTCCTGCTCCCCGAACAACCGGTTCGGGTGGATATCCCCGCGCCCCCGACGCCCCCCACAATCCGCATCACCGCCATCGTCCCCTGCCACAATCGCCCGGAAGACGCCCGGCTGCTCCTCGAGGATCTTGCCCGGATCCGCGACCCGCGCATCCATCTGCACACCCTGCTGGTAGACAACGCCTCCGACGTTCCGCTCTTCGACCTCGCCGCGCCGGAGGGCCTCTCCCTTGAGCACCTCCGCCTGAACCAAAACACGGGGGGCAGCGGTGGGTTCAACGCCGGACTCGCCCGCGCCACCGAGTACCCGACCCGCGCGGAGTATCTCCTGCTCATCGACTCCGATGCCCGCATGCCCGAGAACACCCTGACGCTCCTGCTCGATGTCCTCGAGTCCGATCGGTCCCTTCTCGCCGCCGGGCCCGCCCTTGCCGACCCCCTGACCGGGCGCGTGTTCGAGTGCGGCGGGCATCTCAACCGCCGAACGGGCGCGATGGAGCCCATGGTTCCGGGCGTGGCGGGGGTGGCGGAGGTGGCAGTGCGAACGGGAGAGCAGGCTCCGGCTTCGATCGCCTGCGATTATCTCGCCTCGTGCTGCGCGCTGGTCCGCACGACCGCCGCGGTCGCGGCTGGTCCGTTTCCCGACACCTTCCTCAACGCCGACGACGCCGAGTGGTTCATCCGCATGGGCCAGATCGCGTGCGGAGGGAATGGCCGCATCGTCGCGGTCCCGGAGGCCCGCGCAGTTCACCCTCGCTTCGACCGATTCCCGACCTGGACCCGCTACTACTCCACCCGCAACGCCCACGGGCCCATCGCCGCCATCGGCGGGACGAGGCGTGCCCATCTGAAACGCGCGCTCCGCGACGCGGCCCGCGCGGCCGCGCTGGAGCTGGCCGATCAGCGACGACTCGCGTCCCTCCACCTGCGGGGCCTTTCCGACGCGGCCCGCGGCCGAACACGCGGCCCGGCCCCCACCATGTCCGCTCCGGTGGGGGATGCGGGCGCGCCGCCGGCGTCTTTGCGCGGGTCGTTCGGTGGGCGGTCGCTCCTTCGCCCGGTTCCATTGGCTCGCGCGAGCGCTGCGCTCGCACGCGGCACGATCAGTTCCCTCCGCATCGCCGCGCGATCGCGCCCGGGCCCCTCGCCGCTCAACCCGGCCGTGCTCGCCACGCACGCCCGCGAGCACGGGGCCGCCCGGGGGCTCTCGGTCGAGACCGTGGTGCTGAGCTACAACCGCTGGGGCGCGCTGGAACAGACCATCACCAGTCTCCTCACCTCGCCCGCCTTCACCGCGAGCGACAGCCGCTCGGCGCAGCGCACCATCACGATCATCGACAACGGCTCGACCGACGGCACGCCCGATCGCGTCGAGGCGTTCCTGCTTCCCGGCAACGAGTCGCGCCTGCGCCTGATCCGGCTTGACGCGAACCTCGGCGTCGAAGCGTTCAACCGCGCCGTGCTCCGATCCACCGCCGACATCGTGCTCATCCTCGACGACGACGCCACGCCCGACCCGGACTCCCTCGACGCCGCGCTCGAACTCCTCGCCCGCACCCCGAGCATCGCGGCCATCCCGCTTCACCCGATCCACCCAAAGACCGGCGAAAGCGAGTGGCCTTTTGCTGCTCACTCCTCACTTCCCACTTCTCACTTCCCTCTTCTGGGCTGTGCCAATCTCATCCGCCGCTCCGCCTGGAACGCCGTGGGTGGATACGAGTCGGCCTTCTTCCTCTACCGCAACGACGCCGACCTCGCGCTGAAGCTCCTCGACGCGGGCCTTGGCGTCCACTTCGATCCCTCGCTCTTCGCCCACCACGACACCTCCGCCGGCCCGGGCGTGGCCAAGTCGCCGCGCTGGCACGAGCTCGCCACGCGCAACTGGATCTGGATGGCCCGCCGCCACGGCCGCGGCCCGTGGCTGGCCGCGGGCATCCTCCTCAACGTCCTCTGGGCCCACAAACTCGCCGGGCTGAGCCCCACGCGCCACCTCGCCACGCTGCGCGGCGTGGTGCAGGGCCTCCGCCGACCCGCTCCGGCCGCGCCGCCTTCCGACGGCCGCGCCTGGCGCACGCTCATCCGCCTGCACCTCTCGCGGCTCTGAGTTCTCGGACGGTCGCGCGAGGGAAGGCCCCGTGCGCGGCTCGCCCAAATCGCCGCGCACCACGCACAGACAGCCCATCCGCACGCTTTCACCCAAGCCGCCACGCCCACATAACGATCTATTCCACACGGGTGCGCCCAAGAAAAACGCGCCCGATGGAGTTCCAGCGCGCATGCGTTTCCCGCGCCATCGTCCCATCACCGCTCCCGGCGCCGCCGCGTCCCTCGAGTCGCTTGAGCCGCGCACGCTGCTCTTCGCCTGGACTGCGCAAGAGGTCTACTTCGCCGAGTTGGTCAACCGCGCCCGCGCCAATCCCACCGCCGAGGCCGCCCGCCTCGGCATCGATCTCACCCTCGGCCTGACCACCGCCGAACAGGCCCTGCTGACGCCCACGTTCCCGCTCACGCTCAATGCCGCGCTGACCACGGCGGCCCGGGCCCACAGCGCCGACATGGCGGCCCGCAACTTCTTCGATCACATGAACCCCAGCGGCTTCAACCCCACTTTTCGGGCCACCGCCGCGGGATACACGGGCACGGCCGGAGAGAACATCGGCGCGGGGTACAGCACCGTCGACGCCCTGTACCGCTCGTGGATGGCCACGCCCAGCGAGCGCCGAAACATCCTGAGCCTCTACACCAACTTCGACAGCACCTATCACTACGACGACCTTGGCGTCGGCCTCGCCCTCAACGTCCCCGGCGCGCTCTACTCGTCCTACTACACCGCCGACTTCGGCAATCCCACGCCCTCCACCCGCGCCACGCAGCTCTCCGGCGTCGTCTTCACCGATTCCAGCGGCGACAACTTCTACACCATCGGCGAGGGCCTCGCCGGCATCCGCATCGACGCCTTCACCGGAACCAACACCGCCGTGACGCCCGCGGGCACCTACACCACCGACGCGGCCGGCAACTACCAGTTCGCCCTGCCCAACGGCTCCTACACCGTCGTCTTCACCCGCCCCACCGACAACTTCCGCGTCGTCAAGACCGTGACCATTTCCGGGAGCAACGCCAAGCTCGACGCCAAGGCCTCCGAGCTCGCCCCGCCCCCGCCGCCCCCGGACGACCACGCCAACGCGGGCCAGTGGACGCAGGCCACCAACGTCTCCATCGATCCCGCCACCGGCAACGGCGCCACCACCGGCTCCGTCGGCATCTCGGGCGACACCGACCTGTTCACGTTCACGGCCTCCAAGACGGGCACCACGACGCTCTCGGCCCTGCCCGTCGGTGGCGCGTTCACGTCGCGCCTGCGGGTGTACAACTCCTCGCAGACGCTCCTGGCCACCGGAGCCACCGGAGGCACCGGGTCGCCCGCGTCCAACTCCATCGCCTCCGTCTCGCTCACCGCCGGGCAGACGTACTACCTGCTCGTGGATGCGGGCATCACCGGCGGCACGGGCAACTACCTGCTGCTCATCCAGGGGCCGCCCCCGCCCCCGGACGATTTCGCCGGCACGGGGCAGTGGTCGCAGGCCGCGACGATCGCGATCGACCCCACCACGGGCAGCGGCACCCGCACGGGCAACATCGAGTCCATCTCAGACACCGACCTCTTCACCTTCACTACTGCGGCCGCGCCGGTCCCCACGGACACGCAGATCACCGTCATGGTCACCGGCGGCTCCGGCATCCTCTCACGCTACCGTCTCTACGACGCCTCGCACGCGCTCATCGGCACCGTTGGCGGCGGACAGGCGAGCATGTCAGTGTCCACGTTCACCCTCGGCAACAGCACCACCTACTTCCTCCTCGTCGATTCCACCACCGCGGCCACCGGTTCGTACACGCTCACGCTCGTGCCCGGCCTCTCGCCCTCCGCCGACGACTATGCGAACGAGAACCAGTGGTCCGACGCCGCGCCCGTGCTGCCCGACAGCAACGGCAACGCCGCGATCGTCGGCCGCCTTTCGTCCAGCGACTCCGACCTGTTCACGTTCGTTCCGACGCGGTCCGGCCTGACCACGCTCTCGGCTATCGCCTCCGCCGGCTCCCTCGCCTATCGCCTGCGGATCTACGACAGCGAGCACACGCTCATCGCGACCGGCGCGGCGGGCGACAACGGCCTCGATTGCTTCGCCACGGCCTCGCTCACCGCCGGGCAGCGCTACTACGCGCTGATCGATTCCGTCAGCGTCTCCGGATTCGGGATCTACGACCTGCACATCGCCGCCCCGGCTGCCCCCGCCATCCCCCCGCAATACCTCGACGCGAGCGGCCAGCCCGTCAACCCCGTCTACATCGGCCCCAAGCCCACGCTCGCCTTCATCAACCAGGCCGGCCAGCCCGTCATGGCGATCCGCAGCGCCATGGGCGTCTGGTCGCTTACCGATCTGCAGTCCGCGACGAACTCGCCGGGCGGCGCGACGAGTCTGATCTCGTGGGTCGAGCCGCGCGACGGCCTGCTCTACGCCGCGGCCGCCACGCCCACGGGCCTGATCCTCTACAAGCTTGCGGCGAACAACACGTGGTCGTTCCGCAATCTCACCGCGGAGATCCTCGTCTCGCGCCCCATCGTCTCCAACCTCGCCACGTTCGTGGACAACGCCGGCCTGCGCCAGATCGGCGGCCTGACGGCGCAGGGCCACCTCGTCTCCTACTGGATGACCGGGCTCCTCTGGCCGCAGGGGTGGCGCTACTACTACACCAACCTCGCCACCCGCGACCTGACCCTCCGCAACCACGCCCAGCCCGTGCTGGCGAGCAACTTCGTCACCTACGTCACGCAGAAGAACTCGCTCAACTACGTCACCACTAACCCCGCCGGGCAGATCATCCTGTTCTTCCGCCCCGCGGGCGGCCTGGCCACGCAACTCTGGAACTGGGCCAATCTCTCGCAGATGACGGGCGCGCCCGCCGTCGTCGGCAACATCACCGCGACCGAGACCTCGAACCGAATCGTCAACATCTCCGGCACCGACGCGAGCGGCAATCTGTGGATGATCACCTGGCGCAGCGGCGAGGGCTGGCGCTCGCGCAACGTCACGGCCGCGACGACGGCGGGCGGCTCCGTGCCCCTCGCGACCGGCTCGGTCACCTCGTGGATCAACTCTGCCGGCGCGGGCTTCGTCGCGGGCATCACCGACGCGGGCGCGCTGGTGCTCTACCGCTACACCTTCACGGCCAACCAGCACACGTGGGCCTTCGCCACGCTTTCGGCGGGCATCGCCGGCGCGCCCATCGCCTCGGGCACACTCCGGGCCACCACGCTCTCCACCGGCGCGATCCTCATCGCCGCGACGACCAGCGCGGGCGAGGTGCTCCGCTACACGTTCAACCCCGCTGGGGCCGGGTCGTGGTCGGCGGAGAACGTCACCGGCCTGTTGCCCTGAGCTCTTCAGGGGTTGCGGCTGGCCTAAACGGGTGGTGCTCCATTCAACGAGACCCGTGATCGCGAAAGAAGTGCGTCCGCTCTCGGAATGAGGCAAATTTCCCCGCAGTGACCGCGGATCATCGCGGCTAGCTTCGCGCGATTGGGGGGCAGACTCGCGCCACGGCGCGGGCCGCACACAAGGAGGCCCACATGAACGCTTTGCTCGCAGGAGCGATGGCGGCGATGGCCTTGGCCGCGCCCGTCCTTGCTCAACCGACCATCATCCCCAGCGTGCCCGACTGGCACCAGGCCAACATGATTGTCCCGCCCAACGGGCCCGGTGGCGGCGCGGCCGGGGCATACCGCGCCTGGTGCACGCCCACCTCCGCCGCCGACATCATGGGTTGGTGGCGTGACGTCTGCAAGTTCCCGGTTGCCGATGGTCCGCCGTATGCGAGTGGCGCTGTCATCGCATGGGTTCCACCCGTACCCCCGGACTGGCAGGACGACGAGGCCGATGCGCTTGATATCCCCATCCGGGGCAGCGGCATTGCTCGCCCCGTCGGGTTCGACCTCGGCTGGTTCCTCAACACCAACGATCAGGGCGATCAGATCGGCGTTCCCAACGCGCTCAACAACGGCGGCACCCCCGCCGGCGAACAGTTCACCGGCACGCTCCGCGTGAACATCGTCAACGGTCTGAGAAACTACCTTGTCGCCCACGGCAAGCCCGCGGCCACCATCACGCCCACCGTCGGCGGCGTTCCCGCGATTGCGGCCGGATGGGCGAACATCGTCAGCGAGATCAACGCCGGGCGTCCACTGCTCGGCGAGTTTGATCACTTCAACCTCCTCCCCTTCAACGTCGCGGCGGGGCTCTACCTCTGGGGACCCACCGCGACCAGTGACCCCCAGACCGGCGAGATCTGGGACTACGGGCAGGGGCTCGGCCACACCACCACCATCGTCGGCTACTGGCCTGCCGGCTCGGCTGGCAGCCCGTGGCCCAACGACAACCTGATCGTCATCCAGGACAACCGACGCTACAACCTGGCGAGCGGCCTGCCCGAGGCGGACAATCAGCGCATCCAGATGCTGCTTCCATTCTCCGCGGCCGCCGGGACGCCGTGGAGCCGCAACATCGCCATCGACCTCTGCTCGCCCATCAACGGCGTTGTCGGCGGGGGCGGATCGATCTGCCCGGGGACCAGCGCCATCGTGACCGTCACGATGGCCTCCGGCGATCCACCCTACACGGTCACGCTCAACAACTCCGGCGGCACGGTCACGAGCGCCAATCCCGTCACCTTCATCCTCAGCCCGGCCGTGACCACCACCTACTCCGTTGCATCCGCGCAGGACATGCACGGGTGCCCGATCACCGGCGTCGGTTCTGCGACCATCACGCTGCTTCCCGTCACGGGCGCCTGCTGCACCGGCTACGGCAACTCGAAGGTGTGCGCCGTGGTCCTCGCCACCGCCTGTTCGGGCGCAACGTCGCCGTCGCTGCTTTACGGCGGCGACTGCTCAACCTGCGGCCCGCACTTCTGCTGCGGCCCCGACTACAACAACTCCAATAGTCTCGAGATCCTGGACATCTTCGACTACATCAACGCCTGGTTCGCCACCGCCGCCAGCGCCGACTACAACAACAACGGCACCCTTGAGGTCATCGACATCTTCGATTTCCTCAACGCCTGGCTCGCTTCCTGCTGACACTCTCTCGCCACGGGGCCCCGGCCAGCGCCGCGGCCCCGCTTTCTTCTCGAGCACACGATCAGGAGCGATACCCCCGCACGCACACCGTGTCGTTCTGCCCGCCGAACCCGAACGAGTTGCTCAGGCACACATCCACCAGGCTCTTCCCCTCCGGCGTCCGGCACTCCCGCGCCACGTTGGGCACGTGGTCCAGATCGCACTCCGGGTCCGGATGATTCAGGTTTACCGTCGGCGGCAGCCACCCCGTCCGGATCGCCTGCACGCACGTGATCAGTTCCACCGCCCCCGCGGCCTGGATCAGATGGCCCAGCATGCTCTTCACGCTCGAGAACGGCACCTTCGGCGCGAGCGCCCCGAACGTCAGCTTCACCGCCTTCGTCTCGATCGAGTCGTTCTCCTTCGTCCCCGTCCCGTGGGCCGAGACATACTGCACCGGCGCCCGCCCGTCGCTCAGCGATTCCCGCGGATTGATCCCCGCCTGCTTCAGCGCGCCCAGCATCGCCCCCGCGCCGCCCTTGCCGTCGGGCTGGATGTCCGTGATGCGGAACGCATCCGCAGTCGAGCCGAACCCCACCACCTCGCACAGCGGCGTCGCCCCGCGCGCCAGCGCGTGCTCGAGCTTCTCGAGCACCACCACGCCCGCGCCCTCGCCCATCACGAACCCATCGCGCGTGGAATCAAACGGCCGCGACGCGTGCGCCGGATCATCGTTCCGCCGGCTCATCGCCGTCAGACGAATGAACCCCGTCATTCCCAGCGGATGGATCATGCTGTGCGCACCGCCCGCGAGCATCACATCCGCATCCCCGTGCCGGATCAACTCGAACGCCTCCCCCACCGCCTGCGTGCTCGCCGCGCACGCCGTCATGCAGTTGCTCGCCGGCCCCTTGCACCCCATCGCCTCGGCCACGTGCCCGAGGGTCATCTGCGGCTCCTGCTCGATCTCCCTCACCGCCGTCATGTGGGCATACGCAGACTTGGCCCAGCGGGCCGCGTCGAAGGCGTTGGTCTGGTCGTTCCATCCGGCGACGTTCGCCGTGGCGTAGTTGTCAAAGTCCAGGGTTCCCTCGCCCGCCCCAAAGTACAGCCCGAACCGGCGGGCCTTGAGCTTTCCCTCGCCCATCGCCCGCGCGATCCCCGCCTGCGCGCACGCCCGAGCGGCCGCGCCGACCGCAAACCGCGTTGACAGCCCCGCCTGGGCGTGCCGCGCCGCCACATCCCCGGGCACGAACTGGGCCAAGTCAAACCCCTTCACCTCGGCCGCGAAGTTGGTCTTGAACGTCCCCGCATCAAAGTGCGAGACCCGCCCGACCCCCACGTCGCCCTTGAGCAGGCGGGCCCACACCGAGTCCACATCGTGCCCCAGCGGAGTCACCCACCCCATCCCCGTAATCACGACGCGATTGCCCATGGAACCTCGCTCCCAATCTCGTGTCCGACCCATCACCGGGAATGCTCGGCCGACCCGACGGGACCTCGGGATGTTCGACCCCACACTCCCACGGCAGAAATGGCCGACCTTCCACGCCACCTTGGCCGGACGCATCGTAGCAAACGCGATTCTGGGCCAGTTTCGACCCTGCCTCAGCGCGATCGCTGATCGCGTGATGACGGGTTCCGGGGAGGCGTTCTGGCCGCGACGGGGTGTCGAGGTGGCGGGCACGAAGCCATAAGCGATGAAATCCACAGTGGTTAGCGATCCCACTCCCCCACGTATTCGAAACTGATCCGCACGTTTTCGTAATTTTGAGCCCCGACTGGGGGAGGCTTCATTTCAGGCTCGAGCATCAGCATTTGACGGGGACTGTCGCAATCGCTCGGAATTATTCTGCAAGATCCTTTGGTCGATAGGGCATGTTCGTGTTATTCTGAATAAATGCTCGGGGCCTAAGAGACCTCTTAGCACCGCCCGCTCGACGACGTCCCACCCCTGGAGGCTCAGTCCATGAACACCCGCACCCGGATTCCAGCCCGCTGTCATTGTCTTTTGTCATTCCTCGCGGCGGTCTTCATCGCCCAAGCGGCGTGGGCGGCCCCCGGCGACGTCGTCATCAGCCAGATCTGGGGCGGGAACTCGGTGTCCTCCACCGTGCCCAACTGCGACTACATCGAGCTCTTCAACCGCACAGGCGCGGCCATCAACATGACGGGCTGGTCGCTGAACGTTGCCACGGCGACCGGCACCGCCTGGGCCAAACTCGACCTCACCGGCACCATCCAGCCTTACTCCTACTACCTCGTCCGCGTCAGCGCCACCGGCACCGGCGTCGCACTGCCGGGAGAGGACGCTGTGTTCAATCCTGTTTCCACCAGCCTCAGCTCGACCACGGGCAAGGCCTGCCTGCGCGACACCACCACCGCCATCGGCGCGGTCGCGTGTCCGGCCGGGAACATCCTGGACCTGGTCACCTACGGAACAAGTGGAACGTGCCGCGAAGGCTCCGCCAATGCTCCGGCGGGCAGCACCACCGGCTCGGGCTCCACACCCACGCGTTTGGCGGGCGGGTGCGTCGATACCAACCAGAACGGGAGCGACTTCGCGACCATCGCCGTCAACCCGCACTGGAGCGGATCGCCCTCCACGGGGGGCTGCACCACCGGCGCCTGCTGCAACCTGACGACTGGCGTATGCACGGTCAACACCTCCGGCGGTTGCACCACCGGTGGCGGCACGTACGTTTCCGACGGTTCCACGTGCCCCAACGCGGCCTGCCCCGCCACCGGCGGCTGCTGCAGCGGCACCACCGGCACCACCTGCACGGTCCTCACCCCGGCCGGCTGCGCGGCCCTGACCAACGGCGTGTACCTGACCAACGGCACCACCTGCACCGGCACTCCCTGCGCCGCCTCCGCATGCTGCTTCGCCAACGGCACTTGCTGCACGCTCTTCTCGGGCCTGTGCATCCAGCAGGGAGGTACCTCGGTGACCGCCACCACCTGCTCGGCCACCGGCACCTGCCTGAGCACAACACCCCCGGCCAATGACCTGTGCGCGGGCGCGATCCCCGTCACGCTCGGCACCGTCTATGTCAGCAACAACATCTTCGCCACCAGCACCGGCGACGGCGCGACCGTTCCCCACGAGGCCACCCGCGCCACCAAGGGCATCTGGTACCGCTACACCCCGTCGGTCACCAGCGTCTTCACCGCCTCCGCCTGCGGCTCCGGCTTCGACGGCCTTCTCGAAGTCCTCAGCATCGGCGACTGCGCCACTCCGTCCACATGGGCCCACGCCGCGGGCGACGACGACAAGTGCCTCGGCGACGCGACCGAGCCCGGTGAATGCAGTGCCAACGGCTCCAGCGCGGCGTCCATCGTCACCGGCGTCGCGCTCGAGGCCGGACAGACCTACTACTTCCGCGTGAGCCTCTACGGCACCACGGCCACCGGCGGCGGCAACACCCACTTCACACTCACCGACATCGGCGGCACCTTCGGCGCCTGCTGCATCGGCACCTCGCTCCAGTGTGAGCTGCGCAGCCAGGCCGCCTGCATCGCCAACGGCGATGTCACCACCGCCAACGGCGTCTACCAGGGCGACGGCACCACCTGCACCGCCAGCCTCTGCGGCGTGAAGGGCGCCTGCTGCCTCTCCGGCGGAATCTGCGTGACCCGCGCCTCCTCCGCCTGCACCGGCACGAGCGTCTACCAGGGCGACGACACCACCTGCTACCCCGAGCCGTGCATCACCGAGGCCTGCTGCAACACCACATCGGGCGCCTGCACGATTCGCACGGTGAGCACCTGCACCACCAGCGAAACCGCCCAGGGCGCCGACACGGTCTGCAGCCCCTCGCCCTGCCCCCCAACCGGCTCGTGCTGCAACACCGACTGCACCTTCTCCTGCACCACAACGATCCAGACCGCCTGCGGCTCGCCGAGCGTCTGGACCCTCGCCGGGGCCTGCACCCCGACCAACGTGTGCAACAGCCTGGTGACCGTTCCCGCCAACGACCTGCCGTGCAACGCCATCGTCCTGACGCTGGGCAACAGCGTGAACGGCAGGGTCGCCGGAGCGACCACCACCGACGACGGCCCGGATTCCACCTGCCAGACCGCGCCCGGCGCGGCCGTCTGGTACAAGTTCCAGCCCGCCTCCAGCGGCTACTACACCGTCTCGACGTGCGGCTCCACTTTCGACGATGTGCTCACCGTCCTGACGGGCGACTGCAACGCCCCCGCCGGGATGATCGAGGTCTCGTGCGATGACGACACCTGCACCGGCGGCACCACCGACCCGGTCGTCTGCGGCACCGCCAGCAGCAGCACCCTCGCCGCCACCATCCCCTTCGTCTATCTCGACTCTTCAACCAACTACTTCATCCGCGTCTCGGCCCTGGCCACCACCACCGTCGGCGGCACGTTCCCCGTCGTGGTCAACACCGTGAGCGCGGGAGCCTGCTGCAGCAACACCGGCGGGTGCACCATCACCCTCGCCACCGGCTGCACGGGCACCTCCGTGTACCAGACCGACAACTCCACCTGCTCCCCCAGCCCCTGCCCGCCCGGCGGCTCGTGCTGCAACACGTGCACCTACGCCTGCACCACCACGCTCCAGGCCTCCTGCAGCACCAGCACCAGCGTCTGGACGCTGGGCGGCACCTGCACCGCCCCGACCACCTGCGTCCAGGGCGCGCCCCCCGCCAACGACCTCCCCTGCGACGCCATCACGCTCGTCTCCGGCGTCTCGCAGACGGGCACCCTCTTCACCGCCACCTCCACCGGCGACGGCCTCGGCTCCACCTGCGACACCGTGGCCAGCAAGGGCGTGTGGTACAAGTTCACGCCCGGCGCGGGACAGGGCGGCGACTACACCGTCAGCACCTGCGGCTCCACCTTCGCCACCTGCCTCACCGTGATGACCGGCGACTGCGCCAACCCCGACTCCATGACCCACGTCATCTGCGACGACGACACCTGCATCGGCGGCACGGGCGGCGAGCCCGTCGTCTGCGGCACCGGCACGAGCAGCACCGCCGCCGCCATCATCCCCACCGTGACCCTCGCCGAGGGTACCACCTACTACGTCCGCATCCAGGTCGACACCGCCACCGCGACCGGCGCGGGCACCTTCGCCATCGTCGTTGTTCCCGCCCAGAGCGGCGCGTGCTGCGCGGACGGCGGCGTGTGCACCGACACCATTTCCAACTTCTGCACCGGCGGGTCCGTCTTCTTCCTCGGCCAGACCTGCGGCGCCGGCCCCTGCGCCGACGTGGGCGCGTGCTGCGCCACCACCTTCGCCTGCACGCTCACGCTCGCCTCCGGCTGCACCGGCACGAGCACCTTCCAGGGCGCGGGCAGCTCCTGCGGGCCCTCCAACCCGTGCATCGTGAACGACAACTGCCCCGGCCCCGCGCTGGCGCTGGCCTCGATCTACTTCGCCACCAACACGGGCGCCACGCCGGGCGCCGGCACCTCGCCCTCGTGCTCCATCAGCGGGTGCGAGGACACCTGGTGGGACTTCACGGCCCCCTTCGCCGACACCTTCAACTTCCACTGCATCCAGACCTCCAACGGCCAGCCCGTCATCTCGCTCTGGCCCGACTGCAGCCTCACCGGCGAGCTGGCCTGCCTCAGCGGCGGCCGCCTCTCGCCCACCACCCCCGACATCACCCTTCCCTTCACGATGACGGCGGGCCAGCACATCAAGGTGCGCATCTCCGCCTATGCCTGCATCGAGGGCCCCTACACCCTCGAGGTCAACTCCACGCTGCCCTCGGGCGCCTGCTGCACCGGCTCCACCTGCTCCGTCCAGCTCGCTAGCGACTGCGCCAGCGGCTACCAGGGCAACAACTCCGTGTGCACGACCACAACCTGCACCCCGCCCGGCGTCTGCTGCCGCGGCTCGACCTGCTCCACCGCCTTCACCTCCGCGGCCGCCTGCGCCGCCGCGGTCGACACGGTCGCGCCCGCCACGGTCCTCTCCAAGTTTGTGACCGGCTCGGCGACCTGCAACATCCCGGTGACCGTGCCCGGCACGCTGGGCAACATCACCAGCCCCTGCTGCTACGCCAACTACAACCACAACGCCCAGCTCGAAGTCCAGGACATCTTCGACTTCCTCAACGACTGGTTCGCCGGCAAGAAGGCGGCGATCGTCGGCGGCGACGGCTCGACCGGCACCCTCGCGGTCCAGAACATCTTCGACTTCCTCAACTCCTGGTTCGCCGGCGGCTGCAACTAAGCACGCCCGCTCCACGCCCCAACACAAAGGCCCCGGACGCGTGTCCGGGGCCTTTTTATTTCACGCTCAATGCCGCTTTCGGGCTCAGCCCTGCTCGCCGCCCTCGGCGTGCTCGTGGTGGCCCTCGCCGCCATGCTCACCGCCGTGGCCCTCGCCCGCGTGCTGCTGCGGCTGGGCGAACTTGTTCGGGTTGAGCACCCGCACGAGGCCGTCCTTGAGCCGACGCTCGGAGAAGTTGATGATGAGGCCGAGCTCCATATCCGCCGCGATCAGCGCGGCCCGCATGCCCGTGCGCTCGCTGGCGCCGATCTCGCGGTGCTGGGCGTAGAAGTCGGCGATGAACTTGTTCTCGATGAGGATGTCGGCCACGCGCGTGCCCACCTGCTTGCCGCGGTAGATCACCGGGATCGCGTGGTTGCTGGTGTACTGCACGCCCAGCGCGTCGAGCTCGGTCTCGATCGCCTTCTGGTACGTCGCCTTGTCGTAGCCCGGGCCGAGGGCCTTGTGCACCTCGATCGATGCGCCGATGAGCTTGCGGCTCGTCTCCGTCAGGGCCGGATCCAGTTCGCTGAGCGGCACGCCGCGACCGTCCATGTCCGGACGACGAGGCCCGCGCCCACGCCCGCCGCGGTCGCCACCTCCACGATGCCCGCCGCGGTCGCCGCCGCGATCTCCGTAGCCGCCACGGTCTCCACCCCGATCCCCGCCGTAGCCGCCACCCGATCCGCCGCCGTAGTTCTGATCGCTCATGATCGCGCTCCCTTCTGAAGACATACCCGGACGTAGAAAAATGGCCGTTCGTGACATCGCCGACCCGGGCGATGCTCCGAAACTCGCGCAGACCCTTCAGCCGGCGCGCCGACTACCCCTCCACCGCCTTCAAAACCACCGCCGCGTTCTGTCCGCCAAGCGACCCCCCGCACAGCAAAGCGTATCGCAGCCGCTTCCCCGGCGTCGGATTCGCCCCACTCCGCCCCGCGGGGATCCCCATTCCGGGCATTCCCGCGTGCAGGCGCGCCGGAAGCTGCTGGTGCTTGAGCGCCAGCGCCCCGGCCACCATCTGCAGGCCGCCCGCTCCCGCCACGCAGTTGCCCGCGTTGGGCATGATCGTGATGAACGCCACGTCCTTGAGCCGCTCACCGAACACCGCCCGCAGCGCGCCCCCTTCCGGCCTGTCCATTTCCGGCACGCCCATCCCCAGCGGCACGATCACGTCCACATCCGCGGCCGAGATCCCCGCATCCTCCATCGCGTTCTCGATCGCGAACCGGTACCCCTCATCCGTCTCCCCCGCCGTGTACCGCGCATCGGAGTGCCCGCCGCCGAAGCCCACCACCTCCGCGTACACCTTCGCCCCGCGCTTCTGCGCCGTCTCGAGATTCTCGAGCATCACGATCGCCCCGCCCTCGCCCACCACGCCGCCCGTCGTGGCCGCGTCGAACGGGCGCACGAACGCGCTCCCGTCCTCCGCATCCCCCGTCGGCGCGAGCCGCCCCGCGTAGTCCAGCCGCAGCATCCCCATCGGGTTGAGCTTGCTCTCGGCCGAGCCGGCGAAGCAGACGTCGGCCGCGCCGCGCTCGATCACCCGCATCGACTCGCCCACGCTCAAGAGGCCGCTCGCCTCGGCGCAGGTGATCGTGTTGCTGGGCCCCTCGGCCCCGTGGATGATCGTCACGTGGCACGCGAGCATGTTGGGCAGATACTTCAGCAGCCACAGTGGTGTGAGCGCCTCCATCCCCTTCCCGCCCTCACCGCCCCAGGCCCGCAGCGAGAACTTCCCCTCGGGCTTTGCCGTGATCATCGCCGCCGACATCTCATCGAGTTCCGCCGCGATCAGCCCCGCGCCGATATTGCACCCCATCCGCTCGGGTCGGTACGTCAGGTTTGCCCCTGTCTCGTCCTCGCTGTTCCCACGCGTGATGATCCCCGCATCCTCCACCGCCAGCTTCGCCGCGGCCACCGCGATCTCGGTATCCCGGGCCATCACCTTCGTCGCCTTGCGATACGACTTGGGCACGCACTGCCGCACGTCCAGATCCGCGATCTCCCCCGCCAACCGCGAGGGAAACCCCGAGGGATCAAACCGCGTGATCCGCTTGAGCGCGGACCGCCCCTCCATCAGCCCCGCCCACAGCGCGGCATGCCCCATTCCAAAGGCGGACACACACCCAAGCCCGGTAATGACAACCCGTGCGGCCATTCCCGATCGTATGGCCGCCCCGTCCTCGCTCCGCCCAGCCACCCTCCCGTCGAACATACCCCACGCACGAACACGCCCTCACCAACACAAAGACCCCGGACAACATCCGGGGTCTTTTCTTTCAACCGCACCAACACCCATCTCACGCAAGCGGAGCGGGGGGGATTCGAACCCCCGAGACCCTTTCGGGTCTGCTCGATTTCAAGTCGAGTACTTTCAACCGCTCAGTCACCGCTCCACCCCATCTTACACCGGGTCCACGGAC
>JBGAOP010000047.1:0-18418 GCA_044221735.1 Phycisphaerales bacterium | reverse complement strand
CCGACCAGTACTCTGCTCGCGCAGGCGATCTCTTCGCCAACAGCACGATCGGCGGCCACGTTCGCCACTGCCTTGACCACGCTCGCGCCTTGGTCGACGGCTGGCGCACAGGGATCGTGGACTATGACCACCGTGCCCGGGGGACGAACATCGAGACCGACCTCTCGGCCGCGGATGCCGAGCTCGGCCGATTGATTGCCTCCGTCGAGCGGCTGGCGAAGCTGGACGCGGACGAATCCATCGGCGTCTCGGTCATGCCCACGCGCGACGGCACGAGCATCACGCTCTCTTCCACCCTCGCCCGCGAGTTGGCGTTCGTCCTCAGCCACACCATCCACCACAACGCCACCATCCGGGGTATTGCGTTGTCGCTGGGCGGCGCCGTGCCCGCCTCATTCGGCTACGCCCCATCCACGCTCGCGCATCAGGACGGGGTCGGGAGCACACGATGTGCACGGTAACGGTGATCCCCGCGGTCGCCGACGGGGCTGCTCGGATTTCTCGGTCGCCTCTTGTGCGGCTCGTTTGCAATCGAGATGAGCAGCGGTCGCGTCCGGTCTCGGGTAGCCCCGTGCGCCGTCGCCTGGGCGATCGTGCTGCGATCATGCCCGTCGACCCGCCCTCCGGAGGGACTTGGATCGGAGCAAACGATTCCGATCTAATCGCCTGTCTGCTCAACGCCAATCCACCCGTCATCGCGGGGGCTACCCCCAAGCGATCTGCCCAGGCTTCGCGTGGCATGATCGTCCCAGTATTACTCACCGCAGGAACGATCGAGGAAGCCTTAGACCTTGCCGGCGGCATTGACGTGACGCAGTTCCCGCCCTTCCGCGTGCTCGTGCTCGACGCCGATTCGTTCCTCACCGCCTCATCCGACGGTGCGTTTCTCACGCTCTCCGAGCCCGCGCCACTCCAATCCCCGATCCTCCTTACTTCTTCCGGCCTTGGGGACCATCTCGTCGAACACCCCAGACGAGAACTGTTCGATCGCATGCTGTCCGGCACTCCGGATCTTCTCGCCGCACAAGATCGCTTCCACAAGCATCACTGGAGTGACAAGCCGCATCTCAGCGTGCTCATGTCCCGGCCGGATGCCCGCACGGTCTGCCGTTGCGAAGTCGATCTGTTCCCAGACTCAATTGTTCTCTCGCACAGCAACCTCAGCGACCAGCTTGATGTCGGCTCCCCCACAACTCGGATTGAGTTGTCTTTGCGCGGAATCGAGGTGGCCGCGTGACCGCCACACCCATGAGCGCATGGCCGCCCGCGGCCGCCGAGATGCCGGCGACGCCCTGCGCCCAGATCGGTCGCTCTGAACTCATCCGCAGCAAGTTCTCCGCCCGTCTCTCGCGGCTTCTCTATTGGGAGTTCTGGCCCGCGTGGGCGATCTACCTCCCGCTAATCCCGTATGTCGCCTATCTCGCACTTCGCCATCGCGGCATTACCACCTGCACGCTCGCGAATCCCGGTATTCCTCTGGGCGGCCTCGTTGGCGAGTCGAAGTGGGACATTCTGAAACTACTCCCACAGGACGCCATCGTCCCCACGACCCTCATCGAGCCCGCCCCTCTCGCAGACCGCATCGCAGCTATCGAAGCCACCATCCGCGACCGACGCTGGTCTTGGCCCATCATCCTCAAGCCCGACGTTGGCGAGCGCGGTACGGGTGTCAGCCTCGTCCGCAATCAGCATGAGGCACGAAACTACCTTCAACAGCAGCCCGCCGCGGTCCTCGCCCAGTCCTACCACCCCGGCCCGTACGAAGCCGGAGTCTTCTACGTCCGAATGCCGGATGAATCGACCGGTCAGATCTTCTCCATCACGGACAAGCGGTTCCCTGCCGTCACGGGTGATGGCCACTCCTCGATTCGAACGCTCATTTGGCGTCATCCGCGATATCGAGTCCAAGCCAGAACCTTCCTCAGCCGTCTGGCACACGAGGCGGATCGCGTGCCGGATGAGGGCGAACAGGTCACACTCGGATTCATGGGCAACCACTGCCGCGGCTCGATGTTCCTCGACGGCGCGGCCCTTATCACCCCGGAACTCACCGCGGCCATCGATGCCATCGCCACAAACACTCCCGGCTTCCACTTCGGCCGATTCGACATCCGCTATTCCAATGTCGAAGCGTTCAAAGCTGGCCGCGACTTCCGGATCGTGGAGCTCAATGGCCTCCTCTCAGAATCAACCAACATCTACGACCCGAGTATGGGCTTCTTCCGGGCCCAGTCAATCCTGCGCCGGCAATGGCGATGGGCCTATCGGATCGGCCACTCGATACGCACACACGACACCAAGCAACCCACATTGACCAACGTACGGGCGGCGTGCCGCGTGCACGCTCAAGATCGTCGCCGACGAATATCCGAGCATCAAGCAATCGAGAATCAGTAACCGCCCAACCAAGGAGTCTCTATGGCACGTCTTCCGATCCAGAACGTCGAATCCGCCACCGGCAGCAACAAGGACATCTTCGCAGCGCTCCAGAAAGGCCTGGGCATGGTGCCGAACATGACGCGAGTGATGGCCAACTCTCCGGCCGTCCTCCAGTCCTTCGCCCAGTTCAACGGTGCCATGGGCGCCGCCAAGCTCTCGCCCAAGATCCGCGAGCAGATCGCGCTGCTCACCGCCGAAAGCAACGCCTGCATCTATTGCCTCTCGGCCCACTCAGTCCTGGGCAAGATGGCTGGCCTGAATCAGGCGCAGATCGACGGCGCTCGCAAGCTTGAGTCATCCGACCCCCGCACGTTCGCCGCACTCACGTTCGCGCAGGCCGTCATCGACACACACGGTGGAATCGTCGAAGGTGACTTGAAGGCTGTTCGTGCCGCCGGCTTCTCCGACGCGGAAATCGCCGAGATCGTCGCGGCGGTGGCCCTGAACTTCTTCACAAACTTCTTCAACCGGGCGTTCGACGTGGATGTCGATTTTCCCCGCGTTGAGGCACACAGCAGCGTTACGGCACGCTAATGCGAGCACGATGCGATTGACTTGACTGGCCCAACTCCCGGTAGGGGCCTCCTCACGGCCGTCGATCGGCATTACTCCCTAACCTCCACAACCGGAGGACCTCGCATGTCCGTGCAGATGGGTCATCGCGCCCCCAGCGTGGACTCTGTGCAGGTCGGACGCATTGCGCCGCTCGGCGCCGAAGGTGTGCCGAGCGGATTCGTGAAGTCTCGGGTAGCCGGTCCTGTTCATGTGGGAAGTCTCTCTCTGGACGGCGACCAACAGGCCGACCTCACTGTGCATGGCGGTCCAGACAAGGCCATCTACTTCTATCCCTCCGAGCACTATCCGCGATGGATTCACGATGTGCCGCGTCACGAGCGGAGGCTGGTGCCGGGCGGGTTCGGCGAGAATATCACAACAACGGGGCTCGACGAGCACTCGGTCTCAGTGGGCGATGTCTTTCGCATCGGCACGGCCGAGGTGCAGGTGACCCAGCCCCGTCAGCCTTGCTTCAAACTTGCCCTCCGATTCGATGACACAAGCCTGGGCCGCATCATGATGCAGTCCGGGCGTACGGGTTGGTACGTGCGTGTACTCACGCCGGGCGTGCTGCACGCGGGTGACGATATCCAAGCGCTTCACCGACCGAATCCGAAATGGACGATCGCACGCTTCAATGGTTTCATCGTTGATCGGCATAGGACCAGAAGCGCCTTCGCCGAGCTCGCCGCATTGGAGGGCTTGGCTGTTGTGTGGAAAGACGCAGCCCAAGGGGCGCTCAATGAGCCGGACGAACGATGAGCGGCCCTAGGACGCCCAGTTGCACTTCGATTGGCGCCGCCTCGCTTCACCTACCCCACGAGAGTCCTTCGCTAACCGCCAGAGACCACCGGATCATTCCTCCGGTACTCCCCCACTCAAACGCCGCCGAATTCCCATGACTTACACGTATTTGGCGCGGCAAGCAACCGAAATGCGTCCAACATGCGTCCCGACTGAATCCCAACTGGGACCCGACTCAAGGGACTGACGGTTTGCGAGCATGAAAAAAGCCCTGATAACAGGGCTTTTTCAACGAGGCGGACGGGACTCGAACCCGCAACCACCGGATCGACAGTCCGGTACTCTAACCAATTGAGCTACCGCCCCAAGATGTGAGCCGCCGCGTGCCCGGGCCACGCATTTGCGGGAGGGAAATGTAGTCCTGAGTCTGTGCGGGTCAAGAAAAGAGGCCCTTGCGGGTCTCGTATCGGTGGGGTTGGTGGATTGTGGGCGGGTTGGCGGAATTTCAGCGGGATTCGTGGAGGACCGCTCATCCCGGGCGTGTGGCAGGGGCGGTTACTTGGGGAGCTTGCTGAGGTCGTAGTCGCCGCCGGCGGACTTCTGCGGGTACGTCGCGAAGGCGTTGCCGTCGGGCCCGATGATCTGGCCCTGCATGAACACGAAGATGCTGGCGGCGAGCAACGCGACCACGGCCGCGAAGAGCAGGCCGGTGTACACGTTCATGCTGGCGCCCCGCTGCATCTGTCCCGCGGGCATCTGCATCCCGAACTGGCTCATTGGATCGTCCTTCCGTATCCGCCTGCTTGGTGGCGGTGGGCGTGCTGGGGTCTGGTGAAAAGGAGAAAGGCGAAGAGAAGGCCACGGGCAGGATGCCCGTGGTACACGGCTCAGTCGACGCGGCTGAGGACCGTGTCGCCGGCCTGGACGGCGGAGACGCGGGTCGTGGTGACGCGGCCGACGGCGCGGGTGGGCTCGATGTTCTTGAGGACGATGGTGGCGACGAAGGAGTCGCCGCGGACGACGTTCATCATGACGCCTTCCTTGAGGCCGCGGTTGGAGCCCTCGTTGATGACGACCATGTCGTCGCCGTTGGCGAACTTGCCGACCTCGGTGACGCTGGCGCGGACGAGCGGGCCGGGGAGCTCGCGGACGGGGGCCTTGCTGGACATGTTGGTCACGCCCGAGCCGACGGAGCCGGCGGAGGACTGGGCGGCCTGAAGGTTGAGCTTGGTCTCCTCGAGCTGCTCCTTGAGAGCGCGGGCGTTCTGCTCGAGGACCTCGCGCTGGCTGGCGAGCTCGTTGTTCTTGTCGGTGAGCTCGATCATGCGCTTCTCGCTCTGGAGCATCGAGTCGCGGAGCGCGGTGACCTCGGTGCGGTAGGCGTCGATGAGCTTGGCCTGGGTCTGGACGGTGGCCGCGGCCTGGGAGATCTGGTTCCGGATGCTGTTGGCGTCGGCCTCGGCCTGCTGGACGCGGGCCTGGAGGTCGGTGCGCTCGGACTCAAGGGCGGCGACGCGCGCCTTGGCCTGGTTGAGCGAGTTGTCAATGGCCGTGAGACGGGCCGTCTGGGTGTTCATCTCGTTGGCGTGCTCGGCGAGCTGGGCGTTGGCCGTGCTCTTGGCCGCGGAGGCGGCGTTTCGCTCGGCGTTGATGCTCGCCTTGAGGGCGTTGGCGTTGGCGGCGTAGGCCATGGTGAGGGCGGCCAGAAGCAGGCTCAACACGGCGCAGAACACCATCAGGATCTTGGTCACGATGTGCACAGGGAACTCCTCGCTTGGTCGCGCCGATTGCTCCGGACACGACGGCCAATGCCGCGGCCCTCCTGGCCGCGGCGACACCCTATCCGCACCGCGCGGCGTGCTGTTCACGCCTGCGCGGACAAATACCGTTCATTCCCGCCCTGCCAATGGCCGCACACGCGGCCCTGGAGGCGGTTTCGGGGAGCAAGTGATACCCCATACCCGCCCTCCCTGTCAACTGAGGGTGTCGGTTCTCCCCAATTCCGTGGCCTTGCGGGCCCCCCCACTGGGCTACCGGTTCTCCCGGTTTTCCCTTAATCCCCGCCCCGGTCGGTGATTTTGACCACCGCAGCGGCGGCGGAGACACGGACCCGGCCGTCCGGATCGGCCATGAGGCGGGAGACGAGTTGGAGGTTCTCCGGCCGCTGGGTCTCGCCAAAGAGGCTGGCGGCCTGGGCCCGGAGCGTCTCCTTGCCGCCCTGGAAGTACTCGCGGGCGATATAGGAGCCCTGGGGCTGGCCGAGGCGGGCCAGCGACGCGGCGGCGGCCATGCGGATCTCGCCGGGCATGTCCTGCCCGCCGGAATCCTTGGGGGCGGTGAGCTCGATGAGGCGGTTGACGGAGACGCTGTCCTTGATCTGGCCGACGATTTGGACGGCGAGGGCGGACGCTTCGAGGTCCTCGGGCTTGGAGGGATAAAGAGCGGCGCGGATGTCGGCGAGGGCGGTGTCGTCGCCGAGCTTCACGCGGGCCTCGGCGAGTTGGAGATCGGAGAGGCGAAGCTCGGTTTGATTGGAGCGGGCGGAGGTTGCCTTGTGCGCCTCACGGAGCGGGGCGACGGCGGACTTTTCGCCGAGTTCGCCGAGGATGTACGCCGCGTTGGCACGGACGCGGGCGCTGTAATCAAACAACATTCCGGCGAGCGGGGTGATGTCGACGCTGGCGCCGCACTGCTTGAGGGCGTACATTGCGCCGGCGCGGACGTAGGGGCTCTCGTCCTGCAGGAGCGGACGCAGGCGCGGGGCGAGGGCGGCGAGCTTGGCCTTGCCGATGGACATCGCGGCGACGGCGCGCACGCCGGTGTTGGAATCCTGGAGGGCGGTCTCGGCGACGTCGGCGAGACGGCGGGGCGTTTGGACGAGGGCCTCGAGGGCGTTGGCGCGTTCTTCGGGGCTGCCGGCCTGCGCGGTGTTGGCGAGCAGATTCAGCGCTCGCTCGCGGAGGGAGGCACGCTCGGTGGCGGAGAGGGGCGCGACCTTGGGCGAGGTGGAGGTGTTGTTGCCCTGCGGGGTGATGACCTCGGGCTCGGCCTTGGTCTTGTCCTTCGGGGGTGTGGAGCGGGTGGAGCTCTTGCGGGAAGAGGACGATGGCTTGCCGTCGGCGGCGCATCCGGCGGGAGCGCCGGCGCACATGAGCCCGAGGACTCCACCGGCCACTCCGACCATCGCCATCAACCGAATCGTGTGCTTGTGCATTCTCGCCTCAAAAGTCGAACCTGAGTGAATCGGCCGCGGTCAGGCCGCGCCGGTGCGGCGGGCTCGCCGCCAGAGTACAACGGTACCCAGGCAGCCCGCAAACGTGATGGTGTACGCCGGGACCAACCCCAGACGTTCGAAGATGGAGGGGAAATGGCCCGGATCGACCGGGACGGAAGCGACGAAGACCCCCTCGGTTCGCTCGGCGGGAATCGAGGCGGAGCCGGTGCGGTCGGTGATGATTCGCCCGGCGGGGTCGATGTGGCACGAGATGCCGGTGTTGACGCACCGGACCATGGGGAGGGCGAGCTCGACGCATCGCCAGCGGGCGTCGAGGAGGTGCTGGCGGCGGCCGCCATCCCACGCGCCGAACCAGCCGTCGTTGCTGAGGGTGATGATGACGGGGCTGCGTTTGCCAGAGCCGTCGCCGCGGACCAAGCGGCGGCAGAGCGCGGCGCGGGTGGCCTCGCAGCAGATGGGGGTGGCGACGGTGACGGCGGGGCCGTTGAAGTCGGATCGTCGCATGGGGACGTCGAGGCCAACGGCCCGGGAGCCGCGGGAGAGGTCGAAGGCCATGCCCTGGGCGCCGAGGTTGAGGACCCACTGCTGAATGCCCGGCCAACGCCAGACGTGGGGGATCTCTTCGCCGAAGGGCATGAGCTCGATCTTGTCGTAGCGGTCGGCGACGGGTGTGCCGTGGTCGATGAGGACGACGCTGTTGTACCGGCGGACCAGACCCTCAGGCTGGTTGTTCGAGAGATATGCGGCGACGTCGCCTTCGACCTCGACGGAGCCCACGAGCATCGGGATGCCGATCTGGTCCTGAGTGTGGAGCAGTTCTTCACGGAACCAGTCGGCGGAGACTTTTTCCTCGCCCTGGGGCGTCTGGACCTTCCAATACACGCCGAGGTCTCGATAGACCTTGGCCGCGGGCTCGTTGAGGGTGCGGCCGGGGAACATGGTCTCAGGCCAGACGATGACGTCGGGCGCGGGGCGGATGGCGGCGGCCTGCTTGGTGAGGTCGAGGAAGTGCCGCAGGTCGCGCTGGCGGTCGGCGATCGACCAGCCCATCTTGTTGTCCTGGGGGAGATTGGTCTGGACAACGCCGACGCGGACAACGCCACGGGCCTTGGCCGACGGGCGGGATTGGAGTTGTCCCATGAGGCCGAGGGTGGGCCAGCCGAGGATGAGGGTGAGGGCGCCGACGCCGCCCCACGAGCGCGGGACTCCGGACCATCCGGCGGAATCCACCACCGCGCCCGCGAGCGCGGCGCAGAGGAAGGAGACCGCGTAGACGCTGAACAGGGCCGCGGGGGCGGCGAGCAGCGTGGCGTCGATGAGCGGGTGGCCGAGCAGAAACCAGGCGTAGCCATCGATGACGAACTCGCCGCGGAGCACTTCGAGGGCGGTCCAGATGAACGGTACGACGACGCACATGGGGACGGGCCAGTCGGTGCGCCGCGCCTGTGCGATGACCCACACGAAGATGGCGGGGTAGATGCTGAGGTAGAGGCAGACGAGCGGGAAGCCGGGCTCGCTGACGTTGCGAAGCCACCAGTGCTCGAAGAGCCACATCGGGAGCGTGCCCAGGCCACAGAGAAGCGCCGAGAGCCAGGCCCTGCGCGACGCTCGGCAGCCGGCCCACACGAGCGGGATGATCGCGACGAGGGCGAGGGGCCAGACGCCGGTGGGCGGCATGGCCAGCGCGGTGAACACGCCGTAGCCACCGCCCGCGAGGAGGAAACTCCACCACGGCGCGCCGGGGCCGGCGGGAAGGCGTGTGCGTCGGGCCTGATTCACGTTCTGTGGGCCCTCCCTCCTGAAATGACGACCCGCGACGCGCTCGAGGCGGGATCGCGTGGGTTCGTCGGCCTTCGCTTGCGCGAAGGCGCTCGTAGACATTACCTGCCGGAGTAGTCGATCATGCGGGCGAGTTCGGTTCGGAGCTCGGCGCGTGGGACGACGCGATCGACCATGCCCGCCTTGAGCAGGTACTCGGAGCGCTGGAAGCCCTCGGGGAGCTCCTGGCGGATAGTCTGCTGGATGACGCGCGGCCCGGCGAAACCGACGAGGGCCTTGGGCTCGGCGATGATGACGTCGCCGAGCATGGCGAAGCTGGCGGTGACGCCGCCGGTGGTCGGGTCGGTGAGGACGCTGATGAACAGGCCACCCGCGTCGTCGAGGCGGGCCAGGGCCGCGCTGGTCTTGGCCATCTGCATGAGCGAGAGGCCGGACTCCTGCATGCGGGCTCCGCCGGAGCCGGAGACGACGATGCAGGCAAGATCACGCTCGGTGGCGGTCTCGATGGAGCGGGTGACGACCTCGCCGACGACGCTGCCCATGGAGCCCATCATGAAGCTCAGGTCGAGGACGCAGAGCATCGCGGGGCGGCCCTTGACGAAGCAGGTGCCGGCGACGACGGCGTCGATAGCGCCGCTCTTGGCCTGCTCGGCGGCGAGGCGGTCCTTGTAGGACTTGAGGTCCTTGAACTTGAGCGGATCGGTGGGCGAGAGGTTCGTGAACATCGCCTCGAACGAGCCGTGGTCGGCGATCTGGCGGACGCGCTCGTGCGCGCCGATGCGGAAGTGGTGCTGGCAGTCGGGGCAGCAGTGGAGGTTGGCCTCCATCTGCTTGCGATAGATCATCCCTTCGCAGCCGGGGCAGCGGAGCCACAGGCCCTCGGGGACCGAGGTCTTGCGTGAAGAGACGTCCGTCCAGGTCTTGGCCGGTGCGGGCGAGTTGACCTTCACGGGGCCACTGAGCGGGACGACGGATTTCGCGGTTGCTTGTGACATGACGCTCCGGTCCTTTGAGATATCCCTCCGGGCCTTCCTTTGCCCGGTTCCGACCCGCCACGAGGCGCTCGGTACATAAACGGAATCACGCCGCCGAAGCGGATCGCCTCGGCCGCCGCGGCGGCGCGACCAGCCGCGGATCGTTCTTGGACACTTGGTACCACTCAACGTCGGGCCGATCGCTCAACATCGCCCAAAGTTGACCAAGATCAGCACTGTTGAGCAAGCACCGCATGATGCCCAGCGCGATGGGGCGAACCACTACACCGACCGTTGCCCCCCTCTTCTGGCGAGCCATGACCTGGGCGAGGGCGGTGCGAATTTTGTCGCAGTAGTCCTCGAAGGCCTCGCCTTCGGGGACGAGCACGCCGCAGGGGTCGGTCATGAACTGACGGCCGGCGCGGCAGTAGCGGTTCTCGAGTTCTTCGTAGCGGAGGCCTTCCCAGAGGCCGAGGGCCATCTCGCCGAGGTCGGGAAGCACGACAAGGCGTCGGCAGCCGGTGGCCTTCTTGAGCAGTTCGGCGGTAGCGCGGCTGGCCTCGTCGGGGGCACAGACGATCGAGTTGAGCTTGTGGGAGGTCAGGCCCTGGGTCTGGCCCTGAACGGCGGTGAGCCCGGCCGCGGCCAATGGCAGATCGGCGGCCCCTTGGACTCTCCCAAGGAGATCCCATTCGGTGCGTCCAGATCGCATGAGGAGGAGTCGGTATGAAGCGGCCTTGGCCATATCCGATCGTCGTGTGTCCCTGTCGCGGCTCCACGCGCGTTCGATCGAGTTCCTTCGACCGCCTCCGAACGGGGTCGGAGGTGCTCTGGGACGAGGAAGAGTCTAGCAATCCCCATCGGCCAGCGGGGTGAGGAGGCCGCAGAGACCACGCCCGATAACCCAGTTCAGGGGTGAATAACTCGCGAACATGCGCCGTTTCACCCCCTATAACGGCGACTAAATCGGCTGTCGGGTGCCTCGAAGGGCTTGGACGACGTCGGCACGCTTGGGGGGGGCGACGCCGAAGACGGCGGACGCGGCGACGAGGACATCGCACCCGGCGTCGAGGACGGACTCGGCGTTGTCGGGTTTGATCCCTCCGTCCATCTCGAGGCGCTGATTGGGGGTGAGCTCTTCGGAGATCGCCTGGGTCTTGGCGAGGACGTCGGGAATGAAGGCCTGACCGGAGTATCCGGGGTTGACGGACATGACGAGGATGAGATCGAAGTGCTCCAGATGGGGCATGATCTTCTCGACCGGGGTGGGCGGGTTGATCGCGAGGCCGACGGTTACCCCAAGTTCACGCACCTTGCGGGCGAGTACGGGAATCTCGCCGGGGGGGAGGACTTCGACGTGGAAGGTGAGGTGATCGGCGCCGGCACTGACGAAGGGCTGGGCGTGCTTCCAGGGGTCGGTGACCATGAGGTGGACGTCGATGAAGGCACCGGGGCAGGCCCGGCGTACGCCGCGGACCATGTCCGGGCCCATGGTGAGGTTGGGGACGAAGTGCCCGTCCATGACGTCGACGTGGAGCAGGTCGGCACCGGCTCCTGGACTCGACCAAGGGTCATTGCGGGGATCCGGGGCGAGGACGCGCGCCGCGGAGGCGACGGGCTGGACGCCCGCGCGGGGGGAGGCGAGCACGTGGCGGCACTCGGCGCCCATGTTGGCGAAGTCGGCCGAGAGGATGGAGGGGGCGATGAGGGGGAGTCGGAGGGGATTGGTGAACAGGTTTCGCACGGTGGGCATGGTACCGGTCGGGGGCAGATGCGGCGGGGGCTTGCGTGTGAAGAGGGGAACTCGGTCTGGGGTGCGACGGCGCTCGGGCCGAACCCTACACTCTTCCCCCTTATTTTTTCGGCACAACCTCGCCCCCCGTTCATCAATGCCCAACTCCCCCACTTCGCTGCAGGCCATTTCGCATCGTCTGGAGACCGTCGGTCAGGGACACCTGCTGAGGTTCTATGACCAGCTTGATGATGAGCGGAAGCGGGCGCTGCTGGCACAGATTGCTTCGCTCGATTTGGAAGCGCTGCCGAAGCTGGTGCATGACTATGTGATCAACACGCCGGTGTTTGGGCTGCCGGCGGACATTCAGCCTGCGCCGTACTACCCGCGAAACGCGGGCGATGCACGGCATCCGTGGGATGAGGCTGCCGCGCGGGCGGCGGGCGAGGCGGTGCTTCGCGCGGGACGGGTGGCGGCGTTTGTGGTGGCAGGCGGGCAGGGATCGCGGCTGGGATTCGAGGGGCCGAAGGGGTGTTACCCGGCTGGAGCCGTTACGGGGAAGCCGCTGTTCCAGGTGTTTGCCGATGCGCTGCTGGGAGCGAAAGAGCGGTATGGCGTGGATGTGCCGTGGTACATCATGACCAGCCCGCTGAATCACGCGGCGACGGTGGAGTTCTTCGAGAAGAACGGGTATTTCGGGCTCGACCGCCGGAACGTGATGTTCTTCCCGCAGGGCGTGATGCCGAGCTTCGATATCAAGACGGGGAAGATCCTGCTCAGCGCGCGGCACGAGGTGGCGACCAACCCGGACGGGCACGGCGGATCGATCAAGGCGCTGCACGTGTCCGGGGCCACGGCCGACATGCGGCGTCGCGGCGTGGACACGATCAGCTACTTCCAGGTGGACAACCCGATCGTGAACATCCTCGACCCGGTGTTCATCGGGCTGCACGCGAGCGCGCCGGACTCGTCGGCGCAGATGTCGAGCAAGATGGTGGCGAAGGCGAATGCCGAGGAGAAGGTCGGCGTGTTCTGCATGGCGGGGGATGGGGCTCGCAAGGGGCGGGTGGAGATCGTCGAATACTCAGACCTGCCGATGGACTATCAGCGGCAGACCAACGCCGACGGCTCGCTGCGGTTTGTGGCGGGCTCGATCGCGATCCACATCATCGGCGTGGGGCTCGTCGAGAAGCTGGCGACCGATCCGGGCTTTGCGCTGCCGTACCACCGAGCGGAGAAGAAGATCCCGCACGTGGACACGGCCACCGGGGAGATGGTGACGCCAACGGCCAACAACGGCGTGAAGCTGGAGCGGTTTGTGTTCGATGCGCTGACGCTGTGCGACAAGAGCATCGTGTACGAGACGGACCGCATCGAGGAGTTTGCGCCGATCAAGAACGCGACGGGCGCGGACTCGCCGGCGTCGTGCGCGATGATCCAGACGCAGCGGGCGGCGCGATGGCTGGAGGCGTGCGGGGTGACGATTCCGCGAAAGGCCGATGGCTCGCCGGACTGTGTGCTGGAGATCTCGCCGCGGACGGCGGCGTGTGCGCGGGAGTTGAAGAGTGCGAAGCTGCCGCGGGAGGTTGCGCGGGGGGCCCGGCTGGCGCTTTGACTCGGGAACATCCGCGGGATTCGCGGGAGAAACCGGCTCATTCCGGGCGTGTTAGAAGTTCGCGGGATAGCCGCTGCAGGTCGGGATCAGGATGCGTTCGATGAGGGGCTTGCCCTCGCTGTCGAGTCCGACGACCTTCTCGAGCAGGGCCGAGACCTGGCGGTTGAGGCTCTGACGCTCCGGCTCTTTGAGTTGGGCGATCTGCGAGCGGCCGATGATCTGGCTGATACCTTCCTTGATTTCGGCCTTGCGGCTCTCGAGCACGCGCTCGACGCGCTCGGTGTTCTTGTTCTTCACCTGCAGGTAGATCGATACGTTCCATACCCAGACCTGGCCCGAGGCGAGATTCTGGAACTTCTCGTCCTCCTTCTCGAGGACGCGGATTTCTTCGGTCTCTTCCGATTCGTCGTGGGCGAGATGCTTGGCGTCGGTCGCCGCGCTGGAGGCCTTGGGGCCGCCGAGTGCGCCGAGGACGAAGAAGAGGCCCACGCCTTCGACGATCATGAGCGCGGCGACGACGATGAGCGTCTTGAGGGGCAGGCCCTTTTTGGCTGGCGCGGCCTCGCCGCCCTCTGCGCCCTTTTCCGCCTTGTCCTTCTTTTCCTTGTCGGCCATGGGTGGATCGCCTCGGTCCGTGGGGGCGTCAACACGATGGGCGGACTTCGACCATCGCGCGGCGCCGACAGGGGCTTATCGGCTTGGGCCTCGCCCGAGTTCAGGCGGCCTTGCGGAGGGTGGCGGCCTGGACCGGGACCGGAACGCCGGGGGCGCGGACGCGTAGACGCTCGGCGATGCGTTCGGCGGACTCGCCGGAGCGGATTCGGACCAAGGTCTCGATAACAAGGGCGGACGAGAGCTCGTCTTCGGCGCTGGAAGCGCCGAGGCGGTCGCCGATCTCGACGGCGAGGGCGGCGAAGGCGAACGCGCCGTAGACGGACCCGAGGAGAACGAGGGGCATGAGCGTGCCGAGGGGGACTTCGCGCACGATCGCGAGCACCGTCCAGAGCACCATCGAGAACGCCAGCGAGAGCGCGCCGATGGGGAAGGCATCGCAGATGAGTCGAACGCGGGCGCGACGCGGGGCGTCGGCGTCGGCCGCTGTGTCGGCCATGCCCGCGAGCTGGGTGCGGATCGCCTCCGCGGGCTGGCCCGCGATGAGCAGGCCGGCGCCCGCTGCGAAGAGGGATTGGTGGACGGAGATCGATCGATCGGGGAGCGTGAGAACGCCTCGGTTTTCGGCGGCTTTGGCGGCGTCGACGAGTTCGGTGACGAGTCGTGCGACGAGCTGAGAGTCGACCGGGGCGGCCCGCCGCTTGGGGTCCAGGGCACAGACGGCCCACAATGTCACGCAGACGGCGGCGCAGCTCGAACCGAGCACGACGAGGGGCGTACCAAGCCAGGCAAGCTCTGAGCCTCCGCCCCCCACGGCGGCACCGAGGGAGACGATCGCGCCGGAGAGCACCAGCGTGATGACGGTCCACGGGCGCAGCACGGGGCCCCGTGAGGGGCGCGGCGCGAGCAGCGGTCGGTGGAATCCCGAGTCCGGCATGGTGGGAGTATCGGCCCGGGCGGGCCCGTCGATAAAGTGCCCGACGCGGAGGGCGCAAAATCGACGCAAAACAAGATGGCCCCGCGGGCCGCGTTTCCGCGGTTCGCGCATACCGTTGTCCCCCCACCTGAGAGGATCCCCGCGGCGTGCACGAACTTCTGCAACAGTTTCATGACCTCCTGCTCGACCTGCCCGACCATCTGGAGGCGTTTGCGCGCGAGCACCACCAGTGGGTGTATGTGCTGCTGGGAGCGATCGTGTTCTGCGAGACTGGGCTGGTGGTGATGCCGTTCCTGCCGGGCGACTCGCTGCTGTTTGCGTGCGGGATGCTGGCGGAGCGCGGCGGGCTGAGCGTGCCGATCGTGGCGGCGGTGCTGATCGTGGCCGCGCTGTTGGGCGACAATGTGAACTACTGGCTGGGGCGGTGGTTGGGGCCGCGCATCTTGCGGGGGGAGCGGATCCCGCTGCTGAACCGGAAGAACCTGGACCGGACGCGGGCGTTTTTCGCGAAGCACGGGGGTAAGTCGGTGGTCATCGCGCGATTCGTGCCCATCATCCGCACGTTTGCGCCGTTCACGGCGGGCGTGGGCTCGATGCCGTACACGCGGTTCCTCGGTTTCAGCCTGTTCGGGGCCGTGCTGTGGGTCGGGGTGTGCGTGTCGGCCGGGTGGTTCCTTGGCACCTATGCCATTGTGAAGGAACACTTTGGCGTGGTGGTGGCGTGCATCGTGGTGGTGTCGCTGCTGCCGGTGGCGATCGGCGCGCTGCGGGCGCGGCGCGAAGGGCTGAAAGAACAGCAGGCGCTGCCGAAGTCGGGCGACGCCGCGAAGCAGCCGTGAGACGCGGGCTTAGTTTTGATTGTGGACCGCGCTGACCTGCGGGGGCGCGGGCGGCTCGGCGATGGCCGTGCGCGGGTGGCCCGTCACGAGCAGGAACCTCGCCCACAGCAACAGTCCGAACGCCAGCACGGCGAACGCGAACATGGTGGGGCGGCTGGTGCCGCGCGGGGCTCGGAAGATGGAAGAGATGCTCGCGGCCATGCGGTACATCGTGGAGAAGATACCGCGCAAACGACAGGCGCGGTTGATATAACTCACGTGAGGACGTGCAGATCGTCCCGAATCAGGGGTCTTGGGCGACGGTGACCCGTCCGGTAAAGGCCTCGACGGTGATGGTCCAGCTCAGGCCTGAACCTCGGACTTTGATCGTGCCCCCCGGTCCGGGGTTGTTGGAGGCAGGATCGGCCACGGGGCCGCCCATGCCATCGAAGATGAGATTCGTGGATCCGCCGCCGAAATCAACGGCGGTGATGCGGGCGTCGCCGAAACGCGGGTCGCTGGCGAAGTTGACCGTCCACTTGCCGTCGGGCTTGGTGGGGTCGTACATGGTGTTGGCCGCGAGGTCGATGAAGTTGCCGGGAACCTGGACGACGGAGTAGGCGGAGGCGGTGGGATCGAAGCAGATGGCCCGCTTCTCCTGGAAGGCGACGGCGTCGGACTGGGCGAAGGTGATGTCGGAGACGATGGAGCGGAGCGCGCCCTGCACCTTGAGGATGCCGGTGGAGCCCATGGAGGGGATCACCATCGCGCCGGCGATGCCGAGAATGACCACCACCACGAGCACCTCGAGGAGCGTGTAGGCACTTCGCATGGGCTGGTGAACAAACCGGGATGCGGGCATGGTGGCGCCTTGGCTGAGCGGGAGAGGGTTACTTGCCGTCCTTGGCCATCGCGGGCATCTCGGTCACCTTGACCTTGAGACCGGCGTTCAGCGCGGACTCGATGCGACCGAGACGCTCGTTCATCTGGGCGATGCCGTCGGCCATGCGCTTGGTGTTCTCGGCGGAGTTGAGGATCTTCTCGGGGGGAAGGTCCTTGGACTGGGCCATGGCGGGGGAGGCGCGGAGCATGTCGGAGGCGAGGCCGCCGAGCAGCGCTCCGGCGAGCACGAGGGCGAAGGGCTTGAAGTTGCTGATGGTCCGGGACGTCTTCATGTCGGGCTCCGTTCGCCGCGGGTTCGGGGCTGAGGCTTGGTCGCGGCCACAAGGGTGTATCGGTCCGAAGGGCCTCGAAGATTCGTTCTGGGCACGGGCCGCGGAGTTAGCGCGGGAGCGGGTGGTCCTGGGCGTCGAAACCGCCGGCGTAGACCATGCCGGTGGCGGGGTCGAAGATCCAGCCGTAGTCGGTCTGATACGCGGCGTCTGCCGCGTTGCCAAGTACGACGACGCGGGCGTTGGCCCCGCCGACCCACGCGTTGACCGGGGGCGAGAGGAGATAGTCGCGTCCCACGACGAGCTCGCCCCAGGTGCCGTCGCCCTGGACGACGCTGGGGAGGCGCTGGTTGTTGCGGGCCTGGAAGACGCCGATCTGTCGGCGCATCTTCTGGAGTTCGCTGGCGGTGGTGCTGGCCTGGGCGTCGGATGTCGCGCCGCTGAATCCGGCGATGGCGATGGCCGCGAGCACACCGAGGATGACGACGACGATGAGAATCTCGACGAGCGTAAAGGCTGTTGGGTTGCGGGAGCGCATGCGTGGTTCTCAGGGGCCTCCGTAACCAGACGGTCACGCTGTGTTTGGAAAACGGGGCGGTCCTCTTTCGAGGGCCGCCCGCTGAAAGAGCTCGAGTGATCCGCGGGCCGATTACGGCTCGCCGAACCACTTATTGGTCGTCTCGTTGAAGCCGACGGCGGAGAAGGCACCGGTGGCGGAGTTGTAGATCCAGCCGGCCGCGCCCGAGGCGGTGGGGTCCATCGCGGCGGCCGCGGTGGAGGTTGCGGTCGCGGTGGCCGAGGAATCGGCGGCGACTTCGGACGAGCCGTTGCGGGGGTTGATGGGGGCCGTGCGCAGGTAGGACTGCTGCGGGGCCGGGGGCGTGATGAGCTGGCTGAAGGCGGCGGCGCCGGAGCCGACAAGGGTCGGGGCGGTGCCGTTGTTCTTCACGCGGTAGAGCTCGATCTGGTTGCGGATGGACTGCAGCTGGGTCTGGATGTTGCCGCGCTGCGCATCCTGGCTGGCGTTGGTGAACTGGGGGATCACGATCGCGGCGAGAATGCCGAGGATGACCACGACGATCAGAATCTCGACGAGCGTAAAGGCGTTTCGAACACGACGGTTCATACAGGGCTCCTTGCCTCCGACCCGGACACGTTGGCGGCGCGAACGCGACGCTCCAGTAGGACCATCGGGCGGTCGGGGGCGGCGGTGCGTGACAATCGTCGATGCGGGCGGGATTGGGGCGCGGGGGAAGGGGATGGGCGGGCGGCGCGGCGTGGGGAGGCGGTTATGGGGCGGAGGAAGCGGGAACTCGGAAGGGGAAATGAAAAGGCCCCGGACGTGTGTCCGGGGCCTTGGTGTTGATGAATGGGTAGGGAGGACTGCGGCAGCTTGCGCTGGCCGCCTCTGTTAGTTGCAGCCGCCGGCGAACCAGGAGTTGAGGAAGTCGAAGATGTTCTGCACCGAGAGGGTGCCGGTGGTGCCGTCGCCGCCGACGAGGGCGGCCTTCTTGCCGGCGAGCCAGTCGTTGAGGAAGTCGAAGATGTCCTGGACTTCGACGGACGCGTTGTGGTTGAAGTTGGCGTAGCAGCACGGGCTGGTGATGTTGCCGAGCGTGCCGGGGACGGTCACCGGCGTGTTGCAGGCGCCGCTGGCGACGTACTTGGAGAGGACGGTGACCGGCGCGGTGGAGTCGACGGCGGCGGCGCAGGCCGCGGCGGAGGCGAAGGCGGTGGAGCAGGTTGAGCCGCGGCAGCAGACGCCGTTGCCGGCGGCGGCCTGGATGCCGCCGATGCAGATGTCGT
>JBGAOP010000046.1:0-20419 GCA_044221735.1 Phycisphaerales bacterium | reverse complement strand
GGGGGCTGTTCGGGATCGGTCTGTGCGTTGTAAGTGCTCTTCGCGCTCGAGCGCGAACGATCCGCGCTCGAGCGCGGAGAGCACTTTTGCGGCCGTGGAGCGTCGAATCGGCCCGGGGAATCAAATAACGCGGGTGGACGAGGGGGCGGGGGGGGAAATGGCCAAATCGAGGCAGAGGAACCGGAGGTGGTGGGACGGGGGCGAGGGGCCTTATTTGGCAATGTGCTTATCTGCCCTTTGGCAATTTGGCCTTCGGCCCTTTGTCACACACCCACAATGTTCACGCCACAGTCCACATAGATCGTCTCGCCGCTCACGCCCGACGCGAGGTCGCTGGCGAGATACACCGCGGTGCGGCCGACGTCCTCGCCCTCGACATTGCGGCGGAGCGGGGCCCGCTTGCTCACTTCCTCGCCCATCTTGTCCGTCCCGCCCACGGCGGAGGAGGCGAGCGTGCGGAGGTAGCCGCCCGAGATGATGTTCACGCGGATGTTGTCGGCGCCGAGCTCCCACGACAGGTACCGGGCCGAGCACTCCAGCGCGGCCTTCGCCACGCCCATCACGTTGTAGCCGGGGACGACCTTGTCCGCGCCGTAGTACGACATCGCCATGATGGATCCGCCCTTGCCGCCCCCCCCACGCTGCATGAGCGGCCGGGCCCGCTGCGACATGGCGACGAGCGAGTAGGCCGAGATGTCGATGGCCGAGAGATAGGCCGAACGCGGCGTCTCGGCGAACTTGCCGATGGCGAGGTAGTCGCGCTCGGCGAAGGCGATCGAGTGCACGAGGAAGTCCATGCGGTCGAAGGACTGGGCATACTTGGCGAAGGCCGCATCCATGTCGGCGTCGGAACCGGCCTCCATCGGGACAAGCCAGGGGTCCTTGACGCCGAGCTCATCGACGGCGCGGCGGGTGCGACGCTCGTTCTTCTCGCCCGGCAGGTGCGTGAACGCGCAGCGGCCCCCCGCCTCGATGATGCTCTTGGCGATGTGGAAGGCGTACGAACGCTCGTTGGCGATGCCGACGATGAGCCCGATCCGACCGTCGAGGAGGCGTGCTGGATTCATGGTGCAGGGTAGGGAGCGACCGCCGCGCGGGCGCAGGAGCGTCTTACACTTGCCCGTGCACGACCTCAACGCCCTGCCGCTCTCGGAACTGCTCGCCGCGCTGTCGGTGAACGACTCGATCACGCGGCTGCTCACCATCGCCGTCGAGGAGGATCTCGGGCCCGGCGCTCAGCCCGGCGATGTCACGTCGCAATGTTCCATCCCGCCGAGCCGCTGGGCCGATGGGCTGATCGTCGCCCGCGAGCCGGGCGTGCTCAGCGGCATCGCGGTGCTGCCGCAGGTGATGTCGATGCTCGCGGCCGAGGGGCAGCTCACGTTCCGGGCCCAGGACGGCGACCGGATCCGCGCCGGGCAGACCGTGGCGATGCTCACGGCGCCGATGTACCAGGTGCTTCGGGCCGAGCGGCTGATGCTCAATCTTGTGGGTCGGATGTCGGGCATCGCGACCCGCACCGCGGAGTTCGTCGATCGCATCACCGGCACACGCGCTGTCGTGCTCGACACCCGCAAGACCACGCCGGGGTGGCGGGCGTTCGAGAAGTACGCCGTCCGCTGCGGCGGCGGGACGCTGCATCGCGTCGGGCTGCACGACGCGGTGCTGTTCAAGGACAACCACATCTTCGGCGTCACGGCCAACGAGCTTCCCGCGTGGGTCGCGGCCGCGAGCCGGAAGGCCCGACTCGCCGCCGACGCGGCGGGCGACGGACTGCGATTCGTGGAACTCGAGGTCACGTCCCTCGAGCAGCTCGAGTCGCTCTTCCGCGCCGGCGTGTGCGTGCCGGGCGCGGGCGTGGACATCGTGCTGCTGGACAACATGTCGCCCGACCTGCTGCGGCGGGCGGTGCAGACGCGGGCCAGGGTTGGCGGTGATCAGGCCCGCGTGCTGTTCGAGGCTTCCGGCGGGGTGCGGCTGGAGACCATCCGTGCCATCGCGGAGACGGGCGTGGAACGCATCAGCGTCGGCGGGCTGACGCACCACGCGGTCTCGCTCGACTTCTCGATGGATGTGCAGGACACGGTCAGATAGCGCGGGCGTTTGCGTCACACGCCGGCCGCGATTCTCCGGGCGAGCTCCGCTCCCGCGCCGTGATCGAATGGCTGCGAGGTCCAGCCGATGCCGAGGCCCCTTCCGTCCGGCATCTTCGGGATGATGTGGAAGTGCACGTGCATCACCACCTGATGCGCGGCTGCGCCGTTGTTCTGGAGGAGGTTGAAGTCCTTGGCCCCTGTTGCGGCCATGACCGCCCGGCAGATCCGCGGCAGCACGCGACCGATCGCCGCGCTGGCCTCGTCGGAGAGCAAGTCCAGCGTGGGCCTTGCCTCCTTCGGGATCACCAGCGTGTGGCCGGGGCTGAGCGGATTGATGTCGAGGAAGGCCAGCACGTGGGCGTCCTCATACACCTTGTGGCACGGGATCTGACCGGCGATGATCTTGGAGAAGATGGTGGGGGGGTGATCGGTCATGGATCAGTGTAAACGCCGCGGCGCGGCTGGTCACTGGGGGTGTTTAGTCCCAGATGCCACGGAACGCCGAGGGCTTCTCGCCGGCGGTGGTGAAGATCCCGAGATAGGTGTTCACTTCGAGCGCATCGTCGGTCTCGTCGAAGTAGACGGCGTCGGGAGTTTTCTTTCCCGCCTTGCTTGTGTAGTTGTGAAGGCCAAATCCGGCGGTGGGGTTGAGCGTGGTTTCGAAGTTCACGTGGCCGTCGTTGTAGGAAACGTTGCCCTCCCACGTGGACGGGCCGCCGTGCAGGCCGAGCGTGTTGCTATTGGCGATCCTGGTCTTGATGGTTGGCGTGACGGAGGTGATCTCCGGGGCACGATCACCGACGAGGGCTTCGGTTGAGCCGTAAGTGTCCTGCCACATGGTCATGCGGCCGGTCCACACGAGCTTGGTCTTTTTCGGGTCCGGTTTGTCGGGGGCCGCGCCGGTGTAGTCGGGCACCTGATTCTCCGGCATCTGCGCGCCCGAGGGCTGGAGATGGGCGTAGGAGTTGTTGCCGACGCCGGTGGAGAAGTCGGCGCTGAAGGCCGGATCCCAGAGGGCATTGTTGGGGGACACGGCCTTGGCGGGGTTGGAGTAGGAGTAGGTGGTGTGCGTGGCGATGCGGGAGTTGGTCTCGGCGGGGCAGGTGCAGATCTCCGGCGAGATGCTGTCGTTGAAGATCATGATCGAGAGGATGTTGGCCGTGGTGTCCTCGGAGCGGGGTCCGCCGGCGGCGACGGTCGAGTGGGTGGTGTCGATCGCCGAGGGCATGGGATACATGCTGTTGTTGTTTGACGCCCAGACGATCATCGCTTGCGTGATGCCGCGGATCTGGGTCGAGCATTTGAGTTGGCGGGCCGAGGCCCTTGCCTTGCCGAGAGCGGGGAGGCAGCACCCGGACAGCGCCGTTGTGACCAGGAGCACGGCAAGGGCGATGAGCATCACCGCGAGTTCAACAAGCGTGAAACCGCGGCGGGCGATGGGCGAAGCGCGATGATGCATGGGCGTCCTTTCGAGAAGGAGATCGTCCCAGCATACCAGATTGTGCGAATCGATGTTGCGGGCAGGATGACGGAACCCGGTGGGGCCCGCGGGCTGGGCGGTTTTCGCTAGCAGCCGGTCATCCACTGGTTCAGGAAGTCGAAGATGTCCTGAACGTCGAGGGCGCCGCCGTTGAAGTTTGCGGCCGCGTCTCCGGCGAGCCAGGCATTGAGGAAATCGAAGATGTCCTGGACGGTCACGCCGCCAGCGCGGTTGAAGTCGGCGCGGCATGGAGTCTCTCGCTGGTTCGTGATGACGGCGGCCTTCAATGCGGCAGATGAGGCACAGGGATCGGTGCCGGTCGCGCCGATGAGGCCCGGGTTGTATCCGACCTGACCGGCGAGATCCGTGCGGACCCAGAGGATCTCGTCGTGGTTTGACACTCCGTCGCCATCCGAATCGTTCTGATCGATATCGGCGATGGCCTGTGCGATGGTGCGGCCGGCGTCGAGCCGGGCTTTGAGGGCGATGCGGTAGCAGTTGCCTGTTCTGGAATAGCTGGTGCCGTTGGGGTGGTGGCAGACGAAGCAGTTCTGCCCCGCCGCCGATGCCATGCGGGTGAGCAGAGTTGACGCCGGGTACGCGTTTCGGAACGGGGTTACGTATTCCGGATGGCCGGAGGCGGCCGCGGTGGCCAAGAGCGAAACGGCCCCACCGAACAATGCGCAGCGGTTCATCATGGTGTCACCGGGCGGGTTTTGCTGCAAATATGGGGCCAAGGGGGCGGGCATTCCCCAGCATCCCTCTGGGGCACAATTGAGGCTTGGAGTGTCCCGAAGCGCGGAGTCTCCCCAGAAATGAGTTTGCCCGGCTCAGATGGGTCCCACGAATGGGAACACGGCGCGAGATTGTCCGTCTGTCGGTTACCTCGGCGGACGGCGATTCGTACCATCCCGGGTGCCACCCGTGGAAACTCCCAGCCGCGCCGAGCGCGCTCCTATCCGCAAACTTCCGCCGCTGCTGGTCAACCAGATCGCGGCTGGGGAGGTTGTCGAGCGCCCGGCGAGCGTGGTGAAGGAGCTTGTTGAAAATGCTCTTGACGCGGGAGCCCGGTCGATTGCCGTGGAGATTGAGCAGGGGGGCATTGAACTCGTTCGGATTACCGACGATGGGTGCGGGATTCCCGAGGCCGAACTTTCCCTGGCCATTGCGCCGCACGCCACCAGCAAGATCGCCACGCCCGAGGATCTCGACCGCATCGGCACAATGGGGTTCCGCGGCGAGGCGATCGCGTCCATCGCCAGCGTCTCGCGGCTGAGTATTCGTTCGCGGTCCGCTTCGCAGAGCGGGGCCAACGTTATTGAGGTTGAGGGAGATAACGTCAAGCCCATCCGCCCGGCCGCGGGACCGATCGGCACGTGTGTCAGCGTCCGCAATCTGTTCTTCAACACGCCCGCCCGCCGCAAGTTCTTGCGCACGCCCTCGACCGAGCAGGGCCACTGCGTAGACGCTGCGTGCACGCTGGCCATCGCCCACCCGGCGGTGGCGTTCCGCATCGTCACCGACGGCAAGATGGTGCTGGATGTTCCCCCGGGGCAGGGTCCGCGGGATCGCGCGCTTGCTGTGCTTGGCGTTGAGCTTGCCGAGCAGATGCTTGAGGTGTCGGCGGATCGATTCGACGATGTCCGGGGGATCACGCTCTGGGGTCTGATCGGCATGCCGGGGATTGCGCGTGCGACGCCGAAGGCCCAGCATGTGTTTCTGAACGGTCGCCCTATCCGCGACAAGACCATTCAGCACGCCATCCGAGAGGCCTATCGCGGGCTTATCGAACCTGGGCGGTATCCCACGTGCGTCATCATGATCGAGATGGACCCGGGTGCGGTGGATGTGAACGTGCATCCCGCCAAGACCGAGGTTCGTTTCCGTGACCAGTCGATGGTCCACCAGACCGTGCTGCGGGCGGTGCGGGATTCGCTCCGAGCCGCGGATCTCACGCCGCAGGTGGGCGACGTGGTGCGGGGGGGCGAGATGTTTGGGGCGGGGAACATCGCTGGCCAGCCGAGTGGTTGGGGCGGGGAACATCGCTGGCCAGCCGAGTGGTGGGGGAGCGGGGGGGGCGGGCGGTGCGACGTCGTTTGTCGACTTCTTCCGTCGCGAGATTCCCGAGCGGGTGCAGAATCGGTTTCAGTTTCAGTCGGTCCGCGAGGCGTTGAGCCGCGTGGTGCCGGAGATGGTCCGGCCCGGCGCCGGCTCGATTGCTGAGGGACCAAGTCCCGCTGATTCGTCGTCCCTCTCCGTCCCTCCGCATCTGCACCTTGAGTCGACCTCTGGCACGGGCGATCAATCCATTCAGGGACAGCCCCCCTCCCCATCGCAGCTTCCGCTTCCCGAGCCGAAGGATCGACTGCTGCAGGTGCACAACTCGTACGTTGTCACGCAGGACGAGCAGGGCCTGCTCATTGTTGACCAGCACGCTCTGCACGAGCGCGTGATGTTCGAGGTGCTCATGGCCCGCATCGTGGGCGCCGACGGCGCGGCGGGCAGGCCGCTTGAATCTCAGGCGCTGCTTGCGCCGGTGCCGGTTCGCATTGAGCGATCGGCGGCGATGCGGCTGGAGGATCTTCGGCCGATTCTCGAAAAAATCGGCATTGAGGCCGAGCTGCTCTCTCCCGAGTCGGTCGGCATCAGGGCGTTTCCGTCTTTCCTGTTCGAGCGCGGCGTCGATCCTGCCGAGTTCATCGCCGAACTCTTTGAGCGGGCCGATACGGAGGGCTTTGCGCCCGCGAGCGAGCAGGCCCTGAGCGAGGTGCTCGACATGATGGCCTGCAAGGCCGCCGTGAAGGCCGGTGATCGGATGAGCGACACCGAGCTTAGCGACCTGCTGAAGCTTCGCGACCTTGTCGAGCGCTCCGCCAGTTGCCCGCACGGGCGGCCGACGAGCATCCGCCTCACGATCAAGGAGCTTGAGAAGCGATTCGGGCGGGTGTGACTCAACGCCTCGCGTGCGCACCGCCAGGCGGGAAACCCTCGGTGCGCTGGATTTCCACCGCGGTTGGATAAGCGAAGCTGATGCCCTCGGCCGCGAATCGCTCGAGCAGCTCGAGGTTGATCGCCTGCTGGATGTTCATGTAGAGCTGATAGTCGGGCGAGAGCACGAAGTAGACCGACTCGAAGTCGAGTGAATAGGAGCCGAGCGATTTGAAGTGGCACCGGTCCATGCGCACCTTTTCGTTGCGTTCGATGGCCGCGCGGATGATGGCGGGGATGGCCTTGACCTTCTCCGGAGGCGTCTCGTAGGCGACGCCGATGGTGAAGGCGATGCGGCGCTCCTGCATGCGCTTGAAGTTCTGCACGCGGCTGGTCAGCAGGTCGCTGTTGGCGAAGACGAGCTGCTCGCCCGACTGGGCCCGGACGCGGGTGGTCTTGATGCCGATCCGCTCCACCGTGCCGGACTTGTCGCCGACGGTGATGGCATCGCCGATGACGAAGGGCTTGTCGAGGATGATCGTTAGCGAACCAAACAGGTCGCTGAGGATGTTCTGCACCGCGAGGGCCACCGCGATGCCACCGATGCCCAGCCCTGTGAGCATGGGCGTGATCTTGACGCCCAGATTGTCGAGGGCCAGCAGGACGACGATCACGCCGACGAGCCCCATGACGATCACCCGGGCGACGCCCAGGGAGCTGGCCACGGTGGAGTCGGGCTCGCCGTTCTCGCCCCGGGCGCGGGCCGCGAGTGCGTGCAGGCCGGCGTCGACCACGCGCGAGGCGAGCAGGAGGAACTGGATGGCGAGGCCGAGCACCGCGAGGAACTGCACAGCGCGCTCGAGCATCGGCGGCAGGGTGAGCGACTGGATCGAGCCGTACACGAGCGCCGGGAGGATCAGCCAGAGGTTGATCCGCTTGAGCACGCTGACGACCAGGTCGTCCCACTTTACGGCGGTGCGCTCGGCCAGCTTCTCGAACTGCCGCAGCACGATGTGGCGCAGAGCAAATGCGACGACGATCAGCCCGAGCAGCGTGGAGCCCGCAACGATCCACGTGTGGGGCGGGTTGCTCAGGAGGGTTGTGAGGAACGGTTCGTGGTGCGTGGTCACCGCCGCGGCGGCGGTCTGTGCGGCTGGGGCGGGCGCTGTGGGGTCTGGAGCCATTGCGTGCATCGTTTGCCGGGTGCGTGAGGATGGCAAGGGCGGGCGCGACACACGGGGATGCTCCACGGCATGACCAAGGCGCACTACCGTTGCCCATGAGCAGCCCGTCGAGCAGCCTCTCAAGTCCCAGCGTGGGACGCGCCACCGCCGTCCCGGATGACCGCGGCCGTTTCGGCGCGTTCGGCGGTTCGTACGTCCCCGAGACGCTCGTGCCCGCGCTGCACCAGTTGCGAGCCGAATACGCCCGCGTGCAGCAGGATCCGTCGTTTTGGAGCGAGCTTGAGGGGTTGCTGCGGACGTATGTGGGACGACCGACTCCGCTGTTTCGGGCTGATCGCTTGACCGCTCACGTTCGGAAGGGAGGGCCCCCGGGCAATGGGGCGACGATCTGGCTCAAGCGCGAGGACCTTGCGCATACCGGTGCTCACAAGATCAACAACACGCTGGGGCAGGCCCTGCTCACCATGCGGATGGGCAAGAAGCGGATCATCGCCGAGACCGGCGCGGGGCAGCACGGTGTTGCGAGCGCGACCGCCGCGGCCCACTTCGGCCTGCAATGCGATGTCTACATGGGCGCGGAGGATGTTCGTCGCCAGCGACTCAACGTTGTCCGCATGAGGATGATGGGGGCTCGTGTCGTCGAGGTGCACTCGGGCTCGCGCACGCTCAAGGACGCGACCAACGAGGCCATGCGCGACTGGATGGGTTCGGTCGAGGGGACGCACTACATCATCGGGAGCGTGGTGGGGCCGCATCCGTTTCCGATGATCGTGCGGGACTTCCAGAGCGTGATCGGGCGCGAGTGCCGGGCCCAGTGCCTGAGCGCCGAGCATGGTCTCGGGCGATTGCCCGACGTGGTCATTGCCTGCGTTGGGGGCGGGTCCAACGCAGCGGGCATCTTCTATCCGTTCGTGAGCGATGGGACTGTGAAGATGATCGGCGTCGAGGCGGGCGGGCGATCATCGAAGCCCGGAGACCACGCCGCGCCGCTGACGTTTGGGTCGCCGGGCGTGTTGCATGGCTCGCTGAGTTACGTCCTCCAGGACGCGGAGGGGCAGACGGCGGATGTTCATTCCTGCTCCGCGGGACTTGACTACCCGGGCGTCGGGCCTGAGCACTCCTATTGGAAGGACGCGGGGCGCGTGTCGTACACGAGCGCGACCGATGCCGAGGCGCTGGAGGCGTTCCAACTCCTTGCCCGCACCGAGGGGATCATCCCCGCCCTTGAGAGTTCGCACGCCATTGCAAAGGCGCTGGGCGTTGCTCGTGAGATGCTTACAGACCAGAATGTGGTGGTCAATCTTTCCGGCCGCGGCGATAAGGACGTGGATGAAGTCGTGCGTTTGATTGAGCACCGCACGAAATCGCCAGCGAAGCACGAATAGGTCGGGAAAAGCGGGCGAAGGGATTCGAACCCTCAACATTCAGTTTGGAAAACTGATACTCTACCATTGAGTTACGCCCGCGCGTGGGCGGATGATATCCGCCTGCCGGGCTCAAATACACGTGTGGCTATGGTCTATCGCGCGACGGCGGACGCCTCGTGGCGGAGCTGTCCGCACGCCGCGGCGATGTCTCGGCCGCGGCTGGCGCGGATGTGCGTGTTCACGCCTTTCTCGCGGAGGATCTCCTGGAAGGCCCGCACGGCGTCGTCCTCCGGGCGATCGAAGGGCATGCCCTTGACTTCGTTGTAGCGGATCAGGTTGACGTTGGCCCGGAGGGTGCGGGCGACGGAGGCGAGTTGGCGGGCGTGCTCGGGACGGTCGTTCACGCCGCCAAGCAGGATGTACTCGAGGGTGATCTCGCGGCCGGTCTTGTCGAACCACTTCTGGCACGCGCCGAGCAGGTCGGGGATGGTGGTGTACTCGGCCCAGGGGATGAGCTGGCGGCGGATGTCGTCGTTGGGAGCGTGCAGGGAGAGCGCCAGCGTCACGGGCAGATCGAACTCCTCGGCCAGCTTTTCGATGGCCTTGGGCAGGCCGACCGTGGAGATCGTGATGCGGCGGGCGGAGATGCCCAGGCCCCACTCGGCGTTGATCGTCCGGATGGCCTTGGTGACGGCGGCGAAGTTGGAGAGTGGTTCGCCCATGCCCATGAAAACGACGTTCGAAATGCGCTCAACGCCCGGCAGGCGGGCGAGCCGCCAGACCTGCTCGACAATGCGCCCGGCGGAGAGATTCCCGTCGAGTCCGCCGATGCCCGATGCGCAGAACTTGCATCCCACGGGACATCCGACCTGCGAGGAGATGCAGGCGGTCTTGCGATCCTCGGTAGGGATCATGACGCACTCGGTTTGGCGCGTGGGGTCCGCGGTGCTGGGGTGGTGGAGGGGGGAGAGGGGAAGGGATCGGAGGGGATCGGGTGACTTGGCACTCTCCAGATCGCCTCCACCGGCGTTTACATTCCCGCCCGAGGGTTCGTCCCACTGGATCAGCAGCTTCTGGGTTCCGTCGCTCGCGGACTGGTGCGAGATCGTCTGGCCGGACAGGAAGGTGAGGCCGTCGGCGGGATCGGCGAGCAGGTCCCGGTCGCGCCTGGACAGGTTGGACATCTGGGCCGGGTCGGCGACGCCCTTCTGGTACACCCACTCGAGAATTTGGGCCGCGCGGAAGGGGGCGAGGCCGCGGGTGGTCGCCCATTGACGGAGGGATTCGGGGGTGAAGTCGAAGATGTGGGCGGAAGGGTGACGCACGCGACATGATAGGAACAGAGCGATGGGCACAAGTCCATGCACGAAGACCCTGCGGGCCGATTCTCGTGGTGTGTCGCTGCCCGGGCTCGCGCCCGGGCCTCTGTTCACGATACCATGCGGTCATGCCGGAACGCGTACGCATCACGGAGGTTGGCCCACGTGACGGGCTGCAGAACGAAACGGGCATCATTCCCACAGCGGAGAAGGTGCGGTTGGTGGAGTTGTGCTGCGCGACGGGCGTGGATGAGGTGGAGGTGTCCAGCTTCGTTTCACCCAAGTGGGTGCCGCAGCTTGGGGACGCCTCGGCTGTGTTCGCGGGCGTCGGCAATGCGAAGCGGCCGGGGCTTGAGTACTCGGCGCTGGTGCCCAACGAGAAGGGGCTGGAGGCGGCGCTGGCGATCAACTCGACCCGTGGCCGGCGATTGATCGACAAGGTCTCGGTGTTCACGGCGGCGAGCGAGACGTTTTCGCAGCGAAACACCAACGCGTCTATTAATGAGACGTTTGAGCGGTTTGTTCCGGTGATCCGGCAGGCGCGCGAGGCGGGGTTGCGGGTGCGCGGATACATCTCGTGCGCCATCGCGTGCCCGTTCGAGGGGCCGATCGAGCCGTTCGTCGTGGCCCAGATTGCCGCGCGGCTGCTGGCCATCGGCGCCGATGAGATCGACCTTGGCGACACGATCGGCGCGGCCACTCCCTCGAAGACGTCGGACCTGATCGGGGCCGTGTACCAGGTGCTCGGATGGCTTCCCGGCGACGCTGCTCCGCACGGGCCCTACGCGGCCACGCTGCATTTCCATGACACCTTCGGGCGAGCGGCCGAGTGTGTGAAGACCGCACTCGAACTCGGTATCCGTTCCTTTGATAGTTCCGTGGCGGGTTTGGGCGGATGTCCATACGCCTCGACGCCCGGCACACGAGCCCCGGGGAACATCTCGACCGAGACGCTCGTTCGGACCATCCATGCCGCGGGATATGAAACGAGCGTGGATCTCGACAAGCTCGGCGTGGCGGCCGAGTATGCCCGCAGCATCGTCGCCACCGCGAGGGCGAGCGCTTGATCCAGGTGCTGCACAAGGAGTTGCCGGGAGGCGGGCGGATCGCACGCGTGGTGCTCGATCGGCCGGAGAAGAAGAACGCGCTCACCCCGGAGATGCTTGACCGGCTCATCGCGGTGATCGGCGAGGCTCGCGATGCGCATGCGATCGTGCTCGAGGGCAACGGCGCGGCGTTCTGCGCCGGGTTTGACCTGACGCTCTGCCGCGAGAACTCGGATGCGCTGGGCGTTCTCCTGACCGGCCTGTCTTCGGCCATTCGTGCGCTGCGGCGGTGCGATATCCCGGTGGTGATCGCCGCGCATGGGGCGGCATTGGCCGGGGGCTGCGCCCTGCTGGGCGGGGCGGACTATGTCGTGACCCATTCGGAGGCGAAGATCGGCTATCCGGTGGTGCGACTGGGCGTTTCGCCCGCTGTGAGTGCGGCGTTTCTTCGCCAGAGCATCGGCGACGGACGCACGCGCGAGCGGATGCTCGATTCCACGCTTGTCAGCGGGTGGGACGCGCTGCGCCTCGGACTTGCCCACGAGTGTCTCGAAGACGCCGGCAAGGTGCGCGATCGTGCGGTGGCCGTGGCCGAGCAACTGGCAGCCAAGCCGAAGTGGGGGATGGCCGCGACGAAGCGGTGGATGAACGAGGTGGACGGTTCGAGCGCCGACGACTGGGCCGACCGCGCCCTGGCCGCTTCCCTGTCGCTGGTCGGCTCTCCCGAAGAACGCGAACGATTGAGTGCACTCTGGAAGAACTGAATGAACCTGGTCGAACTGAAAATCGCCGGTCCGATCGCCACGCTCTCCCTGAACCGTCCCGAGCAGCGCAATGCGCTGTCGATCGATTTGCTTGAGGCGCTGCACGGCCGGCTCGATGAACTGCTGGCGGCGGGCGAGGCCGGCAACGGGCCGCGCGTGCTAATTGTCACCGGGGCGGGCAAGTCGTTCTGCGCGGGCATGGACTTGAAGCAGGTGCTGGGCGAGGCCGGCGCTCCGCTGAAGCTTCTTACGTCCCTTGCCGAGGCCACCGTCAAGCTGCGCACGCTGGCCGCGGTCACGATCGCCGCGGTGAACGGCGCGGCGATCGGGGGTGGGTGCGGGCTGACCACGGTCTGTGATTTCGCCATTACGCATGCCGACGCCAAGATGGGATTCCCCGAGGTCGATCTGGGCGTCTGCCCCGCCGTGGTCGCGCCGTGGCTGGTGCGGAAGATCGGGGCGGGGCGGGCCCGCGCGATGCTGCTCCGGGGCGGGCTCATGAGCGGGCGCGAGGCCCACGCCGCCGGATTGGTGACCGAGTGCGTGGAGAGCCGCGACGGCCTCGACGCGGCGGTGCAGTCGTTGGCCGAGCGGCTCGCCACGGGCGGGCCGAGGGCGCTGGCCGCGACCAAGCGGCTGCTCAACGACATCGACGGGTCGATGGACATCGAGCTGGCCCGGCGCAGCGCGAGGGTCTCCGCCGAGGTGCTGGCGATGCCCGAGGCGATTGCCATGCTGCGGGCGAAGATGGGGCCGTAGGCGGATCAGCGAGCCTGCTGCGACGCGTTGAGCTTGGCCTGCGCGACGGCCATCGAGGCCACCTTGATCTGGTTCTGCAGGATGAAGTCGATGACCAGCGCGCCGATGGCGATGAGAATGCCCAGGTACGGGATGATGCAGCAGCACACGAGGATGCAGTACGTCAGGGCGAGCTGCTCGTTCACGGGCTGGCACTGGATGCCGTAGCGGCGCATGTACGCGTTGAGGTCCTTCGAGAGGCCCCAGATCGCCTCGAACTGCCAGTAGAGCCCGAAGAACGGGATGAACATGAAGCCGACGGCCTTGCCGGGGCTGGTGCGCTGATAGCCGTCCTGGATCTGGTTCCACGACTTGTACATCAGCATGCACTTGAGGACGATGGCCGCGATGAGCGCGGGGATGCCGATGATGACGATGCACAGCACGGTGCCCGCGCCCATGAGGATCGCCCACCACATGTAGAGGGTGGCGAAGGACTCGGGGGGGTACGGCGCGGGCGGGCCGCCGATGGGGCCGCGCTGCATGGGCTGTTGATAGACGCCGTACTGGCCCTGCACGGGCGGGGGGCCGCTGGGGACGGGGGGCGGGGGAGGGATCTGGCTCATGGGGCCAGTGTGCCAAACTTCCGCGGGCCCGTCAACCCCAGTCCGCCCCAACCGATCGTCCGTTCGGGGCGAAGGATGGCTCGTCCACGCAAGTTGTGAACCGAGCGTGCGTACTTCTGGTATGTTGGAGCAGGGTGGATGGGGCTGCTCGTGGAGGTCCGGCATGCCCGCACCCGCCAAGCGGATCGGCTCGCTCGTCGTTGTCGGCGCGTTGTTCTGCGTGGGCGTGTTTGTCGCCCATGGCTGCCTTGGTGGGCGGCACGTGCTGGTGGAGCAGTTCGACAACGGCCCCGTTGGGGGCCCCCCGGGGGCCTCGGAGGGGTACATCTGGGTGCGCGAGGGGGACGAGCCGTCGTCCGGAAAGGGGTGGAAGCGCACCGACCCCTCGACGCTCACCCCTGAGCAGAAGCAGCGCATCCGCAACTGGCCGTGATCCCGCCGTGTCTCACAGGCTCACGGGGCCCAGACGTTGGCCACGTGCTGGTGCTGGAAGACTTCCACCTTTCCGCTCGCCTTGGCCCCGTTCAAGTGCAGCTTCCCGCTCGAGAGGCCCGGGAAGTGCTCGCCCTCCCAGCTCTTGGGATAGTTCGAGTCATCGATCTGCAGCGCGGCCTTGGTGGGGAAGAGCGGCCGGAAGGTGTCGCACATCACGGCCAGCTCGCCGGTGTACGTCGCCTCCAGCGAGGCCTCGATGGTCCCCGGGTGCGGGCCGTGCGGGATCCCCTGCGGGTGCAGCGTGAGCGAGCCCACCTCGATCCCCTTGCGCGAGCCGAAGTTGCCCTCGACGTAATACAGCACCTCATCGCTGTCGAGATTGCTGTGGTTGTAGGGCACCTTGATCGCCTGCGGGTGATAGTCGAGCATGCGCGGGCAGAAGGAGCAGATGACGAAGTTGTGGGCCTCGAAGGTCTGGTGGATCGGCGGAGGCATGTGCAGCGCGCCGGTGATGGGGGAGAAGTCCGCCACGTTGAAGATGAACGGGTAGTAGCACCCGTCCCAGCCGACGATGTCCAGCGGGTGATAGTGGTACGTGTACGAGTGGATCAGGTCCCGCGCTTTGATGCGGACCTCGAAATCGCCCTTCTCATCCCACGTCATCGGGAACTCGGGGAGCTTCAGATCGCGCTCGCAGAAGGGCGCGTGCTCGAGATACTGCCCCGTCGCCTTGCTGACATACCGCGGCGGGGGCCCGATGTGCGAGCCGTTGGTGGTCTCGATGAGCAGCACCTTGCCGAAGGGACAGTCCGCGATCGCGGGCCCGCCGTCGGTGGGCTTCCCATCCGCCCCGTTCTCGCGTTTGTTCCAGATCACGGTATAGATGATCCCCTTGGGGATCACCAGATAGTCGCGCGGCCCGAACTTGAGCGTCCCGAGCATCGTGTGGCAGACGCCCGAGCCGTGGTGGATGAACAGGCACTCGTCGCCCTGCCCGTTCTTGAAGTGATACCCCATCTGCTCGCTGGGATTGATGACCGCCATCTCGCAGTCGGCGTTTCCGAACAGCACGACGCGCCCGGTCACAAAGTCCCCGTGCGGCTTCATCGGCGCACTCTTGAGGTGCCGCATCCGCATGATGTCGGTCTCGACATACTCCACCTTGGTCGAGTACTTCGGCGTCCATCCATACACCTGCGTCGGCGGATGGATGTGGTACATCGTCGTCGTCGGGCCGCTGAAGCCCTCGGTGCCGAAGACTTCCTCCGAATACAGGCACCCATCGGGCCGCCGGAACTGCACGTGACGCTTCTTGGGGAGCAGGCCGAGCTTGGTGTAGTAGGGCATGGGGGATGATACGGGGGATAGCACACAGCACACAACACAAAGCACAAAGCACACAGCTCAAAGCACACACGAAAGGCCCCGAGGTGTCCCGGGGCCCTGCGGCGAGGCGTGCGATGGGCTCTGAATGTGTGCTGTGTGCTTTGAGCTTTGTGCTGTTGCCTTATCCCGGCTCCCGAAACCACGTCCCGCCGGGCCGCACGAAGCCGCCCTGGAAGTTCTGCACCTGCGGGTCCTGGTAGGGCACGTCGATGAAGGCGATGCCGGGGTCGATGATGTCGAGGAAGTCGAAGGCGAACTCGGTGGCCGAGCTGACGCTCACGGAATGGGCGGCGATGCTCGTGCCGTCCTTGACGTTGACAAACCGCCACGCGGGCGAACGGATGATGCACGGCTGGTCGAGCTTGATGAAGATGCGAGAGTGCCCGTCCACCTCGTCGTAGATGACGTCGTAGCCGGTGACGGGACGGGGATCGGGCAGGCCGCTCGCCCACACGGTCCGCGGATCGGTGCGGCTCCGCGTGCGGCGGCGGCGGGTCGTGGAAGTCTGGTTCAGCATTGGGTGCTCCGAAGAGGATTAAACACGGAGGGCCACAGAGAGCCACGGAGAGGAACGCGGAGAGGGGGACTGGTGTTCAAACCAAATCCCCTCTCCGTGTCTCCCTCCGTGGCCCCAACCCCCGTGGCCCTCCGTGGCCCTCCGTGTTTCAAACGGACTTACGCCGCGATCTTCATGGAGGCGGCGGGGCTCCACGGGCCCATCTCGCCCTTGGAGTTGGTCCAGCGGGCAAAGTAGGTTGCGAACTTGCCGTCGTCGGCCATGTCGTAGTTGAAGACAAGATCGGTCTTGCCCACGAACGAGAGGAACGGCGCATCGGCCGGGTTGGTCACGGGCGCAGCGCCGATGGTGCGGAAGAGCAGCATCCCGGCGGTGCCCGCGGGCTTGCTGCGGCGATCGGGCGAGGCCGAGTCGCGAGCCTTCAGGTCCTGCACGCCGCGCATCGGTTCAAGGATCGAGAGCATCGGGTACGTGCTGGGGGGCGGCACCGGCGTGGGCGAGGTGTCGCGCACGTTCAATCCCAGACCGACCTTGAGCTCGTCGGAGACGGCGCGGTTGGCGCGGATCGTCGCCGCGTAGCCGCGCACGACGGACAGAATGTTGGTTTTCTGCACGTTTTTGGCCGCAACGGTCGCCTTGGTGCGCGTCGTCGGGTTGATGGCGGCGAGGTACGCCGTGTGCCAGTTGTTGTAGGCCGTGGTGAGCGCCGTGCCGTCGGCGGTGACAAGGCCGTACGTCGTCGGCGAGGCGGCGATCAGCGTTTTGAAGTTGTTGCACCAGCCGTCGAGCGGGCCATCGGGGGTCGGAGGGGACGCAGACATAGTTCGGACTCCATAAAGAGATACGACAGATACACGAACACACGATTTTCTCTGGTACGAAGCACGACGGCGCCAACAAGGCCCGGCGGCAGACCCGGCATCGACGGCGCACGCCGCGCACTTTCGCAGCGTTCATACAAATATCTTAGTTTTGTGGTGTGCCACGCCCAATTGAGGGAACGTCATCCCGTCGCACCTCATATGCACCCGCGCTTGGGGGAGCGCCACATGGCCGCGAACCGTCCAACTCCCGAGTATGGCACTCAATTCCCAGGTGTGCGCGCCTCGCACATGGGTAACAGTGTCTCCCGCATGGGTAACAGCACCTGTCACATGGGTAACAGCGTCTCCCGCATGGGTAACAGCGTCTGTCACATGGGTGCGAGCGTCTCCCGCATGGGTAACAGCGCCTCCCGCATGGGTAACAGTGTCTCCCACATGGGTAACAGCGGCTCCCGCATGGGTGCGAGGCGCGCACACCTAGGTGCGGAGCGTTCGCACGTGGGAGCGGGGGGGTGTGAGGGTGCGGGGGACTCTGGAGGCCGGGTGCTCGGCCGGGTGGCCCCGACGGACTCCGGATCGTGCCACCGACCGCAGCTTTGGGCGGTCGGTGTGTGGGCGTACGTCGGCGAAGGCACACCGACCGCTCCAAGCCGCGGTCGGTGGCACGTCGGAACAGTCGCGTCCACCTGCCGGGCGCACTACAAATGCACTGTCGGTTGGTGCGCAACTCGGCGCGGCCCATGTAGAATTCCGGGCGGCCCGGGGCGAAGGGATGCACTAAGCAGACAGCAAATGAAGATCGATCCATTTCTCTTGAAGGCCTTGATCGTCCCCCTTGCCGTCGCAACGGTCGTTGCAATGGCGTTTGGCTGCCTCGCTTCTGAGCCTTGGGCAGGATTAGCTATCAATCTCGCAGCGGGGTTCATTGGCACAGGTCTCACGGTTTTCTACTTTGATGTGGTCCTGAGGCGGCACGAAATGCGGGGTTGGCGAGCCATCGCGATTGTGGCAGACCGTCGCGCCGCGACACAGGCGCTGGCTTGCCTCTGGGCGGTGCGTACAGCCCTCTTGGACGCTGATCAGATCATCCTTGAACCGGTGGACGTGCAAAACGAGGATGAGATGTGGACCGTCACTCTCAAGGCGAACATTGAGTTCGCGGCCGTCGAACTGCCTTCACACTTGCATCTTCTCGAAGAGCGACCTCTTCACAAGTGGGATGAATTGGATCAAAGACTGGGCCAAGCTGGTCCCGCGATCGAGCGCATCTTGGACACCTTTGCCGATCGCCTTCCCCCCGACACCACTGGACACCTGCTCGATCTGCAATCACGAGTGTCGAAGGCGCGCCAAGGCATTCGCTATTGTCGAGAGTTCGCCGGTGGGCCACCTACTCAAGCGGCGCGACATCGCTTTAGACACGCACCGGAAGAGCGGCGGCCGTATCTGCTGCGCACCGCGAAGGAGAGTCTGAATGCGCTGCTCGTCTCTTGCGCTACACTCCTTCGGGGTGTGCAGTCTCGCCAGCCTGCTGTCGTGTCCGCCCCACGCGCGGAAAACACGCAGCCAAACGGTCCCTCCACGCCACCGTTGGCATAAAGCAGTGATCTCGGGCGGGTGGCAATGCCTTGAAGTGCCACTCCCTTCCGGCTTTGCGGAAGGTCCTGCGGGGGTGCACCGGCGCTCGGCACTCCCTTGCCCAAAGCGGCAAGGGAGTGGCACGGGACAAGGTCGTGCCACCCGACCGCCGGGCCGGTGCGTTACACTCCTTGCCTCGCCAATGTCACGCGACGCTCGCCGCAACCTCTTTGTCCTGCTCCTCGCCGCGGTGCTGTGCGCCTTCACGGCCTGGTACGTGATCGAGTCTTCAGCCGGCCGCTTGAAACCCGGCGTCGATCCTTGGCAGAGTGGTCCCCCAATACCCCCAGTACCTTGAGGGTGCGTTGGGCATCTCGGGCAACCAAGGCAGCACCGATGCTCAGGGCGGAATCGGTGCCACGATGCGGCTCAATCGGTGACGCCCGCCGTAAACTCCGTTCATGCTCACCCTGCGCGGGCAAATGCTCCTGCTCCTCGTGGTCATGGCGGGCCAGTGCCTCTGCAGCACCATGGATGCGGTGGCCCACTGGCAGGATGGCCGCACCACGCTGGCGGTCATCAACACCGTGAGCGCGCCGATCCTCGCCATCGCCGCGATCCTCCTCGCCCGCGCGCTCTGGAAATCGCGGCCGAACTGAACAGGCGAAGCGGAGCACCAACGAGAAGGCCCGAGCGAGAAACTCGCCCGGGCCCATTTGAACGTATCGCTGAACACTCAGCCCCGGTCACGAGTTCACGGGCAGCCCGCGAACCAGCCGTTGAGGAAGTCGAAGATGTCCTGGATGTCCAGCCCGCCGTTGTGGTTGAAGTCGGCGGCGCAGGACTGGCCGTTGATGATCAGCGACCAGCCGCCCGTGAGCGAGCCCGTGTCGCCGCCGGCGGGGTCCTCGATCCAGAGCTTCCACTCGCCGTTGGGGTTGGTGCCGTTGAAGACCGCCAGGGCCGAGCCGTACGGGCCCGCGGGGGCCGGCGCGACGAGGTTGGGGAGGTAGAAGCTGAACGCGGTCGCCGTCGTGGGGTGGTAGGTCCCGGGGACCAGCGCCGTCTCGCTGAGGGGCAGGGAGGGCCCGGCGTCGTCGAAGATCAGGTCGGCGTTGGCCCAGTCGGAGCTGTCGCCGCAGTTGCCGTAGAGCATGCACGTCTGCCCGCCCGGGCCCTGCAGGACCATGCGGGTGTCGCGCTGGTAGGAGTGGTTCAGGCCGCTCACCATCACGCGCAGCGAGCGGACCGAGCCCTCCAGCCCGTCGACGGTGACGGCGGTGGGATAGACCGAGGCGGGGCCCGAGGTCGTTGCCGGCGCGCCCGCGGGGATCAGCAGCGAGCGGGGGTTGGCGTACGACGGGGCCTCATCGATGATCAGCGACCAGCCCGCGAGCGAGCCCGTGTCGCTGCTGGCGCGGTCCTGGATGTACAGCGACCAGAAGCCGTTGGCGGGCTGGCCCTTGAACACATCCAGCGTCGCGCTGTACGGCGTGGCGGGGGCGGGGGCGTTGAGGGAGTTCAGGCTTCCCGGGGCCCACGTCGGGGCGTACCGCCCGCTGGGCGGGACCGCGAACACCGGCATCGGCACGGCGTTCTGCGTGAACACGTAGGTCGCGTTGTTCGGGCCCGGGTTCGGGCCGCCCACGCGGTTGGCCAGCAGCACCGACTGCCCGCCGGGGCCGACGAGCAGGATGTCCAGGTCGGCCATGAACGAGTGCGTCAGGCCGCGCAGCACGACCTTGACCTCGCCGATGGGCGCGCTGACCCCCGAGACAAGGATGGATGAGGGATAGGGGTTGGCGACGCCGAACGTCGTGCCGGGCGCGCCCGCGGGGATCGTCATGGCGGTGTCGACGTCGAACTGACGCGACTTCTGGGCCATCGCCGTCGCGGCGAGGGAGAGCCCCGCGATGGTGGCGAGGGCGGTGGAAACGAACGTACGCATGGTGAACTCCTTGATGGTGCGGGAGGAAGGTCGGAACGCCGGGATGAAAGGGGGCCAGACAACGCGGTCATGACCAATGCGACAGAGCGTATCAGAGTGGCCAACGGAAGGGAAAGAAATGTTGGAATGGAGTCTCGTGAAGATCGCGGGGGGAGAGGGAGTGGGAGAGGAGGGGACGGGGAG
>JBGAOP010000045.1:0-20509 GCA_044221735.1 Phycisphaerales bacterium | reverse complement strand
CCCGCCCTTCCGTACTGTTCCAAGCACGTTCTTCCGGGACCTTGCCCGTCAATCTGGGAAGGCTTCGGAGCGTTTTCGTCCTTCGGGGCCTTCTGCCCCGTTCGGTTGCTGGCCCGCCCCGTGGCTGGTGGCAACCTTGATCTTCTGCACCCGCCTTTTCGGCCCATCCTGAGACCCTCATGCTCCACGCCCACGCCATGACGCTCCGGCATCTTTCGGCCATCGTGCTCGCCGCCGGTCTCGCCACCGGCGCGGCCAGCCCCTCCCTCGCCCAGGTCGCCCCCGGCTTGCTCGAGTCCGCCACCAAGGTCCCCCACATCCACGACGATGGACCCGGCCTCCCCTTCTTCGACATCCGTCTGAGCGACCAGTCCCTCCCGCTCCCCGCCGTCACCGCGAAGATCACCGCCGCGCGGGCAAACGGCCAGCGTGCCGCGGCCATCGCCGCGCTCCAGACCGCGATCCCCGGCCTCGCCGTCGACGAAGACCTGACGCTCGGCACGCCCAAGTTCATCCGCTCCACACAGGCCTTCCTCACCGCGCCCCTCACCGCTCGCGCCAATGCCGACGCGGCCGGCGTCGCGGTTGTGCGCGACTTCATCGCCGCCCACCCCGCGATCCTCGAAGTCTCGCCGCGCGAGATCGATCGCGCCCGCGTCCTCCGCGACTATCGCACCGACCACAACGGCGCACGCCACCTCACCTTCCAGCAGCAGATCCGCTCCGTCGATCTCTTCGGCTGCGAGGTCCGCGCCAATCTCTCCCGGACGGGCGAGCTCATCAACATCGGCTCCACCATGCTCGCGCGGCCCGAGGGCAGCGACTTTGAAACCCCCGCCATCCGCTTCACCGACGCGGCCGCCATCGTCATCGCCGCCGCCGCCGCGGGCGTCGACATCCCCGCCGAGCGCTGGCCCGCCCCCGAGACCGACGCCGTCGGCCCCGCGATGAAGCGCACCTGGCCCGCCGCCACCGCCGCCGACTTCCGCGTCGACGAGCCCGGCGAGCCCGTCACCACCGAGCTCGTCTACTTCCCCCTCGACCGCGACACCATCCATCCCGCCTGGCAGGTCATCCTGCCCACCCGCGGCATCGGCCACACCTACGAGATCATCATCGACGCCACCGACGGTGCGCTCCTTCGTCGCCACGACCGGCTCGTCTGGGACACCACCCAGCCCGTCACGATGAACGTCTACCTCTCCGACGGCGTCGCCCCCGGCTCGCCCGGCAACCCCACGCCGACGTCGTTCCAGTTCCCCCTCGCGGCGCGAACGCTCAAGACCTGGCTCCCCGCCGATGTGAGCGCGTACAGCCCCAACGGCTGGATCAACGACGGTAACACCCAGACTGTCGGCAACAACGTCGACGGGCACACCGATCTCGACGCCAGCAACACCGTCGCCGGCGTTGATCTCCCCCGCCCCGATGGCGGCGCATCACGCATCTTCGATTTCCCCCTCGATCCCGCCCAGGAGCCCACCACCTACAGCGCGGCCTCCGTCGTCCAGCTCTTCTACCGCGCGAACTTCTACCACGACCGCCTCATGTCCCTCGGCTTCAACGAGGCCGCCGGCAACTTCCAGACCACCAACTTCACCGGCCTCGGTGCGGGCGCCGACGCCGTCCAGCTCGATTGCCAGGACAGCGTCGGCGTCGCCGCCACCTCCTCCAACCGCAACAACGCCAACTTCAACACCAGCGGCTCCGACGGCTCCTCCGCCCGCTGCCAGATGTATGTCTTCACCGCCCCCACGCCCGATCGCGACGGCTCGCTCGACGGCGACATCGTCTTCCACGAGCTCACCCACGGCACCTCCATCCGCCTCCACGGCGGCCTCTCGGGAACCAGCAACCAGCCCACCGGCATGGGCGAGGGCTGGGGCGACTACTACGGCATTTCACTCCTCGCCGAGCCCACCGACGATCCCGACGCCGTCTACGGCACCGGCGGCTACACCACCTATCTCCTCTTCGGCGCCGGCTTCAACACCAACTACTACTACGGCATCCGCCGCTATCCCTACTGCACCAACCTCCTCAAGAACCCCCTCACCTACAAGTTCATCGACACCGCCCAGCTCGTCTACCCCGCCACCTCCTCCGTCCCGCGCAACACCGCCATCACCTCCGCCGCCAACGAGGTCCACGCCAGCGGCGAGGTCTGGTGCATGGCCCTCCTCGAGTGCCGCGCTGCGCTCTGGCACGCCTATGGCTTCGCCGGCAACGAGCGCATGCTCCAGCTCGTCACCGACGGCATGAAGCTCTCCCCCGCCAACCCGAACTTCATCCAGGCTCGCGACGCCATCCTCCAGGCCGATCAGGCCGACTACGGCGGCGCCGACCTCACGCTCCTCTGGCAGGCCTTCGCCAAGCGCGGCCTCGGCTTCAGCGCCGCCTCCCCCGGCGGGGTCTCCACCTCCGGCGTCGTTGAGGCCTCCGACCTCCCGATCTTCGCGACCTTCACCTATCCCGACGGCCGCCCCACCCAACTCGCCCCCGGCGCACCCACAACCTTCCGCGTCAACGTCGCCGGCACCGGCCTGAGCCTTCTCCCCAACACCGGCACCATGTACCTCTCCCTCAACGGCGGCGCGTTCGCCCCCGTCGCGCTCACCTCTGTCGGCACCAACCAGTACTCCGCGACCATTCCCGCCCAGTCCTGCTTCTCCCGCGCCGCCTTCTACTTCTCTGCCGGCACCTCCGTCGGCGACAAGACCGATCCCGCCGCCGCCCCCACATCCGCCTATCGCGCCAGCGTCTCCACCGGCGCGGCCAACTTCCTCACCGAGGGCTTCGAGACCGACTCCGGATGGACCGTCGGCCCCAACACCGCCACCACCGGCCTCTGGGAGCGCGCCACGCCCCAGGCCACCGCCGCCCAGCCCGGCGGAGCCCACGGCGGCTCCCTCTGCTTCGTCACCTCCGCCGCCGCCGGCGCCTCCGTCGGCGCCAACGACGTCGACGGCGGCCAAACCACCCTCCTCAGTCCGGCCTTCAACCTCGCCGCTTCCTCCGACTTCGCCGTCTCCTACTGGCGCTGGTATTCCAACGGCGCGGGCTCCAACCCCTTCACCAACACCTTCCGCGTCGACATCTCCACCGACAACGGCACAACCTGGACCAACGCCGAGACCATCGGCCCCGCCAGCTCCGCCGACACCAACCCCGGCTGGCGCTTCGCCTCCTGGAAGCTCTCCGACCTCGCCGGCGGCTCTCTCACCCCCACCGACACAGTCCGCGTCCGATTCATCGCCGAAGACGCCACCGCCTCCGTCGTCGAGGCCGCCATCGACGACTTCGCCATCGACCTCATCTCCTGCACCCCGCCCGCCACCTGCGCCGCCGACTTCAACCACTCCGGCGACCTCACGGTGCAGGACATCTTCGACTTCCTCAACGGCTGGTTCGCCGGCAGCCCCGCCGCCGACTTCAACGGCGGCGGCCTCACCGTGCAGGACATCTTCGACTACCTCAACGCCTGGTTCGCCGGCTGCTGAGAATCGCGTACCCCCGCGGCACACCCCGTCGAAGACTCCCTCATCCCCGTCCCCCCAAAGGCCCCGATTCCCCGGGGCCTTTTCATTCCTGCGATCCGCGTCCGCACGCTCACTTCTCACCATTCCCTACAATCCTCCATGCCCGGCGACCGCCCGCCCGATCTCGACCTCCTCGCCGAATCCATCCGCCGCTACCACTCCGCATGGCTCACCAACGCCATGAAGCGCGGCGTGCGCCCGCCGCGCATTCCCGTCCGCAAAGTCTCCGACGGCGGCTGGACAACGCTCATGCAAACCCCCGAAGGCCGCGCATGGGCCGAAGAGTTCTGGCAGGGTGCGCTCACCCACCCAGACGCCGGATAACCATCTTTTTCCTCCTCGTCCCACCGCAGGCCGCCCCCAAACCGGGGCACCAGCCGCACACCCCAACCTCGTCCGTCGTACCTCGTACTTCGTACATCGCTCTACACTGGGCTTCCGCCCCTTCCCTTTTCACCCGATCTCCCTCCGATGCCCACCACCCAATCCTGCACGCTCAACCGCACCTGGGTGCTCAAGATGAGCATCTTCTCCATCGTCCTCTTCGGCTTCGGCCTCTGGGCACTCTTTGACGCTGGATACCTCTACCCGTCGCGCGGCCTCGGCTACGCCTCCCTCAAGCTCCGCGACTTCCTCGCCTCCGCCGAAACCGCCGGCCTCCTGCGCGCCGACAAGATCGCCATCGCCGATCCGAAAGCCGAACTCTCGCGCCTGAACGCCAAGCTCGACGAACTCTCCGCCGCGGCGCGCCGCGAGGGCAGCGAGGCCCGCGCCGCCGCCATGGAGGTCGCCCGCCACGACTATCTCCTCGCCCTCGATGTCGTCTGGCATCTCTCCCCCGGCGAAAAACCCCTCGGCGACTACACCCAGCAGATCCCCGGACAGCCCTCCATCGCCCACAACCTTTTCTACAAGGTCTCGACGGGCGAGGGCATCGATCAGATCACCGAGTCCGGCAAGCCCGCCCGGCGCGACACCCTCGATCCGCAGAAGCTCCTCTCCGAGCTCAAGCGCTACTGGGCTTCCACGCCCCCCGCCACCGCCCTCTCTCGCTGGGATCTCCCCGTGCAGTGGGCTTTCGTTCTCGTCGGCTTCGGCGGCGGTGCCTACTTGCTCACCCTGCTCTTCCGCTGCAAGGCCGCGGCCAAGCGATTCACCTTCGAGCCCGAGTCGCAGCGCCTCACCCTTGCCACCGGCGAGAGCATGACCCCCGCCGACCTCCGCGACATCGACAAGCGTCTCTGGCACAAGTTCTACGCCACCCTCGTCACCGAGAGCGGCACCGAGCACAAGGTCGACCTCCTCCGCTACGTCCCCCTCGAAGACTGGGTCCTCCAGATGGAGCGCACCCGCTTCCCCGAGCGCGCCGAAGAGGACAAGCAGGACGAAGCCCCGGCCCCCACCGAAGAGCCCACCAAGGCCGAGTAAGAGCACATCGCCCGGTCGATTTGCACTTTGCCATTTGCCCCCATGCCCCCCTGGCTCTCCGAGCTCCTCGTCGCCCTGCTCCTGACGATCCTCAACCTCGTCGGCGTCGCCATCACCGCGCTCCTGCTCCCCGGCATCTGGCTCATGATCCTCTGCGCCGGCCTCGCCCAGTGGTGGCAGCAATGGGCCCACGGCACATGGATGTTCTCCTGGTGGACGCTCGGCATCTGCGCCGCACTCGCCCTCCTCGCCGAGGCCATCGAGTTCGCCGCCTCCGCCATCGGCGCATCGAGGTTCGGCGGCTCGCGCTGGGGTGGCGCGGGATCCATCCTCGGCGCCGTCATCGGAGCCATCGCCGGCTCCTTCCTCCTTCCCCTCCTCGGCACCATCCTCGGCGCGGCCGCCGGCGCCTTTCTCGGCGCCCTGCTTTCTGAGCGTCACATCGCCAACCGCTCGTGGGACGACGCCCGCCGCTCCGGCACCGGCGCGGCCATCGGCCGCCTCGCCGCCACCCTCGTCAAGGTCGCCATCGCCGCCGTCGTCGCCCTCACGCTGTCGGTTGCCGCCTTCGTCCCTTAACCACGTCTTCTCTCTGGTTATTGCTGTAGACTCCCGCACCGGGACCGATGAGTGTCGTAGTCCCACCATGCCTCCCGCGCGGGCGAGAGGCCGTCGAAGTGTTCCGGGGGGCGTTGTTTCGGAGTGCCCAGCCCCGATGGCATCCACCAAGAGCAAGGACGCGCGTCACGCTTCTCCTGCCGCCACCTCAAGCAAGTCCGCTCCGCAGGCGACCGAGCAGGAAGTCAAGCACTTCGTCCTCGACACCAACGTGCTGCTCCACAACCCGAACGCCCCGTTCGTGTTCAAGGAGCACCACGTCGTCATCCCCTTTGCCGTCATCGAGGAGCTCGACAAGCTCAAGCGCCTCAACGACGACGTGGGTCGCAATGCCCGCGAGTGCATCCGCCACCTCGACCGCCTCCGCTCGCAGGGTCGCCTGACCGAGGGCGTGAAGTGGGGCGACCACAGCCCCACCGTCGGCCAGGCCTCCAGTTCCTCCGGCCTGACGGGCGACGTCCGCATCGACGTCGCCGAGCACACTCGCCCCTCCGTCCTCGCCGAAGACTCGCCCGACAACCGCATCATCGCCGTCGCCTGGGCCCTGCACTCGGCGGGCAAGCGCGCGGTGTTTGTCTCCAAGGACCTCAACGCCCGCATCAAGTCCGATGCTCTGGGTATCCGCACCGAGGACTTTGAGAACCAGAAGGTCGACGCCGACCGCCTGTATACCGGGTTCCTCTCGGCCGCGGTGGACGGCGCGCTCATCGACGAGCTCTACTCCGAGCGGATGCTCGCCGTGGACCGCATCAAGGACGCGCTCACCACCACGCTCCCTCCCGAAGAGGGCGGCGGCGAGTACTCCAAGCCCGTCATCTCCAACCAGTTCATCATCCTGCGCGACACGGGCGATGAGGGCCACACCGGCCTCGCCCGCCGCCTCGCCGACACCGACCATCTCATCCCCGTCAACCAGCCGCGCAAGCCGATCTACGGGATCCTGCCGCGCAACGTGGGCCAGACGATGGCCTTTGATCTGCTCATGGACGACGAGATCCGCCTCGTCACCCTCCTCGGCTCCGCCGGCACGGGCAAAACGCTCCTCGCCGTCGCGGCCGGCATGGCCAAGACCTTCAACGAAGAGCGCTACGAGAAGCTCCTCGTCGCGCGGCCCATCATGCCCCTCGGCCGCGACATCGGGTATCTGCCCGGTGATAAGGACGAGAAGCTGGCTGCGTGGATGCAGCCGATCTTCGACAACCTGACGTACCTCATGTCCGCCCGCGGCTCGTCCATGCAGATGGGCGGCGGCGGTGGGGGCGGGGCCAGCGATGCGCAGTCGAGCGAAATGAAGATCCGCAAGCTCATGGCCGACGGCAAGCTCGTCCTCGAGCCCCTCACCTACATCCGCGGCCGCTCCATCCCGCACCAGTTCATGATCGTCGACGAGGCCCAGAACCTCACGCCGCATGAGATCAAGACGATCGTGTCGCGCGTCGGCGAGGGTACAAAGGTGATCCTCACCGGCGACATCCAGCAGATCGACAACCCCTACCTCGACCAGAGTTCCAACGGCCTGTCGTACCTCATCGAGAAAATGAAGGGCCTCAGCGTCGTCGGACATGTGTCGCTGACCAAGAGCGAGCGCAGCGAACTGGCGAGCTTGGCGGCGGAGCTGCTCTAAACAGAGGCCCGGAGGCCCGGGCCGACTTCTCCGCGTGGCCGTTCCCAATGTCTCTACGAGCCCTCCGCGCGAGCGGAGGGTTTTCTTTCGGCTTCGCAGTTTCAGGATGTGACGCGCGAGTGCCACACGACACGCGCCAGTCGAGCCCCGATCAGCGTGGCCGGAATCAGCAGCGCGAGGAATACCACGTGGTACCACACCGGCGTCAGCGTCCACGCCGATGCCTCAACAGCCACGCCGACCGCGAGCAGGATGAGGGCGAGGATCACCGGAGCGCGGGACGAGCCCCTCGCGATGAGCGCGGCACACAGCCCCGCCGCGGCCGAGCACAGGATGCTGAAGGCCACGATCTGGGCGAGCACCATCGCATCGTCGAACCGCCGCCCCGACTCGACGGCCCTGCTCGGTGCGGCAAACAGTGTGGACTGGCCGGCCAACCAGAGGGCGGTCCAGAGAGCAAAGCTCGCGATGACGGCGAGGATCGAGCGGATCATGGGAGTCTCCGTGTGCGCCGGGCGCTCAGTCCACCGGCCAATGTTCGCTGCGACTCTTCTTCGGGGTGACGAGGGGCGTGATGATCTTGAAAATGGCGAAGAGCAAGCGGATGCCCGCCGACGGCCTGCCCGTCTCCATCGTGGACTTGAGCGTGTTCACGATCATCGTGCCGCCCTGCACCATCTGCTTGGCGGTCTTGGTCCCCAGCGGCAGGTCGTCGACGATGAGCGTGAACTCGGTCGCCGGGCCGCGCTCGCCGGCGATGGCCCTGAGCTCGTAGGTCACCCGGCACTCGGGGTCGTCGAAGTTGGTGAAGCGGAATGTGTGCGCGAACCGGCGCGGCGGATCGCATTCGAGAATGGTGCCCACGACGCCGGTGTACTTCGAGTCGGCGCTGCGCATGGCGAGCTTGGTGCCGCGCGTCAGGCCGCCCCGCCCGAGGACCATGCGGTTGTTGAAGAAGCACGCGATGGGCGCATCGGTGCGGGTGATATCGCGCCACACGGCGTCCACGGACGCCTCGATGACGATCTGGAACATGCGTCGGCGGGCGTCAGGCACTGCGGGCCACCTTTTCTTGATCGGCGAGCGACGCGGCGGAAGGCGCCGCGAGGGGAGGACGGGACTCGAGACGTTCCTTGATGTCGGCCATGCGCGCGGTCCAGAAGCCCGAGTAGTCGGTGGTCCACCGGTCGTAGACGAGCTGGATGGGGACGGGATTGAAGAACAGCCGCCGGACGCGCCCCTCCCTGCGGGAAAGGACGAGGCGTGCCCGCTCGAGCACGCGGATGTGCTTGAGCACGCCGACATCGGACATTCGGAAGTGGGTCCCGAGATCGGCGATGGTGCATCCGGGGGCGGCCTGGAGAATGTCCAGCATGCGCCGCCGCGCCGGGCTGGCGAGTGCCGAGAAGACGCGATCAAGGGAGGCGAAGGACATTGCTAACCAGATGGTTAGCAATAAGACGGCCCAAGTCAAATCGCGTGGGGCCGCCGTCCGGGCGCCCGTGCGGGCCAAGGGCGAGGGGTGGTGGGAAGGGGGTGGGGAAGCACTGGCCCGCAACCTCCTCCCTTCCCCCTGCGGATCGATTCCCGGCAAGTTTCTGCCACCAGCGCACGGGGCAACGGTTCGATAACTTCCCCTACCCTTTCCCCTCCATCCGCCTTCACGGGCACGGGGTGGTGGGCCGATATTCCCGTGTCTGGCCATCCCCGGCGGCGGATCGTCGGTATCACGGTTTGCCGGTTGTTCCCCGATTCGTCGCGTTGTGTTCTCGGAGGTTCCCCCGATGCTCGCTTGTCATTCGTCCCTTCGCGCGGCGTTCGCTGCGTGCGTTGTTCTGGCCGCGGCGTCGGCTCCGGCGCTGGCCGGACCGGGCCACACCATCGCCTTCGCCGGCGAGTTCCAGCAGAACCTCACCGTCTACATGAACGGCCGCCCGTGCACGGGCGTGGTGGACCTGCAGGTCAAGATGTTCGACGCCGCCATCGGCGGCAACCAGATCGGCGACACCATGACCCTCATCGGCGTTCGCTCCGACGACGGCGTCGCCCCCGTCGAGCTGCGCTTCGGCCCCAACAAGTTCGACGGCCGCCACCGCTGGCTCGAGGTCGCCGTCCGCCAGCCCGGGTTCATCCGCACCTTCTCGCCCATGGGCGCCCGCCAGGAAGTGCAGATCGTCGCGATGTCGCAGTACGCGGCCGTGGCAAAGGTCGCGCTCAACGCCATCGCCGGCGCGCCCGGTCCGCAGGGGCCCGTGGGTCCCACAGGGCCCGTGGGTCCGGCGGGTCCCGCCGGGCCCAAGGGCGATACCGGCGAGGCCGGTCCGCAGGGACCCATCGGTCCATCCGGCGGTCCGGCTGGTCCGCAGGGACCCCAGGGCCCGGAAGGTCCGCAGGGTCCCGCCGGTCCGGCGGGCGCCGCGGGCCCGCAGGGCACACCCGGCAGCGGGCTCTCGGCCATCAAGGTCGCCACGCTCAAGACCGGCATCTTCGAGACCGGCCCCGCCTATCGCTTCACGTTCCCCTCCGGCAGCACGCCCACCGATCCCGCCTGCGACGGAGAGTATCTCTTCGTGCCCGAGGTCACCTCCGGCAAGGTCATGCAGATCCGCGCCCGCAACGGCAAGCAGATCCGCAACATCATCCTCAGCGGCACCTCCTTCCCCTCGGGCGCGGCGTGGGACGGCTCGCACATGTGGGTCGCCTCCTCCAACGGCGTGACGCGCATCGATCCCGAGGACGGCGCGCAGGAGACCTTCTCCGTCGGCGGCCTCAACCGCTTCATGGCCGTCTCCAACGGATATCTCTACGTCACCAGCAGCCAGATGTCGCTCGTGTACGCGCTGCCCGTGAACACCACCGACGGCACCACGACCCGCTCGTGGACGGTCGCCTCGGCGGGCGGGGCCGCGCCCGATGAGACCGGCGGCGTGTGGGTCTCCTCATCCTCCACCGGCACCGTCTACCGCTTCACGCAGAGCCAATCCAGCGCGACCAGCACCCGCGTCACCGGCGGCTCGCCCAAGCGCGTCGTCGTCGTCGGGCCCACCGTCTACGTCTCCGACGGCGTGAGCAACAAGATCTACTCCTTCGCCGCCGACGGCACCGGAAGCATCACCACCACCACCGTCGGCACCGCCGCGGCCACCGCCATGGTGTTCGACGGAACCTACCTGATCACCGCCCAGCAGAACGGCGTGCTCACCGCCTGGTCGCTGCCGAATCTCGTCAGCGCGCAGACCGTCACCATCGAGACCGGCATCGACTCGCTCGTGTTCGACGGTCGCAACGTGTGGGTGGGCAACGGCCCCGGCAACTGGCTCGACAAGCGCTGATCGCTCAGCCCGGAACCTCGTGGACGATCACGACGCTCGACGGAACGAACGGGAACTCCATTCGCACCCGGTACACCTCGAAATCGCCCGCGTTCCAGCGCAGGCGATCGAAGACGTGCCGCAGCAGCCGTGAGTATCGGGGGATTTCGGGCGTCTGCGCGGCCTCCACGCCGCCGCCCAGGTGCTCGACCTTCTCGCTCACGGCGCGCCGGTAGCGGTCCTTCTCCTCCACGCGCCGCATCGCCTCGCCCATCATGTCGCAGTAGACGTTGAGCGTCGGAGCAAGCGGCCCGTAGAGGTCGCGATGCACGATGTAGTCCGCGATCACCACCTCGCACGGCGTGCGGACGCGGGTGACCATCTGGGCCAGTTCATCGCCGGGGATCCGGCGGCGGTCCGAAACCGAGCGCATCACCTCGCCCGCGGTGACGGTGGTCGCGCCGGTGTCGCCCACCGGCCCCACGCCGAGCAGGTCCTCGACAAACCCGCGCTCGCCCATCACGCGCCGGAACGCGGGCAGCGGCTGCGAGCAGAACTCGCGAATGAGCGGCATCTCGCCCGGCCTGATGGCGTCGTCGAGCGTCTCCACCCCGCCGGGGTGCAGCAGCACACCCCCCGCGTCGGTGCACATGGCCCTGCCGATGACAACAGGCGCGGCGGCGCGCAGGCGGCGGAGATCGATCAGCGAACGGAGCGAGACGCCGTCGACCATCCGGCCGTCGGCGGAGGGCGCGGCGATGAACGTCTGCACCTGGGCGCGGGCCTGCACGCCCACGAAGTAGCCGTTGGAGCGGAAGGCGGCGCGACGAAGGGCAATCTCGGTGCTCTCGTCCGGCTCGGCCCCGGCCGCGCTGAGCATCATCTCGAACGACGCCCGATCCCCGGCGTGGACGCGGATGACCTCCTCGAACTCTGCGGCGGCCTCGCGCAGGTCGTCGATGAGCCCGCCGGCCGCACCGCGCTGCGCGGCGGCCTTGATGAAGATGCCGAGGGCCTGCGGGCCGAGAACGAATCGGCCTCCCGCAAACCGGTCCCGTTCGCGCATCAGGCGGAACACCTTCCAGGCAAGGTTCTTGTCCACGGCAAGGACGGCCGCGAGTTCCTGAGCGGTTCGAGGTTCCGTGGGGAGTGCTTCGACCAGGGCCGCGGTCGCACCTTGGACCAGCGAAACCGCGCGACGAACAGCGTCCTCAAAGGCCAGGTGATTTGAGGTGAGATCGCGGAGAATATTTGGGTTCGGTACGGTACTCATGCGCCTTGCGAGTCTATCAGATACTACGTACAAACAGGGAATAGGCCAAATATTCCCAAGATGTTTCCTTAAAAATGTATCGAAGGATTTCCATTTGGACTGAAACAGGGCATACTTTGGGTTCGAAGTGACATCAAAGGCCGCGGCGGGTCCATGGCTCGACCTTGCAGCGGTGTTCGGGGAAGGGATGTTCTGGGAGAAACGACCATGTTCAGCGTTGCCGGCGGACGGGGGGCGAAGGGATGGCTGGTGGTGGTTCGAGCCTTGGGTGCGGCGGTAGGAGTGGGGGTGCTCGGTGCGGGCGCGCGGGCACAGGTTGCGGCGGATCTCTGCGAGGATGCGCCAGCGGTAGGCGAGGGAACATTCGGCACGCCGTTCTTGAGCGCGGGGAGCGAGGGCTTCACGGCTCCGTGCGATCCGGCGGGGACGGATGGCTCGCCGGATGTGTGGCTGGACTATGTGCCCGCGGTGAGCGGCACGGCCATCTTCAACACGTGCGGGCTCACGAGCGTGGACACCACGATCGCGGTGCTCGACGGCTGCCCCGGGGCGGGCGGGACGGTGCTGGCGTGCAACGACGACTACTCGCTGTTCTGCTCATCGGTGAGCCTCGCCGTGCAGGCGGGGCATCACTACAAGGTGCGGATCGCGAAGGTCTCGTTCGGGCCGGCGGGGCTGAATCCGCGCATGAGCATCGCGCTCGTGCCGCCGTGCACGGCCCACCCCGGTGCGCCGGCCAACGACTGCTGCGCGAATCCCACGACGATCACGCCGTCGCTCGTGCCCGTGAGCACGGTGGGCGCGACGCGGGATTTCGCGGGCGAGTGCGGGCTGGGATCGCCGTTCCCGGATGTGTGGTACGCGTTCACGCCGGCGGAGAGCGGGAGCTATCGGATCAAGCAGGCGGCGAGCGCGCCGACGCTGGACTACGTGATCATGACGGGGTCGTGCGAGAATCCGACGGTGGTGGTCTGCCGCGCGAGCGTGGGCACGAACATCGACCAGGTGGTGTTCGCGGCCGACGCGGGGACGCGGTACATGATCCGCGTGACGGCGCGGGACGAGCCGGAGGTGGCGTCGGCGTTCACGCTCGAGCGGGTGTTTGCACCCGCGAACGATGACTGCGACACGGCGCAGCCGATCTCGGGATTCGGGCAGTTCGACTTCGATTCGACGCTGGCCAACTCCAGCGGCCCGGACGACGGGCCGCAGTGCACATCGTTCGGCACCGGGAACATGACCCACGACGTGTGGTACGTGTGGTCGGGCGTCACGCCGCCGGGCGAGAACGTCGAGGTGACGCTGTGCGGCGGCACGCCGCTGGACACGCGGCTGTCGGTGTACGTGGCGGGGTGCAACGGACCGACGCCGCTCATGCCGGTGACCGCGTGCAACGACGACTATTGCCTGGGCATCCACACGCTCGAGGGCGTGGTGTCGCGGGGGGTGTTCCGGCCGGCGCAGGGGCTCTCGTACCTGATCCGCATCGGTTCGTGGCCCAATCCGCAGTTCGACGTCGGCGGGGCGCCGGGGTTCTTCTCGGTGAATCACGTGCCCGAGTGCCACATCCCGATGCCCGCGGGCGCGGTGATCGAGCCGGAGGCGTGCGGGGCGGACGTCAACGGCGGGTGCTTCGCGGCGACGCCCGCGTACACGCACCTGGAGTGCGGCACGACGACGATCTACGGCGTCGCGCCCGCGGGGGATCAGGACTGGTACGAGTTCTCGACACCGGTGGCGACCAACGTGACCATCGCGTTCCAGAGCGAGTTCGCGGGCGAGTGCGACCTGCTCCCGCCGGACTGCCCGCCGCCGCCCTTCGCCCTCAACCTGCTGCGGCGCAGCGACGGGTGCGCCGAGTTCGCGACGCCGGACTTCACGCAGCCGATCGACGCGGGGACGTACCACATCGCGGTGGTGAACCTCGATCCGTTCGCGACGTGCGACTATCACAGCCACTACGTGCTCACGGTGAGCGTGGAGCGGTGTGCGCCGATCGGGCGGTGCTGTACGAGCGGGGCGTGCACGGTGGTCACGCAGGCCGCGTGCGCGGCGGGCGGCGGGGCGTATGCCGGGGATGACACGACGTGCCCCGCGCCGGAGGGCCACTACACCGACGCGGCCACGGCGGGCGCCCTCGAGGACATTTCCGCGACGGGGACGCCGATCGACGCGTGCGGGGACAACTGCGGGCAGGCGGATGTGCCGATCGGGTTCGTGTTCAACTACTTCGGCACGCCGCGATCGACGGTGGATATCTCGACGAACGGGTTCCTGACGTTCGACGCGGACTTCTTCCTGGGCTCGCCGTACAACACGAATGTGCCCGGGTTCCTGCCGCACGCGCTGATCTGTCCGCTGTGGCGAGACTACGACACGGACCCGGCGACGGGGGCGGGCTCGGTGCGGTACGCCACGCGGGGCAACGCGCCGAACCGGCGATTCATCGTGCAGTGGACGGGGATGAAGACGCAGGACTTCGATGAGACGTCGTCCACGTTCGAGGTGGTGCTCAACGAGTTCTCCAGCGGGATCGAGTTCCGCTATGGCGCGATCGATACGGTCAACGCGCCGCCGACGGCGGGGATCTCGCTCACGGAGAACGTCGGGACCGCGATCGATGTGACGACGCTGGGCAGCGGCCCGGCGGGGCACACGCTCACGCATGTTGTGGACCCGAACCCGTGCCCGGCGGGGTGCCGCGCGGACTTTGACCACAACGGGCAGTTGCAGGTCCAGGACATCTTCGCGTTCCTGAACGGGTGGTTCGCGGGCGTTCTCGCGGCGGACTTTGACGGGCTCAACGGGCTGCAGGTTCAGGACATCTTCGCGTTCCTGAACGCGTGGTTCGCGGGATGCCCGTGACGAAGCGATGTGTTGGAAGCACCAGTTGAACAGCGGCGGCGGCCACAGGGCCGCCGCCGCTTTCTTTGGTCATGGTGCGGGTTCGGCGCGGCGGCCGCGGGCGCTCGGGCTCATCCGCCCGCGAACCAGTCGTTGAGGAAGTCGAAGATGTCGGAGGTGGTGATGGTGCCGTCGCCGTTCCAGTCGGCCCCGGGGAGGGCGCCGAACCAGGTGTTGAGGAAATCGAAGATGTCGGCGACCGTGAGCGTCTGGTCGCGGTTGGCGTCGCCGCGCGGGATGCGCGGCATGATGACGAGCGCCACGTTGTACGCCTGGTCCGGGCTGGTGGAGCCCGAGGACGACCCGCTGGGGTCGGCGTAGAGGGCGTCGGCGTTGATGTCGTAGACGATCTTGGCCCGGAAGACGAGCGCGCCCAGCGAGAGCGGGCTGCCGTAGGGCGCGGCGGCGGCGTTGGCGCCGGCGATGGAGTCCTGCACGGTGGCCGAGGAGAAGACCGAGCCCGAGTCGACGCTATCGGCGTCGGCGACGCCGAGGAACTGGACCTGATAGTTTTTGCCCGAGTTCACGCCCGCGACCACGTCGCCGACGGAGGCGAGGAGCTCGAGCTTGTACCCGTTCGTAGCCGGGTCGAAGTTGGCCTTGAGCAGGCCGGTGGTGAACGTGGTGCTCGAGCCGGTGAGGCCGATGGCGGCCATGAAGTAGACGTTGCCGGCGCGATCGAAGGCGGGGCTGGAGATGCTCGGGCCGCTCCCCGCCGAGCCGTAGACCTCGGAGTATTTGGCGAGGCGGCCGATGGGTGCGAGGGCGTCGGTGGGCGTGGCCCGCCCGAAGATGGTCTTGCTGGCGTTGGGGCCGGTGCCCGCGAAGCCCGAAGAGCCGGTGTGCGCGGCGATGGTCCACACGGGCGCGCCGCCGGCGGCGGGGAGGCGTGCGACGGCGATGTAGCCGTCCTGCGTCTGCGGGATGGTGCTGCCGCCGCCGCTCGCGGCGACGGTGGCCGCGACGAGCAGATCTCCCGAGGCGAGCTGGGTCATGGCGACCTGGCTGGTGCCGCCGCGGAACGAGGCCTGCGAGGCGTAGTTGGTGAACTCGTGGTCGGTGATGGGGGCGAAGGCGGAGCCGGGGGCGAAAGCGTCGTCGGCGTCGACGAGGGAGCCCGCGACGGCTGGGAGCGTGAGGTTCGTGGCCGTTCCCGGCGCGCCGGAGGACGAGACGCCGAAGACCTGCACGGCTCGGGTCTTGGTGTTGGCGTCGGTGCGGGCGAGCGAGGCGGCGGTGCCGACGGGGCTCGCGGCGGCGACGGGGGCGTAGACCTGCGGGATGAAGCAAACGCTCCCGCGCGGGCCGAGCGTGGAACCGAGATAGGCGGTGGAGGTGGACGTGGTGTTGGCGGCCGACTCGTAGACGTAGTTGTTGGTCAGGTCGGTGGAGAGCATGACGGGCCGGCCCGCGCCGCCGGCGGCGGAGGCGGAGATGATGCCCGGGGTGGTCATGGCGACGGTGTTGGTGCGGACGATGTCGACGGCGGCAGAGTCGCCGGGGATGACGTTGACGCCGGAGCCCTGGATCTGATTCAGCGTGTTGACGCCGCGGTTTGCGAGGTTGATGCGGAGCAGGGCGCGGGTCTGGACGCGCGTGGAGATGGTCATGGCGTAGCCGTCGGCGTAGGTGTGGAACGCGCCGGACTCGTCGATGCCGCCGACGCCGAAGGAGGCGGAGCCGGAGCCGGAGGCCGCGCTCTTGTTGGTGGCCGCGACGGTGCGCTGGACGTAGAGGCGGTTGGGCTGGCGGTACTGGAAGTCGATCTCGGAGCCGATGAGCGAGTTCTCGTCGTCGCCGGTGCCGAAGGCTCCGTCGGGTCCGGCGCCGAACTCCATGAAGCCGAGGCCGAAGCGCTGGCCGTTCTTGCCCGCGCCGGAGATGCCGTTCGGGGGCGTGGAGTTCTGCGGCGCGTTGATTCCCGCGCCGGGGAGGTTCATCCACTCGGAGTAGGTCTGGGTGGAGAAGAACGCGCCGGACTTGAAGCGGGCCGAGACGGCCTGGGCGCCGATGAGCTGGTCGAAGAAGCCGCCCGCGTTGGACTTGCTGGACTTGACGGCGGGGCCGATGGCGTACTTGCCGGCCCAGGAGGAGGTCTTGGGGGTGAGGTCGACGATGTAGCGGAGGACCTGGCGGGTGTTGCCGGAGGTGTTCTGGTAGGCGTCGGAGGAATCGCCGGGGAGGCCGTTGCCGGTGGAGACGGAGTCCTGAGCGCGGGCCGCGGCGGCGAACGCCGTGAGGCCGACGGCACACCCCGCCACGACCATCACGCGGGAGAGGGGCACGCGGCGGAGCATCAACGGCATGAGGACCTCGACTTGGAGGGGGTGGGGCGGGGCGGGCGGAACGGATCGACACCACCGCCGCGGCCGGACGGGGCCGGGGCGCGAGCGGGGAGGACCAAAGTCTACACCAGAAAGGCCCTTCCAACAGCCAAAATCAGGGCCCACGGAGGCTTGTGGCAGTCGTGTGGCCGGGGCTCATGGCCGGAGGGAAGGGGTCGGCGGCGGCCGGTGTAACTGCGGGATGCTTTGGGACCTCGGGAATTGGGGGGACCAAGTCGTTTCTCATGAGTCGGGAACAGCCCCCGCCCCCGGGGCCGGTGGCGCCCGAAGACCTGGTGCAAGCGGTGCAATTCTTGCGTATGCCGCCATCAGCAAGTACCCTCATGGATCTGGGTCGTCGTTGCTGAACTTGCCATAGGTTGTGTGCTTGAACTGAGAGGATTGATCGTGACGGCATCGAAGTTGCTCTCTCTCTCTCTCTCTCTCTCTCTAGCATCCAATGCGCTCTCGCAGCCGCCCCCCCTCTCCGCGGCTCATTCAACCCAACTGGCCGCAGCTCCGCGTTTTCTCCTTCGGTGCGATGAAGTAAGTGGGACAGAGGTTGCGGACTCGTCGGGACATGCGATCAACTTCACGTCGGCGGCTGGCTGCGTTTCCGCGTCTTCGCTGCTGTTTGTTCCCAAGAACTCTACCAATGGGGCACTGCTGCTCTCGCCCGGTCGGACCCTTCAGCGGGCGATGCCGGCCGACACAAACTCCCGACTTGCCACCACGGGCGTGGAGATTGAGTTTTTCTTCTCATCATCGGACGGATCGAGCCTCGCTTGCCCTCTGGACACTCGGCGCGCCGATGGGAGCAACGGTATCACCATCGTGTGCAACTATTCGTCCTCGGTCGGAGGGTCCAACCCCAACTGGCTCTCGATCGTCGCTACTGATAATGCCGCTCCGCCTCGCACCTCTTATCTGGACTTCTTTGACGGCGTAGCCCCGTTCTGGCGCGATGGGCTGAAGCACAAACTGGCGGTGCGATATCGTAAGTCCGAGTCGCCAGCGACCGCGAATGAGGTCTTTGAGGCCGAACTCGACGGCGTGGTGCTCACCCCGATCGCGGCTCTCCGGAATCAGGCCGGTTCCACCGGAGGGACTTTCACCGACCATTCCGAGTTTATTCGCATCGGCTCCGGTACGGGGGGAGTCCGCCCGTGGACCGCCGTTGTCCAGCAGTTCGCGTGGTTCGACCGGGTGAGAACCGCGGCCGAGAGCAAGGCCGTCTGGGGTGCGGCGTGCTACGACATCGGCGATGGCATCGGGTGCGGTCTGAACGGCGTGGTCCACTACGACGTGTCCGGCCCTGTCTATGCGACCCCGGGCTTGAGCGGGCTCGCCAGCACCGGTACGCAGGCGGCGTCGATCCCCAATCGATACGACGTTGCTCGCGGTGGCGATGGCTCATGGGGCGGGGCCAGCAACAGCACCGGCGGACTCACGCGTCCGACACTCGTGCAGGATGCGAGGGGGTATCGCGCGCTGTACTTCGATAACCTCAACCAGAACACCACGACCCAGAAGCAGTCTCTCGCGATCGGCTCTCTCTCGCCGGGGGGCTTCGGTCTTGCCCAGACATCCATGACCGCGGTTGTGGCGGCGCGAGCGGGAAGCACGTTTGCGGTGGGCACCGGCAACATCATGCGTCTCCTGGGCACCTCCAACCAGCTCCGCCTCACGATCTCGTCCGACCGACCGGCGGTGCAACTCAACACGGTGAATGTCGGCACGCTCGCCGGATCGATCCCGCTGGTTCCGTGCGTGCCGGGTCCCGGGGTCGTCGGCGTGTCCACTCGTACCGTCGGCGGAGTGCCGCGGGGGTGGGTTGCGTGCAACGGCGCGGTCGGCGCGCTGTCCCGCGACTTGGCGCTGGGAGCCTACTGGAGCCCGTTGAACTCGGGTGGCACCTTGGGGTGCTGCGACGGCGAATACAACGGGTTCGACGGGTTGTTCTATGAATCGCTCATCGAGTCGTGCGCGCACGATGAGGCCGATCAGGCGGTTCGGAACGCGTGGCTTGCGCACAAATGGGGCATGGATGGCCAAGATTTGCGTCTGATCATCGGCTGCACGTCGATCGAGATCGGCACGCCCGCCGGCGCGGAGTACGCCGCCTCACCCGCCACCTCGCTGGGATGGGCCGGATTTCTCTCCCCATTCCTGCAGAAGCGATTCTCCTGCTTCAATGCCGCGATCGGCGGGTCACAGTCGGGTCGCCTCTTTACCACCGACGGCTCGAATACGCCGTATGTGGACAACGGCAACTATCCCGCTACGGAGCGAGGCTACGGGTCGCCGACGATGTACCAGAGCGGCGGCGCGACGGTTCCGGGCGGCACGATTGTCATTCTCGAACCATTCACCAACTCCGTGGCCAAATCGGTTGTTCAGCATGGCGGGGAGGATGTCTCCGCCCAGTGCATCTCGCACATCGAGACGCTTCTCGGGCAGATTCACTCGGCCGCGCCGGCGGCGCCCGTGATCCTGCTGATGTATCCGAGCAACTCGTCGTTCGCGTTCAGCTCCAGTTCAACGGGCGTCGCGCTCACCGCATGGGCCGCTGCGCATTCCGCTGATTTCGCGGCGGTCATCACGCCCAACGCTCTCCCTTCGGGGCAATGGATCCATCCGACAGGGGGCCTTCCGGGAAGCAACAGCAACGACTATCTCTACCTGGCCGGTCTCATCGAGCCGGTTCTCCTGTCGCTGGTTCCACCACGGGCGGGCGTGTGCTGCGCCCCCACGGGGGCGTGCTGGACCGCATCCGCAAGCGGACCCGCCGATGACGCGTGCATCGGGACCGGCACCTTCACTGCCGGCGCAACATGCCTGCCCACGCCGTGCGAGGGCGCGTGTTGCTCTTCGGTCGGGTCCTGCATCCTCACGGTGCAGAGCGAATGTGCCGGCGGGAGCGTTTGGACGAGCGGCACGACCTGCACGGGAGTGCCGTGCGCTCCGCAACCTGTCGGCGCGTGCTGCGATACCGCCACTGTTGTGTGCACGATCGTGACGTCGGAAAACTGCCAGAGCAGTCCCTGGGTGTCTGGCGCGACCTGTGCCGCGACCCCTTGCGAAGCAGGCGCGTGCTGCTCCGGCAGTTCCTGCTCCATCAAGACCGCGGACACCTGCCCCAGTGGCTCGACCTTTCATGGTCTCGGCACCACCTGCGGCAGCGCCGGGAATCCGGTGACGTGCTGTGCGGCGAACTTCAACCGCTCGAACGGGCTCACAGTTCAGGACGTTTTCGATTTTCTGAGCGCGTGGTTTGACGGCGACCTCCAAGCGGACACGAACGGAGATGGTCGCCTGTCCGTCGGCGACGTGTTCCTGTTCCTAAGCCTGTGGTTTGCCGGGTGTGCCTGAGCCCCCTGTGCTTGTGCGCCCTATTCGGGCCAGGACGGGGACACGCCGCTCGAGGGCGTGCCGGAAGCTGGGGCGAGCGGGGCCTCGGTTGCTGGGGGCGCGGGGGGCTTGGGGGC
>JBGAOP010000044.1:0-21923 GCA_044221735.1 Phycisphaerales bacterium | reverse complement strand
ACATCCTGTGGTTGAGTTGGGGGGGTGGGGGGGTTCATGCTTGCTCCTCCGTCTTGCGTCCCGCGGCCGCCAGCACCGCTCGCCGCACCGCCACCGGCAGCAACTTCATTTTGTACCCATTCCCCGTCATCGGCTTGGCCCGATCCACCGCCGCGGCACAGGCCTTCCGCAGCCCCGCGTCATCGTCCAGCGAAACGCCCTTCAGCGCGGCCTCAACCTCCGGCAGCACCCACGGCACCGGCGCCACCGCGCCGGCGCACACGCGGGCCGATCGGATCTTCGCCCCGTCAAGCACCAGCGACACGCTCGCCGCCGCCAGCGGCCAGTCGAAGCTCTGCTTCTCCTTGATCGCGTAGAACCCGCTGCTTGGCGCGGCGTCGCAGGTGATATGCGTGATCACCTCCCCGGGCCTGAGCGTGTGCTCGCTCTGCACGCCCTTGTCGGGCATGTGGAACAGATCAGGCAGCGTGATCTCACTCCGGTCCGAGCCGATCACATGCACCACGCCATTGCAGATCGTCAGCGCGGGGGCGAGGTTGGACGGATGCACGATGTGGCACGGCCCATCGCCGAAGATCGCGTGATACTTGTTCTCCCCCGCCACCGCATAGCACCGGTCCCCGCCCTTTTTCAGGCACCCGATCTGCTCGTGCCGGTAGTACCAGCACCGCGGCCGCTGCAGCAGATTGCCCGCCGCCGTCGCCACGTTGCGAACCTGCGGCGACGCGGCCCACTCAACGGCCTGCGCCAGCACAGGGGCGGACTTCCGCACGATCGGTGACGCCGCGATCTCCGCCAGCGTCGTCGTCGCCTCAAGCCGAAGCTTCCCGCCGCTCTCGGTGATCGGCGCAGTCGCTCCCTCGGTGTGCAGCCACCGCACGTTCACGACCACGTCCGGCTCGGTCAGCCCTTCCTTCAGCCGGTCGATCAGATCGATCCCGCCCCCCTTGAGCACCGGGAGCGAGTATTTCTTCTCCGCCAGCAGCCCCGCGGCCTCGGCGAACGACTTGGGTTGTGCAAACGCGAATCGGTTCACGCCTTCCCTCCTTCCATCGCCGCCAGGATCCGGTCAGGGGTCATCGGCAGGTCGCGCACCGGCTTGCCAATCGCGTTGAAGATCGCGCACGCCACCGCCCCGGAGGTCGCTGCGATTGGCGGCTCCCCGATGCCGCGCACGCCCGTCTGCCCGTGCCCCCACAGCACCGTCTCGATCTTGGGCATGTCGTACGGCCCCAGGATCTTGTACGACTCAAGGTTGTCGTTGAGCATCGTGCCCACGTTTCGGTCGAGCACCTGCCGCTCGAACAGCGCGTTGGAGATGCCCTGCGTCACGGCCCCGATCACCTGGCTCTCCGCGCCCTTGCGGAAGATGATCTTGCCGGCCGATTGGATCGCCACCACGTGCAGCGGGCGAACAACGCCCGTCTCGGCGTCGACGGACAGCTTCACGAACTGCACGCCGTCGTTCCCGCCCTGCCCCGCCTCGCCCTTCTCCTTGGGCCTGCCGACGATCCCATCCATCGGCAGTTTCTCGCACGCTTCCTTCCACGACATCAGCGGCTGGCCCTTGTTCGTGATCACGCCGTTTTTGATGTCCAGATCGGCGATCTCGACCGAAGCGCCCTTGGCGACCTGCTCGAGCAGTTGCTGCCTCGCATCCTGCGCCGCCCGGGCGATCGTCGGCGCGATCTGCCCCGTCACCTGCGAGCCGCCCGAGCCCGGCCCCGGCGGCAGGTTCGAATGTCCGATCCGCACCGTCACAAGGTGGAGCGGAATGCCCAGCGCATCGGCGGCCACAATGCCCGCCACCGTCCGCGTTCCGGTCCCCGCATCCTGCGTGCCCGTGCGCGACTCCACCGACCCATCGTGATGGATCACCACCTCCGCCTTGCCCCCCGGACCAACACCGCCCCAACTCGCCGTTCCGATGCCATACCCAATGCGAAGCTGGCCCGTCTGCGTCCCCGTGGGTTTGCGGTCGGCATACCCGATCATCTTCGCGCCCATGTCCATCATCTCGCGATAGGTATCCCGCGCGGCCAGCTTTCGCTTGAGCACCAGCGGATCCATCCCGCACATGAGCGCAATCTCGTCGAGCATCAGCTCTTCGGCAAACCCGCCCTGCGGCGAGCCCGGCGCGCGGGCCGGCATCACCTTGCCCCCGTTGTGCCCGATATCCTCGTGGCTGCTCTTTTTGACGCCGAGCTTGTACCGGCCCGACGGCACGCTGCACCCGCCGCCGCCGCCAAGGCCCGTCCCGCCCCACGTCCGAATCTCGCCGCCCGTGATGGTCCCGTCCTTTTTGAACGCGATCCTCGCGAGCGTCTGGCTCGCCGGTCTCATCCCGGTATCGGTCTGATCGCCGGACCGATCCGCGAACATGTACGCGGACCGCTTGTGCTTCCCCGCCGCGCTCGCCGCCGCGTGGCACTCCACACCGGGCTCGCCCAGCTTCGAGCCAAACCCGCCACCCACATACTCGCAGTTCACCTCGATCGCCGTCTGCGCCAGCCCCAGCGGCTTGTCCAGCCCGCCGCGAGCCACCGCGCTCGTCCCTTGCGTCGAAGAGTGAATGATCGCCGACTCGCCCTTGAACTCGATCGACGCCCCGTGCGTTTCCAGGCACGAGTGCGGCTGCACCGGCGTGGTGTACACGGCCTCGAGCTTCAACTCCGCGGCGTCGAGCGCTTCCTTGGCCTTGTCTTCCGGCTCCGGAAGATCCGTGAGCGTGTCGGAGATCCGCGTCTTCACCGGCTGGGGCGTCCACGTGCACTTGAGGGCGCGAAGCCCGCGCTTCATGGCCAGCGGCGATTCCGCCACCACCTGCCCCATCGGCTGTCCGTGGTACTTGCCGTCGCGCCGGGTGATCTTCACCTCCACCACGCCGGGCACGGCCTTGGCCGCGTTCTCGTCAAGGCTGTCGAGCTTCGCCGCGCCGTACGGGCAGCGCAGGAAGCCGACGTACAGCCCGCCGGTGAAGTACATGTCGCGTCCGTACTTCGCCTTGCCCGTCACCTTCGCGGGGCCGTCCAATCGCGATGTGTCGTCGTTCACCGACGATCCCGCGTTCATGGGCCGGTTCGTCGTCGGCAGATCAGTTGGCATCAGGTCGATGCGGTCCATTCAGGCCCCTTTCCGGGTGGCCCGCCACTCCGTGGCGGTGCCTTTGGATTTCAAGACAAGACCCTACCCGACTTTCGATTCCATCACCGGCGATTGACCGGACGCTTCCAGCACGGCATTGAAGATGTTCGTGTACGTCCCGCACCGGCAGATATTCCCGCCCAGCCCGTGCTTGATCTGCTCCAGCGTCGGCTTGGGGTTGTTGTTCAGGAATACGCGGCTGGCCACCACGAACCCCGGCGTGCAGAACCCGCACTGCATCGCATCATGCTTCACAAACGCCACCTGCACGGGGTCCATGGCGTCGGGCGTGCCCAGGCCCTCAACCGTCGTGATGGGCGAACCCACACAGTCCACGGCCAGCGTCATGCACGAGTTGACGGTCTTCCCGTTCATGATCACCGAGCACGCCCCGCACGCCCCGCGATCGCACACTTCCTTCGCGCCCGTCAGCCCCATGTGAATACGCAAAGCCTCCAGCAGCGTCGTCGCCGGCTCCACCTTCAGCGGCGTGTTCTTGCCGTTCACATTCAGCGTGATGGTCACCGCATCCGGCCCGAGCATCGCCGGCCCGGACGTCTTCGGATCCTGATCATCAAGACTCTTGCCCAGCACCCCCGACGCCTGCGCCGCCGCAGCCAGCGAGGACGCGGCCGCCGACACGCCCACCGTCTTGATGAACGAGCGCCGAGACACCTGCCCCGGCGCCTCGGGCGCGCCCACCAGTCGTGTTCCCTCGGTCCGCGGCGCAGGTCGATGCAACTTCGGATCGTCTGGCATGTCAAGACTCCTCACCGAATGGCCGGCGAAGCAAGGGGGGGAGACGGGGACGTGGACCCAAAGAGCGTAGCCACATCATCCCCCGCATCCGAGCCCCGGAGGGGCGCAAGTCCTTTGCCGTGGGCGTAAGCCCACGGTCAATGCACATCCATGACCTCTGTCCGCTTCTTCCTCGAAGCCCCGGAGGGGCGACAGTGCACTCATGCCATCCGAATGATCCCACAAACCCAAACACCCGATGAGGTCCGCCCTCACCGCACGATCACCGCCCGAGGGCTCGTCAGAATCACCGGCTCGCTCCGCAGTTGCATGAACGCCGAGAGCTGATCCCGAAGCTGCGGCCACTGCCGCGGCCCAACCAGCTCCTTCACCGTCCCGAACAGGATCTGCGGACCGGCCTCCTCTGCGATCTTGCCCGAAACGCTCGGCGCCTTCATGTACCCGCCAAGCGCTTCACCGATCACCTCGCCCAGGGCCTTCGGCCCCGGATACTCCAGAATCTCGTACTCGCCCGCCGTCAGCTTGAGCTCCGCCGCCAGGTCCTCGATGCAGTCATCCAGCCCGCCGATCTTGTCCGCCATGCGGTTCTTCAGGGCTTCGTTGCCCGTGAACAGCCGACCCTCGGCCGTCTTGGACAGGTCGATCCCCTTCCGGGCCTCCGACACCCGCTTGGTGAACAGGTCGTAGGTCTCCTGCATCTTCGCCCGGACCAGCCCCTGCTCCACATCCGTCCACGGCGTCGACGCGGCCAGCATCCGCCCCATCGGCCCGCGCTCGCGCCCATGGATGTGGATCTTCAGCTTGTCATACAGCCCGCTCATCGCCACCTTCCCGCCCACCACGCCGATCGACCCCACGATGCTCGACGGATTCACATAAACCTTCTGCCCGCCCGCAAGGCAGTAATACCCGCCGCTCGCGGCCATCCCGCCCACGCTCACCCACACCGGCTTTTTGGTCTGCAGCCGGTTGAGCCCCTGCCAGATCACCTCGCTCGCAATGGCCGACCCACCCGGCGAGTCGATCCGCACGATCACACCCTTGATCAGGTCCTCATCCTCGATCTCGCTCAGCGCGCGCCGCACCGTATACGACCCCACCGACGCCTCGCCCATGAACCCGCCCTGCTTGCTCTCCCCGTCGATGATCGGCCCCGTGATGTACACGATCCCGATCGATTCCCGCGTCGGCGACGTCTGCGGCTGCTTCATCAGCTTCCCCATCATCGCAAACGGATTCGACGTATCAATCGCCAGCGCCTTGTCCTCCGGCGTGTAGTCCATCCAAGCGAGCGAGTCCGCGCTCGTGACAGCCTTGATGTGCGTCGAAATATCCGGCAGATCCACCGCGGCATCCAGCAGCCCCACCTTCGCCCCCGTGTCCGCCAGCGCCATCCACGATTGCTTCATCGCTTCATCGAGCTTGGCGTCGTCCATCTTCCGCCCGGTCTTGATGTGCGTGCGAACGTTGCCGTACAGCCCGTCGAGCAGGCCCGAGATGTTCTGCTCCCACTGCGGGCTCGGCTGCGAGTGCATGTACTGCTCGTTGGCCCCCTTGTAATCACCGATCTGCACCATCTGCGGCGTCAGCCCCGCCCAGTTCATCGTGTCCGCGAGGAACATCTCCTCCATGTACATGCCCGGCACGCTCACGCCGCCCCCCGCCTGGATGATCGCCTGATCGCAGTACGACCCAAGCACCGTCTCCGTCATCGAGTAGTCATCGCAGAACAGGAACACCTTCTTCGCCCCGCCCTCGTGGTTTCGCACCTTGGTGATCGCCGCGCCAAGCTCCTCGGCCTGCGTCAGGTGCAGCCGCGAGTCCCGCACCCGAATCACAATGTTCTGCACCTGGTCGTCGTCCCCCGCATCCAGGATGAGATTGATCGCGTCGCGAAGCGTCGGGTGATCGCCCGCCCCGAACAGCCACGTCAGCGGGTGCGGCTGCTCCGACAGGTCCCCATGAATCTCGATCAGCGCCACGCCCACCGCCGGCCCGCCCGGGGCCTTGTCCCCTTTCTTTCCGTCATGCTTCTTCGCCGGCGGAGCCTCGTGCTTGGGCGGAGCGTCCGGCCCGGCAAACGCACCCGTCGCCGACAGGGCGACTCCGCAAACAACCATCAGAACGGCAGGGGCAACGCGAGAGCGGGCAACGTGCATGGCGAACTCCGTTTCACAAGACATTTCGGTCGTAATCGTGAAGATGAGTGGGGGAGGGGCGGGGATGGGGGCTGGGGGGGTGTCGGTAAAGCGTAGTGAGATCGCGCCCCACCGGACCATGTGGAAAATCGACATGAGCCCCCACGCCCCACACCATTTCTGGTATGCTGCCGCCCGTCCGTACCAGCGCACCCGCCGACCACGTGGGCGAGCGGGCCGCGCATGTCCGGGCCAGGAGCATCGAACAATGTCGAACGCATTCTTCAGGAGCATCGAACAATGTCGAACGCATTCTTCACGTTGGCGCAATCGGGTTCGGGCGGCGCGGCGGCGGGCGCTGCAGGTGCCATCGGTGCCCTGCTGTTCTTCGTCATCTACGTCGGCATCATCGTCGTCGTCATCGCGGGACTCTGGAAGATCTTCTCCAAGGCCGGCCAGCCCGGCTGGGCCGCCATCGTCCCCATCTACAACACCTTCATCCTCTGCAAGATCGTCGGCCGCCCGTGGTGGTGGCTCATCCTCATGCTCATCCCCTTCATCAACTTCATCATCGCCATCATCCTGATGGTCGATCTGGCCAAGTCCTTCGGCAAGTCCGTGCTCTTCGCCGTCGGTCTCATCCTGCTCGGCTTCGTGTTCATCCCCATCCTCGGGTTCGGCCCGGCCCAGTACCAGGGACCGGCCGCCGGCGCCAAGTGATCTGACGCCACTCGGTGAACCATCTGCCCGATCCACAGTGGTCTGTTGGTCCACACGAGTGTCTCGGATGTGGGTACGCGCTTGAGGGGCTCGCCGCACCCGGGATCTGCCCGGAGTGCGGCACCCCGTTCGATACTCAGGCGATGGTGCTCAACGGCATTCCGAACTCTTCCAAGGGAACGCCGCTCTGGCGCCGCCTGGCGTGGATCGCGGTCTGCATCGCCGCCTTCGCGTTCTCTCAGACGATGTTTCTGATCGGCACTTTTGTAAGCTGGTGGCTCGACCTGGCGTTCGCGGGCGCCATCGCCGGAAGCGTGACCTGGCTCCTCGTCACCAGCCCGCGTGACCGCGCCTCCACCGAGCGCTTCATCCTCACCTCGGCCGGAATCGCTCGCGTCCCCACCAAGGCCCGCCCGGGCGAGCACCGCGGCACCATCCTCATCCCGCTCGCTGCCTGCACCTCGGTTCGCCTCGAGCGCATCGGCCCGTTCTGGCGTCGCCTCCGCATGAGCGAGCCTGATCCGAAACACCCGCGCGTGTCCCGGATCATCTTCGACGCAGGCATCCGCTGCCCCGACGCCGTCGCCGATTCCGTCCTGTCGGCCCTCTACGCCGTCACACCCCTCGCCGCGGCCCGCGCGCATCCCCCCACGCGTCCCCAAGCCTCCCCCGGCTCGCCCCAACCGCCCCCGCTTCCCTAGAGTCCGGTTTCGCTCCCCGAAGGCCCGAACCAGAGGACTCGCCGCAATGTCGACCGCCGCTCCCGCCCCTGCTTCCCCCCCATCCAAGTCCGCCTCTGCCGACAAGCAGGCCGCCTTCGCCAAGGGCCTCGAGGGCGTCATCGGCGGCCAGACGGCCGTCTGCTCCATCGAGCAAGACAAGCTCATCTACCGCGGCTATGAGATCCACGACCTCGCCGCCCACGCCACCTTCGAGGAAGTCGCGTTCCTCCTCCTCGAGGGCCACAAGCCCTCCGCCGATGAGCTCAAGCGCTTCAAGGCCGAGATCATCGCCGAGCGAGCCCTGCATCCGGACGTTACCGCCTTCATCGAGTCCGCCGGCGGCTGGCTCGCCTCCGGCCGCGCCGTCCCGATGGACGTCCTCCGCACCGCCGTCAGCATCCTCGGCCACACCGATGTCGACGCCCAGTCTGTCTCCAAGGAAGCCAACCTCCGCAAGGCCAAGCGCCTCCTCGCCAAGATCCCCACGATCATCGGGCACATGCAGAACGTCATCGACGGCCGCGCCCTCGTCGGCCGCGAGTTTGGCGGCGATCCCACGCTCGGCCACGCAGCCAACATGCTCTACATGATGACCGGCCGCAAGCCCTCCGAGCACGAGGCCCGCGTCATCGACGTCTCCCTTATCCTCTACGCCGAGCACGAGTTCAACGCCTCCACGTTCACCACGCGCGTCATCTCCGGCACCTTTTCCGACATGCACGGCGCGGTCACCGGCGGCATCGCCGCCCTCAAGGGCCCGCTCCACGGCGGCGCGAACGAGATGGCCATGGAGATGCTCAAGGAGATCGTCAAGGATGTCGGCGAGAAGGGCATCGGCACCTCCGCCGTCGACGACTGGATGCAGAAAGCCTTCGACACCAAGCGCAAGCTCATGGGCTTCGGCCACCGCGTCTACAAGAACGGCGACCACCGCGCCGGCATCCTTCACGGCCTCGGCCGCAAAATGGCCGGCACCCTGCACGGCACCTTCGGCGGCATCCCCGCCCTCAAGTGGTTCGACCTCGGCGAGCAGGTTCAGAAGATCATGCTCACCAAAAAGAACATCCACCCGAACGTGGACTTCCCCTGCGGCATGACATATTTCGTCATGGGCATCCCCGTCCCGCAATACACGCCCATCTTCGTCGCCGCCCGCATCACCGGCTGGTGCGCCCACATCATCGAGCAGCACGCCGACAACCGCATCATCCGCCCCCTGTCCATCTACACCGGCCCCGCCGAGCGTACGTGGAAGTCCTGAGCCATTCACCACAGAGACACAGAGGCACAGAGAAGGCCAGAGAAGAAACATTCTGTGAAACAAAGACAGCCCGGCCAAAGGCCGGGCTGTTTCATTTTCAACTCTCTCTTCTTCTCCGTGCCTCTGTGTCTCTGTGGTGAATCTCTGGCCTACGCCGCGCGAGCCCGCGACCGCCCCGCCCCCAGCACCACTACCGACGCCACCGAGTTCAGCGCATCGGTCCAGTCCTGTTCCAGGTCATCGGTCCACTCCGCACCCATCGTCTCCCGCATCGCCGCGATCAGCGCCTGGCGCGCCATCCCATACTGGTGCGGCGAGATCCCCGTCCGCTCCGCCTTCGCGCCGAAGTCCATGAGCAGATGTTCCACCGACCCCGGCCGCTCGATCCCCTTCACCACCAGACCCAGCCCCGCCACAAGGTCCCGCGTTCGCTGCCACTCATCGCGCGGCAGCAGCGCCCGCAGCACGGGCTGGATCGCAAACAGCCGCGCATAGAAACGCTCCGAGAGTTCCTCGCCCCGATCGGCGACAACCTCATGCGAGCGGCGAATGTTGTCCAGTTGCAGTGGCGTCATGGGTGAACCCCGAGCGAGAAGCGGTCTGCACCGCCTATCGACCCAACCAAGGGGGGCCCTTCACCCAACTCCGTCAAGGTTCCCGGTCTTGGCCCCGGAGGGGCCGCAGTTCCTTGCCGTGGGCTTGAGCCCCCGGAAAACTCCGCCCCGGTTTCCAAGCCCCGGAGGGGCGAAAGTGCTTCGATCTCACGCGATCCAGCGGATTCACGCCAAGTTATCGGGCGCAGGCAACCCATCTACCAAGGGAGCGGTTTCCCGTCATAGTTCAAAAACGCTCCGCTCTGCTCCGCGTTCACCCCATCAATCGTCTTCATCATCCACCCCACCGCCTCTTCTACCGAAAGGTCTGCCTTCGGCCCGCCCATGTCCGTTCGCACCCATCCGGGATGAATCGCGATGGTCGTGAACGCCGCTCCCTCCTCGCGCCGCAGCTCCGCCGCCAGCGACCGATTCAGTTGATTCAGCGCGGCCTTGCTCGCCCGATACCCATACGACGACCCGCCATCGTTATTCGCGATCGACCCAAGTTGGCTCGTGACATGCACGAGTAAACGCCGCGAGCCCGCCCGCAGGTTCCCGATCAGCGCCCGCGTCACCAGCATCGGCGCGATCGCGTTCACCATGAACACCCGCGACAGTTCCGCCGCGTCCAGCACGCCCAGCGTCTTCGACGTCGACGTAATCCCCGCGTTGTTGATCAGCACATCGATCGGCTCCGAACCAACCGCCGCCCCAAGCCCGCCGATCGATTCCGCGCTCTCCACATCCAGCGAAACCACGCGCAGACGCGCACCCGAAAGCCCCCGAAGCCCATCCGCCCGTTGCGGATCCCGCGCCGTCGCAACCACCCGATCGCCGCGCTCCAGGTATCGGCGCACAAACTCCAACCCGATCCCGCGAGTCGCCCCCGTCACAAGAATCGTCTTCACGGAACTCATGGTGTATCGCCCGTCTGCTCCGCGGCCGTCGCCCCGCCCGACGAACCAAGCCGCTCCTCTTCCCCGCAGGTCACAATCACCCGATCGTAACTCGGATTTCCCGACGGCCCCGGCCCCGCCACCACCTTCAACGTGCGCCCCGCCGCCGAGGCCGGCACCTCAACTACCACCGTCTCCCACGCCCGGCGAGACTTGATGTCCTTCGGGTCCAACCGCACTCGCTTCAGCACCTGCCCATCGAGCATCCACGCCAGCTCAACCCCGTCGCCCAGCACGCTCAGCCCGATCGTGGATTCATCAAACGTCGCGTGGAACACGATCCGCCGCGCCCCGCCCCCCGCCACGCCCGGCAGCGGCACCGTCATCTCATCCGTATCGCCGTCGCTGATCGTCGCCCCGGGAACGGGCGGATGCATCCGCGTCGCGCAGTCCGCAGCGCCCCAGCTCACGATCCGCTGGAACTTCACATCCGGCGAGAGCGGCGGAGCCCGGTGCGTCCATTCCCATTCCGAGATCCACGGCCGCCCCGTCTCGAGCGGGATCGCAAGGGCCACATCACGAATCGCCGCTCCCGCCGCGCCCATCGCCGCCGCCTGCGAAAACTCCACCCGCGACGGCCTCCCGTCAGGCGTGTTCGAGGTGATCGCCCGAACCACCGTGATCTCGCCCCGCGCGTCCACCGTGTACGGGATGATCCGCGTCGTCGATACCGTCGGGCTCACCGCATCCTTCCGCGGCGTCGGAAGCTGCCGAAAGTAATGCGACCACGCTACCGTCGTCGGCTCCCCCAGCCGCAGCAGCGCCCCCGTGTCGTTCGGCCCATACGACGACGCGGCGTCCACGTCGTTCCGTCCATACACCCGCTTGATCTCCGTGTTGATGGCCCACGGTGACGTCCAGATCGGCCCGAACGAGTTCACCGTCCGCGGTTGGCTCGGCGCAACCGGGTCGGGAGCCCACGAGATCGGCACCAGCAGCGTCCCCGCCGCGGGATTCGGCACCGCCCTCCGCAGAGCGCCCATGAACGCCATGTCCGCCTCGTACCGGTGCTTCATGTGCCACTGCGCGCCGAGCAGATGAATGCTCCCCGCGATCGCCACCACGGCCGAAGCCAGCGCGGTTGCCGCCGACATCGGTCGCTCGAATCTTGGCAACCCGCGAACCACCACATCCAGCACGCCGCCGATCGCCATCAGCACGCACGCCACCGGAAAGTACGTCAGCCGCGGCGAGATCCCCGCCCCATTGATCGCCGCGATCGGCACCAGCGACAATGCCAGCGCCGCGACGCCAAACGGCACCAGCACCCACCCACGCACCGGCCGCCCCGCCACCTGCGCCGCCTCCGCAACTCGAATATTCGCCCCCTCACTCCACCACATCCACATCCACGCCCCCACGGCCGCGCCCACCAGCCCCGCCCAGCCGAACATGCCGATTGCCGAGCGCTGCATCACGCCCACGCCCGCATCCCACAACTCTCGCAGGCCCTCGAACGGCCGCAGCAGCCCGCCAATGGTCACCACAAGATACCGCGCGTGCGTCCAGAACGGCCCCATCCCGCTGAACTGAGCCTCGCGTGCCATCGGATCCGCTCGCACCGTCATATAGAACAGCGCCAGATACGCCACCAGCGCGATCGCGCACAGCGCCAACGCCCCGACCATCCGCCGGGCCACGCCCAACAGCGCATCTCGGCTGGCTCGAATCCCCGCCGCGCCCAGATACACAATCGGCAGCGCGGCCAGCGCCGCCGCCGGCTGCTCATACAGGCACGGAATCACAAACCCCAGCACCCCCAGCAGCACGGCCGCCCGTCCCGGTCGCTCCCCGCGTGCATGCCGCACCGCCAGTCCCGCAGCCCAGAAGAACGCCGCCGTCGCGATCGAGGTCGACACCGTGGCGGGCCACAGCACCGCCTCAAACCCCTGCGCCGATCCCAGCAGAATGAGCGCCGGCGCAGCGCACGCGATCGGTCGCAGCCCGCACACCCGCAGAAACCTCCACAGCGAAACGCACGCCAGCGCATGCATCGCCGCGCTGAACAGGTGGTTCACCCAGTCGTGGTTGAAGAACAGCGTCTGCAGCGTGTAGATGACCTGGATGTGAATCGGCCGCCAGAAGAACCACCACTGCGGCCGCACCAGCTCACCCCATCGAATCTCCCCCGTCGCCGGGTTGCGAACGTGAGCCCCATAGTCGTCGATCCACCGCCCCAGGCTCCCATGGAAATAGAACGCTCCGATGTACCACACCAAGAGCGGCAGCGCGGCCGCGCACCCAACCATCACCCATCGCGACCGGTCCGCCCTCATCGCGACCCCGCAGACGAGGATGGTGGTGGTGGGGTGGGGTGGGGGGGCCGGGCCTTGAACGCTCGAATCTCCCCGGCAGTCCTCTCCAGCAGGTCATTGGGAATCGGAACCGACAGGTTGTACTGAACGATCTTCCACCCCTCGCCCGTCCGCCGCAGCGAGCCCGAGCCGCGGCAGACCCCGTACTTGGCGTTCTCCAGCAGTTCATCAAACGAAGCCCAGCCCCCCGGTTGCACCACGATGCTCCGTTCCAGCCGCGTGTACGTCCACCCGCGACCCTTCGCAAAGATCGGCTCCGCATACGCCCGGAACTGCTTGAGCGTCCATCGCTCCGTCTCGTCGGTGCCCAGAAACACCGCCTCGGGCGCATACAGCGAGAAGTACTTCGCCCCATCCGCCCGAGCGGCCGCATCGTGCAGCGAATCCAGCACCGCCCACACATCCTGCGCGTCGTTCGACCCCGCGCCCCCAGTCGCCGCCGCGCCGCCCCCCGTCGAGGCGCACCCGCCAAGCAGAGCCCCGAGCAGCATGAACGCAAGCATCCGTGACATCACCCCCAGCATACCCGAACACAGCCTGTCGGTTGTGTCCGCGCTCATTCCGCCGGCATGAAGATCGTCTCTCCATTCCGGAACTCCCGCTCGCCCAGAACGCACGCGACGACCTCGTCAGCCACCCGCTCCGGTGAAAGGCACCGCTCCGGCGGAATAACGCTTGTCGGAAACAGCGACCTCAGCATCGGCGTCTCCACCGCCCCCGGCCCGATCGCAAACGCCCGCACGCCCAGTTTCTTTCCCTCTGTCGCGCAGATCTTCGCCATCAGGTTCACCGGCGCCTTGCTCGAGGCGTACGCGAAGAACCCGGGGAACGGATCGTGCGTCCCCATCGTCGAGATGTTCACGATGCACGCCCCCAGCGACCACGCCCGCCCGTCGGCGCGCTGCTGCTTGAACACCGGCCACGCCGCGGCGATCGCGCACGCCGGCCCCACCGCGTTGGTCATGAACGCCCGCTGGATCGTCTCCGCGTCGACCCGATCGATCGGCGACATCGGCGCAAACCCCGCGTTGTTCACCAGCACGTCCAGCCGCCCGAACCTCGCCAGGCACGCCGACACCATCTCCCCGCCCGACGCCGGATCCGAGACATCCAAGGAAACGCACGCCGACTCCACGCCCTCCGGCAGCATCCCCACCGTCTGCTCCAGCGCCTCCGCATTGCGGCCCACCAGCACAAGCCCGAACCCGGACCGTCCAAGCCCAAGGGCGATCGCCCGCCCGATTCCAGAGCCGGCGCCGGTCACGATCGCGATGGGGATGAGAGTGGAGGAGTTGTTGTCGGACATGGTGCCCAGCGTATCACCGTCCGCGCCCTCGGGTGGCCCGCCACTCCGTGGCGGTGTCATTGACCTTCGAACTCTGTGACTACCGCGCCGCTGGCCGCCCCTTCCCGAACCCCGCCGGCTTCACCGTCAGAATGCTCGACGGACACTCACGCACCACGCGCTCCGCCGTCGAGCCCCACAGGAAGTCGTGCAGGTTCCACGTCGCCCGCGTCCCCAGCACGGCCAGATCGCACCCGTGCCGCTGCACGAACGCGATGATGCCCTCCCCGTGGCTGGTGGACTCCACCGCGTGATACTCACCCCGAAGCGCGGCGATCTCATGCGCAAACGGCTCGCAGAACCCGCGCAACTGTTTTCCCGCCGCCTCGCGGAGCGCTTCGCGAAACGATGGAAGATCGACGCCCGCCTGCGCCGTGCCCACCCGCCCGCGCCACGGGTCGGTGTAGACATGCAGAACGTGCAGCGCGGCGTCGTCCAGCACGGCGATCCGAATCGCCTCTTCCAGCGCCCGCCGCGACGTCTCGCTGAAATCCACACACGCCAGCACCGACTTGAACGCCCCGGTCTGCGACTCGCGCACCACCAGCACCCTCGCCGCCGCATGCTGAACACACGCCGCGGCATTCCCGCCAATCGCCCGATGCGCATCAAGATCGCTGTGCGCCCCAAGCACCAGCAGATCCGGCGCATCAACCCGAACGCGCTCCACAATCAAATCCCGCGCCCGCCCAACCTCGATCGCCAGAGCAATCCCGGCCGGAGCCCGGCATCCTGCGGCAAACCCCGCCCACCGCCCGCGAGCCTCCTCAACCAGCAGCCCCACCGGCATCAGCGGGTCCGGCGGAATCGACGCGAACAGCGACGGGTCCACAACATGCACCGCACTCAGCGAAGCCCGCGACCGTTCCGCAAGCCGCACCGCCTGCCGAAGCGCATCCGCCGAGCACGGAGAAAAATCCACGGCGACGAGAATCTTGGCAAGGCGGTCCACGGGATGCTCCTTCCAGCGCCAAACTCCACAGCGACCAAGCCTCCGACTCGCACCCTTCCCGATTATTCGCTCGAACATCGCCTCGACCCTCCCCCGGAAAACCCGAGCTACGCCCCGAGCGTGTTCTTCCCGCGGTTCTTCAGCCACAGGTACCCCATCAGGCACGTGCCCAAGGCGCTGAACGGCAGCATCGAGCCAAACCAGATGGCCGGAATCAGCGGCGCGGCCTTCGCCTCCACCCCCGCCGCGCGGAAGTGCACGAACAAGAATCCGATGCCCCACCCCGACAACATCGCCCCATAGTACTGGAACGAGTTGATGATCCCCGACGCACACCCCGCCATCTTCCGCCCGCCAAGGTCCATCGCCGCCGCGGAACCGAGAATCGAGTGCGTCGAGTTGCAGAACGTCGAGATCGCCAGCAGCAGCACCACCGCCACCGCGCTCGTCGCCAGCGGCCCCTGGCTCGACAGCGTCATCGCCGCCAGCATGATGATCGCCTCGAGGAAGTACACGGCCATCGCCACCGGAGCCCGCCGCCCGGCAAAGAACCGGTCCGACACATACCCCGACGCCAGCGCGCCCAGCGTCGCCGAGATCGGCAGCCCCCACGCCATCACGCTGAACAGATGCGAGGTTCGGTCCGAGTGCCAGATCTCCAGCAGATATACCGCCCACCACGACACCAGAGCACTGCGCACAAACCCCGTGCAGAAATACGCCCCCGCGATGATCCACACCGTCTTGTTGGTCGCGATCTTCTTGAGCACGTCGCGCAGGTGCACCTTCTCGCTCCCCTGCCCGCCCGGATCATCCTCGTGCTGAACGTGGAACCCCGCCTCTTCCGGCGTGTTCCGCACCAGCAGGTTCATCAGCAGCACCACCACCGCGATCGCGATCGGCGGCAGCATGAACATGTAACGCCAGTCCAGCTTCGGCACCGCCAGCGTCCAGATCACAAACCCCGAGGCCAGCAGGATCGCAAACTGATTCGCCCCCACCTGCCCAAGGTTGATCATCGCCCCGAAGATCCCCGCAAACGCCCCGCGCTCCTTGCGCCGGAACCACGCCGTGTTCACCTTGATGAACCCCGGCGCCCCGAACGCCTGGAGGTACCCATCCGCCGAGCGGATCAGCACCAGCAGCGGAAACGCCCACACCACCCCGGACCACGCCGTCATCCCGAACGCCAGGTTCAGCACGATGGTCCCGATCGCCCCGATCGTCATCGCCCGCTTCCCGCCGATGCGATCCGTGAACAGCCCGTTGGCCATCTGCCCAACGCCGTAGCAGGCGTCCCGCCCCGTCTTGATGAGCCCGAAGTTCGCCTTGCTCAGGTCCAGATCGCGCATCAGCTCCGGCGCGACCGGATCAAGGTTGTACCGGCAGAAGTAGAACGACGCGTACGTCAGCCCCAGCATGAACCAGTTGCGCCCGCGCGCCGCCCGGAACCCCGGCGGAAAGCCCGTGCTCTCCACCTGCACCAGATCGGTGCGGCCGGCCGCGGTGTCCGACGGTTGCGTTGCTCCCGCCATGTGCTTCTCCGGCGCGCTCCAGATCCAACCCGCACCCTGCGGGGCGCAGGTCGATGCTATGCCCACCCCGCATCCCCCGATCGTTTCCTGATACACTCGCCCCCATGGGTCAACGGCTCGCCGTGATCATCGCCCTGCTCCTCGTGCTGAGCCTGCCCTTCGTCGTGCGGGCCACCTCGGGCGGCGCATCGCGCTCGCGCACCGCCCCGCCTTCCGCGGGCGCCCTCCGCCTCGTCGTCGTCTCCCCCCACGTCGAGCAGATCCGCGAAGAGTTCGGCCGCGGATTCGAGCGCTGGTACCTCCGCACCCACGCCGCCCACGTCTCCGTCGATTGGCGAACCCCCGGCGGCACCAGCGACATCATCAAGCAGCTCGAGTCCACTCTCGACGCCGCGGCCCGCAACGGCCTCATCGACGCCCAAGGCCAGGCCCAGCCCGGCACCGCCGGCTGCGACGTCTTCTTCGGCGGTGGATCCGTCGAGCACGACAAGATGAGAGCCCCCAAAGCCGCCATCGGCCCCGGCGGCGCCAAGATCGTCTACCGCATGGGCCGCCCCATGGGCTTCGGCCGCAAGCAACTCGACGACTGGTTTGGCGAGAACAAGATCGGCGTCCAGCCGCTCTACGACACCGACGAGTACTGGGTCGGCACCGCCCTTTCCGGCTTCGGAATCGTCTACAACAAAGATCTCCTCGCCCGCCTGAACGTCCCGGATCCCACCTCCTTCGGCGACCTCTGCGACTTCCGCCTCTTCAACCTCATCGCCCTCGCCGACGGCCGACAGTCGGGCAGCATCACCACCACCTACGACTCCATCCTCAACAAGGAGGGCTGGGACAACGGCTGGCGCATGCTCCGCGAGATGTGCGGCAACGCCCGCTACTTCGCCAGCGCCAGCACCAAGCCCCCGATCGACGTCAGCCAGGGAGACGCGGCCGCCGGCCTCGCCATCGACTTCTACGGCCGCTATCAGGGTCAAGGCCTCCTCGCCCCCGGCGAAGACCCCTCGCACTCGCGCGTCGGCTACGTCGATCCGGCCGGAACCGTCTACATCGACGCCGACCCCGTCTCAATCCTCAACGGCGCCTCCAACTTCGATCTCTCCAAGTCCTTCGTCGAGTTCTGCCTCACCGAAGAGGCCCAGGCCCTCTGGCAGTTCCCCGTCGTCGGAACCACCGCGCGCCAGTCTCCATCCGACGCGGACGGCCGCCCCTTCGGCCCCGATCGTTACCCCCTCCGCCGAATGCCCATTCGGCGTGTGATGTACGAAAAGTACGCCCAGTACTTCATCGACCAGACCAACCCCTTCCTCGCCGCCAGCGACGTCAAGCAGAACGGCTGGCGCTCCGCCATCCCGCCCATGATGGCCGCGTTCGGCATCGACACCGCCCCCGACGCCCGCGCGGCCTGGGCCGCACTCAATCAAGCTCGAGCCCTCGCACGCGAGTCGCGTTTCCCACCCGCACAGCTCGCCGAGATGGAGCGTGCCTTCTACGCCATGCCCACCCACACCATGCGCGACGGCACCACCCTCGAGTTCAACGCCGCCAACTTCAAGGCCATCTCTGCCGACACCGACGCGTGGAAGGACCTCGACCACGGCCGCCGCTCTCTCATCGCCTACACCGCCTTCTTCCGCGATCACTACCGGCGCGTGATTGAACTCCGCCATGCCGCGGTCCCGCTGGGAACGGGGAACTCTCAATGAACGACAACCCCGCCCAACCTCGCCCGCGCCCCACCCTCGCCAAGATCGTCGCCACCATCGGCCCCGCCAGCGACTCGCCCGAATCCGTCACACGTCTCATCGAGGCCGGCGTCGGCGTCTTCCGCCTGAACTTCTCCCACGGCAACCTCATCGACCACGAGCGCCGCGTCAACACCATCCGCGCCGCCGCCAAGGCACTCGGCCAGCCCACCGCCATCCTCGGCGATCTCCAGGGCCCCAAGATCCGCGTCGGCACGCTCCCGGCGCCACTCACCCTCGACCGCGGCCAAGCGGTCGTCTTTCTCCCCAGCGCGGCCTTCACATCCGACGTCCAGCATCGACCATCCGACATCGTCCATCTCCCCTCCGACCACCCGCATCTCGCCACGGATGTCCTCCCCGGCCACCGCGTGCTCATCAACGACGGTGCGATCCGTCTTCTCGCCATCGACCGCGAGCCCGGCGACGCCCCACACGCCCTCCGCTGCCGCGTCACAGTGGGGGGGGCGGTCTCCAGCCGCAAGGGCATCAACCTCCCCGATTCCGACGTCGAGACCAGCGCCATCACCGATCAGGACTGGCAGCACGTCGAGTGGGCCGTCGCCCACGGTCTGGATTTCCTCGCACTCTCCTTCGTCCGCAAACCCGAGGAAGTCATCGAACTCCGCAAGGCCCTCATGGGCATGTGCGCCATCGGCGGCTCGCCGTTCCGCGATGCGCCTCCCGCGGATTCGAGCGGTGCCCGCATCCCCGTCATCGCCAAGATCGAAAAGCCCCAGGCCCTCGACCGCATCGACGAGATCGTCGAAGCCGCCGACGGCATCATGGTCGCCCGCGGCGATCTTGGCGTCGAGATGGACCTCGCGGAGGTCCCCCTCGTCCAGAAGCGCCTCATCGCCAAGTGCGATGAGTTCGGCAAGCCCTGCATTGTCGCCACCCAGATGCTCGAGACCATGATCGAGAGCCCCGTCCCCACCCGCGCCGAGGTCTCCGACGTCGCCAACGCCATCCTCGACGGCGCCGACGCCGTCATGCTCTCCGCCGAGACCGCCAGCGGCAAGTACCCCGTCATCGCCGTCGAGACCATGCGCCGCGTCAGCGCGGCCGCCGAGCGCACCCTCGCCGCCACCATCACCGCACCCAGTCCCGCCGCCCGCCTCATCAAGAGCAAGTACCGCACCGCCGCCCTCGCCCACGGCGCCTGGCACGTCGCCCACGACGTCGGCGCCAAGCTCATCGCCTGCTGGTCGCAGGAGGGCGGCACCGCCCGCTATCTCTCCCAGACCGGCCTCAACATCCCCATCGTCGCCTACTCCTCCGACGAGCGCGAAGTCCGGCGAATGGCCCTCCTCCGCGGCGTCACGCCAAGACACATGCCCCTCTCCCCCGCTCCAGCGGGGGAGATGTCGGAGCGCAGCGATGACAGAGGGGGCAGTCCCGCTCCCTACAACCTCTCCGCTCCCCCCCAACTCGGCCTCACCCTCGGCGAGTGGAACGCCCGAGTCGAGCAAGACCTCCTCACCCTCGGCTGGATCCAACCCGGCGACCCCATCATCCTCGTCGCCGGCAAACCCCTCGGCACCAAAGGCGCCACCTGCTCCCTCGCCATCCACTACACCGGCAACCGAACCACCGGCTTCATGCGCATCTGACGGATCGCCGTCTCCCCCGCTCCAGCGGGGGAGATGTCGGAGCGCAGCGACGACAGAGGGGGCATGTCGCCCGCACGACAAGCGCAACCGCCTCGCGCCCGGAGGGCGCTCCGACCGTTGCCAGAGGCGTTTGCAGGCCAAGCCTGCAATCTGAAGTCTGAAATTTGCAACTTGAGATTTGCAATCTGACTCTCGCGCGGTCGCAACACCCTCGCGCGCCCTATCCCATTCCACCACCACGCCTCTCTTTGCCATCTGCTATTTGCTATTTGCCATTTCCCTACCCTCCCCCGTGCCCCCCATCCACTCCACCGCCATCCTCCTCGCCTCCGGCGACGAGATCCTCACCGGCCAGCTCCTGGACACCAACACCCAATGGCTCGCCGATCGCCTCGTCGGCCTCGGCATCATGCCCATCGAGTTCGCCGCCGCGCCCGATGATCTCCCGCGCCTCGTCGCCCTCATCCGCCTCGCCGCCGCCGCGGCCCCGCTCGTCATCCTCACCGGAGGCCTCGGCCCCACCGACGGCGATCTCACGCGCCAGGCCCTCGCCGAAGTCCTCGGCGAACCCCTCGTCCCCGACGAATCCGCCGAGCACGCCATCCGCACTCTCCTCTCCAGGCGAGGCCGCGAAACCACCCCCCGCCAACTTCGCCAAGCCCAACGCCCCAGCTCCGCTCAGTGCCTCCCCAACTCAAACGGAACCGCCCCAGGCCTTCACGCCGCCCTGCTCTCTCCTCACTCTTCATCCCCTCACTCCTCATCTGATGTCTTCTGCCTTCCCGGCCCCCCCGGCGAGCTCCGCCCAATGTTCGAGCGCGAAGTCCTCCCGCGCCTCCGCCCCGACCCAAACCACGTCGTCCTCACGCGCCTCCTCTACGTCATCGGCATGCCCGAGGCCGACTGCGTCGACCGCCTCGGCGCGCTCACGCGGCGAGAACGCACCCCCGGCGTACCCCTCGTCGGCATCACCGCCAGCGGCGGCATCCTCACCATCCGCATCCGTTCCGAAGGCCCCGGCCCGCGCGACGCCGCGCTCGACGCCGTCGACCAGACCGAAGGCCGCATCCGCGAATCGCTCGGCCACCACGTCCTGGCCATCCGCGATGCCGATACCGGCGCCGCGGCCCTCGCGCGTTCCACGATCAACACACTCGCCGCCGGCAAGACCCCACGCACCCTCGCCGTCGTCGAGTCCTGCACCGGCGGCAAGCTCGGCGAGATGATCACCGCCATCCCCGGCTCCTCAAGCGTCTTCCTCGGCGGCCACATCACCTACTCCAACGACCTCAAGATCCGCCTCGGCGTCAATCCCGAAACCCTCAAGGCCCACGGCGCAGTGAGCCCCCAGACCGCCCGCGAAATGGCCCTCGCCGGCCTCGCCGCCACCGGCGCAGACCTCGCTCTCGCCATCACCGGCATCGCCGGCCCCGACGGCGGCACCCCCACCAAGCCCGTCGGCACCGTCCACATCGCCCTCGCGGGTGGCCCGCCACTCCGTGGCGGTTCTTCCGCCGATCAACCCACCATCATCTCCAAGCACTTTCTCTTCACCGGCGACCGCGAAGACATTCGCACCCGAGCCGCCAGCAGCGCACTCACCATGCTCCACTTCACACACCACGGCCCACCCCTCACCCCCCGCCTCCTCTGGGAAACCACCTGACTGCGCCCCCGCCTTCCCCTCGATGCCTTGATGCCTCGATGCCTTCCCTCCCCTCTCCTTGCGGCCCTACACTCCCCCATACCGCGGGCGTAGTTCAGCGGTAGAACGTCAGCTTCCCAAGCTGAATGTCGGGAGTTCGATCCTCCTCGCCCGCTTTGTCTGCCGCCGATGTCACACGATGACACCGGCGGCTTTTCGTTGACAAACTCCGCAGATTCCGCGAGTTCTGCGAACACGCGCGGGGGCGGGCGGATCGGGACCAACAGCCGGACGATGACAGGGAATGACCTGGGTGGACGCTCGCTTGTGCAAGCGCTTGTGCAAGCGGTTGTGCAAGGTGTGGCGGGGACGAGGCTGCCGATCGGCGATCATCGAACCCTCCGCGACCACTTCGCATCCGTCGGCTTGATGTCCGGGCGGGGGGAGGTTTCGCTACAGTCGGCTCATGTCCGA
>JBGAOP010000005.1:0-165169 GCA_044221735.1 Phycisphaerales bacterium | reverse complement strand
CATCATCTACCAGCCCGCGGTAGATCCCGCCCATGCCCATCACGACCATCAAGAGCATCCCCACGCCGATCGTGGTGAGGACGAAGCGCCCCAGGCTGTGCCGGATGTCGCGGACGGCGAGGTTCATCTCGGCGTGATCCTCCGCCCCTCGCGCAGCGCCCCCCCGCCCGCCGTCGCCGGGCTCACGACCACATCGCCCGCCGACAGGCCGCTGGTGACCTCAACGACCTCTCGCCCGCGAAGGCCGATGGCAATCTCGCGCCAGCGGGCCGTGCCGTTGTCGTCCACCATGACGCCGGTTTTCCCTTCCCGCACGAGCACGAGGCCCGCGGGGAGGACGGTCACGCCCTCGCGCCGGGCCACGCGGATGTAGACTTCGGCCCGCTGGCCGACGGCCCAGGTGGCGGGCAACGTCTCGACGCGGACATCCACGATGACCTCGCGCGTCTCGCGATCCGCTTCGCGTCCGACGCGGGCCACGACGCCCGGATACTCCGCCCCCGGTTCGGAACGGAAGACCACCCGCGCGGGCTGCCCCTCGGCGAGCCGTCCCAGTTCCGTCTCGTCCACCCACGCCGTGATCCACATCTCACTCAGCGAGACCAGTTGCAGCACCGACGACCCCGCGGTCACGACATCCCCGGGTTCGCGGTCGCGCCGCACCACCAGCGCATCGAAGGGCGCCTCGATGGTCGTGTCGTGCAGGCGGGCTCGGTGGTAGTCCAGCGCCCGCTCCGCGGCGGCCTGGCGCTTGCGTCCCTCCATGATCGCGGCCTCGGCCCGAGACACGTCGGCCTCGGCGACGGCCAGGGCCTCGGCGGCCTTGTCCACTTCCTGCGCCGAGGTCGCGTTGCTCGCCGCCGCGCTCAACAGCCGCTCGTGCGTCAGCCGCGCCTGCGACCGCACGGCCTCGGCCCGTCGCCGGTCAGCTTGCAACCTGTCGATCGCCGCGACGGCCGCGGCGAGGTCCGCTTCGGCCACGCCGACCTGCTGCTTAAAGTCGGTGTCTTCGAGAAAGATCAGTGTGTCGCCCGCCTTGACGCGGTCACCCTGATCGACGGCAATCTTGGTAACGAGCCCGGCCACCTTGGGGCCGATGATCGCGCTCATGCGTGCTTCGAGCGTGCCCGTGCCCAGCACCTCCGCGGTTATGGTCCCGACCGCGACCGTGTGCGTCGTCACGGCGACGGGCGCGAGGAGGAACCACCAACCAACCCCCGCCGCCACCGTGATCGCGGTGACGACCTTCACCGCGAACCACACCCTCCGGGCATTCCGCTGCCACCACGTCGGTGCGGGGGAGGACGTGGCTGACTCGACGGCTGGAGTGGCGGTGGCCATGTTCAAGATGGTAGTGTGATCCGCCGCGCCCGACCGCCGTGTCCGCGAGGGAGATGCCGCGTAGTGTGGACGCCGCGGCTCACTCGCCGCCAACGCCCCCACGCCGCCGCTGTCGCCGCGCACGCTCCGGCTACGGCCCCTTCTCGCCCGGCGTGCGTTGATCCAGAAGGAGTGCCCTCGGACATCCGAAACAAAGTCAGTCGATACCCGCGGCTGTTCCCGCGGGCGTCACGTCGGCGAGCCCGGCGGGAAGGAACCATGCCGCCGATGCCGCCGACGGAACGGGCGGCGATGACCCGCCGCGACGCGGCATCGCGGGTTTCGTCGGTTCTGTCGGGCGTCAGGCCGGGTCAGCGGGCGGGCGTGGCCGCGCCGAGCGCCGTGACGATCCCGGCGCGCAGTCGGGCGGCAGGGTGGCCCACGCCGCCACGAGGCGGGCCAGGTCGGTGTCCGGCGGGGCCTTGCCCGTTGGCCCCCGTCCTGCGCCTCGTTTCGCCCCCCGTGCGGCCTGCGCTGCGCCTGGCGCTGCGCGCCCTTCGGAATCGGCGTATTCTCCCGGAGATTCCGCGAGTGCTCGGGGGTTCGAATCCCCCCGGCTCCATTTTGACGATCGCTCATGCGCACCAGCTGCGCGTTTTGGGAAGACCTATACCCACAACAGGGTATTTGCTTTGCAAGGTCCCACTCGGACGAAGTCTTCACTAACAGAAATACTGGCCTCCGCTGAACCCCTTGCCGATGGAGACTCCACTGGAATCTGGAGGTCCGCGGCACGATCGCGGAAGGTTGACCCAAACTAAGTGCTCGCTTACCGTGTTCCCTAGAACCTCAGCCCGCATGCCCCGCTCGGGGGCAACGCCATGGCTTGCGGCGGCTGGCTCGTCCTGAAACACATTCACCATTGCCCGGTCGACCGGGCTCAAACCGCTAGAAAAGGGTGTTGGCACTCAGGCCGTGCGGCCTAGACCTGCCAACGAATCCAAGGAGAACGTCGATGGCTCGCATGTACAAGGCTGCTGCGCTCGCGCTGGCGGTCGGAATTTCCGGCTTCCTCTTCGGCTGTGACTCGCACATGGCCAACTCCGGCGTGCGCAGCACGTATGGCAATATCGATATCGTGGACGGCTGGCGGAAGGCTCCGGCCCCCGCTCCCAAGCCCGCTCCGGCCCCGGTCGCGGCCAAGCCCGCCCCGGCTCCGGCCCCCGCTCCGGCCCCGGCCCCGCAGGTCGCCGGCAACTGCATGTTCCTGCCGACGGGCGACAAGGCGACCAGCGCCCTGTCGATCTGCTGCCAGATGCCGCGCGAGGTCGTGGCCGGCCAGAACTTCGAGTACACCGTTGAGGTCTGCAACCTCACCGGGATGACCCTCGGCAACGTCAACGTGCCCTACACGATCGACGGCGCCAAGGTCGTCTCCAGCGACCCGGCCATGGGCGCCAATGGCTTCGCCATCGGCGACATGGCTCCCCGGGCCTGCAAGACCATCAAGGTGACCGCCAACGCCTCGGGCGTCGGCACCGTGAAGGCCTGCATGAGCGCGACGTGGACCAACGCTCTGTGCTGCGGCACGAACGTCGTCCAGCCCGCCCTCAAGATCGTCAAGGACGTGAACCCCAAGGACATCACGCCCTGCGACACCGTGACCTACACCCTGACGGTGACCAACACCGGCACGGGCGCGGCGTCGAACGTCAAGATCGTGGATGACCTGCCCGCCGGCGTCACCTCCGACGGCAAGAGCAACCTGAGCTGGGACATCGGCACCCTCGGCGCCGGCCAGAGCCAGACCCGCACCTTCGTCGCCAAGCCGGCCAAGACCGGTTCCTACGTGAACCACGCCCGCACCAGCGCCGACAACGGCCTGTCGGCGACCAGCAACGACGCCACCTTCGTCGTGAAGGCTCCGTCGCTCTCGGTCACCAAGACCTGCCCGACGAGCATCACCGGCCTGGGCCGCCCGGCCGCGTTCAAGATCGTCGTCACCAACAACGGCGACGCCCCGGCGACCAACGTGGTTGTTGAGGACACCCTCGCGTCCGGCCAGTCGTTCGCCAGCGCGTCCGACGGCGGCGCGGCTGCCGGCGGCGTGGTCCGCTGGAACGTCGGCACCCTGGCCCCCAAGGCCAGCAAGGAGCTGAGCCTGTCCTGCACCCTCGCGGGCGCCGGCGAGTTCTGCGACACGGTCAAGGCCACCTGCGTGTGCGCCGAGCCGGCGACGGCCAAGTGCTGCACGAAGGTCACCGGTCTGCCCGACATGCGTACCTCACTGGACGACACCGACGGCGTCGTCCCGGTCGGCACCAACCACGACTACACCTACTCGGTCGGCAACCAGGGCCAGATCCCGCTCACGAACGTGACCTGCAAGATCACGCTCCCCGCGGGCCTGAAGTTCATCGGCACCGACAACACCGTCGCGGCCCCGGCCATCACCGGCCAGGTGTTCACCTACTCCCTGGGCACGCTCGCCCCGGGCCAGAACAAGACCTTCAAGTTCACCGTGCAGGGCACGCAGGTCGGCGAAGTGCTCGTGATCTCCGAGACCACGGCGACCGAAATGAAGACCTCCGTCCGCGACGACGAGGTCACCAACTACGTCGAGAAGTAGTCCTTCTCGAACGATCACGTTGATCAACGCACCGCCGCGTTCCACCCGGAACGCGGCGGTTTTTCGTTGGCGACGCCGGTGCAAAACCCCCATTCCCTTACGATTGCAGGCATTTGCTGATACCATTGCCCGGTGCCGGATCGGCCCCACGGCCCCTCGTGCATCCGGCGACATCAAGGAGATTCAACCAATGGGTATGATCAAAGAGTTCAAGGACTTCGCGCTCAAGGGCAACGTTCTCGATCTGGCGGTCGGTGTGATCATCGGCGGCGCGTTCGGCAAGATCGTCGGCTCGCTGATCGAAGACATCATCATGCCGGTGATCGGGCTTGCGGGGAACGTGGACTTCTCGAAGGCCGAGTACCTGCTCAAGAAGGCCGACCCCGCCATCGCGGGTTCGAAGGACGTATTCCTGCGCTACGGACAGTTCATCACGATCGTGATCAACTTCGTCATCCTGGCGTTCATCATCTTCCTCGTGGTGAAGGCGTTCAACACCGCGAAGAAGAAGTTCGAGAAGGAGCAGCCGGCCGCGGCGCCCGCGGGTCCGACGGCGGAGCAGAAGCTGCTCACCGAGATCCGCGACCTGCTGGCTCGCCGCTGATCGTTCGACACAGTTCAGGCATCAACACAGCGGCCCGGGAGCAATCCCGGGCCGTTTTTCGTTGGCTGAGTTGGAACGGGTTCAGCGCGACTTGGGCAGGAGCGTCTCGACGGCGCCGGTCACGGTGTCGTCGGCGGGGACGCTGTCGCACAGTCGGACCCTGTCGACCAGCTTTCCCGAGCCGATGGGCTGGCTGGGGCGGATGTCGATCACGACCATCTCGCCGGTCTTCAGGATGAGTTCCTGCGGGGGCAGGCCGGAGCAGAGCACACTGATGAGCTCGCCGAGCTGGGGGTTGTGGCCGACGAGCATGAGGGCCCGCTGGTCCGCGCCCTCCTGGATGATCGCGAGCGCCTCCGAGACTTCGTGATCCACCTCGAGGCGGACATCGGTCTGAAGGTCGCAGGCGAGTGAGCGCTGGATGGCGTGGGCGGTTTGGAGCGCTCGGGGGAAACGGCTGGAAACGATCGTGGTCACCCGGCGTTCGTCCTTGGCCAGCTTTCCGGAAAGGAAGCGAGCCTGGGCGTGGCCGCGGGGGGTGAGCTCGCGGGCGAAGTCGCCGCCCGATGCGCCTCCGGCGCAGATCGAGCCGGAACAGCACTCCTGGGTGTCCGCAGCTTTGCCGTGCCTGACGATGTACAGACGCATGAGGTTGAGCTCCAAATCCGGCGAATCCACCGGTTGTATCGACTATTCGCTCTGGAACGCCAAGGCGTTTCCTCAAATGGGACGCGCCGCCCCCGTGCAAGGCCCGCAACGCCGCACGTAACAGCATGGCCTGAATCGGGTTGGAAACCACTTCAAGGCTCTTCATGCGGTCTCGATGGCGGCGGGTGGCCACGCCTTGTTTCGCCGAGCGATCCCCTGTTCTCGGACCTTGGCCCCGGATCAGGTGCCGCGGCGGTTGCCGAAGAGCTCGATGTGCAGCCGGGGGCAGTAGCGGAAGCCGTGGTCGAGGCAGGCCCGGACGATCAGGTCCTTGGCCGCGGCGGAGGGGGGACGCACGCCCTCGGGCATGAGCAGCACGTCGGACGGGCTCCAGCCGCTCAGGGCCGCGAGGAGCGAGTCGATCTCTGTGAGATCGCTCTCGCGGCAGATGACGAACTTGAGCTGGAACTCGGCCGCGGCCGCTCGGGCCTGGGCGATGAGGTGGTTCAGCACGGGCGGGTTCAGGCGGCGGGCCTCGTGGCGTGCGGCCCAGGTCCCGTCGGGATCTCGCGCGTCGTTCGTGGGTGTGGATGACGAGAGCTTGGGGCTGATGGACATGAGGTGGCACGTGAGCGGCCAGTGGGCGTCCTCGGGAACGATTGTGCCGGCGGTCTCGATGGTGATGTGCATGGCCGCGCCGCCTTGTTCGCGTGGGGCGGCGAGTCGAGTCGAAAGCTCGCAGAGGCCCGCGAACATCATGGGCTCGCCGCCGGTGAGCACCGCGTGCCGCACGCCCGGAGGTTGGGCGATGGCGAGAGCGACGAGTTCGTCGATCGAACGGGTCGTGCCGTCGGGAGTCCAACTCGCATACGGCGTGTCGCACCAAGCGCACCGGAGGTTGCACCCCGAGAGACGCACGAACAGGCTGGGGGTGCCCGCGAGCTTGCCCTCGCCCTGAATCGAGACGAACGTCTCGGAGACGGGAAGCCCGGCGCGAGGGCGCGGGCCGGTTTGCGGGAGATTGTGGCGGGATTCGCCGGACACGGGCGGATCGTATCCGAGCGTGTCAGGCGGCCTTCGCGGCGGGGGCGTGGGCCTTCTCCGCGCCGTGGCCCTTGGAGTGCTCGGCCCCATTGGCCTCCGGCGCGCCCTCGGCGGGCGCGGCGGCGGCAGCGACGACCTTCGCGCCCTTGCGTGCGCTCCGGCAGGTGGAGACGAACGTGTTGATCGCCGTGGCGGACTGCTCGACGCTCTTGGTGGAGTCGAGCGAGGCGATCAGGCGAGCGGCGACCTTGGCGATCGGGTCGAAGCCCAGTGCGCTGGCCGGGCCGCCGACGCGGAGCGCGAGGCGGCGGATGCCGGCGACATCGCCCTTGGGGACGAGCCCGTCGATCTGGCCGGCCACACCCTCCAAGTCGTCCACGAAATCATCGGCGAGGTTCGACATCGGAGAGCCGGAGGGAAGCGTGGAGTGGAGGGGGCTGGAGCTCTCGGATTTCTCGCCGCCGACGAGCAGGAACTCGGCGACGGCCCGCAGGAGCAGGTCCTGCCGGAGGGGCTTGGCGAGGAAGGCGTCGGCCTCGGCCTTGCGGAACTGGTCGAGGCTGGACTTGGAGGTGTCGGCGGACATGAGGACCATCGGGCAGCGGATGCCCGTTGCCCGCGCCTTCTTGACGAACTCCACGCCGCTGCCGCTCTCGAAGACGTCGTCGCAGATCACCAGTCCCACGCCGCGGCGGGCCTGGTCCAACCCGTCCTGGATCGACGAGGCGCAGACGATCTCAAGGGCGGTATCGGCGAGCATGGAGCGGACGCAGGCCTGCTCGATCTTGTACTCGGCGACGATGAGGACGGTGCCCTCGAGATGTTTGGGGTCCACGACCTCGCAGGTGAACGACTGCTTGAGCGGGTCGAGCTCCATGAAGTCGCGGATGTTGACGGGAGCATCGAATCGCACGCCGACGTCGTGGACGTGGCGCGTCACGTGGCGGCAGCGCACGACCTTGCCGGGCACGCGCACGGGACCCTCGGTGCGGTGGCGGAGCGTGACGATGACGGGGGTGCCCTCGTGCACGTAGGCGGAATGGAGGAAGCCCATGCCGCTGCGGGAGAGGTTGCGGCAGGCGACGCTCAGGTGGGTCTGCGCGCCGCCGGGCTGCGAGAGCTCGATGGCGATGCTGTCGTGGCGATAGGCGAGGCGGGCGGACTGGCGACGCGCGGCCGCGCCGGCGGAGTTCATGTCCAGACGCTCATAGATCGCGTTGAGCTCCGCGCCACGAAGGCCCAGCGTGTTGGCGCGGGCGTTCTGCGCCGCGCTGACGATCTTGGCGCTGGCTCCCGGCCGGGCGGGTCGTGCTGGGGTGGTCATGGTGGGCGTTCTCCGCGCGATCGGATCGCGCTGGAGACCTCATCGGCTCGGGGGGAACGCGGGGGGAGGAGCGGCTTAATGACGTGTTCAAGAGCGTGCCGTGCACGTCCGCGCGAGTGCGCAGGCCGTACATGTTCACGACCGATAAGCGGGGGCTGATGACTTTTCGACCAGCGTCGCGCTGTCTGTGTTGCAGCACCACGGGCAGCGAGCTGCCCGTGCCACCCGGAGAGAAGACCACGGGCAGGATGCCCGTGGTACTTCAGACGTCGAGGTTCTTGACCTCGAGGGCGTGCTCCTCGATGAAGCGCCGGCGGTCTTCGACCTGCTCGCCCATGAGGATGGAGAAGAGCGTGTCGGCCTCGGCCGCGCCATCCCAGGAGACGCGCAGGAGCAGGCGCTTGGCCGGGTCCATGGTGGTCTCCCAGAGCTGCTCGGCGTCCATCTCGCCCAGCCCCTTGAAGCGTTTGATCTCGAGGCCGCGGCGGCCGACCTCGTGCAATGCATCGAGAATGCCGGGAATGTTCGCGACCTCGATGGTTCTGGAGTTGGACGAGACCTTGACGGTGGAGACGCGCTCTTCGCCGTCGGGCGCATCGGAACCGTCTTCGGCGACGGGTTCCTTCACTGACGCTTCTGGCTCGTGACCGGCCTTGAGTTCCCAGGCGTACTTGGTGGGCAGCTTGTCGCCGGTGACGGACTCTTCCTGCACCAGCGCGTAGTCGGCGACGGAGACGCCGTGGCGGCCGAGGAGCTCGAAGACGCGCTCGAGCTCGCGGTTCTCGTGGAGCTCGCGGAGGTGGGCGGTGTTGCGCCGCGACTCGCCCGTGGACGCGAGCGGCTGGCCCTGGGCGGGAGTTTCGGCCCCGGCGTGGTCCTCGGTCATTTCCTCGACGTGCAGGCCGTGGGTCGCCGCGATCTCGCGGGCCTGGGTCTCGCTCCAGGCCCATGCCTCGCCGCCGGTCCAGACGAGGCGGTGGGTCGGCAGGCGATTGGCCCTTGACGGATCGCCGGAGCGGGCGGAGAGCAGGTCGGGGAACTTCACGCCGCGGCGTTCGGCGACCTCGACAAGCTCGCGCAGACGGCGGAGGACGCGGATCAGGCGCTGGAGCTCGTCGCCCTCGATGCGCCGGGCGACGGAGGGCTGGCGGGTCTTGTCGTCGAGGACCACGACGGAGGACTCGTTCTTGTCGACGGTGCGAACCACGAGCGAAGCCCGCTGCAGGCCGACCTCGGTGAGCATGTCGTAGAGCCGGGCGTTGGAGACGACGTATTCGATCTTTTTGCTCTTGCCGCTGCCCCAGGCGAGCTGGTAGAGCGGGGCCTGGGCGATGAAGATCTTGCCGCGCCGGATCAGTTCGGGCATCTGCCGGAAGAAGAAGGTGAGCAGCAGCGTGCGGATGTGGGAACCGTCGACGTCGGCGTCGGTCATGATGATGACGCGGCCGTAGCGGAGCTTGGCGAGATCGAACTCCTCGCCGATGCCGCACTTGAGGGCGGAGATGAGCGTGCGGACTTCCTCGAAGCCGAGGACCTTGTCGAGGCGCGCCTTCTCGACGTTGATGATCTTGCCCTTGAGGGGGAGGATGGCCTGCGTCTCGACGTTGCGTCCACCCGTGGCGGACCCACCGGCCGAATCACCCTCGACGATGAAGATCTCGGAGCGATCAACGTCCTTGGTCTTGCAGTCGCGGAGCTTGTGGGGCATGGAGCCCGAGTCGAGGGCGGACTTGCGGCGGGTGAGCTCGCGGGCCTTGCGGGCGGCCTCGCGGGCCTGGGCCGCGACGATGCCCTTGAGGCACAGGCGCTTGGCCTCGGCGGGGTTCTCCTCCAGCCACGACTCGAGGGCCTCGCCCACGGCCTGCGAGACGAAGGCCTCGATCTCCGGGTTGAGGAGCTTCTCCTTGGGCTGGTTGTTGAAGGTGGGATTGGGGAGCTTCACCGAGACGATGCCGATGAGGCCCTCGCGCAGGTCCTCGCCGGTCGGGGCGGGGTCCTTTTCCTTCAGGATGCCGGACTTCTTGGCGTAGGAGTTCATGGTGCGGGTGAGCGCGACCTTGAAGCCCTGGGCGTGGGTGCCGCCGTCCTTGTTGTTGATGTTGTTGGCGAAGGAGAGCAGGTTCTCGTTGTACCCGTCGTGGTACTGCATCGCGACCTCGCAGAAGAGGTTCGCGGGCTCGTCCTTCTTCTTGACGTGGACGATGGCGGAGACGGGCGTCTTTCCCGTCATCATGTGCTCGACGTATTCCGTGAGGCCGACCTCGGCCTTGAAGGTGTCGTGCTTGATGCGGCCATCGGGGCCGACGCGCTCGTCGCGCAGGCGGATGGTGACGCCGGGGTTGAGGTACGCAAGTTCGCGGAGGCGGTTGGCAAGGATGGTGTAGTCGAAGGTGGTGTCGGGGAAGAGTTCGTGGTCGGGCATGAAGGTGACCTTCGTGCCGGACTTGAATGAGGCTCCGGCGGTCGGGTCGCCGTGGTTGGCGGTGCCCTTGATCTCGCCGACGAGGTGGAGCTGGTTCTTGGTGCGGCCGCGCTCGAAGCCGATGGAGTAGATCTTGCCCTCGCGGTAGACCTCGCAATCGAGCCACTCGGAGAGCGCGTTCACGCACGAGACGCCGACGCCGTGGAGGCCACCGGAGACCTTGTAGGCCGAGCCTTCCTCGCCGAACTTGCCGCCGGCGTGGAGCACGGTGAGCACGATCTCAACGGCGGGCTTGCCGTCGTAGGCGGGGTTCTCGTGCTTCTTGGGCGCAATGGGAATGCCGCGGCCGTTGTCGAGAACACAGACGGAGCCGTCGGCATTGACGGTGACCGAGACGGTGTCGGCGAAGCCGGCCATGGCCTCGTCGATGGAGTTGTCGACGACCTCGTAGACGAGGTGGTGGAGGGCGCGGATGTCGGTGCCGCCGATGTACATGCCGGGGCGGAGGCGGACGGCCTCGAGGCCCTCGAGGATCTTGATCTGGTCCTCGGAGTAGTTGGAGTTGGGGGTGTTTTGGTCGGGGGCGGGTAGTTGGAGTTGGGGGTGTTTTGGTCGGGGGCGGGGGGAGTGGCGGGGGCGTCGGACATGGGCAACCTCATGCACGAACGAGCGCGACGACGGGCAAGGAGCACGCGTGGCGACTCGGCGGCGGTGTGATTTGGGGAAGGGCTCGAACCGGGGCCGGGGTGAGCGGGGCCGGGCGGGCCAAGGCATCAAATGATATGCTCGATCATCGGCGTTCGCGGACGGGCGGCGATGGTTTTGAGCCCAGCGTTTCGAACTCCGGCCGGTATGAGCGAGCTCAGCGAGACATCTCCTTCGGCTGCGCCCGAATCACCTTTGTCTGTGGAGCAGGTCAGCTTTTCCGTTCAGAGTCCGGCGGCCTCGGGAGGCCGGAGCGCGTTGCGGGTCCGGAACGCTTTCTGGGTGCTTCTCGGGACGGGCGTGTTTGTGGGCTGCATGTTCCTGGCCAACAAGTTCACCACGACCGGCTATTCATTCCTGTGGGCGGCGGCGGTGACTTTATTCCTGTGGGTCAGTTGGCGTTTCTGGAGTGGCGTCGATGCCGCTGTGCTCGCGAGAACGAACTCGCTCGTCTCGCATCGCAATCCCGATCGGCGCGTTCGATGCGTCGGGCCGGCACGATCCATCGCCTGCGTGCTCACGATTGGACCGATTGAGGATCGCCTGTTCGAGCCTCGCTCGTTTTTCGCGATGGGCGCGGCGAGCAGTCACTGGCGTCGCGCGGCGGTGCAACTCCTCGGCGGGGTTTCGATCGCTGTGGGGCTGGTGTTGGCAGGGCGCGTGTTCCGACCTGGTGTGGTGGCCGCTTATTTCGTGGGGCTGGTTGCGCTTGGCGGCGCGATCGTGGCGGGTGGGGTGGTGTTTCCCACGTACCTTCGGGTGTTGCCGGGCAGGATCGACATCATGGAGTGCGGGTTTCTTGGCCTCCGCATCATCTCGGTACGGCGGATCAGCCTGCGCTCTGATGTGGTGACGGTCGATGTGAGTCGCCATGTTATCCAAGTGGGGGCCGGCAAGAAGGCTCGGCAGATCGCGTTTGGCGCGATTGTGGATCGCTGGGCGTTTGCACATGCCGTGCTGATGGCGGCGGTGAGCACGCACACGCCGCCGCCGCTGCCGGATGATGCGCTGGCGGGTTGAGCGAGGCTCGCACTCAGCCGCGCGGTTGCGTGACGCCGAGCTCCTCCTCGGCGACGTCAACCTCTTCCACATCGCCAATCCGCCGCGCTCGCACGACGATTTCGAGGCGGTCGGGGCGGCTGGCGTGGCCGTCGGCCTTGGCGTGGCCGACGCCCGCGAGTTTTTTCTCGCCGCTGCCGGCGTGAGCGCTGCGCTCGTGGCTGGCGGCGTTCCGGCCATCGTCGGTGACGGTGTACGTCATGCCGATGGTGGTTTCGGGCTCGCCGAGGAGGAGGCGGTTGGCGAGTTCGACGCCCTGCATGAGGGTGTGGTCGGTGTTGGCGACTTCGTATTTCCACATGCCGAAGCGGCCGCGGGAGTAGATGTCGCGCTCCTCCAGCCAGGGAATGACCTCGGCGAGGATGTCGTCGCGATCGACGGTGGGCGTGGGGTAGGAATAGTCGGCGTAGTAGCACCAGCGGCTGACGATGTTTGCTCGCTCGCCGGGGTTCAGGAGACCGGCGTTTTCCAGGCCGGTGATGCACTGCTCGATGACGGCGTCGTTGTCGATGCCGTCGCGGCCGGGGGTCGGCTTGAACGCGCTCTCGCTGACCTCGCACAGGAGCGAGTAGTAGTTGTCCTTGTCGGGGGTCATGTTGGGCGAGTAGTTGCTGAGGTACGTCACGCGGTAGAAGGGGCAGTTGTCCTCGGGGAAATACATCCACGACTTGGTGTCGGGGGTGCCGCCGCCGGGCGTGCGGCTCTTGAGGCCGATGCCGACCATGTAGCCGGAGGAGTGCTTGAGTCCGTTGGCGAGGGTGGCGATTTCGGGGAGAGCGCGGCCGCGGGGCGCCGATTCCTTCAGAACCTTGTCGCAGAGGACATCCACGGGCATGGCGGTGACGAGAACGTCGTAGGTTTCGCGGGTGCCATCGGCGAAGGTGATGATCTTGCGGTCGATATCGATGGTCTGGACGGACTTGTTGAGATGGATGTGGCCGCCGGACTCGGCGTAGCCGAGCACGCGCTCGAATCGCTTGTAGAACTCGCCGGTGCCGCCCTTGAGCGGGAACTTGAACTGGTTGTTGGGGCCCCAGCCGAAGTCGTCGGTGCCGAGGATGACGTTCTTGAGGGCACGCTCGATGTCGATGACGGCGACGCGCTCGCCGATCCATTGCTTGTTCATCATCTCGGGCGGGTGGGCCCAGACCTTGAAGTTGTACGGGCGCATGAAGTGCTTGGCGATGCCCTCGCCGAAGACGGCGTCGATGAACTCGCCGAAGTTTCGGGCCGCGGCGGGCGAGGGGATCTTGCCTTTGCCGCTCTGGGCCCGGATCAGGCCCGCCATGCACTCGTATGCGGACTGCTTCGAGAGGTAGCGGATGTTGTTCTGGAACGGGTACGGGACCCAGGTGTTCTCCATCCGCACCCAGCTCTCGCGGTTGTTGAGCGTGAACTCGTCGCCCATGAGCGTGTCGAACACTCTGTCGTAGTAGGTGTAGTGGCTGAACATCACGTGCCCGCCGATGTCCCAGGTGAAGCCCTGCGGATCGACGAACGAGTGGGCGAGGCCGCCGATGTACGGGTGGCGCTCGAAGATTTTGAAGTTTGTGTACCCGAGCTCTTTGAGCCGGTATGCACACCCCAAGCCCGTCGGACCGGCCCCGATGATGGCCACCTTGGCCGTGTCCGGATGGGGGGGATTGGCTGCGTCGGGCATGTCGGATTGGTCCTGAGCGTGCTCGAATGGGCATCCCGGGAGGTCACCGGTGGACCCCACTGTCGGGGGGCCAAGGATAGCGTCCAAGTCTCGGCGGACACGTGAGTTGGGTCGCCGCGGAATACCCCGGAGTTGGTGGTGTTCCCCCCAAAACTAACGCCCCCTTTTCAAGTATTTCATTTCGTCATGCCGACGATAACCCCTGATTCCGGTTCCCCCGCCAAGACGCGGCTACCGAGATGTGGGATGGCGTCATGCAGACCGCAATGTTTGACAGGGAAACGTACCACCCGGGTTTGGTGGGAATGCCCGCCACCGAATGTGGTGCCTACTGTCAATGCGAAGGCTGATTTCGCCCTGATTTTACACCCGCACCTGGGGAGATACTCCCTGTTGGTGCTTACCCCCCGGCCCTTCCACGACGAAGGCCAAGCAGAGGACGCAAGCTCATGTCAACCATGACGCGCGACACTTCGCAGGCCCTTCGGGCCGTCGTCAAGGTGGCGGAAAACATCTGTTCACTGCCCGCCGTGGCCACACAGGATTGGTGCGACCGGGCCGCGCTTGCGCTGCTTCCCATCGCTCAGCCCGCCGTGGCGATCACGATGATCGGGCAGATCAGTGATCGTGGGGAGATCGTGCGCCAGGAGGCCACGGGGGTGGCGGGGATGTACATCGCCGAGGTGACCACGCAGGTCGGGCGGGCCCATTCGGCCCCGTCGGCGATCACCATCGATCCCAACGACGCGAACCTTGTGCAGGTGCGAACGAACCTGGCGCAGGCCCGCGATCTGCACTGGACGCCCGGGCATCTGACAGCCGGGCAGGTGAAAGCGGGGCCGGCGGAGCGATTCGGCGTGAGCATTCTCGACACGGGCAACGCCGTGGCGAAGCGGTGGAGCGCGTATCGGCTCCAGGGCCTGCTTCTGGGCGCGGCCGCGATCGGCCCGGCCGGACGCGTGCTGATCGTGGAGATGGCCAGTTCCAACGTGCCCCTTGGCGAGACCGAGGCGGCCCAGATGGAGGCGGTCCTGCCGCTGCTGGCCCGGCGCGCGATGATGGCCATCGGGACCGACCCGAGCGAGGCCGCGGCGTGGCTGACGGCCCGCGAGCAGATCATCCTCCAGCACCTTTTGCTGGGCAAGAGCGTGCGCGAGATCGCCGAGGAGCTTGGGCGCAGCCCACACACGGTGCACGACCACGTCAAGAGCCTGCACCGCAAACTCGGGGCGAACAGCCGCGGCGAGCTTGTCGCGCGAGCCCTTGGCTACAGCGAGATGATGGCCCCCCCGGCGGAGAAGGGCGCGGAGGCCGCGCCGGTTCAGGTGAACCAGCCGCAGATCCACGTTCGCCCGATCAAGGGATCGGGGCAGACGGCCTGAGTAGTGCAGAGTGCGAAGTGCCGAGTGCCGAGTGCGCGGCGAATGTGATATGCTGGGCGCATGAAGATCAGACTGGTGATGGCGGCGATCGGTGCGGCGCTTGCGCTGGGCGGTGGGTGTGCGCACTCTGTCCCGGCCGGAACTGAGAGCGCGGCGGTGGCGAGCGCGCCGGCGACGATTCACCTTGAAGCCGGCGAATATGCGCGGGCGTTCGATCAGGCCCGCAACGAGCTTCGCGAGCTGGGGTTCGTGCTCGATCGCGTGGATGCGCAAGCGGGGGTGATCACGACGCTGCCCAAGGGCACCGGCGGCCTGGCCACGCCGTGGGACCGTGAGCAGTCGGGCCTCGATGACCGGGGTGAGGATGCGGTGCATCGGCACCGACGCATCGTGCGGATCGAGTTCGCGCCCGCGGGCGGCGCGCCGGGCGCGGCCGAGGGGCGCGACCTGCGGACCGAGGCGGGGCCGATCGAGGGGCAGGTCTCCGCGACGGTGTACCGCGTGCAGCAGCCGGGATGGCGCGTGAACCCGCAGGCGATCCTCAACAGCTCGTACTCGCGCGATCCGCAGCTCGATGAGCGCGGCATGTCGGCGTATGGCGTGGCCGTTCGGCAGGACGATGCGCTGGCGAAGTATGTCGCCGGGCGGGTGCGGGTGCGCACGAGTGACCAGCGGGCCGGCGGCTGATTCGGATTACTTTCCGGCGGGGGACGATGGCGCCGGGGCGGGCCCGGCGGCGGGCTTCGGCTTGGGCTTGGCGGGCGGCTCGACGAGCACCTGCTTGACGTTCAGCAGCTCCACGTCGTACACGAGAATCGAATCGGGCGGGATGACGTAGTTGCCCTCCTTGTCCTTCACGCCCTCCTTGCCCCACGCGAGCGCGGGTGGCACGATGATGCGACGGACTTCGCCAGGCTTCATGCCGACGATGCCGTCGGCGCAGCCCGCGACGAATGCGTCGAGGCGAACGGGGAGCGACTCGCCGTTGTCGTAGGTTGACTCGAGTTTCTTCCATCCGTCCTGGAGGTAGAGGACGTAGTGCACGTTGACGAGCGCCTTGGGAAACGTCGGCGTGCCCGCGCCCTCCTTGATCACCTGCACCGTCGAGCCCTTGGGCGAGGTCATCTCGCTGAGAGGCTTGGCGTCCTTTGGGATTTCGGTGTGGGGAATCGGCGGGAGCTTGGGCGCATCGTCGCCCTCGGCGGGTGCATCGGCGGCGGGCTTGGTCGGTTCGGCGGGCTTCGCGGGCGGGGTGGCCGCGGACGTGCTGGGCGACGGGGCCGGAGCCGCCGGAGTGGTAGGGGTGGGGGCGGGCGCGGGTGCAGCGTTCTGCTTGCCGCGCTCGCAGCCGTAGGCCAGCAGGGCGGTGAGCGCGAGAAGGGCGATGGACTTGCCGAGCAATCGCTGTCCGGCGGGGTTTGAGGGCAGGGGCATCGTGCGAATCTCCGTGGTCGGTTCTACGCGTGGATCGAAGGATTGATCGGCTTGACAGGAAACGAACATGGGCCCGAGACTGCGGGGTGTGGGGACTGGTTCCCTAAACTGGTTCCGTGTCCGCACAGACCGACCCATCTTGTTCGAGTGCGACGGCCGATGTCCGGCCGGTGATCGCCGTTTCGCTCGGCGACCCGCTTGGGATCGGGCCCGAGATCATATTGAAGGCATTGGCGAACGAGAGGTTGCGGTCGGCCGCGCGTTATCGGATCCACGGGTCGCGGGCCGCGCTGGAACGGGCGGCGAGGTTCACTGGGATTCCGGCGGCACTGCTCGACGATTCTGGCGTGGAGATCGTCGACGACGGCGCGTTCGACGCGGCGTTGCTGGGCACATCGACTCCCGGCCCAACCGCCGCGGGAGGCGCGGCGAGTTTTCGCTGGGTGGAGGCGGCGATCGACGACGCGAAGCGCGGCGCGGCGGCGATCGTCACCGCGCCGATCTCCAAGACCAGTTGGACGCTCGCGGGCCACACCGAGTTTCCCGGTCACACAGAACTGCTCGCGGCGCGGTTCGGCGCGAAGCGGAGCGGGATGCTGTTTGTCGGGCCGCACCTGCGGGTGATGCTGGCGACGATCCACGTTCCGCTGATGGACGTTGGGCGATTGCTGACGGCCGCTCGCGTGGGCGAGGCAATCGAGCTCGCGGCCGAGGCGTGCAGGGGGCTGGGCATCGGATCGCCTCGCGTGGCGGTGTGCGGATTGAATCCACACGCGGGCGAGGGCGGCATTCTCGGTGTGGAGGATGATCGCGTGATCGCACCGGCCGTCGCGGCGGCGCGAGCGAAGAGGATCGACGTGCGCGGCCCGCTTCCTGGGGACACGGTGTTCGCCGCCGCCGCCGCGCCGCCGTTTGGGAAGGGCCAATACGATTGCGTGGTGGCGATGTACCACGATCAGGGGTTGATCCCCGTTAAACTGATCGATGGGGAGCGTGCGGTGAATGTCACCGTTGGGCTGCCGACGATTCGGACGAGCCCCGCTCACGGTACCGCGTTCGACATCGCCGGGCGCGGCGTGGCGAGCGCGACGTCGATGGTCGAATCGATCGACCTGGCCATTCGAGTGGCTGCGCGGCGGGCTTGAGCGAGCGGCATACAGGACAGTTTGAGTGCTGTCTGATCCGCGAATAACCGATATCCCGAACATGGATATCGCCGCAACGGCCACAGCACTCTCGCAGGTTCAACTTCAGAACAACGTGGCCGTCGCGGTGGCGCGCAAGGCCATGGATGCGCAGAAGGCCCAAGGCGATGCCGCGATCCAGTTGCTGCAGGCCGCGGCTCAGGCCGCGTCCCCCGGAGCCTCCCCGGATGGGATCGGGACCCGCCTCGACGTCGCCGGGTAAGGCGAACGGACATCCCGTCATGCTGTCAAAGCCTGCCGAACTGGCAGGCTTTTGTGCAAATTGGTCGGTTGTTATCGATTGAACAGTGGCCCGCTGATTGCAGTAGGAACTGAGCGCGGCGTGCGCACGACACGCCGCGGTGTGGTCCCCCATGATGTGGGCCACGCGGGGGTGCGTGGGTGAGGGGGGAGCTGGTGGTTGACGCTGCCAGCTCCCTTGTGAACGTGCAATGGCGGCAGACTGAAAGGGGCCCCGATGCGAATGGACCGACTGACAACCATGGCGCAGCAGGCGCTCGGCGATGCGCAGAGCGATGCGATGGGGCGTGGGAACGCGGAGATCACGGGGCTGCATGTGCTGAGCGCGCTGCTGAAGGAGAAGGGCGGGCCGGCATGGTCGATTCTGGAGCGGGCGAGTGGCGCGGCACCGACGTCGCGAGTGGCGAGCGTGGCCGCGTCGGAGATTGCGCGACTGCCGACGATCAGCGGCGGGTCGCCCGGGCAGGCCGGGCGGGCGGTTGCGGAGTTGCTCGCGAAGGCGGAGCAGGAGAGCAAGGCCCTCAATGATCAATACATCTCGGCGGAGCACCTGCTCCTCGCGCTTGCGGAGATCGGCGGGGCGGGGAGCGCGAAGGACGTGCTCGGCACCGTGGGCGGCGTTGACCGCAAGAAACTCGAGCGGGCGATCAAGGACATCCGGGAGGCCAGCGGCGTGAGCAACGTGACCAACGCAGAGGCGGAGGGCCAGTACGAGGCCCTGAAGAAGTACACGATCGACCTGACGCAGAAGGCGCGGGACGGCAAGCTCGACCCCGTCATCGGGCGCGACGAGGAAATCCGACGCTGCATCCAGGTGCTCTCGCGGCGGACCAAGAACAACCCCGTGCTCATCGGCGAGCCGGGCGTGGGCAAGACGGCGATCGTCGAGGGCATCGCGCAGCGCATCGTCACGGGCGATGTGCCGGAGAACATGAAGGACCAGCGTGTGATGGGGCTCGACGTCGGGCAGCTCCTGGCCGGGGCGAAGTTTCGCGGCGAGTTCGAGGAACGCCTGAAGGCCGTACTGCGCGAGGTGCAAGCAAGCAAGGGACAGATCGTGCTGTTCATCGACGAGCTGCACACCATCGTCGGGGCGGGCGCGGCGGAGGGGGCCGTGAGCGCGGGGAACCTGCTCAAGCCGGCGCTGGCACGCGGCGAGCTGCGCTGCATCGGCGCGACCACGCTCGACGAGTATCGCAAGCACATCGAGAAGGACCCCGCCTTCGAGCGGCGGTTCCAGCCCGTCTTCGTGAATCAGCCGGGCATCGAAGAGACCATCGCGATCCTGCGCGGGCTGAAGGAGCGGTACGAGTCGCACCACAACATCAAGATCAAGGACGAGGCGATCATTGCGGCGGCCAACCTGAGCAACCGGTACATCAGCGACCGCTTCCTGCCCGACAAGGCGATCGATCTCATCGACGAGGCCTCCAGTCGGCTGGCGATCGAGAACCAGAGCGTGCCCGAGGAGATCGACATCCGCAACCGGCGGAAGATGCACCTCGAGCTGACGCTGAGCCAGCTCAAGGGCGACAAGAGCCCGGCGGCGGTGAAGGAAGCCGACGCGGCCCGCGAGGAGCTCGAGCGGCTGGGCAAGGAACTGCAGGACCTGAAGACGCAGTGGGAGCTCGAACGCAGCGGCGTGGGCGATGAGGCGAAGCTGCGCAAGGAGTACGACGCGCTCAAGGTCGCCTATGAGCAGCGCGTGAACGGCCTGATGCAGCGGCAGCGGGCCGGCGAGCGCGTGTCGGAGAGCGAGTACCAGGCGGCGGGCAACGACGAACGCAAGCTGCGCGACCTCAAGGCGCAGCTCGACCGTGCAGCGGCCGCGAAGCCGCAGGACACCCAGCGGGCCCCGCTGCTCAAGCGCGAGGTCGACGCGGAGGAGATCGCCGAGATCGTCTCGCGGTGGACGGGCATCCCCATCTCGCGCCTGGTGGAGGGGGAGAAGGCCAAGCTGCTGCGCATGGAGCAGGAGCTGACCAATCGCGTCGTCGGCCAGGACGAGGCGCTCAAGGCCGTCGCCAATGCGGTGCGCCGGGCCCGCAGCGGTCTTGGCGATCCGAATCGTCCGATCGGCTCGTTCCTCTTCCTCGGCCCGACGGGCGTGGGCAAGACGGAGACGTGCAAGGCGCTCGCGGAGTTCCTCTTCGACACCGAGGACGCGATGGTGCGCGTGGACATGAGCGAGTACATGGAGAAGCACGCGGTGAGCCGCCTGATCGGCGCGCCCCCCGGCTACGTCGGCTACGAGGAGGGCGGGGCGCTCACCGAGGTCGTCCGGCGGCGTCCGTACGCGGTGATCCTGCTCGACGAGATCGAGAAGGCCCACCCGGACGTGTTCAATGTGCTGCTGCAGATCCTCGACGACGGACGCCTGACCGACGGCCAGGGCCGCACCGTGGACTTCAAGAACACCATCGTCGTGATGACGAGCAACTTCGGCAGCCAGATGATTCAGGAGCTCGCCGGCGGCGGCGCGGAGGACTGGGAGATCGACGCGGCCGTACGCGACCTGCTGCGGCGCGGGCCCGCGGGCGCGGCCGTGGAGGAGATGGGCAAGGCGACCGGCATGCCTGTCAAGGTGCGCGACGCGATCATCAAGGCCCAGCAGATGATGAGCGGCTCGGGCTTCATGCGCCCCGAGCTGCTCAACCGGATCGACGAGGTCGTCGTGTTCCACCAGCTCCGGCGCGAGGAGATCGGGCGGATCGTGGAGATCCAGCTCGGGCGGCTGCGGAAGCGTCTGGCCGAGCGGGACATGACCATCGAGCTCACCAAGGAGGCAGAGGCCCAGGTTGCCAGCGAGGGCTGGGATCCGGCCTTCGGAGCGCGGCCGCTCAAGCGGACGATCCAACAGCGGATCGAGAACCCGCTGGCCTCGCGGATCCTCTCTGGCGAGTTCGGCGGGGGCGACCACATCCTGTGCGACTATCGCTCCGGCGGCTTTGTGTTCGAGAAGGGGGCGGCACCCACGCCGCCCAAGACCCGAAAAATGGGCGGGCGTTAATCTGGGATAAATGGCCGGGGTTGGCCGATCCGCGGAAACTGCGGGGTTTGGCGGCAAAACGCCGTTGTAAGGCGGGCCGTTATCCCGTATTTCCTTGCGGGTTCTCGGGCGGACAGTAGTCTGTCTGTTCCGGCCCGTGTTCTTCTCGGGCCTTGGGGGACGGAAGGCGTACACGAAATGCCGCGAACTCGGATCTGTGCAACCAACGCGTGGGGCGTGCTCGCTGTGACGACAGGATGCTGCGCGCTCGCCGCGCAGGCGGGGGCCGACCTTCCATTTCGTATCGCAGCGGGGGCGGGGCTGACGGGGTACGGCGCGCCGGGGGTGCCGGGCGCGACGCTGAGCGTCATCGGCGCGGCCCAGATTTCCGACGACGGCACGACGCTGGCCACCTGCCGCGTGGCCGGGCCGGACATTTCGTACGCCGTCAACGACCTGGTACTGGTGTCGTTCGATCGGTATGGCAGCGGACGCCTGCTCGGGCGCACGGGCGTGGCCAATGCGACGGGCGTGGATGGCACGACCTTCAGCGCGACGTTCTTTCCGCGCCTGGGCAAGGACGGCGGCGTGGCGGCCGTCGGCTTTCTGAGCGGAACGGGCGTGGACCCGACCAACAGCACGGGATATTGGCGCGGCGATCGTCAGGCGATCGGGCTCTCGCTGCGGTCGGGCTCGCCCGATGTGCCGGATGTTCCGGGCGCGATCTTCTACGGGTTCGTGGGCGGGTTTCCGTGCGCGATCAGCCGCGCGGGCGTGGCGTTCAACGCCCAGCTTGCCGTGGGCACGGGCGGGGTGACGATCAACGACTATCAGGGGTTGTGGGGCCCCTCGAGCGGCGGCGGGGTGGCGCTCGTGGCGCGTCCGGGCGTGCTCAGCGGGCCGGGCGCACCGCCAGCCTCGCTGCCGGGCGCGATGTACACAAGGACGAACTACCGATCGCTCACGCTGGCGGACAACGGTTCGCTCGCGTTCCAGGCAACACTGGCGCTCGGCGCTCCAGATGTGAGTGACGCGAGCGACACGGTTATCGTGGAGCGGCGTGCCGGCGCATCGCTGACGATCGCGGCGCGCGAGGGTGGGATGGTGCCCGGATATCCCGGCGTGACGTTCCGATCGCTCGACACCAGTGCATTTGTTTCGGCGGGCGGGCTGACTATGAACGGCGCGGGATGGATCGCCTTTGGCGACATCGACGGGGCAAACCCGCCGAGCGCCGGCGTGTCGCGCCTGTGGCGTCGATCGCCGGATGGACAGTTTCTTCTGCTGGCGGCTCGCGACGGATCACCGGGATTCGGAGCGCCCGTCGGCATCGACGGCACGTTCACCACGATCCTTGCGCCGGCCATGAACGGGTCGGGAACGACCGTGTTCGCTGGCGTGGTGACCACCGCGACGGGCGTGCAGGCGGCGGGGTTGTGGAAAGTCGAGGCCTTGGGCGCGACGACGCTGCTGGCGGCGTCGGGCGTCGCGGGCTCGCCCCTCTCGCCGCCAAACTCGTCCGGCGCGGCGTTCTCCATCGATCCGCCCGCGAAGGGCTCGTACCGCATCAACGGCCGCGGGCAGGTGGTCTTCCGATGGAAGCTCGAGAGCGGCATCGGAGGAACAACGTCCACAAACGATGACGGCCTGTGGGCGTGGGATCCCGCCGCGGGGCTGCTCAAGGTCTCGAGGACTGGCGACACGGTGCAGATCGGCTCCACGGTGGAAACCATCCGGTCGGTCAACTCGTTTCTTGGCCCGGGCGGCAACGACGACGGGCGGATCATGGATGTGAGCGCGCTGGGCGAGGTGGCGTATGTCGTGCAGTTTGCCGACAACACCGGCGCGCTGCTGGTCGCGCAGCTCCCCGGTGATGGCGCGTGCTGCCGTGGAGCGACGTGCGCGATCGACTCGAGCGCGGCGTGCGTCGGTCCCAACACCCGCTTTGCCGGGCTTGGCACGGCGTGCGTCGTGGGCGTGCACGGAACATGCTGCTCCGCGGACTTTGATCAGTCGGGCCTACTCGACTCGCTGGATATTTTCGCCTTCATCAACGCGTGGCTCTCGGGCAACCCGACGGCCGACACGAATCACTCCGGGGTGCTGGAGGCCGTCGATATTCTCGAGTACATCAACACCTGGTATACGGGCTGCTGATCGCCCTACTTGGTGACCTCGCCCGTGTCGCGCCAGGCGATGTCGGGCCGGGCCGCGAGCAGGTTCTGATCGAGGAATCCGGCGCACTCGATCCCGGCCACGCCCTTGTTCCAGAACGCCGGTCGCACCACGCACACGTCGGGCACGCCCGTGCCCGCGAGGATGTAGGGGATGCGATCCGTCGAGCGGGCTCCGCTGAGGCCCGTGCCAGCGACGAGCCCGTACACCCGCGGGCCGGCTGCGCCCTTGAACGTGCCCACGGCCAGCACGCCGACGTCGTCGCCCGTGAGCTTGCGCGTGCCGATCCAGGCCTCGGTGCGGCCGACGCGGACGGCCTGGTTCTCGCACAGGCGTTTGGCGGCCGCGTTGGCGTCGGCGTGACCGTAGAGGATCGCGTTGCCCGTGACCTTCCCCTCGGCGAGATTGCGAAGGAAGGCGTCGTCGCTCACGATCTCGGCGCGGCCGTTTCCGCGATACCACCACTGCTCGGCGTCGAACCGGGCGCGGGCGAGCGACCAGGCGTTCTCCTCGGGCGTGCCGTGGGTAGCGCGGACGAGGACGAAGCGGTGCGTGAACGCGTTTTTGAACGGGCCGCGCGGCGGGTCCCAGGGATCGGTCATCGACGCGGCGAACGACGCGTCGGCGCCGGCGTCTTCCCACTTCTCGGCCTTTTTGAGCAGGCAGATGTGCCCGCCGCGGCGAGCGGCCGTGAGCTGCTGGCCATCGACGGTGAGGGTGCACGCGGAGGCGTCGCCGGAGATCAGGCCGCCGAGGGCGAGCATGCACACGTTGGCGGTCGTGACGGTGACGCGAGCGGGCGCGGCGTCCGAGCGATCGATCTTGACATCGGCGCGGGACTCGAGGCCGCAGCGCTCGGCTCGCATGATGGTGACTCCTTCGCCCGGAGCCGGGGCCACGCCGGACTGGAGCGCTCGGACGTGGAACTCGACCTGCTCGCCCGCGGCCGGGAGCGTGCGCGACTGGAACATGTCGAAGATGCCCGGCCAATCCACGCAGGCGACGCCCGGCTTGTCGTCGTCCCACCAGTGGCCCGCGCCGGGCTGCTCGTGGAACTCGAAGGGGACGCCGTCCTTGGCGAGCTGGGCCCGGGCGAGGCGGGCCTCGCTCACGGGCACGTTGTCGTCGGCCTCGCCGTGGAGGATGAACACGCCCTTGCCTTTGAGGTTGGCCAGCAGGGCGAGGGTGTCGCTGGCGGCCGAGGCCCGGCGGAGCATGGCGCGAATGGGGTTGTCGGTGGGCTCGGTTTCTTCGCCGCGCATGGAGGCGTAGGAATCGAAGGAGATCCACCCCGCGCTGGGGGCCACGGCGGCGAAGCGCTCGGGCATGAAGACGCCGACCTGCCACGCACCGTGGCCGCCCATGGAGTGGCCGGTGAGATACTGGCGCTGCGGGTCGGTGTGGAACCAGTCGCGGGCGTGGTCCATGGCCTCGGCGGCGTCGACGCGTCCCCAGTCTTCCCAGTCAAAGCCGTAGGGCCGACGGTTGGTCGGGCAGACGACGATGAGATCGGGCTTCGGGGCGTAGCAGGGGGCCTGGCGCACGGCCTCGACGTCGGCCCCGTGGAGCGAGAGCACAAGGCCGGGATGCTCGACGCGGCCTTCCTTCGCGGTGGGAGAGATGGCCATGTACTGGGCGCTGCCGTCGATCGCGCTCACGAAGGTGCGGCTGTGCGGCTCGTCGGGAGACTTGCAATGGACCTTGAACGAGGCGCGGAAGAGGTCGCTTCCCTTTGCTCCGCCCTCGGCCGCGGGGGCCTCGCGGATGATGATCGTGGGCTGAGCGTCGGCGCGATCCTTGATGCGATAGAGCACCGCGCGCAGGGGCACCTTCTGGATCGAGAGCGGCGCGAGCTCGATCCGTTCCTCGCGCAGCGGACCATCCCACACCTCGGGAAGCACGCTGACGACCACCGAGCGGGATCGGGGGGAGGCGTTGATGATCGGCACGCCAAGGGTGTACTCCTCGGGGGAGGAGGAGAGCACGCTGGGGAGCGTGAGGTCGTCGGTGTTGGCGATGACCTCGGCCTCGGGGGTGATGAGGCGGGCCTTGAGCGGGCCGCGCCCGGCGTTGGCGAAGAGGAACTGGTTGGGGCCCTTCTTGAGCAGCACCGGGATACGCGAGTAGCCGTGGGAGTACATGTCGCCGGCGTGCGGCTCGCCGTTGACATAGACCATGGCGTGGCCGGAGGCGTCGAGCAGCACGACGCGCTCGGTGGCCGACTGCACGGTGCAGAGGAGATACGCGCCCTTGGGCAGGCGGGCGAACTCGCCCTGCTCGGAGGCGCGGGCGGATTGCCATCGCTGATCACCGCCGCCCATGGCCTCCGGCCGCTTCACCACATCCCCCTCGCGCGGCGAGCCGAGCGTACCGCGGGCCATGGCCTCGGCGATGGCGTCGGGGTTGATGGTGCGCCGGCCCCAACTGGCGACATCGGCGACGACGAGGCCCTCGGTGAGGCGGATGTCGGGGGTGGTCGCGGGGAGGTCGATGTCGGCACGGGAGGCGGCGGCACAGCCGCAGGCGAGGCTGACGGCCAGCGCAAGAGCCCGAAGCTTCGAGAGCGGCAGGCCGGACAGGTTGGTGGGCATGGATGAACTCCGTCGACAGGATAATGGCCCGGCCGCGCGGCACGCCTGCGCACTGTCCGATCCGTTGATCTTTGGACCGCCGAGCGTTGTTTCGATGAACACCGCCTCATGGTCGGGCGCGCCACCGCCGGGGCCGATCGAGGGGGCTACTTCCCGACCGAGAGCGTCCGCCACCCAAAGTCCAGCTTCATCGCCTTCTTGGCCAGATAAAGCGTCTCTTCCGCCACAACATTGGCCTTGGCCACGCCGCGGCGGATGACGTCGTGCACCATGGCGTCGCCCTCGGGACCGTCGAGCTTGGCGCGGCGGGTGCGCATGGGCTCGAGCAGGCGGTTGATCGCCTCGCCGAGTTCCTGCTTCACATGGCCATCGCCGAGATTGTCGCCCGCGGCATAGCGGCGCTTGATCTCGTCGGCGCGGGCGCGGCCCTCGGCGCCGTGGCCGCCAATGAAGGCCTCCACGTACTGCATGAGCACGTTGTTCGGGTCGCCCGGCTCGGTGGGGCTCTGGCGGCCGGTGGTAATCTTGTTGATCTTCTTCTGCACCGTCTTGGGGTCGTCGTAGAGGAAGACGGCGTTGCCGAGGCTCTTGGACATCTTCTGCACCCCGTCGAGGCCGACGAGGCGGGCCACGCGGCCGATCTTGGCCTTGGGCACGGGAAAGAGCCCGCCCGCCTTCACGTGGTCCTGCGTCTCCACGCGGTTGCCCACGCCGCAGTACATCTGGTTGAACTTGCCCGCAACGGCGCGGCACATCTCGATGTGGGCCTCCTGATCCTCGCCGACGGGGACGAGCTCCGGGCGGAAGGCGAGGATGTCGGCGCACTGGCCGACGGCGTAGAGCGGGAAGCCGAAGGAGTAGGTGTCGCCGAGCTGCTTGACCTCGAGCTCGGTCTTGATCGTGGGGTTGTTCATCACCCGGTTGAAGGGCAGGAGCATCGCGAAGAGGAAGGTAAGCTCGGCGATGGCGGGGATCTCGGATTGCAGGACGAACGTGGAGCGGTCGGGATCAAGGCCGACGGCGAGCCAGTCCTTCACGATGCCGATGGTGTTGGCCCGGATCTGATCCGGCTCGGCGCTGAGGGTGGTGAAGGCGTGGACGTTGGCGATGAGGAAGTAGCAGTCGTACTGGTCCTGCAGCGCGAGGCGGTTCTCCAGCGAGCCGACGAAGTGGCCCAGGTGCAGGCCGGTCGAGGTCGGCGTGTCGCCGGTGAGGATGCGGGGCTTGGAGGATGGTGCGGTCATGGGGTGCAAGGGTACGCGATGGCGGGGGCTTGACCGCCCGATGGACCCCGCGGCCGCGGAGTCTGGGGGGCGGCAGGGGCCGGTACGGTGTGTGCCATCTGCGCGGTTTCTGCGGGCGGCCGGCCCGGCCAAGAGAACTCCGGTTTCTGGCTATTCGTAGCATCGAGATCACACTTCCCACGCCCGCCTCGATGCGGGCCGCGGCTCAGGCGGCCGCGACATCTGGAGAACCGATGCCAACGCTGATCAAAGACAAGCGTGCGGACGCCGCCCAGTCAAACACTCCCCCCCGCGGGCTCTTGCACCGCATCGCCCGCGAGTGGATCGTGCCCATCGGGCTGGTGATGGCGATCATGGCCCCGATCCGCTCGGTCATCGCCGATTGGAACGATGTTCCCAGCGGCTCGATGCGCCCCACCATTCTCGAGGGCGACCGTATTTATGTGAACAAGCTGGCCTTCGGCCTGCGCGTTCCGTTCACGACAGCTTGGCTGACGCACTGGAGCCTGCCGCAGCGCGGCGACATCGTGACGTTCGCCTCGCCCGCCGACGGCATCCGGCTGGTGAAGCGCATCGTCGGCGTGCCCGGCGACCACATCGAGCTTCGCCACAACCACTTGTACATCAATGGCGTCGAGGCCGACACGAGCGTGACCGACGATCGTGCCTCCTCGCCCCTGCCCAACGGGGCACACATCCCGGTGGTGCTCAAGAGCGAGAACCTGCTGGGCATCCAGCACGAGATCACCATCACGCCGGGGCTGGCGAGCCTTTCGAGCTTTCCCGAGGTGGTCGTGCCCGAGGGCAAGTACTTCGTGATGGGCGACAATCGCGATCAGAGCAACGACTCGCGGTTCATCGGCATGGTGCCGCTGGCGAGCATCTACGGCAAGTGCCCGGGCGTGGCGATCAGCCTGAACCCGGAGCGTTCGTACTCGCCGCGCTGGGACCGCTGGATCAGCCCGCTCAAGTGAGTTTCGCGACATCTGCGGACAGGGCTCGCACTTCTTCGCGCACGCGATCGACGCTCAGCCACTCCATGGCGCGCGGCGATTCGGGCGACACCACGCGCACCCGGGGCCCGACGGGCGCCCAGACCGCCGGGTCGGTCGGACCGAACAGGGCGAGGGTGGGCAGGCCGAGCTGCGCCGCCAGGTGCGTCGGGCCGGTGTCACACCCGATGACCATGCGTGAATCGCGGATCGCGTCAGCAAGCGCATCGTTCTCGCCTCCGTGACCGAGCAGGCTTCCTCCGGCCCGCTGGAACGCGGCGAGTTCCGGGCGCGACCACTTTTCCGCCTCGACTGGGCCCGCGATCAACCGCACCGGTGCTTCGCCCACGAGCGCATCCGCGAGCGCCGCCCAGTGGTGAACCGGCCAGCGTTTGGGCTCGCCGCCCGCTCCGGCAAAGAGCGTGATGGGTCCGTCCGGCGCGACCCGGGGCGCGACACTGCCCCATTCCCGCACGCCCGCTCGGAGCCAGACCATGGTGCGGTTCATCGACTGCGGTGCGCCGCCGACGACCATCGCGGCGCCGGGGAACATCGCCCGGGCCGCGGCGAACCACCGGCGACCGGCCTCGGTGGTGTCATCCGCGACGAACGAGACGATGGTGTCAACGTCCGGCACAATCCACTCGGGGCTCGCGCACTCGCCCGACCACATCCGCGTGAAGCGGGGTTGCTCGACGCCGACGCCGCGCACGCACCCCGATGCACCCATGATTTGTCGCTGGACCTCGACCTCGCACAGGCGCGCGTGGCTGCTGGCGGCGACCAGCGTCACCGTGGTTCCCTGGCGGGCGAGGGCGCGAACAAACGGCCAGATCATCACGTGATCGCCGAGCGCACCGGAGTGGAACACCCACACGCTTGGACCCAGCGGCGGCGTCATGCGGGATCCTTCCGGCGCGGCCTGCGCGGCGCGGACGCGCCGAAGGCGAGCTGCGCGATCGAGCGTCGCTGCATGGCCGCGATGCGCGTGGTCGTTGTGCCGACCTCGCGGGCCACTTGCTCGATCGTGCGCGGCGGCGCTCCGCCCCAGCCGAAGCGCCTTTCGAGCACGCGACGCTCTCGATCGGGAAGCGTGCCGAGACGTTGACGAACTTCCGGGGGCGGTTCCAGCCAGGCTTGCCAGGGATGAACACGGCGAGCCCAGTCGGCGAGGGGGAACTGATCAAAGTCGATCCGGGCCGCGGCCCGGGCCGGCGAGCCGAGCCGATCGCGATGGGCGCGGAGCCATTGCGAGATGGCCCGGGCGAGGCCGATGCCCGCCGGCGCCGCCGCGCGCCCGCCCTTGAAAGGATCGAAGCGGTCCACCGCGTCGATCAGGGCTTCGAGGGATAGTTCGACGATCTCCTGAAGCACCGGCCCGGGGATGGACTCGAGCCGGCGCGCGGTCTGGGCCTCAAGCGTGCGGAGCAGGAGCGGCACCTCGGCGCGGACCATCTCGGCCTTGAGTCGGGAGGCCCAGAGCAGGCGTGTTTCGATCCGGTCGAGCGCGGCTGTGGTCGCCGGTCCGCTGCTCGCATTCTTCAAGGCGCTCAGGCTTTGCCCAGCGGACCAGAGCAGGAACCAGTACGCCGCGGCTCGGGCGGACTCGTGCGCGGCCGACTCGGGGCCAACCGCCGCCGCGATGCGCATGAGCTCGCCAACGCTCGTCGCACCCGGGCTGCCAAGACCTGTGTTCGCCGCGGCGTGTCCGAGGAACACCTCCTCGGCGTCACGGCGCGTAAACGTGGAACCGATCGGGCCGCGCAGGTCGAGTTCGCGGAGACGGGCCGCGCGTCGGCCGCCGATGGCGCGGTACGCGGCGGATCGGCTCTTGCGGAGTTTCTTCGCCGCGCCGCTCATGTTGCCGCCGCGCCGGGCCGCACGCTCGATCCAGGCGCGCTGCTCGGCGTCAAGCGGGCCGGGTTCGCTGAAGAGCGGCGTAGAAGAGGCGCGATCATGACGGCGCAGGGCCTGGCGCACGGCCTCGATGCTTCGCCCCTCTCGCGCGGCGATTCGGCTGGCGCAGCGGTGGAGCGTCCAACCGAAGCGGCGGCGATACGTTGCCGCGCGTTTCGCGATGCGGGCGAGCGTTCTCGCGTCGATTCGGCTGAATGCACCCGCGTGCTCCACGCGCGGACGGTGGATGCGTTCGAAGGCGCGCACGCTGGCCTCCGCGTACACGACACGCGAGCGGCCGCGCCCGAGGTCGATGCGCCGCGAGACCAGTCCCAGCCGGCGGTAGCGGTCGAGCGTCTTGCGGCTGACTTTCCAGCGGCCGCACAGGTCGGCCGCGCCGAGCCACGCGGTCTTCGACTTCCTGCCGCCGTCGAGGTCGGCGGCGGTGAGCCCAGCGGCCATACTCAGGCGATCGACCAACGCGGGCAGATCGCTGAGAAGGGCCTCTCGCACCACAACGCCGCCGGCCTCACCCGCGCTGGCGGTCGGCGCATCGGTGCGGAGTCCTGTGATACGGAAGACGACCCATTCTTCGGGATAGGAGTCGGGCGCCTCGCCGGCACCCTTGCCGGACTCTTCCAGCAACTGCATCGCAAGTTCTTCGGCCCGGGCGAGTTGGCGGCGGGCCGCCTCCGCGGGCTCGAACCGGAGTTGCCGGGCCAGGTCGCGCAGCACTCGGGTTCGGAGCGTGGGAAGACGGGGCATGGGGGATCAAATGGCAAATGGGCAAATCGCAGATGGCAAATCGAGGCAGGCGATGTGCAGGTCGTACGAATCCGGGATCGCTAATTGGCTATTTGGCATTCGCGAGCTGCATCCCGGCCCATCGTGGCTCGGCGGCGGTGCACAGACCCAGTTCCGACGCCCAGCGGAGGAACTTCTCGACGGCCTCGCGTTCCGGCTCGCCGACGTCGTACTTCAGGTACACGCCGAGGTACTTCGCGGCGAGGTCTTGCGGCCAGTGACGCTCCTCGGCGCGGCTGGCGACGATCCAGCCGAGGCGGGTCTGGTTGTGCAGGCGGGTTCGCTCGAGCATCTTCGCCGCGGCCTGGACCTTGAGCGTGTGCTCTTCGCCGGAACGGCACATCCAGACGGCGTAGACGAAAGGAAGGCCGGTGAGATCTTTCCACGCCGCGCCGAGGTCGAGCTGGTGCGGGTACTTCGCGGCGTCGGGGGCGTCGGTGACGACCTTGTCGCCGATGAGCAGGAGGGCATCGGGCTCGGGCGCACCGGGCTGACCGACGACCATGTGCTCGCGGGCGTCGAAGTCGGCCATCTTCACACGCAGGCCGTGCTTCTTCCAGAGCAGCACCTGCGCGAGGACGACCGAGGTGTGGCTGTCGGTGTCGGCGGCGATGGTGGTGATCCGGTCGATCGGGACGCGCGAGAAGAGGCGGACGGTGAGCGTCGGGCCATCGCAGCCGATCATGCCGACGGGGAGAAGCGTGGCGGACTGCCGCGCGGCGTCGATGACGGAAGCGAGCGCGACGTCGACCTCGCCGCCGACGAGCATGTCGATGAGGCGGCTGGGCACGGCGGCGACGAGCTCGCCGTCACGCCATGATTTCAGCCCCTCGATGAGCGGGAGGGTGTTCAGGTACTTCACGCAGCCGATTCGGACGGGGTCCATGCACAACGATATGCGAGAACCGGACGGCCCAACCCTTACACTCTGGCCCCAATGCCCGCGCGTCTTCCTCACCAAACTCCCGTCATCTGCGGCCCCACCGCCGGTGGCAAATCTGATCTTGCGGTGGATCTGGCGCTGATGCTGCGCGAGCGGCACGGGATTGCGGTGGAGATCGTGACGGCCGATGCGTTTCAGGTGTATCGCGGGCTGGATATTGGCACCGCGAAGCCGACGGCCGAGGAGCGGCGCGGAGTGGTTCATCACCTGATTGATGTGGTCGGCCCCGCACAGATCCACGGGCAGGATGCCCGTGGTACTGCGCCGTTCACGCTTGATGACTGGTTGCGGATGGCGAAGCAGACGATTGGCGAGATTCGCGCCCGGCACGTTTTGCCGATCGTGGTGGGGGGGACTCATCTGTACATCAAGGCTCTGCTGGCGGGGATCTTCGAGGGGCCGGAGCCGGACCATGCGCTGCGGGCCGAACTGACGGCGATGGAGCCTGCGGCGCGGCGGGCGGAACTTGAACGCGTTGATCCCGCCGCGGCGGCCCGCATTCACCCGAACGATGTTCGGCGCACGGTGAGGGCGCTGGAGGTGTTTCGGTTGACGGGGCGGCCGATCAGTGCACACCAGTCGCAGTGGGATCAGCCCCTCGCTGACGCTTCGGGCTCGTCGATGCACTCCGAGTACTGCCTGGTGGTCCTTGATTGGAATTCCGAGGTGTTGAACCGTCGCATCAACGCGCGGGTGAAGGGAATGATGGATCGGGGGCTGCTCGACGAGGTTCGCGGGCTGGTTGCGTCGGGCGGGTTCACGCCCCAGTCGGCCGAGGCGCTTGGCTACAAGCAGTTGATCCCGGTTGTCCGCCGCGCGGCGGAGGATGGCCGGTGGCCGCCGCCGCCAGCGGCGGTGGAAGAGGCGGTGGAGAAGATCAAGATCGAGACGCGCCGGTTTGCCAAGAACCAGCGGACGTGGCTGCGGCGTCTGTCGATCACCCCGGGGGCGATCCGCTTGGCGGCCCCTCCCGTCGATGACGCCGCGCGTGCCCAGTGGCCACAGGCAATCCTCGCTGCTCTTGGCCTGCCGCCCTGACGGGCCGATGACAGGGACTACCCAAACAATATGCTATCAAATGGTCGCGGTTGGATATTTGATTGGTATTTGTTCGTTGAATATGCTCCCTCGCTGCTGGCATTTAGGTTGAATCCACACGGGCGAGTCTCTATCACGACCGGGCTTCGTACCGATGGTGGCCCCCATAACAAGCCGATGACGGGCCCGCCACCTCGCCCCCGACCTGTCCGTTTTCCTCCTTTATGGCCAAGACGACCACCAAACCCCGCCGCACATCCAAAGCCGCCCAAGCCTCGCCCGAGGCCGACGGCCGCGGCATTCCGGCGACGGCACGCTCGACCCCCAAGCCGCACACCCCGGCCGTGGGCGGCAAGCAACTGGTGATTGTGGAGTCTCCTTCCAAGGCCAAGACCATCAACAAGTACCTTGGGGCGGACTTCGTGGTGATGGCGTCGGTCGGGCACGTTCGCGACCTGCCGGAAAAGAACCCCAAGGGCGTGAAGTCGCCCGTTCCGGGGGTGGATCTCCAGCACGACTTCGCTCAGACGTACCACATCCTGCCGGGCAAAGAGAAGACGATCAACGAACTCAAGCGGGCGGCCAAAGCGGCCAGCCAGATCTGGTTCGCCACCGACTTGGATCGCGAGGGCGAGGCCATCGCGTGGCATTTGGCGGAAGAGCTCGGCATCGATCCGAAGGTGGCCAAGCGCGTGATGTTCGCGGCCATCACCAAGGACGAAATCAAGCGGGCCTTCGGCAACCCGCACCCGATCGACATGGACCGCGTGTACGCCCAGCAGGCGCGGCGTGTCGTCGATCGCATCGTGGGGTATCAGGTGTCGCCGCTGCTGTGGAAGAAGGTCGCCCGCGGTCTGAGCGCGGGACGCGTGCAGTCGGTCGCCGTGCGGCTGGTGGTGGAGCGCGAGCGCGAGATCCGCGGGTTCATTCCCGATGAGTACTGGAACATCACCGCGAACTTCTCGCTCACCGAGGCGGAGAAGGCCAAGCTCGCGAGCGCGTGGCCGGCGTTCATGGCCGAGAAGGATGAGAAGGGCAACCTCCCGTCGGGCAAGGCCCAACTCCAGTGGCTTGCGGATCACAAGGCGATCCAGGCGGAGCTTGTCGAGGTCGCGGGCGAGAAGTTCGAGCTGACCACGACGGGCGGGGAAGCCAAGGACCTGACCGGACGCGTGCGCGATGTGGCCGCGCTGGCGGGGCTGAAGATCGCGGCCATCGACACGAAGGAAGACGAGAGGGGGCGCGGCCCGGCGAAGACCCGTCGCACGGTGCGGGGCACAGTGGACGCCGCCGCGAAGTACGCGGTGTCGTCGATCGAGACCAAGCGAACGAGCGTGCGCCCCGCGCCGCCGTTCATCACGTCGACCCTGCAGCAGGCGGCGTCGACGCGCCTGGGCTTCGGGGCCCGTCGCACGATGCAGGCCGCGCAGGCGCTGTACGAGGGCGTGGACATTCCCGGCGAGGGCCCGGTCGGTCTGATCACGTACATGCGTACGGACTCGACGCACCTCTCCGGCGCTGCGCTGGACATGGCGCGAACGTACATCCAGAAGACCTACGGCGACAAGTACCTGCCCGAGAAGCCGAACTTCTTCACCTCCAGCAACAAGGATGCGCAGGAGGCCCACGAGGCCATCCGGCCCGCGTCGCTGGACTTCCCGCCCAGCCGCGTGCGGAACGCCCTTCGTCCGGACCATTTCCGGCTCTACCAGATCATCTGGGAGCGGTTCGTGGCGTGCCAGATGACGCCGGCGCAATGGGACTCGACGACCGTGCTCATCGCGGGCGGGACGAGCCCCGCCAAGCCGTGCACCTTCAAGGCGACGGGGCGCACGCTGGTGTTCGACGGCTTCTACAAGGCCTCCGGCCTGCCCCCCGCGGATGTGGCGATGCTGCCCGCGCTGGCCGAGAAGCAGCCGATGCACGCGTTCTCGATCGACGCCCTGCAGAAGTTCACCTCGCCGCCGTCGCGATACTCGGAAGCCTCGCTCATCAAGGCCCTCGAGTCCGAGGGCATCGGCCGCCCGTCGACGTACGCGTCGATCATCCAGGTGATCCAGGACCGCAAGTATGTCGAGCAGGTGGACCGGCGGATGTACGCGACGGACCTCGGCGAGGTGGTCACCGACAAGCTCATCGAGGCGTTCCCGAAGATCATGGATGTGGGCTACACCCGCGACATGGAACTCCAGCTCGACAAGATCGAGGAGGACCATCTCGACTGGGTGGACATGCTCAAGCGTTTCTATGGGCCGTTCACCAAGGCCCTGGAGGACGCGCACGAGACGATGACGCACGCGAAGGCGGAGACGACGCCCGCGCCGGCGGAGTACAAGTGCCCCCAGTGCGGCTCGGGCCTGGTGTATCGCTTCGGCAAGAGCGGCAAGTTCCTTTCGTGCTCAACGTATCCGACGTGCACGTACGCCTGCCCGTGCGACCGCGAGGGCAAGCCGCGCCCGGCCGAGCATGTGAACGTCGCCTGCCACAAGTGCGGCGGGCCGATGATCAAACGGAGCGGCAAGTTCGGCCCGTTCCTCGGGTGCGCCCGCTACAAGGACGACAAGAACCCGCTCGGCCCGTGCGACGGCATCCTCAACCTCAACGACAAGGGCTTTGTCACGGCCCCGAGCATGCCCCCGCTGGTGACCGACATCCCGTGCCCGAAGTGCCAGTCGCCGATGAACCTGCGCGAGGGCATCCGCGGGCCGTGGCTGGGCTGCTCGCGGTTCCCCAAGTGCCGCGGGCGCGGCAAGTGGGCGGATGTGCCCGAGGCACGCCAGAAGCAGCTTGAGGATGAACTGGCCGCGCACGCGAAGGCGAACCCGATCCCGATCATCAAGACGCTGGATGGCAAGCCGCTGACGGACTCCAAGGGCAAGCCGCTGCCGGATGCGCCGAAGATCGAGCAGCTTGCGCAGGGTGAGGCGTATGCGGGGAGTGTGGCGAGCGGGCGGGACTCGACCGACGAGGATGAGACCGAGCCCGCGTAAACGCTATCGCAACGCTTCCGCGGCCTGGCCGCGCACGATGCGGATCTGCTCGATGAGATCGTCATTGACGCGGATGAACTCGTCGAAGCTCATCGACGGGGTTGTCTGCAGAAGGTACTCGTTGGCGCGCCACACGCCGACCCCCTGATCCCGGAATGACTGCCGGACAAGGCTGGGCCACTCCCGACATCGCTGCTGATCGGACTCAAGGCCGGCGATGAGTTCATCGCAATCGCCGATCACCTGCTGGAGGGTGGCGCGGTTGCCGTCGGCGGATCGCAGGCGCGGGCGGAGCGAGCGAATCCGGTCCTTTCTCGCTGGATCAAACGTCGTGAGCGAGGTCACTTCCGCGGCGATGTGCCCGACGGCACGGTCGTACCCGGAGCAGCCGATGAGCGGCCGGAACGAAACCGTCTGATAGACCGCAACAAACGTTGCCAGGAGCGCGGTGCAGGAGGCGAGCACGCAGGCCACAGTGGTCCACGCGCGGCCGCGAGTGATGCTCCAGATGGCCCAGCCGAGAACCGCCGGCCCCAGAATGACGGAGCCGATCCTTGCAAAGTACGACGGACCAAAACTGAACGACCCCGGAGGACCCGCGCTCGTATGCACGACCACGGCGATGCTGAGCGCGGCCGCCGCGAGGATGACGGCGGTCAGAATGAGCAGCGCGCGCCGGCCCTGCCGCGACCTCTGGGTCATCGGCGTGGGCCCGCCGGTCGTCATGCGACGGTCACGCTCTTGTCCAGATACACATCCTGGATCGCGTGCAGCAGGCCGGCCCCTTCCTTCATGGGGCGCTGGAAAGCCTTGCGGCCGGAGATCAGGCCCATGCCGCCGGCTCGCTTGTTCACGACCGCGGTCCAGACGGCTTCCTTCAGGTCGCTCTCGCCCTTGCTCTCGCCTCCGGAGTTGATCAGCGGAATGCGACCCATGTAGTTGTTGAGGATCTGGTAGCGACAGAGGTCGATGGGGTGGCCGCCCTTGCCGTTCTCGTCGGAGCCGCAGAGCTGGGTGTACACGCGCTTGTCCCACTTGCCGTAGGCGGAGCCGCCGGAGTTGAGCGCGGCGTATCCGCCGTTGTTTGTGGGGAGCTTCTGCTTGATGATGTCGGCCTTGATGGTGACGCCGAGGTGGTTGGCCTGGCCGGTGAGATCGGCGGACGCGTGGTAGTCGGTGGACTTGCCGTCGGCGCCCTTGACCTTGAAGGCGTTGTTGCGGGTGTAGCACCAGAGGACGGTCACCATGCCAAGGGCGTGGGCTTCCTCGAACATGTCGGAGACGTACGCGATTTCCTGGCGCGAGTCTTCGCTGCCGAAGTAGACGGTCGCGCCGACGGCGATGGCACCCATCTCATAGCACTGGCGGATAGAGCCGAAGTACGACTGCTTGAAGATGTTCGGGTAGGTGAGCATCTCATTGTGGTTGAACTTCACGAGGAAGGGAATCTTGTGGGCGTATTTGCGGCTGACGGCGCCGAGCACGCCGAGGGTGCTGGCCACGGCGTTGCAACCGCCCTCGATGGCGAGCTTGACGATGTTCTCGGGGTCGAAGTACTCGGGGTTCGGGGCGAAGCTCGCGCCGGCGGAGTGCTCGATGCCCTGGTCGACGGGGAGGATCGAGACATACCCGGTTCCGGCGAGGCGGCCGGTGTTCAGGATGGTCTGGAAGTTGCGCAGCACCACGGGCGAGCGGTCGGTCTGCGAGAAACAGTTGTCCACGAAGTCCGGCCCGGGCAGGTGCAGTCGGCCCTTGGAAATGGTCTTGGACTCATACCCCAGCAGGGCTTGGGCGTCGGGACCGAGGATGGAGGCGATGTTGGTGGCAGGGGTCGGCATGGTCATACTCCGAAAAGTCCACCGGCATCACAATCGCGGGCGCGCGGCGGAGGGAAGGCATGGTACGCTGTTGTACCGGCTGGTCGGGTGGCCATCGGAACTGCAGGGGTTTTTCCGTGCCGGAGAGGTTTCCATTCCGAGCGGGCGGCTGGTCGGCAAGGCTGGCGTGTGCCCTCGTCCTTGTCGCGATCGCCGCGCTCCAGTTGGGCCAGGGCAATGCCCCCGTGGACAAGCCCACCGCGCCGGACCTCGCCGGCGTCAACGTCCGCACACCCGCGGTGCTGATCCTCGCCTCCTACGAACGCTCCCAGACCACCACCCGCGCGCAGGAAGACGCCGTCCGTACCGAGATCGAGAAGGCGTTCCCGTTCGCTCGCATCCGCTCGGACTACTTCGTCTCCGGGCGCTCCACGCCGGAGGAGCCGAGCGACGAGCTGCTCCAGTCGCTGGCGAACACCATGCTGGTGCAATACCGCGGCACGAAGTTCGACGTTATTGTCGCCCTCGACACCGTCGCCTTCCGCGTGCTGGCCGGCCCCGGGCGCGAACTGGTGAAGGACACGCCGCTGGTCTTCAGCGGCCTCACGCTCGACCCCGCCGCCGCGGAGGCGACCGGCCTGAACGCCACCGGCGTGTACGAGCGCATCGACGCGGCGGGCACGGCCCGACTCGTCCTCGCTCTCCAGCCGGACTGCAAGCATCTTTTTGTGGTCGCCACCGGCTCGAAGCGCGCCGAAAACGTGCGTGCCATCGCCGCCGCGCAGCTCCAGCACTTTCGATCCGAGGCCGAGGTCGTCTGGGCCAAAGCTACGACCACCGCCGACCTGATCAACGAGGTTCGCGCGCAGGGGCCGCACACCGCGGTGATCTACGTTGCCTTCACCGACACCAGGAGCGGCGACTGGGGCGCACGCGGGCTCAGGATCGACTGGCCCGCGCCGACCTACGGCCTCTACGGCAGCAACATCTCCCTCGGCATGGTCGGCGGGAGCGTGGTGGACTCGACGACGCAGGGAAGGCTGGCCGGTGCGATGGCCGTCCGCATTCTCAACGGCGAGTCGCCCAAAGCCATCGAGCCGTGCGTCGGGTGCTGCAACCGGGCGATTGTCCGCGAACCGATGCTCAAACGCTGGGGCATCCCCACCGCCCGGGTTCCAAGCGGCACCGAGATCCTCGAACCGCTCCCGGGCTGGCTGGAAAGCCACCGCGAGATCGTGCTGTGGATCGGCCTTGCGTGCGTGCTGCAGGGGGCGGTTATCGCGCTGCTGCTGATCAACCGGGCCGCGCGTCGACGGGCGGAGACGGAGTTGCAGACCCACCTGGGCCTGCTGGAGCTTGTCACCAACACCGTGCCGGTGTTCATGTCGTACATCGACGCCGACGGGCGATACCGGTGGGTGAACCATCGGTACGAAGAGTGGTTCGGGCGTCCGCAGGATCAGATCGTCGGGAAGCGGGTGAACGAGTTGCACCCACCGGAGGCCTATCAGGTCATGCGTCCGCACCTGGAGCGGGCCCTCGCCGGAGAGCGCGTCGAGTACAGCGTTCGCAACATTGGAGCGGATGGCCGCGAGGCCGCGCTGGAAGCGGTTTACCTGCCGCGGGTGGACGCACGAGGGGCGCGGCTCGGCTTCTTTGCCCTTGTGACCGATGCGACGGCGCGGCAGAACGCCGAGGCGGCGCTTCGCGCGGCGGAGGAGCGCTACGCGCTGGCGATCCAGGGAAGCACCGACGGCATCTGGGATTGGGACAAGGTGACCGATCGCGTGTACTGGTCGCCGCGCATGGCGGAGCTCGTGGGTCGCGAGGCGGGAACGGTGAGCAGGCACGACCCGAGCCGGGCCAACCTAGTGCACCCCGACGACCGGCAGAGGAACCAGGACGCAATCGCGGCGCACATCGAGCGCGGGGAGCCGTACGACGTTGAGATCCGCGTGGACGTCAAGGGCAAGGGATACAGGTGGTTCCGAGCCCGCGGCGTGGCCCATCGGGATGCCAGCGGACAGGCCGTTCGCATGGCGGGCTCCATGTCGGACGTGCACGAGCGGGTGCTCGCGACCGAGCGTCTGCGCGAGAGCGAGGAGAGGTACCGGCAGGCGTTCCACACCAACCAGGCGATCAAGCTGGTGCTCGACCCGGCCGACGGGCGCATCGTGGACGCCAACGAGGCCGCCAGCGCGTTCTACGGCTACTCGCTCGACGCGCTGCTGAAGATGAGCATCTACGACATCAACACCTTGCCGCGCCACGAGCTGGGGCGTCGAATCGAGGAGGGTGCCAAGGAGCAGGTTCGATTCGAGTTTCAGCACCGGCTGGCGTCGGGGGAGATTCGCGACGTCGAGGTGTACACCGGGCCGTTCCAGTATCACGGACGCCCGATGCTGTTCTCGATCGTGCACGACATCACGGCCGTGCAACGCTCGCGAAGGGCCCTTGCCGAGAGCGAGTCCAAGTACCGGCGCATCGTGGAGACCGCGGCCGAGGGAATCTGGATGGTGGACGTGGGGTGGACGACGACGTTTGTCAATGCGCGCATGGCGTCGATGCTGGGCTGCACGCCCGAGGAGATGGTCGGCAAGCACCTGTTCGACTTCATGGACGACGAGGCCCGGGCGGAATGCGAGCGAAACATGCAGCGTCGCGAGGAGGGCATCGAGGAGCAGCACGAGTTCCGCCTTCGCCACAAGGACGGCCGGAGCGTGTGGACCACGATGGCGACCGGGCCCCTGACGGGCGACTCGGGCGAGTTCATCGGCGCGCTGGCGATGGTCACCGACATCACGGAGCGCCGGGTGGCCCAGGCCGCGGTGTACGAGGCCGAGAAGCGGTTCCGTTCCACGTTTGAGCACGCGGCGGTGGGCATCTCCAACGTGGACCTCGAAGGTCGATGGCTGATGGTCAACGACCGGATGTGCGAGATCGTCGGCCGGACACGCGACAACCTGATGACGATGCGCTTCGCCGATATCACGCATCCGGACGACATCGAGGAGAACAGCCGGTTGCTCAAGAACACGCTCTCGGGCGGCGGCGATGTGTACTCGATGGACAAGCGGTACGTTCGCCCCGACGGGTCGATCGTGTGGGCGCACGTGACCGCCTCGCTGGTCCGCGACGAGGCCGGGCGCCCGCAGCACTTCATCAGCGTGATCCAGGACATCTCCGATCGCAAGCGGGCGGAGGCGGAGCTGGCCGCGAGCCGCCGCGTGCTCGAGCAGGCTCAGGCCGTGGGGCGCATCGGGAGCTGGACGTTCGAAATCGGCGACGAGGCCAGCCTGCGGTGGTCCGACGAGGTGTTCCGCATCTTCGGGATGGCACGTTCGGAGTTCAACGGGCGGGAGGAGATGTTCTATCGGAGCGTGCACCCGGACGACCTTCCCGCGATCGTCGAGGCGCATCGGGCGGCGTTTGCCGGGGAGCGCGACTACAACGTCGACCACCGCATTATCCGGGCGGACGGGACGATCCGGTGGGTGCACGAGCACGCCGAGATCGAGCGCGACGCGAGCGGGGCCCCGATTCGGATGATCGGCGTGGCCCAGGACATCACCGAACGCAAGCTGGCCGAGGAGGAGCTCTTCAGGTCCATGGGGCGCTTCCGGGCGCTCGTCGACGCGACCTCCGATGTCGTGTATCGCATGAACCCGGACTGGTCCGAGATGCGCCATCTCGTCGGCCGGGACTTCATCGCCGACACTGAGTCGCCGACGGCCACATGGCTCGACAAGTACATTCATCCGGACGACCAGGCCCTCGTGCTCAAGACGATCCGCGCGGCCATTCACTCGAAGAGCGTGTTTGAGCTTGAGCACCGAGTGCTTCGCGCCGACGGCAGCCTCGGCTGGACGTTCTCGCGCGAGATCCCGATTCTGGACGCGGACGGAACGATCATCGAGTGGTTCGGCGCGGCGAGCGACATCTCGCTGCGAAAACAAACCGAGGTCATTCTGCGGGAGAGCGAGGAGCGTCTGCGGCTTGCCCAGAGCGCGGCCAACCTCGGCACCTTCGAGTGGAGCATCACCACCGGACGGATCATCTGGTCTGAGGAACACGCCCGCATCTGGGGCATTCCCCTCGACCAGTTCGAAGGAACCTACGAGGGGTTCGCCCGTCAGGTGCACCCGGACGACCTGCCCGCGGTCAACGATGCGATCCAGCACTCGATGCACACCCGCGCGCCGTACCAGCGTGAGTTCCGCGTCATCCGCCCCGACGGCACGATGCGGTGGATCCTCGCACGCGGCGCGTTCGAGTACGGCCCCGACGGGCGCGCCGCCCGCATGCGCGGCGTCGTGGTGGACATCACCGAACGCAAGGCCGCGGAGGAAGCCCGCGAGCACAGCGAGGCGGCGTATCGCGCCCTGCTCGAGGCGATCCCCGACATGATGTTCCGGGTCGATCGGACCGGGGTCTATCGCGACTACCACGCGCCGGACCCGTCGCGCCTGATGGTCCCGCCCGAGCGGTTCATGGGACGCGCGGTTCGGGACGTGCTCCCGCGAGAGCGGGCCGAGCAGTGCATGGCGGCCGTCGAGAAACTGTTCGCGACAGGCGAACCGCAGGTGTACGAGTACTCCGTGCGTCGGCCCGACGGCACCGATGCGTGGTGGGAGGTGCGCGTGGTCCGGGCCCGCCGGGACGAGGCGCTGCTCCTTCTGCGCGATGTGAGCGAGCGCCGGGAGGCGGAGCGGCGACAGCGAGACTCGGAACAGCGGCTGCGCCTGCTCGTCCAGAGCACGCCGCTCGGCGTCATCTCGTGGAATCTTGATTTCACGGTGTCGGGATGGAACCCCGGCGCTGCCCGCCTTTTCGGACATTCCGAGGCCGAGGCCATTGGCCAGCACGCGTCGTTCATCGTTCCCGAGTCGGCCCGCGGCGGGGTGGATTCGGTGTGGCGCGAGTTGCTGGCCAACCGCGGCGGGTTCCGCGCCACCAACCAGAACGTCCGCAAGAACGGCGACCTTGTGTACTGCGACTGGTACAACGCGCCGCTCGTGGACGCCTCGGGCCGCGTGATCGGCGTGGCGAGCCTTGTCGAGGACGTCACCGAGCGACGCCTTGCCCAGCAGCGTACCGACTTTATGATGGCCGAGCTCGATCACCGCGTGAAGAACAACCTCGCCGCGGTGATCTCGCTGGCCGAGCAGACCGGGCGCGGCTCCACCGACTACCGCGAGTTCCTCGACACGTTCATGGGACGCATCCGGGCCATGGCCCGGATGCACAGCGTTCTGGCCCGCTCGCGCTGGCAGGGCGCGGAGTTGCGGCCGCTGGTGACGCAGACGCTCGAGGCGTTCGGGTCGGGCTCATTCGGCCGCGCGAGCGTTTCCGGTCCCGCCGCCATGCTGGGCCCCAAGACGGCTCAGGCCATCGCGATGGCACTCAACGAACTGGCGACGAACGCCGTGAAGTATGGAGCGCTTTCGGCGGCCGGCGGGCGGGTCGAGGTCGCGTGGACGATTGAGCCGGGGCCCGACGAAGCACGCCGTCTCAAGATGAGATGGCAGGAACGGGGGGGGCCGCCGGTCGTCCCACCCGCCAGAAGGGGCTTTGGAACAGAACTCATCGAGGGGGCGATCGCGTACGAACTCCAAGGCACGGCCAAACTCGCGTTCCCGCCCGAGGGCGTGGAATGCGTGATCGATGTGCCCCTGGTGAGCGAGCTTGAGTCGCACATTCGGGACGAAGGGGGCATCTAATCCGGCGCAATCTCTCGCTCCGCCCATTGACAGAGAACGCGAGAGTTGGGATAGTGAATCGAGCGTCACACGTGCCGCGCCGCGGCATCGGTTTGTTCGCACCCGTTCCGGGAGGCGCAACCGCATGACAATAGTCGAATCCAAACTCGGTGGACTGCGTGTGCTGCTCGTAGAGGACTCGTTTCTCGTCGCAACCTCGATTGCACGCCTGCTCGAGGACCTTGGCTGCTTGGTCGTCGGGCCCTTTGCCACCAGCGAAGATGCGATGAAAGCCGCCGGCTCGCGCGGATGCGATGTGGGCCTGCTGGACATCAACCTCGGCTCGGGGACCAGCGAGCCTGTCGCGGATTCGCTCGAGCAGATGGGCGTTCCATACCTGTTCGTGACGAGTTATCAGAGTCCGGCCATGACCAACCCGCGTTTCGCCACGCGGCGGATCGTCCACAAGCCGCTCTCCCGCGAGTCGCTTCGCGACGCGTTGGCGGCAAGTCTCAAGAAGTAAGGCTCATGCTGGTTCGCCCCGATTCGCACCCGGCATCGCCGCTGACGGTGGCCAGAAAAGTGCCTGTGAAGACAGGCAAGAGCGGACGTTATTACCGGGAATGCCAGAGATTCGCCACAGATTGTCGAGACTGCGCTTGCATCCCCTCAAGCTTGTGGTCTAATCTTGGCTGATTGTCGGGATGCTCTCTTGGCGCGATCGCGCAAGACAGATGCCCCGACGAGCCCGCCACCGGGGATTGGTGAGGCGGGCACCACGGAGCCGAGACGAGAGACACTGGCCGCCGCACGTGAAAACGTGCGGAGAATGAGCCTTTTTCTCTCGCATCGGCACGCCCGATCAGGCTGCCGCGGCGCGAGCATTTCAAGCCACTCGGCGCGGAGACGCGGCGAGACGGGGCTTCTCTCTCGCGGCACCGGTCAACTGCCGCCACAACTTGGTGTCGCCGGTCCTTGTCGGATCGGCGCGTGCATGGAAGCACTCACGGCAATCGCGCCGGGCGCGGTGGTGTCGTGAACAACGGAGCCTCGGCTCCGAGCGCGGTGGTTGCGCGTGCGATTTCCCCTGGGAATCGCGCGACGAGCAAAGAACGGCTGGAGATAAGTTCATGCGCACTCTCACGACTTTGGGCGGGCTCACGTTCGGCTTGGCGGCGATCGCGGGCCTGGCGACCAGCGCGAGCGCCCAGTTGGTCCAGACGATCAACTACGCGAACTTCAACGACGTCACGAACATGCTCCGCAACGGTGTTGCGACTCAGAGCCCCGGCGTGGGCAGCGAGCAGAACACGCTCTCGATCACTCCGCCCGTGGCGGCCTCCGCGGGCTCGGCGTACTACGACACCCGGCAGAAGGTGGATCTGGGCTTTGTGACCGACTTCAAGTTCCGCATCCGCGATCGCTCGGGCTCCGGCTCGGACGGTCTGTCGTTCATCGTGCAGAACTCGTCGGCGACGGCGGTGGGCGGCGGCGGCGGCGCCATCGGTTTCGGGACCAACCTGGCCTTCCCGACCAATAACACGGGCATCTCCAACTCCCTCGCGATCGTCTTCGACGTGTGGGACAACAGCGCCAACTGGCCGACGATCCCCGGCGCCAACATCATCACCGTCCAGACCTCGCACCTTGGCCCCTCGGCCCCCAACACCCCCTCGAGCGTGGACTCGCTCGGCGGCGTGCCGGTCTCGGGCGCGTTCAACGACGGCGCCATCCACCAGGTCCGCATCGCCTATTCCCCCGGAACGATGCAGATCTACTTCGACAACCTCGCCACCCCGGCCCTGACGGTGCCGGTGAACCTGGCCAACACGCTCAACCTCGCGGGCGGCACGAACAGCTGGGTCGGCTTCACCGCCGCCACCGGCGCGCCCCAGAACGCCGAGCGCCATGAGATCCTCGACTGGCAGTTCTCGAGCATGCAGGTCCCGTCCCCGGCCGGCGCTGCGGTGCTGGGCCTTGGCGGCCTGGCGGCCCTCCGCCGCCGTCGCACCCGCTGATTCGTTCCCCGGCCCCGCCGGTAAGACGGGTGGACGGCCACCCGGCGAGAGCAGATTCCTGATGCGTTTGCACGACGCCGACCCCGACGGGGCCGGCGTCGTGCGTTTTGCCGCGCTCCAGACGCGCGGCGGCGCCATCTCACCACCCGCATCCCCCGGGGGGCGTCCGCATATTCGGAAAAGTTGTGAAGCTGGCGATGAGGTTCCGCGCGTGACGACCGGTAAGCGGCCTGCGGGCCTCGCCGCTCTTGTGGGCCCGTGGTGTGCATGGTCTAGTTCCCATGCCCGGGGAGATTTCCGCCTCTGGCACCATCGACACGGGGCGAGAGAGGCTCTTCCGGCGTGCGGCGTTCGCTCGCGGGCAAGGGCCGGAAGAACCAGGCGACGGTCGATCGACCGACCGCCCACTCGTCGTCAAGATCTCAAATATCTGGAGACCCGGACCATGAAGACTCTCGCTCAGACCCGCTTCGCCGCTCCCGCCGTCGCCGCCCTCGCCCTGTGCGCCATGGGCAACTCCGCGATGGCCAACTTCAACTACAACGACTTCAGCACCACCACCGGCCTGAACATGGTCGGCGTGGCCAAGCAGGACGCCAACCGCATCCTGGTGACCCCGAGCATCGGGGCCAGCGCGGGCGCCGTGTGGGCGATCCAGAAGCAGAACATCGAGGGTGGCTTCGACGCCTACATGACGATCCACGTCGAGGACAAGCAGGGCATCGGCGCCGACGGCATGGCGCTGGTGATCCAGAACACCTCGGCCACCGCCCTCGGCGGCGGCGGCGGCGCCGTCGGATACGGCATCAACCCCACGTTCGGCCTCTCGGGCATCGCCAACTCAATCGCTGTCGTCTTCGACATGTGGGACAACAACATCAACTGGCCCGAGCCGGGCGACAACCACGTCTCGATCCAGACGCGCGGCCTGCTGGAAAACTCTCCCGAGCTCCAGTACTCCCTCGGCAACGCCGCTACCCCCGACCTCTCCGACGGCGCGGTCCACGCCATCCACGTGAGCTACACCCCCGGCCTCATGTCCGTGTACCTCGACCAGGCCCTCACGCCGATCCTGCAGGTCAATGTAAACCTCGGCAGCCTGCTCGCCTTGGACAACGGCCAGGCCTGGGTCGGCGTGACCTCGGCCACCGGCGGCCCGCAGAACGCCGAGGCCCACGTCCTGAACTCCTTCGCCTTCAACGGCTGCCCCGTCCCCACCCCGGGCACGGCCAGCCTCATGGCCCTCGGCGGTCTTGTCGGGTTCCGCCGCCGCCGCGCCTGAGCCTTAACCAGTCCTCAACCACGACCACACGCGCGGCCCGCGATCGAATCGATCGCGGGCCGCGTTCTTTTTCGCCCGCCCGGGCCGATGGTCGATCCTGCCATCAGCCCATGCCCCATCGCCGTCGATTCTGGATCATCACCCTGCTTGTCGCCGGCTGCCTGAGCGCCGCGCTCTCGCTGTACCTGCGATCCGCCCAGCGACGGGCCGAGCGCGCGGGAGCCGAGGCCGCCGAGCAGGTCCGGCAGGTCACGGAGAACGGCCGGACCGTCGCCCAGGTCCTGCGGGCCATGAAGCTGGTGACCGTCGAGATCCGGTCGACGGTCGAGTCGTCAAGCACCGATGCCTCGTGGCGGGGCGATGTGCTCGCGAGCGTCCGAGCGCCGGTCGTGTACTACTACGGTGTGGACCTTTCGTTGCTGGCGGCCGAGGACATCCGGCAGAGTCCGCTCACAGGCGAACTGGCCATTCGCCTGCCGCGCCCGACGCGTCTGGCGACCGAGGTGCTCGGCGGCGACGAGCAGGCCGACGTCCGCGTGAGCTGGACGCGGTTTCGCGAGATGGCCGGAGAGTACCACCTTGGTTTGGCTCGGACGGGTCTGTACGAGCGTGCTCGTAGGGCCACGCTGACGGCCGAAGAGACCCGCCGGCTGGAAGATGCCACGCGGGCGCAGGTCGGTGCGCTCGTTCGCGCGATCGCCGGACCAAACGCGAGGACGACCGTTGAGTTTGTGGGTTCCGCGGAGATCGCGGGGGAGCATCGCGACGACCCGCGTCCGGAGGGCGGGCGATGATCGGGTTCCTGATCCGAGCATGGAAGGCTCGCTGGAACGCGGCCCGGTGGGTGATCGCCGCGTTTCTGCTGTGGACCGCGCTCATTGATACCGGCGCACGCCTCGCCCGCCTTGAGCTGGCCGCGCTGCCCGATTACGACGCCGCGGCGGAGATCGCGCGACTGCGTGGCGAGGCCCGCTTCGGCGAGGCGATCGTGCTGGCCGACGCGGCCATTGGGCACGCCGAGGCGTCGCACGCGCCAGCCGAGAAGACCGATCGTCTCCGGCGGGAGCGTGAACTGACGATCGCCGAACAGACGAGCGTGCTGCGAAGGGCCAAGGACGTGGGGCTCGGCGCGCTGACGGGCGGGGCGGGCGTCGAGCCGGGGCGGATGTCGATCGAGATGCTCGTCGGCGCGATCGCGACGGACATGCTCGTGGTGGGAGATGTTCGCGACCTGATTATCCAGGGTTACGACTACGCCGTGGACGGGAAGGCCGATCCGGTGATCGTCGCGCTCTCCGCGATCGGCATCGCGACGACACTGGCTCCGGAGGTCGACTGGGCCCCCGCGCTGCTCAAGATCGCGCGCAAGGTCGGGGCCGTGGGGGAGCATCTTGGCGGCTTCATCGTCAAGACGGCGAAGGCGGGCAAGGTTCGCGACCTCAAGCCGCTGCTGGAGGATTCCGCCGCACTGGCGCGTCGATCGTCGCCCGGCACAGCTGTGCGGCTGCTGCGGCTGGCGGACTCACCCGACGATGTGGCCCGCATGACCCGGTTCCTGGAGCGCCAGGGCGCGGCCGGGGCGGCGGCCCTGCATGCCACCGGCGAGGCGGGCGCGGCCACACTCCGTGTCGCCGACGAACTGCGCATCGCGGGGAAGATTGACGATGCGGCGCTACTGGAAAGTGTGATTGTGCGGGCGGGCTCGAAGGGAACGGCGGGCGCGACGTGGTTGAAGCGGGGGGGCTATGCCGCGCTGGTGAGGCCGCACCCGCTCGTGGGCGCGCTCAAGGGTGTGTACAAAGGCACGGCGGGTGCGCTGGTGCAGAAGACGATGGAATCGTTCGACGCGAAGGCGTGGTGGATCGTCCCGCTGATCGCAGGCTGGGCCATCGTCGAGTCGGCGCTTCTGTGGCGATCGCTCCTTGGCCCTCGGGCCGCACACCCGCTTCCGGCCAACTCGCTTCGCTCCGCCGTCGTTACCGCCCCGCATCGCGCATGAGGGCCTCGAAGGTGCCGAGCGTCTCGGCGGTTTCGGCGCCCGCAGGCTGCTCGGGCGAGGTTGGGAGCAGTTTCTCGTACGATCCATCGGACCGCAGCTCCCACGCTCCGCGCCGGTCGGCGTTCATGACCTGGAGAATGTGCAGGAGCTTCTGGCGCGCGGCGCGGCCGCTCACGGGCGTGCCCGCCTCCACACGGTTGTTGAGATTGCGGTACATCCAGTCTGCGCTGGAGATGAACCAATCGCCCTCGAGCGGGTCGGCACGCCCGGCACCGAAGTGGAACACGCGGCTGTGCTCGAGGAACCGCCCCAGCACGCTCACGATCCGGATGTTCTCCGAGAGGCCCGGCACACCCGGGCGCAGGCAGCAGAAGCCGCGGACAAAGAGCGTGATCTGCACGCCGGCGCGGCTGGCCGTGTAGAGCGCTTCGGCCATCTCGCTGTCGGCGAAGGCGTTCATCTTGGCGACGATGCGCCCACCGACCGGGCTCTCGCCGCGCCGGAAGGCCTCGGCGAGGGCCGTCTCGCGCTGGATCATCGCGAGATACCGCTTCTTCATGTTGATCGGCGCGACCAGCAGCGTCTCGTAGGTGTCCAGCCGTGAGCGGCCGGTAAGGAAGTTGAAGAGCTCGATCGCGTCGTCCACGATCGCGGGATCGCACGTGAACAGGCCGAGGTCTGTGTACACCTGGGCCGTGCGCGGGTGGTAGTTGCCCGTGCCGAGGTGGACGTAGGTGCGCAGGCCGCCGTCCTCGCGACGGACGACCATCGCGGCCTTGCAGTGGGTCTTGTACCCGAGCACGCCGTAGGCCACATGGGCGCCGGCCTTTTCCAGGGCGTGCGCGATCTTCACGTTGGCCTGCTCGTCGAAGCGGGCTCGCAGCTCGACGAGCACGGCCACCTGCTTGCCCGACTCGGCGGCGCGGATGAGCGACTGCACGAACGGAGAGTCGCGACTGGTGCGGTAGATGGTCTGCTTGATCGCGAGCACATCCGGATCGCGTGCGGCCTCTTGGATGAACCGGGTGGCACTGGCCTCGAAGCTCTCGAACGGGTTGTGGACGAGCAGGTCGCCCTGCCGAATGGTCTCGAAGATGCTCTGGCTCTTGGAGGCGAGGCGGGCCGGGACGACGGGCGTCCACTTGCGCCACTTGAGCTCGGGGCGGTCGAGCTCGGCGATCTCGAAGAGTGTGGTGTAATCGAGCAGGCCGGGGCGCTCGTCGGTGTCGGTGGGGGTGAGCTCGAGCTCGTCCTGCAGGTGCGACAGGATCTGCGGCGAGGGGCCTGGGCCGGTCTCGAGGCGGACGGGGCTGGCGAAGCGGCGCTGCTTGAGCTGGGCCTCGACCATCGCGAGGAGGTTGTCGGCGTCGTCGTCGGCCTGCTCGCCGGGGTTCTCGCTGTCGCGATACACGCGGAAGGGAACAATGTCGAGGATCTGCATCCCCGGGAAGAGATCGTCGAGGTTCGCGGCGATGATGTCGCCGACGCTGACAAACCGGCCGCGCGAGGCGATCTTGGCGTTGCTGGTGCTCGTGCCCGGGCCGTCGTCGTCGGGAAGGCGGATCCACTGGGCGGCGGTATTGGGGATCTTCAGGCGCGCAAAGAGCGGCTGGGCCGGCTTCGCACCGGGCGCGGTCGCGGGCGTGCTGCCCGCGGGCTCGGCGAGGAGCACGCCAAAGTTGCGGCTGAGGTTCGAGATGAACGGGAACCGGTGGCCCGGATCGACGGCCAGCGGCGTGAGCATCGGGAACGCGTACTTGCGGAACCAGACGCGCAGCCAGCGCTTGTCTTCGGCGGGGAGCGCCTGGTAGTCGACCAGATGGATCCCCGCGCCGGCGAGCGCGGGCCGAACGGAGTTCTCGAAGCACTCGGCCTGCTGCTGCTGGAGCTCGCGGATCGTGGCCCGCATGGCCGCGAGGAGGTCGGTGGGTCGAAGGCCGTCGAACTCCGGCGCGGTGGTGCCATCCTTGATGCGGCGGTGCAGCATGCCGATGCGCTTCTGCACGAACTCATCGAGGTTGTTCGAGAAGATGCCGAGGAACCGCACGCGCTCGAGCAACGGCGTGCGATCGTCCTGCGCCAGTTGCAGCACGCGCCGGTTGAACTCCAGCCACGACAGGTCGCGATTGAGCAGGCGCGAGGTCTCGTGCACGTCGGGGCGGTTGGGCGCGGGCGTGCGCTGCGCGGCCTCGCCGGAAAGCCGCAGCGAGTTGGCCGGGCTTCCCATGCCGATGGCCTCGTGGGCCGCGGCCTCGCCCGCGGGAGACAGGTTTGGTTGTGCGGCGTCGGCGGACATCGGGCGGAAAGAACTCACTTCTGGTATTGGGGTTTCGAGCCTTGGATCATCGGCCGAATCGAGCGTCCGGATAAGTCGCCCGCGGCGATGCTTCGGGGAAATACACGACGACGCATCCGGGAGCTTCGGTCAGGCGAACGTACGCCAGTCGCGGCACGGGCGCTCCACGCGGCGTGACCCCTTCCAATCCGGCGGCGACGCGCTCGCCGATGTGCCGGGCGATCGCCTCGGCCGTGGGATTGATGCCCTTGCCCGCGAACGCTGGCGAGGCGTTGAGGTCGGCGGTGTTCAGCGGACGGATGGTCTCATCGACGAGCCGCTCGAGCGCGTGAAAATCCAGCAGCAGCCCATCGGCGTCGAGGCGTTCGCCCTCGACGGCGACGGTGAGGCGGAAGTTGTGTCCGTGCACGGGCTCGCGGACGCCCTGAATGTCGAGGGCGTGGGCCGCGCAGAACTCCCTGTCCACGCTGATCTGGAACATGCCGGAGTATAGAGCCGTGGCGAACATTCCCCTTCCGGATAGCGATTTGATACCGACTTCTCGGTCCCACTTCAGTCGCCCCCGGAAGCCGTCGATTCAGGACCGAGAACCTTCAGTCCTTCGCATCCGGGACCGCACCATGCCGAGCATTCCTCTCAGCGATCTGGAGCCGGGCAGCCGCCTGGCATACGACCTTCGCGACCCCGATGGACGCCTCCTGCTGAGCGCGCGTCGCCCGATCTCGGAGGATGTGCTGCGTGCCCTGCACCGCCGCAAGGTCTCGGACCTGATCTTCCGCGAGGCCGATGAGCTGGGCGAGAACGGCCCGAAACGTACGTGGCTGATGGCTGGCGTGGCCGAAGTGGGAGAGAACGCCAAGCACGCGCCCGCGCCGGCGATGGTGCTTGAAAACGAAAATGAGCCCGCGGCCGCGCCGCGTGAGGAGGACGACTCGCCGCGTCCGACACCGCTGCACATCCGCGCCTCGCTCCGGCGGGCGGCCGAGGGCGTTATCGCGGCCCGCACGCCGCGCTGGAATCGCCTCGCGCGAGAGATCGACGCCGATGGGCACGCGATCCGCATGATGACCTTCGCGACCCGCCACGGCGGCCCCGCACTCTCAGCCGAGGCTCGCCGCGAGCGGACAGCCCTTGTGGACCGCGTCTTCACGCGCCTCGCCGCCGGGCAGACCATCGGGACTGGCGTCATCGCCCCGATCATCGACGAGCTCGCCGAGGATGCCCGGCGCGATCTGCTCGCGTTCATGCAGGCCACCATCGACAGCGCGGCCACCACCGACGACCTGGCCACGCACGCGTACGCCGTGGCCGGGGTCTGCACCGCCATCGCCTATCGGCTGGGATGGTCCGAGTCCGACGTGCGCTCGGCGGGGTTCGCCGGCCTGCTGGCCGATTGCGGCCTGACGCTGCTGCAATGGGACATCCGCAGTGCTCCGCGCCCGCTCACAGACGTGGAGACCAATGCACTCCACCGCCACCCGGCGTGGTCGGCCGCGCTGATCGAACTGCTCGACGACGACCAGGAGCACACGCTCAACGAAGTCGTGCAACTGGCCGTGTACCAGCACCACGAGCGCGAGGATGGCACCGGCTATCCCACGCGGGCCCGTTCGGACTCGATCCATGACCTGTCGCGGCTCGTCGCCGTCGCCGACACGTTCGTCGGCCTGCTCTCGCCGCGGGCCCACCGGCCCGGGCTGGGCGTCGAAGGAGCTCTGGCCGAGGTCGTTCACGCGGCCGCGGGCGGCTCGCTCTCACGACCCATCGCACGCGGGCTGGTTCTGGCGCTCGGCCTTGAGCCGTCGATTGCTCGGACTCCGGCCATCGTGACACGGGCGCGCGCTCCGCGAATCGCGGCTTAACACTGCGCCACCGAACCAATCGCACGGATGCTCGGTCCAAGCACGGGGAACCGGAGCCCATCCATGCGCACACACCTCGCCGCCGCCTGCTCGCTGCTCGTCGCACTCTTTCTTGGGGCCTGCTCAACGTACGTCACGCCCGGACGCGCGGCCGACTTCCGGGCCTTGGGCATCACCAAAGAGGCCGCCGCCAAACAGACCGATTTCTCGATCGGCGACAAGCTCGACAAGCGGCCGCTCGCGTCGTTCCCGGCGTCGATCGCCGTCGCTCGCGTGCAGGGATCCGGGTACTACTCGTATTCCGAGCGGGCCTTCGGCTCCGGCCGCTTCAGCGTGGTGACGGCCCGCACCGTGGAGACCGAGGAGCACCTAAAGGTGATCACGTCGCTGCCGCTGGTGCGCGGCGTGGCCACGCTCAACCGGCTGGTCCTTCCGGAGGTGCTCAACACCGAGAAGGACCTGCGCGAGGCCGCGGCCTCGGTTCAGGCGGACATGCTGCTGGTGTACACGTTCGACACGTCCTTCGACACGGGCACCACGATTCCCGCGCTGGGCACCATCACGCTCGGCCTGTTTCCCAACGAGAAGGCGAGCGTGACCACCACCGCCAGCGCGGCCCTGATCGACACGCGCAACGGCTACATCTACGGCCTCACCGAGGCCACCGCCGCCGACACCCAACTCGCCAACGCCTGGACCAGTCGCGACGCCATCGACGACTGTCGCAAGCGCTGCGAGAAGCAGGCGTTTGCGAAGGTGGTGGGGGAGTTCTCGACGCTGTGGGCGGGCGTGGTGTCGCAGTATGGCCCCGCCAGCGCGGCCGCGGGGATCGCGAAGTGACCGATCGTGATCAATGAAAAACCCCCGCGAGGTGCGGGGGTTTCGGGGAAACTTGGATGTCGGTCGGCTTAGTCCTTGGACGCGGCCTCGACGGCGGCCATGATCTTGTCGGCGCCGGGGTAGTCCTGGAAGAAGGCCGAAACGTTGCCCTTGGCGTCGATCACGCAGTAGGACGGATAGCCGGCGACCTTGTAGTCGTTGGCGATCGTGTCGCCCTTGGGCACCAGCACGTAGCCGGGGCCGGACTTGGTCCACCAGTCGGTGGCCATCTTCTCGTCGCTGCGGCAGGCGACGCCCACCATCTTGACCTTGTCCTTGTTGACCTTGCCCGCGAGCGCCTTCATGTCGGCGGTGTGGGCGGTGCTCTGCTTGAACATGGTGCCCCAGAACTCCATGACGACGACGTTGCCCTTCATGGCCGCGAGCGTCACGTCCTGACCCGCGGAGTCCTTGGCGGAAAAGGCCGGCGCGGGCGTGCCCGGCGTGAGGCCGAGGACGACGGGCTTGGCCGGAGCGGCCGGGGCCGTGGTGTCCTGCTTGGGCGCGGCGGGGATGGGCGCCTCGACCTTGTGGTCCACGAAGCCGGTGGGCATCGCGATGTCGAAGTCTGCCTTGGTGAACTTCATGGTCTTGAGAGCGTTGATCTCCGTGACCTTGGTGATCTTCTGGGCCAGGTTGCCGGTGCCCAGTTCGAGCGAGCGGGGCAGGCGGTCCTTGACGCCGATGGACCACGTGCGGTTGCGGTCCTTGGTCGCGGGCATCGCCTCGACCACGTCGCACACCTCGCCGCCGATGGTGGCGATGCCGGTCTTGGTCAGGTTCGGGTACTGCGTGAGCTCGAGGGAGTACGGCGTGGGCGAGGTCCAGTCCTGCATGACCAGCTCGCGGCACATGTTCGCCGCCTCGAGCGCGCCCGGGTCGCTCGCGGGGGCCGTGACGCGCCAGTTGTTGGTGTAGTCCAGCCAGACAACCTGGTTACCGTCGGACATGACGTGGATCTCGCGGTCCTTCTTGCCCGGGTCCTTGGCGCGACCGTCGACGCGCCAGGTCACCGTGGTGGAGCCCTCGGGGCGCCAGAGCTTGACGGTACCCGAGAGGTCGATGATGTCCTTGAGCATGCCCGTCGCGTACGTCTTCACGTCGAACTGCACGCCGTGCATCTCTTTGATCGACTTGGCGGAGTCGTTCAGAACCGCCTTCGCGTCGTCGTTCACCTGGGCCAGGGCGGGAACGGCCAAGACCGTGCAGGCAGCCGCGGCCAACCATGTCATGCGCATCATCTTCGTTCGCTCCATAAGAGTGTCGGGCGCGGGGTGCGCCCTGCTGTGGTTCTACATCTTCCAAACGCCCGGGATTCTGCCCGCGGCCAAGAGTCGCAATCGTATTCCAAGCGTTCCGGAAGTCCGAGAACGCTCCCTCCCCCAGAATCGAGTTCTACGCGTCGCCAGCGCCTTCGCTCGACGACATCGTGGTTGGGGGGTCTATCGGCCAAGCCACACGGTCGGGATGCCTCGATTCAGACGCAATACCGCGGAAATACCGAATAACCACCAAAAATGGTGGCATCAGGCCGCCGGGCGCCCCAGCAACGCCGCCAAAGCGGCCCCCGGATCTTCGGCCCGCATCAGGTGCTCACCGACGAGCACGATCCGCACCCCGTGATGGCGCAGCCACGTGACATCCTTATGAGAGCGGATGCCCGACTCGCTCACCAGCACGCCCGGATCATCGACCATGTCCAAAAGCCGGAGCGTGTGGTTCACGTCCACCTTCTGGGCCCCCAGATCCCGGTTGTTGATACCGAGCAGGAAATACGAAGGATGCGGAAAACCGACGTGCGGACGCACCCGCAGGAGCGTCTCCACGTCGTGGACCTCCAGCAGCACCGTCAGCCCCAGCCGCTGGGCCAAAATGAACATGTCCATCATCTCGGCGATGGTCAGGCACTCGCCGATGAGCAGGACGGCGTCGGCCCCGGCGGCGCGACTCTCCCAGAGTTGCCACGGGTCGATGATGAAGTCCTTGCGAAGCACCGGCAGGGGCACGGCCTCCTTGATCCGCTCGATGAAGCGAAGGTCGCCGGCAAAGTACTTTTCATCGGTAAGGCAGGAGATCGCGGCCGCGCCGTTGGCGTGGTACCGGCGGGCGACGGATGCGGGATCAAAGCCGCTGGGGTGGGCCGGGCCGATGAGATGCTCGTACTCGGGCCGAATCCACCCGGCCGACGGACTCTTGCGCTTGATCTCAGCGATGACGGAAGAGTGGAAGGCGTCGGGATGATGGGTGACGGCTGCGAAGAAGTTGCGCGGCGGTTCGGCCTGCGCGACCAGGCCTTCCAACTCGGCAAACGAGGTGCGGGCCTTGGCCGCGGCGACCTCGATGCGCTTGTGCTCGATGATGTCCTTGAGAACGCCCTGCATGGGTGAACATCCTTGCCCGGCTGCGCGGCCCGATCCGACGAGCCCATCCGTTCCCGCCACGTATCGTTCGGGCCCGTGACGACTAATCCTTGACCAGCCAACAGACCATCTTCATCGGCGTAACCGCCGCCATCGCGGCGGGCGTGCTGCTGTTTCTTTGGAAAAAGAACGTCATCCACCCGGATTCGTTCCCGGCGGGCAAGGGCGGCCGAAACACGACCAACGTGCCCGCGCCGGTCTGGCTGCTGTGTGCCGCGCTGGTGCTGCTGGCGCAGATCGTCGGTGCTTCGTTTGTGATGGAGCAGCTCACGCACTCGGAGCGGTTCAGGCCGGGCGGGCTGCCGCACGATGCGCTGGTGAGCCTTGGGGGCTATGGGGTTGCGATCGTCATCGCGGGGCTCATGGTGTACCTGCTCCATCCTCGCACCGGTGCGCCCGCAGGGCTGGTGTTCCGGTGGGGCGATGTCGGTCGCGGCGCGTTGGCGATCCTGATTGCGGCGCCCGTGCTCATCATCGTCGGGTGGCTGTCGGAACGCGCGGCCGCACTCATCGGGGGAAAGGCGCCCGATGCCGTCGCGCACATAACGCTCAACAGGCTGCTGGCCAACCGCGACTCGGCGTGGGGATGGCTGCTTGGCGCGTGCGCGGTGGTGGGGGCGCCGCTGGTCGAGGAGTGTGTGTACCGGCTGTTCCTGCAGTCGTGCCTGCTCAACGTGCTGCAACGGGCGTGGCCCGCCATCATCGGCACGTCGGCGATCTTCACGGCCATGCACGTGCTCGGCGGGGCCGTGCCGGCCCACGCCCTGCCCTCGCTGTTCGTCCTGAGCATGGCCATGGGGATCGCCTTCGAGCGCACCCGCGCCATCGCCGTGCCCATGACGATGCACGTGCTGTTCAACCTGGCCAACGTCGTCGTCGCCGTGCTCACCCACTGAGCGCCCGGCCCGCCTGATACCATCGGGCAATGGCGGACATCGCACGCGTCGATCTGATCGTCGGGCTGGAGATCCACGTCGAGCTCTCGACACGGACGAAGATGTTCAGCCGCGCGTTGAACGTGGCCCACGCGTCGAACTTCGATGCCGCGCCGAACACGCTCATCGATCCGACGGTGCTGGGACTGCCCGGCGCGCTGCCGGTGATGAACCTCGCGGCCGTGGAGACGAGCATGATGGTGGGCATGGCCATCGGCTGCTCGATCTCGCCGCTGAGCCGCTGGGATCGCAAGAGCTACTTCTACCCGGACCTGCCCAAGAACTATCAGATCAGCCAGTACCAGTTGCCGCTCTGCTTCGATGGCAGCGTGGAGTTGCCCCCGATCATGGCCGACGGGCGCATCGACTACGAGGCCCTCACCACCGAGGCCGCCAAGGACCTGCCCGGCAAGCGCATCGGCATCATCCGCGCCCACCTCGAAGAGGACGCGGGCAAGCTCCTGCACGAGGCCCCCGGCGGATTCGCGATCGATCCGCCCGGCTCAATCGCGGACTACAACCGCGCCGGCACGCCGCTGCTGGAGATCGTCACCCAACCCGACTTCACCTCCGCCGACGAGGTCGTGGTCTTCTGCCGCCTGCTCCGCAACATCTGCCGCTTCGTCGGCGCGACCGAGGGCGTGCTGCAGCGCGGCCACATGCGGTTCGAGCCGAACATCAACACCGTGCTCACGCTCTCCGACGGGCGCACCGTCAAGACGCCCATCGTCGAGATCAAGAACCTCAACTCGTTCCGGGCCGTGAAGGGCGCGATCGAGTACGAGCGTCGCGAGCAGCCGCGTCGATGGGAGACGGATCATCTCGAACTCCGCTCGGGCTCGAAGTCCACGCGCGGCTGGGACGATGCGCGGGGCGAGACGTTCCTGCAGCGCGAGAAGGAAGAGGCCCACGACTACCGCTACTTCCCCGATCCCGACCTGCCGCCGGTGATGGTGGACGAGACATGGCGAGAGCGCATCCGGACCCGCCTGCCGGAGCTTCCGCTGGCCCGGGCCCGCCGCTACATGCTCGAGCTGGGCCTGAGCGCCAAGGAGGCCGCCGCGATCACCGACGAATGGGACGTGTGCTCGCTCTACGACCGAACCGTGGAGACCGCTGGCTCGCTGGGCGTGGAGCGCGAGCGGGCCGGACGGCTCGCGGCGAACTTTGTCCTGCAATCCGGCGCGAAGCGGGCCAACGAGCTGAGCACACAAGAGCACGCCGTGCTCGTCAGCGACTTGGGCATCTCCGCACGCAGCATCGCTCAGCTCATTCGCCTGCGCGCCGACGAGAAGATCGGCTCGAACGCGGCCGACGAGCTCTTCGGCCTGCTCTGCCGCGGCGGCGCAGAGTTTGTCGACGCCGCGCAGGGCGGCGAGAACATCGATGTCGAAGCCATCGCCCGCGCTCGCTCGATGCTCATCGTGCGCGATGCGGGCGCGCTCTCAAGCTGGTGCGATCAGGTGATCGCGGCCAATCCCAAGGTCGCCGACGACGTGCGCTCGGGGAAACTCCAGGCGGCCGGGCGGCTTGTGGGCGAGGTGATGAAACTCGCCGGCGGCGCGGCCGACGCAAAGGCCGTGCGCGAAGCGCTGCTCAAGAAGCTTGGGCAGGCGTGAACCCTGGCGCTCGCGCGCACGCGGCGAGATGGGCAATCCGCCTAAGTTCCTCGGCCATACGTGGCCATTAGCGGGCCGCTGCTCCGCTTCATGTCCTCGGAACACTCAATCCGCGCAACTCGTATCGTGGAGCATTCCATCCGTTTCTGGATGCGAGTTGTTGGTGCCGCGTCACTTCGCGTGCATCTTGGGTGATTGTGTCATTCCGACGCTTCACCGTGGCATGTTCGAGCATGGGGCGAAGGGGTGGGCGTCGCACCGATCTGGTTATGGGACGCCTGAAAGACGAGGATTCCATGACGAGCCTCTCGATTGACAACAGCACGTGCGGGCGCTTGATTCGCTCACTTCTCACCACCGGCGCGGCCGTCGCGCTCATGGCCGCTTCCGCCGCCGCGCAGCAGGTGATCGACGCGGTCGGCCCGTGGTCCATCCTCGACGGCGTGCCCGCGGCCGCGGCCCAGCGCGAGGAATGGGTGCGCCCGGCGCACGGTGTGCCCGCGACGCTCGATGTTCGCGCCATGCGGGATGTCCTCGCCGGCGCGCCGCTGGAGGACACACGTCGGGCCCAGACCGATCCGCTCGTGATCGCCCTGCCGGACCCCGACGGCCACTGGCAGCGGTTCAAGGTTGTTGAGTACTCGGTGATGGAGCCCGCACTCGCGGCCGCGCACCCGGAGATACGCACCTATCGCGGCGAGGGCATCGACGATCCGTTCGCGACCATCCGGTGCAGCCTCACGCCCGTGGGCTTCCAGGCCCAGGTGCGCACGTCCGGCGACACGGGCCCGTACTCGGGGATGTGGCATATCGACGCCTATTCGCGCGGCGACACATCGCTGCACATGTCGTACCGGCACGCCGACGGCCCCAAGCGTGATCGCTCGTTCAACTGCCTCACGGTGGACAACGGGCCGGCCGTTCAGGCCGCGCCGTTCCAGCCGCGCTCCGTCACCGGTCCCACGCGCCGGCAGTACCGGCTCGCGCTGGCGCTCACGGGCGAGACGACGGTGTGGGCGGGCGGCGCGGCGGCGGGGCTGACACTCGCGACGAACATCACCAACCAGCTCAACGGCATCTACGAGGTCGAGCTGACTGTCCGCTTCGTGCTTGTGGCCAACGAAACGGCGATCGTCTACACCGACTCCGCGACCGATCCTTTCACCTCGCCCAACAACGCGAGCACGACCAACTCGAACCTTCAGACCGCGCTCGATTCGGTGATCGGCAGCGCCAACTACGACGTGGGCCACGTCATCCACTACACCACCGCCGGCAACAACGGCCTCGCGGGCGGCATCGGAACCATCTGCGCTTCCACCAAGGGGGCCGGGTACAGCGGCTACTCCAACCCCAACGACCCGTACTTCGTGATCGACTACGTCTCGCACGAGCTTGGCCACCAGTTCGGCGGCCACCACACGCAGAGCAACTGCGGCGGCTCGGCCGGCGACAGCGCCGTGTACCTCGTCGAGGCGGGCTCGGGCACGACCATCATGTCCTACGCCGGGATATGTGGGGCCTCGTACAACGTGCAGGCCCACAACGACCCGTACTTCAACGGCACCGACATCAACCAGATCAACACGTACCTGAGTGGCACATCCTGTGCCGCGACGACCGCGACGGGCAACAACGCACCGACCATCGGCGCGCTCACGGCGTACGCCATTCCCTCCAAGACGCCCTTCACGCTCACGGCCTCGGCCACAGACCCCGACGGCGACCCGATCACGTACTGCTGGGAGCAGCAGGACGGCGCGAGTGTGCAGCCCCTGGGCACCGATCCCGGCTCGGGCCCGATCGACCGCTCACGCCCGGGAACGGCCAGCCCCTCGCGTACCGTCCCGCAACTCTCCACTATCCTCGCCAACACGACCGACACCTGGGAACTCCTGCCGCAGGTCGCCCGCACCACCATGAACTGGCGCGTCACGGTGCGCGACAATCGCTCCGGCGGGGGCGGCGTGAACCAGGCCACCACCACGCTCCAGATCGCCGGCACCGGCCCGTTCCAGATTACCAGCCTCAACACCGCCGGAACGTACAGCGGCCCGCAGACGCTCACCTGGGCGCTCGGCGGATCCAACGTCGCGCCCGTGAGCTGCGCAAACGTGAAGATCTCGTTGTCCACCGACGGGGGCAACACCTTTCCCACAGTCCTTGCCGCGAGCACGCCCAACACGGGCACGGCGAACATCGTCCTGCCCAACATCAACACCACCACCGCCCGCATCAAGGTCGAGGCCGTGGGCAACATCTTCTTTGACATCTCCAACGCCAACTTCACCATCGTTCCCTCGATTCCGGCGGTGAACTTCGCCTTCGGCGGCTCGGTCGTGCTCGCCGACACTGTGGGCAACGGCAACGCCAACGGGCGCATCGATCCGGGCGAGAACCAGATCCGTCTGACCATTCCCGTGACCAACTCGGGCTCGCTTTCCGCCACCGGCGTGAGCGGCACCCTGACGTCCAACACGCCCACCGTGACGGTCGTGTCCGGCGTCTCGTCCTTCCCCACACTCGCCGCGCTCGCCACCGGCAGCAACGACTCGTACTACGTGCTCAGCGTGTCGCCAACGCACCCGTGCGGCAACCCGATCAGCCTCACCCTGACCATGTCCTGCGACCAGGGCGTGGGTGGAACCATCGGCGCCACCGCCGCGCTGGCCGTGGCGCTTCCCACCGGCGTGACGAGCTCGAGCACGCCCGTCACCATCTCCTACACCGGCGCGGCCACGGCGATCACCGACAACTCCGCCGCCGGCGTCAACCTGCTCCTCCCCGTGTCGGGCGTGGGCACGATCGCCGACCTCAACTTCCGCTTCGACGGGTCGAGTTGCTCGACGACGTCGACGTCGACCACCGTCGGCCTCAACCACGGCACCATCGGCCAACTGATCGTCAAGCTCACCAGCCCGCTCGGCACCACCGTCACGCTCATCAATCGCATGACCGGCGGCGGCGCGACGGGCGGCAACAGCGGCAACAACCTGTGCAATACCGTCCTCGACGATTCAGGCGCAACGTCCATCCAGACTGTCGCCGCGTCGAGCGCACCCTTCACCGGCACCTTCAGCCCGGCCAGCCCGCTCTCGGCCTTCAACGGCGAGGACCCCACCGGCACGTGGACGCTCAACGTGGCCGATGTGGTCTCCGGCGGCACCGGCACAGCGCGGGCCTGGTCGCTGGTCATCACGCCCCAGAGCATCTCGACGTGCACGCCCCCGGTCTCCATGGCGGGCGCGTGCTGTAATGTCTCCAACGGTGATTGCACCGTCGTGCTGCCCGGATCGTGCACCGGCTCGTACCAGGGCGACGGCGTGTCGTGCACGCCCAGCCCGTGCCCGCTTCCGCCCGTGGCGATCACGATCCTCACCACCGGCTCCGGCACCGGCGTGGTCACAAGCTCGCCCGGCGGCATCGACTGCGGAGCAACGTGCGACGGGCTCTTCGCCGTCGGATCGCCAATCACGCTCACGGCTGTTGCGGCGCAGAACTCCCGGTTCATCGGCTGGAGCGGCGGGCCCTGCTCGGGCACGGGCCCCTGCTCGTTCACCGTCTCCACCGCCGAGACGATCACCGCCGAGTTCCGCTGCCGCGTTGATTTCAACGGCGTGGGCGGTCTCACCGTGCAGGACATCTTTGATTATCTGGGCGCCTGGTTTGCCGGCGACCCCTCGACCGACTTTGACGGCATTCCCGGACTTGCGGTCTCGGATATCTTCTCCTACCTGTCGGCCTGGTTTGCCGGGTGTTGATCGGCAGCCGCAACGCCGATCGAGCCCGCCTGTAGCCTTGGTACGTTTGCAAGGAGCCCGCCGTGCACCACGCCGATTCTTCGCTCTTTCTCGGGCCTCGCCCGGGCGCCTGTGCTCGTGCACTGGCTCTTGGCGTTGCGATGGCGTGCGCGGGAGTGGGGGGGTGTGGATGGGGGAGTGTCGCCTCGGCCCAGGTCTCGTTCACAATGATCCCCACCCTCACGGGTGGCGCGAGCGGCAACAACGCCGCGTTCATCGCGGGCTTTGGGCAGTATGTCGTTGGTGATTCGGATTCCGCCAACACGCTGGGCGGTGCGCTGGAGGAGGGGTTTCGCTACGACCTGCTCGGCGGGGGCGTCGGCGCGTTCGGAGCGCTCAACGCCGCGGCGTTCTCATCGCACGCCACGGGCATCTGCGCCGATGGCGCGATCTCCGTGGGCCACAGCGTCCAATCGGTGACGGTCGGCGCGAACACCGGCAACCGCAGCCGTGCGTTCATGTGGTTCGGGTCCACGCCCTCATCCCTCGGCATCGCGGGCTCGCCACCCGGCAATCTCGGCACCAGTTTCGCCTACGGCATCTCGGGCGACGGCGGAACGATCTTCGGTTCGAGCACGACGGCCACCAGCGCGGTCGGTCAGGCCTTCCGCTGGAATGGCGGGACCGGCTTCACAATGCTCCCTGCGCTCCCGGGCAGCGGCGCCTCCAGCGCACGGGCCTCTTCGTACAACGCCATCGTGATTGTCGGCGACTCGGCCGGCCTGCCCTTCAAGTGGACGAACACCGGCGGCGCGGGCACGACCGTGCAGATCCCCGCGATCGCCCACGCACCGGATGGCTTTGGCATCGCGAGCGGCGTAAACACTTCCGGGAACGTGATCGTCGGCGCCATCACCAGCCCGGATCTGACCGACTCCTCGCTGGGATTCGCGATTCCGCAGGCTGTTGCGTTCCGTTCGACGCCCGCTGGCACGCGCTCGCTCGGCGCGCTCCCTTCATCCGGCGCGCAAACTTCCGAGGCCTTCGGCGTCAGCGCCGATGGAACCATTATCGTGGGCGACAGCCAAACCTCCGGCACGCTTTCCGCCGGCGGGGTGACCGAGGCCTTCGTCTGGACGCCGCGCTGGGGCATGTCTCGCCTCGCCGATCGGCTCGACGGCCGCGTGCCCGAGGGCGTCCGCCTCGACACCGCCACGGCCATCACTTATGACGGCCGCACCATCACCGGCACCGCCACCACCATCGCCACCGGCCTCACGTTTGCGTACGTCGCGACGATCTCGTACTGCGCGGCCGATCAGGACGAGAACGGGCGGGTCCAAGTCGAGGACATCTTTCAGTTCATCAACGACTGGCTCGCGGGCCTGTCCAGCGCCGACGCTGACGCCAGCGGGGTGCTGGAAGTTCAGGACATCTTCGAGTTCCTGAACCGCTGGTTTGCCGGCTGCTGATCCCACACCGCCGCGCGGCAGGCCCGGTGCGACATAGTTCTTCTGGAAGGCGAGCCTGGCCGGCTGCAATCGATTTCGCGCCGGCACGAGCGCTGTGCGGCCCGAATCGTTCACCCAGCCTTCTTTCCGGCGGGATTTGCGCCCGGAGTTCGCCGCCTCGGTTTCATCCCAACTTCGCAACCCCTTGATCCGGAGGGACGGATAGCAACCGTCGGGGTTACCACGGATAAATTTGCGCATTGGACCAATCTGAAAATAAGGGTATTGCCTGAATGTTTGGTTTGTGGTAATTTCACCGAGGAATCCGCGCAATGTCTGCACGGCTCCACAAAGTCAGCCCGGGTTCGTTGGTCATGGTGTCCAAGTAACCGAGAAAAGACGGTCAACCGGGGCGGGAAGCGCGGCCGCACACGCCGCGCGATTGAGGAGGTTTCGAATGAGCGGTTGTAACAACTTCGCGTGGCGGACTGAGAGCAGGTTCGCCTGGACGGCGCTGGCCGCCCTGTTCCTCGCATCGATGGCCGCGACGGTTCTGGCCGAACCCCCGGCCGAGCCCGCGGCGATTCCCGCGCACCACCGGCAGTTTGTCGAGTCGCCCTTCATGCGACTTCCCGAGCCGCCGACGGTGCCCGGCCCCTTCACGCCGCGCGGCTCGGTGACGCTGTACAACCGGAACACGCTTTCCGGCAATATCACCGGCAACTTCGGCTACGGCGGATGCCCCGACGGCGCAGGCACCCAGCCCGACATCTTTGTTGAGGATGTGCCGATTCCCGTGGCCCGCCTCCAAGTCAACGGCACCGCCACGCAGATGATTAGCGTGTGCCAGGTGACGGTGGGCATCTACACCTTCGTGGGCGCGGCGCCGGTCGATGTCAATCTGTACTGGGCAAGCCTCACCAGCAACACGACCGCTCCAGACACCGCGGTGGACACTCCGATGCATCTCATCGGAACGGTGACGATTCCCACCGCGGCGGCCAGCAGCACGAAGATCGTGACCATCGGCGATGGCGTGAACCCGATCGCCGGCATGAACGCGATCCCGCTGAACATGACGTATCTGCAGGGAACCGGCCCCGCCACGTTCGGCACATTTGCCATCGGCGCGCAGATCATGCGTCCCGACGACGCCAACATCGGCGGCTGGCGAATCACCACGGGCCCCGACGCCAACGGCAACTTCTTCTGGGTCTATGACTCCGATCTCGGCCCCGTGCCGGCACAGCCCGATTGCCCGGTGGGTCCGGAGACGGGCCCCTTCGCGTTCGGGTGCGCCCCGCAACCGTGCACGCCCGCCGCGTCGTCCTTCTATGTCATCATCAAGGGAACGCCGATCGCGGCCGTGGCCCCGATCGCGTGCTGCCTCCCGGCAACGGCGGGCTCCGTGTGCTTCGTTGCCGACGGAACGGCCAACTGTGCCGCGTCCGGCGGCAACGCCATCGCCGGCCAGACCACGTGCGGCGCGGCCACCTGCGCGACGATCACCTGCTGCAACAACACCACTGGCGTGTGCTCGGTGATCGCGGGCCAGGCCGCGTGCCCGGGCACACAAGTGCTCCAGGCCGGCGCGACCTCCTGCACGGGCATCACCTGCACGCAGCTGCCGGCCCCCGGCAACGACGAATGCTCCGCCGCCACAGTCGGCTCCGCCTATGAGCTGACCATCCCCGGCAATCCGACCCGGATCGACCAGACGATCGTGGGTGCCACACCGTCGTTCGGCGCCGGCGCCTCTCCCGCGTGCACCTTTGCCGACACCGACGTGTGGTACCTCTTCACCGCCACGGCCGCGCAGTCGACCGGCCAGTTCCAGATCGTCGCGACACCGCAGGCAACGTCCGGTGATTACACGCTCCAGCCGCTCTCGATCGCCGTGTACGACGGCGGCCCGGGATGCCCCGGCGCCGTCGGCGGTGAGCTGGTCTGCACCGACTTCTCGAATCCGCGCGTGGCGACCTTCCAGGCCAACGGATCGCTTTCCTACTACATCCGCGTCGCGTACTTCACTCCGGGCACGACGAAGTTCAACATCTCCATCTCGCAGATTACGACCATCGCGTGCTGCAATCCGACCAACGGCCTCTGCGTCGCGTCCACCACCGCGGTGGGCTGCACCACCCAGCCGGGGTACACCGACTCGCAGGGACCCGGAACCACCTGCACCCCGACGGCCTGCCCGCGCGGCGCGTGCTGCGCTGCCAACGGTGTCTGCAGCATTACCGGCCAGACCGGCTGCCCCGCCGCCAGCTTTACCCTTGGCGGAACCTGCACCCCCAACCTCTGCCAAGGCGCCTGCTGCCGCCCCACCGGCTTTGCCTGCACCATCAACAGCGACGGCGATTGCACCGCGGCTGGCGGCACCTATGGCGGTGGCGGCTCGGCCTGCACCACCCAGGGCATCTGCCCCGGCCCGCCCAACGACCAGTGCTCCGCGGCCGTCGCGCTCACCCTCGGCACGGCCGTCAACGGCACCGTCAACTCCGCCACCGGCACAGACCTGACGTCCTGCTCGGGCTCCACCGTCGACGTCTGGTACACCTTCACCCCAACGACCACCGGCAACTACAGCATCAAGACCACGCCCGCCTCGGCCACCGACGTCGGCACGGGCCTGGCGATCTTCACCGGCACGTGCGATCCCACTGTTGACACCGACATCGACTGCATCCCGCAGGCGGCGGTCGGCGGCACCAGCGAGCTCCTCGACACCCTCATCGCCGGCACGCCCGTGCTCATCCGCGTGGGCGCCTTCGCCGGCGATACCGGCAACTTCTCCATCCTTGTCTCCCAGCCCGCGGGCCTGGGCGCGTGCTGCGACATCGGCGCGGCGTGCCTCATCGTCGCCGCCGCGGCCGATTGCCCCGCACCCGCCGTCTACCGCGGCGTGAACACGACCTGTGCCGCGCCGGCCACCCAGTGCCCGGCGGGCTCGTGCTGCTTCCCGCGCAGCGGGCAGTGCTTCGTGACCATCCAGACATTCTGCACCGGCGTCACCGGCGTCTGGAACGCGGGCGATCAGGCCTGCGCCACCACCAACTGCGTCGCACAGACGCCCCCCAACGACGACTGCTCCACCGCCACGGTCGTCACATCGCCCACGTTCACCGACAACACCGGCACCGACGGCGCGGCCAACGAGGGTCTGCCCATCAGCGCGTGCAACGACCAGACCGCCGCGGGCGCGCAGAACTCCGTCTGGTACACCTTCACCGCGCCGGCCGCGGGCGTGCTCAACATCAAGGCCGACAACTACGGCACCTACGACATGGTCATGGGCGTGTTCACGGGCGCGTGCGGCACGCTGACCGAGATCGGCTGCGTCGATGATCCCGAGCCCTACGACATCAACGTCAACATGCCCGTCGGCGCGAACGTGAAGTTCATGATCGCCCAGTGGGGCCTCAATCCAGGCGGCGGCTGGCTCACGGTGAACACCACCTTCTCGCTCACCGGCCAGTGCTGCATCTCCGGCGCGTGCACCGTGACGACCCAGGCCCTGTGCACGGGCACGTGGACCAGCGGCGGCACCTGCACCGTCAACACCTGCCCGGTGGCCACGGGCATCTGCTGCCGCGGCGCCACGTGCAACGCAGCCGTCACGCAGGCCAACTGCACCACCACCGGCACACTCGCCGGAGCGTTCTTCCAGACCGCCTCGAGCACCTGCACGGGCACGACCATCGCGGGCTGCTGCCACGCCGACTACAACAAAGTCAACGGCATCGAGGTTCAGGACATCTTTGACTTCATCAACGACTGGCTCGCCGGCTCGATCTTCGCGAACACCGGCGGCAACGGCACCTCGGGCCCACTGGCCGTGCAGAACATCTTCGACTTCATCAACGACTGGCTCGCTGGCTGCCACTAGTCGAAACATACTGGAAAACCCTCTCAACAAAAACCCCCGTCTCATGACGGGGGTTTTTCGTTGTGTTTGCGGGATTTCCCTGTTGATTTTCCCGCGCCACGAATCAATGTCAGTAAAAACACTGAAGGGTTTTCGCGCACCTTTTGTCTCGCGTGCTCGATTCCGCGCGCCCATGTTGGATTCCTGCGAACTCGAAGTACATTGGGCGATGCGCTCTCGGCGCTTGTGGCGCCGCTGGTGAACCGCTCGAATCCGAGTCGGGAAGAGCGCAGCAGCGTGCCCGTTCACGCCGGGCATTCATTTGCGCGACCCAAGATGGCGCGCACAGAGGAGGTTTCGAATGAGCGTTTTCCGTTCCGGTGCACAGTGTCGCCGAGCGATCGCTGGCGCGGCCATCACGGCCGGCCTTTCGCTCGCGGCCGTGGCCAGCGCGCAGACCGTGGATGCGACATCCGCCGAGTATCAGCTTCCGTTGGTCGGCCCGATGCGCATGATCGCGCCGCCCGTACTGCCCGGCCCGTTCCAGCCGCGCGGCGGCACCACGCTCTATGACCGCACCACCCTCGGCACCTTTACCGTCGCTTCCGGCCTTGGCGGCGTGAGCGGCACCGGCGTTCAGGGCGACGTGCTCATGGACGACGTGAACATCCCCGGCACGCGTCTGCAGGTCGGCGGCATCACGACCCAGATGATCAGCGTCTGCCAGGTGCAGGTCGGCGTTCACATCAAGGCCGGCGCCCTCGCGGGCAACGTCAAGATCTGGTGGACCCCCCTGGACATCAACCCCGCGACGTGGGGCACCAACGAGATCGACACCCCGCCCGTGCTCGTCGGCACGGTGCCGACCCTCGCCAACCCCACGGGCGCGAGCGTGTTCACCGTTCTCACCGTCGGCGACGGCGTGAATCCGATCGCGGGCATGGAGAACGTCCCGCTGAATATGGGCTTCGCGTACCTCAACGCCGGCGGCGGCTCCTTCGCCATCGGCATCTCCGACCAGGACGTCGCCACGGGCCCCACCGTGATGCTCGGCTGGCGCGCCGGCACGGGCCCCGACACCAGCTTCAACTACTACTGGCGGTACGACACCGACCTCACCCCCGTTGAGCGCGGCCCCTTCGGCCTCGCCTCGCCCAACAACGGTTCGTACTACATCAAGGTCCTCGGCCACCCGGTCGCGGCGACCACCCCCATCGCCTGCTGCGTGCCCGGCACCGCCGCGGCGGTCTGCTTCGTGGCGGACGGCGCGGCCAACTGCGCCAAGTCCGGCGGCACCGCACTGACGGGCCTCACGACCTGCACCGGCGACCCCTGCAACACGATCGTCTGCTGCAACAACACCACCGGCGTGTGCACCGTGATCGCGGGCGCGACCACGTGCCCGGGCACCCAGGTGCTCCAGACGGGCACGACATGCACCGGTATCACCTGTTCGCAGCTCCCGGCCCCGGCCAACGACGAGTGCTCGGGCGACCTCACCGCCTTCACGATCACCCCCGGCGGCGCGACGCTGACGGGCCAGGTTCTTGTGTCGGCCACGCAGACGGTCGTCACGCCCTGCAGCTTCACCACCACCGACGTGTGGTACCTGCTCACGACCCCGGCCACGACCGGCGTTCAGTACCAGATCACCGCGACCCCGGAGGCCAGCGCCGGCGACTTCACCATGCAGTCCCTGGCCGTGTCCGTGTATGACGGCTTCTGCCCCGCGGCGGGCGGCAGCGAACTGGTCTGCACCGACTTCACCAACCCGCGCACCGCGATCTTCACCAGCACGGGCAGCACGTCCTACTACGTCCGCGTCGCTTACTTCAGCCCGGCGACGACCAAGTTCAGCATCCGCGCCGACACGGTGACCACCATCGCCTGCTGCAACCCCAGCAATGGCGGCTGCGTGATCTCCAACAACATCGGCCAGTGCGTCTACACCGGCGCCCCGGCGGGCTTCAACACGCCGGCTCCCGGCGGTCTGACCGTCTGCACGCCGACGAATCCGTGCCCGAGCGGCGCGTGCTGCAGCGGTCCGTCCTGCTTCATCACCGGCCCCAGCGGCACGGCGAGCTGCCCCGCGGCGGGCTACCAGGGTGACGGCACGACCTGCTCGGCAACCACCCCGCCGTGCGTCGGTGCTTGCTGCGACACGACCAACTTCGCCTGCACCCAGACGACCGCGGCCGGCTGCACCGGCACGTTCATGAACCTGGGCTCCACCTGCACCACGCAGGGCATCTGCACGGCTCCGCCCAACGACGCTTGCCCCGGCACCGCCCTCACGGTGGGCACAGCGGTCACCGGCCACATCGGCACGGCCACCGGCACGGACCTGACGAGCTGCTCGGGCTCCACGGTTGACGTCTGGTACAACTTCACCCCGGCCGTTACCGGCAACTACTCCATCACCGTCACCCCGGCCACGCCCAGCGACTGGGGCGTCGCCATCGCCCTGTTCACCGGCGCCTGCGATCCGGCGGTTGATACCGATCTTGACTGCGTCGGCCGCGCGGCCAACGGCGTCACCACGGAACTGCTCGACTCGCTCGTCAGCGGCACGACCTACCTGATCCGCGCCGGCGGCTTCCCCGGCGATAACAGCACCTTCTCGATCGTCGTCACCCAGCCCGCCGGCACGGGCGCCTGCTGCGACATCGGCGCTGTCTGCTTCGTCGTCACCTCCGCCGCGGGCTGCCCCTCCCCCGCCGTCTACGGCGGCGTCAACAGCACCTGCGCGGCCCCGGCCACGCAGTGCCCCCCGGGCTCGTGCTGCTTCCCCGGCAGCGGCACGTGCTTCGTCACGCTTCAGTCCTTCTGCACCGGCGTGACCGGAACCTGGAACGGCGCCGACACGACCTGCGCGTCGCCCACCTGCCTCACGCAGACGCCCGTCAACGATGACTGCGCCAACGCGGCCACCATCACCTCGCCCACCTACACCAACAACGTCGGCTCCGAGGGCGCGGCCAACGAGGGCCTCCCGATCGGCACCTGCAACGATCAGACCGCGGGCGGCGCCCAGAACTCCATCTGGTACACCTTCACGGCCCCCGCCGCCGGTACCCTCAACATCAAGGTCGACAACTACGGCACCTACGACATGATCATGGCCATCTTCACCGGCACCTGCAACGCGCTGACGTCGATCGGCTGCTTCGATGATCCCGAGCCGTATGACGTCAACGTCAACATCCCCACCGCGGGCACCACGATCAAGGTCATGATCGCCCAGTACGGTCTCACCCCGGGCGGCGGCTGGAACACGGTCAACACGACCTTCTTCCCGACCGGCGTCTGCTGCGTGGGCACCACGTGCACCACCGTCATCCAGTCCGCCTGCACGGGCGGCACCTGGACCACCGGCGGCACCTGCACGCCCAACCCCTGCAACCAGGTTGGCGTCTGCTGCCAGACCAACGGCAGCTGCACCGTCGCCACCCCGGGCAACCCCAGCGCGACCTGCGCCACGGGCACCCTGGTCGTCAACGGCACCTGCACCCCCAACACCTGCCCGCAGCCCTCGGGCGTGTGCTGCCGCGGCTCTACCTGCGCCACCGGCTTCGCCGATGCCGCGGCCTGCTCGGCCGCCCTCGACACCGTCGCGGTCGGCGCTCAGGCCAAGTTCGTCGCTACCTCCACGGTCTGCAACACGCCGGTGACGGTCCCCGGCACGCTGGGCAACATCACCAGCCCCTGCTGCTACGCCAACTACAACCACAACACGCAGCTTGAAGTGCAGGACATCTTCGACTTCCTCAACGACTGGTTCGCCGGCAAGAAGGCGGCGATCGTCGGCGGCGACGGCGCTACCGGCACCCTCGCGGTCCAGAACATCTTCGACTTCCTCAACTCCTGGTTCGCCGGCGGCTGCAACTAAGCCCGCCCGCTCCACGCATCAACACCAAGGCCCCGGACATCTGTCCGGGGCCTTTTCAATTGGCGTTGTTTGGCCAAAGCGGTCTCAGGGCTGCTTCGGAGCCGTCGCCGGCTCGGCCGTGGGTTCCTTCTTGGGCTCGCTTGCCGGCGCGGGGGCGGGGCCGAGTGGGGCGATATCGATGAGGTCCGTTCCCGGGGGCCCGGCGAGGCGGTACACACCGCCGATCACGCCGCGTGCGGCGATGGTGAGGCGATCCAGATCGAGCGTCTCGAAAGTGTCACCGGCCTTGTGGTAGTTGGGGTTGCGAAAGTTCGCGGTATCGGACAGGATCACCGCGGGCACGCCGATGCCGATGAACGGCGCGTGGTCGGAGCGGAGCATGTCCGGCGGGGCGATGGGCAGGAAGTCCACCACCACCGTCTTCAGGCGCGGCTCGCCCGCCTTCATGGCCTTGTCGAGCGCCTGGCTGAAGGGTCGAAAGCGCAGGATCCCCGCCATGCCCACGAAATCGCCGACGGTCGGAGACTTGAACGCACCGATTGACTGGATCGGGCTCTTCTGGCTGCCCTCCGCGTCGGAGTAGAACCCGAGCATGTCCATCGAGATCATGCCGACGATCTTCTCTTTGCCGGCGTCTAGGTGCGGCTTGATGCGCAGCGTGTAGGCCCGCGAGCCGACGAGGCCGTTCTCCTCAAGGTTGAACAGGATCAGCCGCACCGACCGCTGCATGGGCTTGTCCTTCAGCAACCGCGCGGCCTCGAGCAGCACGGCCACGCCCGAGCCGTCGTCATCGGCGCCCGGAGCGGCGGGCACGGCGTCCATGTGGGCCGAGAGCACGAGCACGGTGTCTTTGGCGGAGGTGCCCGGCAGGTCGATGATGATGTTGTTGTAGGGCTTCTCGGCGGCCTCCTCGTGGTCGTGGACGCGGTGGCCGATGAAGTCGATCGGATCGAGCGTGGGCGTGTAGCCGAGTTCCTTCAGGCGCTCGGCGAGCATCTGCTCGGTCTTCCGCAAGCCCTTGGCGTGCGCCTCATCGCCCCAACTCGAACGCTTCGTCGGCAGCGCCCGGATCGTGTCGGCGATGCGATCCTTCGACACGCCCGTCTCCGGACCCGCCGCGACATCCGCGGGCGCCTCCGGCGGTGCGCCGGTGACGGTCAGCACGAGCGGCACGATGAGTGTGGTGATGTGCATGGGCGAGCGTACCCGCGCACGGGCTCGCCGTCGCGGGACGCGGCGGTCATCGATCGCCGACGTCGCGCTTGGATCGCGTGGGGTCGGGCAGTCCCGGTCGCACGAACGGCACCAAGCCCTGCGTCCACCAATCCCCGGCCCAGATGGCCTGTCCCGGGGGCAAGAGGTGCAGGCCGTCGGCCGCGTAGCCGCTCCACGGCATGGGCGTGAGCGTCACGATTCGGTTGATCGCGCCGGTCTCGAGCCTGCTGCGGATCGCGAGGTTTCGCGGCGTGTCGCCCGGACCTGCCGAGTTGTTGGTCTCTTCGTTCCACACAACGACGTTCGCTCCCCCCGCGCGAAGCTGCGGCACCAGCGCGTCGATGTCGGCGGCGAAGGTGGCCTGATCGTCGTTGTCGAGGGCGTCGTTCACGACCAGCTCCACGGCGGCGACGTTGCGAGCCCCGGGGTCCCACCACTTGGGCGAGTCCAGCCCTCGGCTGGTCATCGAGACCGACGCCCCGGCGGAACTGCGAACGCGGAATCCACCGATGCTCGCGTTGGTGAACGACGCGTATCGCCTCGCGTCGAGCGGCAGCGCCCCGCCGAGCATGGTTTGGCTCTTGAGACTCCGATTGCCCGACGCGATGGAGTCGCCCACGACGCACACGTGGTATTTCGGATTGAGCGGCTCGCCGGCTTCGGCGAACGAGCGAGCGACATAGGCCGCGCTTTCCTCGGGCAAATAAGGACACTTGGTGATGATCACCTCGTCGATCCAGCCGGACCACATTCGCTGCCCGCCCCCGGGGTAGTACTGTCCCGGCCGATGGGCGAGATTCCACTGCTCGATGTACTGGCTGGCGTCCGTGCCGGTATTGAAGGCGGAGGTGGCCGGCGATTGCCAGCGGTTGTTCACGAACATGGCATCGCCGACGCTGGGATCGCCTCGGAGTCCTGAGGTAAATCCGAACACGCCGAGCCCCGGCAGGCACCGCACCTTCGGAATGTCCATGCCGAAGATGAACCCGTTGGCCCGCTCGACGCAGGGCTCGTCGTTGCGAATCTCCAGCGCGTTGTACTCGATGCCCAACTCGGTCGTGAATCCGACGACAACCTGTTCCTTGGCGAAGCACGACGACGCGAGCGTCCGGGCGCTCACCAGGCAGCCCATGTGCGTCTGGACGAGCCTCGACGCCGCGGAGGGCGTCACGGACAAACTCTGCTGGCGGCACTCTCCCTGCGGATTCCACTCGCTGTAGTTTGAGGTGAAGTTGTCGAAGCTGGCGGTCCATCGCCCACCGTTTATGGATCGCTCGAGCGTGGGAACGTTGTTGGCGATGTTGTTCTTCGCATCATTGTGGTGGCCGGAGAGATCCTTGAGCGCACGAATGGGGCCGCCCTCGACCGCGGGAATGGTCATCCCAACGTCCGCAAACGCACCGCCGGGACCCGGCCGATAGTGGGCGATCACCCCGGGGATGCCGCGCACCGTGTAAAACATGGCCCGGCACAGATCGCGCAGCTGGGTCTGGGTCGGCTCGCCCTCGATCAGGATGAGGTCCGACATCGCGCCGTTGTACATGCTCTGGGGCGTTGCATCGATGTAGTAGCCAAACGTCGTCGCCCCCGCGACCATCTGCGCCCCGGCCGTCGGATAGGGGCTCTGATCACCGAACACGGAGGTGAAGAGCGGCTTGGGAACCCCATCGATCCAGTGCTTGACCGTGCCCGGAGCCCGCATGTACCACATGTGCAGGTGCCATTGGTTGTCCAGCAGCAGATCGCCCTTGGCATACATGCCGATGCAGCCGGCGTTTGCGCCCGGCGGCGCCGAGCCGAACATCGCGCTCTCGGCCCCGCTGTTGTACTCGCCGATGTTCCCTTGGTTGAGCGCGATACGAAAGCCCGCCTGCCCGCTCGGATCGCTGCACGAGAGGATGGTGTCGCGGTCGGCGTTCGACACATGCTTGATCGCCACGCAGACAAACAGGCCGCGCCCCGCGAGCGCGGCCATCGCCTGCGGACCGGCATTGAGCGTTCCATAGTGGGCGGGACCGTTGGGTGAGAACACCACCGCGTACGAGGGCGAGTCGTTCTCGGCGGGGCCGTACGTGCCACGAAGCCGCACCGGACCGACCCAGTCGCCCGCAGCGACGCCCGTCATCGCGTCGTACACCTGCGTGATGCCGATGGGCTCCTGCATGGGGTAGTAGCGCAGGACCGCGAGCGGATCGCCGCCCGAGCCAACGGCTCCGTTCAGGGCTTGGACCGCGGCGAGCACAGCAACAGACGGCATCGCATTCTCCAACGAAACTGCCCAAAGGGTACCTAGGCCGCACGCGAATGCGCGCAGTGCGTGACCATCCGCGTGATCCACCCGGGCAGTTCCTGGATCAACTGGTCCTTTGAGATGAAATCGGCGATGCCGGCCTGCAGGCACAGGTGGCGGGCCTTCGGTTCATCGCTGGCGCTCACCACCACCATGGGCAACCGGGCGGTGGCGGGTCGCAGCCGCAGCATGGCCGCGATATCCAGCGCGGTTCCGCCGGCGACATTCAGGTCCGAGACGATTGCCGCAAGAGCCCGGCCGGGATTGGCCGCGGCCTCGGCCAGCCGCTGCGACGCGACCTGGGTGGATTTCACCCATTCCACCTCGAAACCCCCGCCCTTCTGCATCACGGCCATGATCATGCGCGCCGCGAGCGGATCGTCCTCGATGAGCAGTACCCGCACCGGGCCCGCGGGCGCCGGCCGACCGCGCCCGGCGTGCCCCGCCTGGGCCGTCGCTCCGCCAGCGACGGGCTGGTGTCCGGCGACTTCCGGGGTTGGCTGGTGCGACTTGGTTTGCTCGACCGCCGGCGCGGGATCAACCGACGGCTGCACGCGTGGAGCGGGCGCCGCCGGTGCGGCGACGTGGACGGCCGCGGAGGCGGGGTCGGTGCACACACGATTGCGTCCCGAGTGCTTGGCCGAGTAGAGGGCCTTGTCGGCCGCCTCGATCAACGCCTCGATGCTCGAAAACGAGCAGCCGCCCGCGGGGTCCATGCAGGCCACGCCGAGGCTGATGGTGATCGGCAGCGTCGCCGGAGCGCCGGGCGTCTGCGACAGATCGAACGCGGGAGTCTGCACCGCCGAGCGCGCGCCCTCCGCGATGGCCACGGCCTCGGCCACGTGCACGCCGGGCAGCAGCATGGCGAACTCCTCGCCGCCATACCGGCACACGATCGCCGAGGCGCCGCCCGCACGCGAGATGCGCGACGCGAGTTCCTTGAGCACCGCGTCGCCGACGTGGTGTCCGTGCGTGTCGTTGACCGACTTGAACTTGTCGCCGTCGCACATCACCAGCGCGAGCGAGCGTCCGATCGACCGTGATTCCTCGAACAGGCGGCCCATCTCGTCCTGGAACCGCTTGCGGTTGCCGATGCCCGTGAGCGCATCGGTCACGGTCTGACGGACCAGCGCCTCGTTCCTCTCCCGCAGCGTCTCGGTCTCCCGCATCGCCGCGATCTGCTGGTTCACGAGCTCCTCGCTGGCCTGCCGCATCAGCGCGGCGGCCTCGGGGACCTGCCCGACGGGCTTGCCGAAGAGCCGACCGAGCTCGGCCGCGGCCTGGCCGATGCGCGTCAACAACTGCGCCACATCGCCGGCGGTCAGCCCGAACCATTGATTCGCGCAGGCCAAGAGCGTCGGAAGCTGACTCTCCCCGTTCCCGCCGGCCAGCGCCGAGGCCGTCATCGCACCCAGGCCGACGGTTCGCACCAGATCGCGGCAGTCCGCGTCCGCGCTGTCCGGGGCGTGGTGGTGCTGGATCGTCTGGACGTAGCGATCGGGCATGCGCCACTTGGCGGCCAGCGCGGCCCCGCACTCGCAGTGCGTGAACCCCAGCGCGGCCCGCTCGAGATCGGCGTGGCGCCCGTGGTCGGCGTGCGCCGGACCGACCGTGTGGGTGTACTCTGGCCCCAGCGCGGTGAACATCGCCAGCACGCCCAGATCCTGGAACAGCGCGGCCGCGAACGCCTCCTCCGGATCGCACCGCCCGACTTTCTGCGCAATCGTGCGGGCCGCGGCGGAAGCGAAGATGGAACGCCGCCAGTGCTCGTTGATGTCAAAGCCATCGCCACCGTCGAGCCCGCGCGTGGACTCCACGAGGCTGAAGCCGAGCACGATGGACTTCACCGCCGAAAGCCCAAGGAAGTTCAGAGCGCGCCGGATGGTGGTGCAGGGCGACTTGAGCCCGTACACCGAGGAGTTCACCGTCTTGAGCACCTTGGCCGAGAGTGCGGGATCCGTTTCGAGGACCTTGGCGATCTGGTCGAGGCTCGCGTCCGGATCGCGCGTGAGCGTGAGCACCTGCACGCCGACCATCGGGAGCGATGGCAGCGAGGTGCATGAGAGCACTTTTTCCAGTTTCGAGCGGTCGGGCATTACGGCACATCTCGGAGATTCGAGGGTGGTCCAAGTGCGACTCGCATGCCGTGGCGTGCCGCGAAGGGTTGACGCCCCTGAATCGGCTCACAGACGCGCCCGCGTCAGGCCGTCTGCCGAGATTGGCCAGTGGCTCTGTGACACGCCGGAGCGATAACCCCGGCGGCGATTATCGGAGCGTGATCTGCGTCCCGATGCCCTCGTCGGTATAGATCTCCAGCAGCAGCGAGTGCGGGATACGCCCGTCGATGATGTGGGCCTTGGGCACGCCCGCGTTGAGCGCGATCAGGCACGCCTCGACCTTGGGCAGCATGCCCTCGCCGATGACCCCCGAGCGCACCAGCCCGTCGATCTGGGCGTGCGTGAGCGCCGAGGCGTACGCGCCGGGGTTCTCCGGCTCGACCCGGATGCCGTGCGTGTCGGAGAGCACGACGAGCTTCTCGGCCTTCAGCGCGCCAGCCACGTGGCCCGCCGCCGTGTCCGCGTTCACGTTGAGCTTGCCGATCGCGTCCGGGTCGGAGGCGCGGGCCGGGCCATCGCCATCGCGCGGGCGGGCCATCGCCACGGGCGCGATCACCGGGATGTACCCGTCCTCGCACAGCGCGGCGAGCAGGATGGTGTTCACCTGCGTCACCGTGCCGACATAGCCCAGATCGATCGGCGCGCCAGTCGCCGGATCGGCGACGGTCATGCGGTCGGCCAGCAGCACGCACGATCCGAGCGAGTGCAGCGCGATCGCCCGCGAGCCCGAGGCGTTGAGATTGTCCACAAGGAACTTGTTGCAGTCGTTCACCAGCACGTGCTCGGCGATCTCGAGCGTCGCACGGTCGGTGTAGCGTCGGCCTTGGATGAACTTGGCCTTGAGGCCCGCCGCGTCCATGGCCCGCGTGATCGACTTCCCGCCCCCGTGCACGATCACCGGTCGTATGCCCACGCCCGACATGAAGGCCACGTCGGTGAGCAGCGCCCTCATGCGCTCGTCGTCCTCCTGGATGGACCCGCCGACCTTGACGACGACAATCTTGTCGCGAAACCGCTGGATGTAGCGGTGGGCCTCGATGAGGGCGGCGGCTTTGGCGATGGCGGCGTTCATGGGCCGGGAGTGTAGTTCCCCTCGCGCGGCCGCCTCGATCGGGTTATCGCCGCCCGGCGTCTCGCGCCAGGAGCGCGGCCCCGATGATGCCCGCCTGGTCCCTTAGCCGGGTGCCCACGACCTCCACCTTCCGGCACTCGGGCGGGAACGCCCGGGCCCGCGTCGCCTGACGCACCGCCCGCACCCACGGCTCACCGAGCGCCTCGGTGAAGCCGCCGCCGAGCACGATGTGCGGCAGCGAGAGCAGCGTCACGGCGCCGGCGATCGCGGTGCCGAGCATCTCCGCCGCCTCGTGCACCACGCGATGGGTCAGCTCGTCGCCCTTGCGATAGGCCTCGGCGATGCTCTTCGAGCGCAGAATCTTGTTGCTCTCGAACTGCCACGAGAGCTTGCCCTTTTCCTTCAGGTCCTTGCGAGCCTTCTCCAGCAGCCCCTGCTTCTCGACCTCGATCATGCCCCTGAGCATGGAGTCGTGGCCCGAGGCGATCAGCGCGAGCAGGCGGTCGGAGATCGCCGTGCGCGAGCAGTTCTGCTCGAGCGACCGCCGCCCGAGCGGTGCGCCGGGAAACAGGGTCGTGTGCCCGATCTCGCCCGCCGTGAAGAACCCGCCCGCGTAGAGCTTGCCCGAGAGCACCAGCCCGCCGCCCACGCCCGTGCCGATCCACACGCCAAGCGCCTCGCGCACGCCGACAATCGCCCCGCGCGGGTGCACCCACTCGCCGTACACCGCCGCGTTCACATCGTTCTCCACCAGCACGCGCGGCCCGAGCCGGCGCGTGAGTTGGGCCGCGAGCGGCACGTTGGTGAATCCCAGGTTCCCGCCCTTGAGCACCACACCCCTGGCCGCGTCCACGGCCCCGGCCGCGGCGATGCCGATCGAGGCCACGTCCCGCGTGCCCAGCCCAGCCCCATCGAGCGACTCGCGGACGGCCGCGGCGATGCGGTCGAGCACCACGGTAACGCCCTGAGTCGCCTGCGTCTTCTTGTTTACCTGCGACCCGGCGATCACGCCCAGGCGGTGGTCCACGATGCCGACATTGATGTTGGTGCCGCCAAGGTCGATGCCGACAATGGGACGATGAACGCGCTTGGCCATAGATGGAGGATATCGGTCGCTGGTGGTGTCCGATTCAGCCGCCGATCAGGCGCGACTCGATCATCGCGACCTCTGGGGCAGCAACGCGGCACCGTTCATGAAGGGCCCGGGCTTGCTCGGGCGCAACGAGCGCGAACATCGTGCTGCCCGAGCCGGTAAGGTGGACGATCGCGTCGGTTCCGCACGCTCGCTGAAGAGCATTCCACGTCTGGCTCAGCCGCGGCTCCACCATGCACGCGGGCTCGGCAAGGTCGTTGAACAGTTCGCGCTCGGCGATGCGGCCGGCGCGCAGCGATCGCTCGATGATCCCTCGCACACGCTCCTCGGCCACGGACCCCGCGGGCTTGGCATCGAACGCGCAGTACACGGCTCCTGTGGGACATCCGAACGGCGGAAAGAACAGCAAGAGGCTGCCGCGCGGCGAGGCCGTCCGCTCGATGTGCTCGCCGAACCCCGTCACCACTCCCGCCCGCGGGACATCGCTCCGACCTTCCACGCACGCATCATCAAGAAAGAACGCCACGTCGCTGCCAAGCTGCATGGAGAGCGATCGCAGCTCCGCCGCACCCAGGCCGAGACCGTGTGCACGATTCACGCCCGCCAGCGCGCTCGCGGCGTCGGATGAACCGCCGCCCAGCCCGCCGCCCACGGGGGTGCGCTTGCTCACCGTCATGTCCACGGGAAGTTCCCGCCCCGCATGCCGCTCCAGCAGCCGATGGGCCCGGACGGCCAAATCCTTTTCGAGCGGCCAATCGATCGGCGTTGGCCTTGGCGCATCCGCGGACCAGCAGACGACGTGCCGACTCGGCGACCCCGGCTCGCGACGCGCGACGGAGACGTCGTCGTGCAGATCGATGGGCACGAACCACGACGCGATCGGGTGATACCCCTTGGGCGGCATGGGCAGGCCGACCGACAGCGCGAGGTTGACCTTCGCGGGGGCCTTGAGCGTGATGGTCTCGGGCGCGGGCATTGCCCGATCGTAACTCTCTATCCACGCAGGCGACGGGCGAGGGCCGGTCGCCCAACAATCACCCATGCGCATCTCCGACCTCGTCGCCGCCGCCGACAGCATCGCCCCGCTCGCCCTCGCCGAGGAGTGGGACAATGTCGGCCTGCTCATCGGTTCGGGCTCGTGGGCCCTGAGCGGGCCCGTCCTGCTCACCATCGACCTCACCGAGGCCGTGGCCCGCGAGGCGATCGCCCTACGCGCCGGCGCGGTGATCGCCTACCACCCGCCGCTGTTCCACGCCATCAAGCGCATCACCGATGGGCCCGCGTCGTCGGCCGCCGAGCGCATCGTGCTGTCCATGATCCGCGAGAACATCGCCGTGTATTCGCCGCACACCGCCCTCGACGCGGCCGCGGGCGGCGTGACCGACTGGCTCGCCGATGGCCTTGCGGGTGGCGGTGGGGGGGCCAAGGGGGGCGACCGGCGGGCCCTGCGGTCGTTCCTTCGACGCGACCCGTTCCAGGAAGTGAAGATCGTGACCTTCGTCCCCGAGAGCGCGGCCGCGAGGGTCCGCGAGGCCCTCGCCAGCGCCGGCGCGGGGCTGATCGGCGAGTACGAGCTCTGCGCCTTCGCCGCCCCGGGCACGGGAACGTTCCGCGGCAGCGCCCTTTCCAAACCCGCCATCGGCGAGCCCGGCGCGCTCGAGACCGTGCCCGAGCTGCGCCTCGAGATGGTGTGCGCTCGCCGCGCCGTCGCGCTGGCCATCACGACGCTGCGCCAGTTCCATCCCTACGAGGAGCCCGCGATCGACATCTATCCCCTCGAGCCCCGCCCCGATCGGAACCTCGGCGCGGGACGCCGGCTCATGCTGGACCATCCGGCCACGCTCGTCGCCCTCGCGGACCGGCTCAAGGCCCATCTAAAGACCGGCGCGGTGCACATCGCGGCGGCCGGGGGCAACACGGGCACGTCGGTCTCGTGCATCGGCCTTGTGCCGGGGGCCGGCGGCAGCCTCGCCATGCAGGCCCGTGCCGACGGGTGCGAGGTCTTCGTGACCGGCGAGATGAAGCACCACGAGGTGAACGCCGCGCTGGCCGCGGGGCTGAGCGTCATTCTGGGCGGGCACACCGCCACCGAGCGGGGCTACCTGCCCTCGTACGCGTCGCTGCTCCGGGCCCGTCTGCCCAAAGCCGAGTTCGTGGTGAGCTCCGCGGATCGCGACCCGCTGGTGCTGCGCTAGGTGTCTTACGGAGCGGTCGTCTCGGCCGAGGCCGACGGCTCGCCGGACTCGCTCTTCTGCTTCGCCTCGGGGACCGGACGCGTCGAGGTGAACTTCGCCGCGGACAGGTCGATGTCGCCCTCAAAGGCGAATGACACGCTCGGCTTGTGCACGCCCGAGTCGAAGAGCGTCTCGGCCAACCGCCCCGGCGTGATGTAGTACATCGAGCCCGAGAGGCGATACCGGACCGGTCCGTTGACCACGCCCGCGGTTTCGGGCGTGATCGGCACCGACGCGGGGAGGCTGAGTTGCTGGATGCCAAGCCGCCGCAGCGTCGCTTCGGCCGAGCGTGAGCCGTGGAACACCTCGCGCCCGTTCAGGTCCACGCGATATTCCACCTCGCGCAGCGGGAGTGGATCGTCGTTATCGTTGCGGGCGTCGAGCGTAAAGAGCATCGCGGCCCCGTCCTGCGTGCGCTCGGTTGGCTCGGCCTTGGCCACGCTCAGCGCGGGCGCGCTGTACGACTCGCATCCGACCCCAAAGAGCCCGCACGCGGCGAGGACGATCGGGCAGACAACTCGTTGGAGGACGCGGGAGAGCGACTGGCAAGGGCTGGACATGCCCAAAGGGTACCGCAAATCCCGGATCAGTGCGGTCGGCGAGCCTTGGCTTCCGACATGCCGCTTCCGCGACACCCGGGCTCCGTCACTCGCCGCCCATGCTCACCCAGTTCGACGGCGGGTCGGCCTGCATTGATGAGATCTGGTTCGTGAAGGCCGCCGCCTCGGTGCTGTAGATCGCCCAGTGCACGGTCAGGGCCGTCAGCACGGCCGCGCACACCCACGAGGCCGCCTCGCCGGACCAGCGGTGGCGGGCCATCGCGAGGATGACGCACGCCAGGAACACGCAGGCACACTTCCACACGCCAAGCAGCAGGGGCGAGTTGTAGCTGATCACCAGCCGGGCGAGCGGGTTGGCCTCGCCCATTCCCGCCCCGCGAAGGTGCGTCAGGGTCATGTACAGGTCGGCCATGCTCAGGATGGCGATGGTCGCGACCAGCAGCCAGACGCGAATCGCCCGCCGACGCTCGGCGGGGGTCCGAACCTGCACGACCTTCCCTGGCGTATCGCTTGAGGGAATAGCGATCAAACAGCCGTTTCCGGCCGCCGGCGCGATGGTGTCTGAGCCGCTCATATCAGCCTCCGATGCCAGGCACCAATCGGCGCACGATTCACCCCACTCAGGGCAACTTCGCCCTCCGTGGGTCGATAAACTCCCAGGTGCGCCGCCAGTGCCGGTTGTGCGGGTGAAGAGGGCCTTCGAATGCGTGGAGTGTGCCGGGGACAACTCACTTCCCTCCAAGCGGGCGCGGCCGCCCTGGCCCTTGTGCTGGCCTCGGGCTGCCCCATCGCGCTGGCCGCGCCGCCGGGCCTTGGCCTTGGCCAGCAGGCAAACCCGGTGTATGTGGACGACTCGCCCGCCGCGGCCGACACGGTGGTGCGTGTCCGCGAGCACATCTCGGCAGGCAACCTTGACGAGGCTGTTCGTGTGCTGCAGGTGCTCCTCGACGAGCAGCCCGATCGTCTTGTCGCCTCTCCCGCCGATCCCGACCTGTTCCGCAGCGTTCGCGCGGCGACGCACGAGACGCTGCTGGCCAATCCCGCCTTGCTCGATCGCTATCGGGCCACGTTCGGCCCGCGGGCCGAACGCCTGCTCGGCGAGGGACAGACCGAGACCGTCGAGCGCGCCCTGCTGCTGACCCCCGCCGGATTCGATGCCGTGCTCAAGCTCGCGCAGGCGGCGCTTGAGGACGCCCGGTTCGAGCACGCTCGCCTGCTGCTCGAGCAGCTCGACCGCCATCCCGATCGCGTGAAGGAGCGGGCCCGCCTCGCCTCCACCAGCGCCTCGCAGCTTGCCCGCTATCTTGATCGCCCCCAACTCCGCGACCTCGCCTCGCGCTGGGCCAAGGACGGCGCGGCCGGCGTTCCCGACCTGTCCCCCATCACCTGGCCTCCCGCGGCCAAGGCCCAGGCCGCGTCACCCATGCGCCCCCTTGGCCCGACTTCCACGCAGGGAATGGTCTCCAAGCCGCTGTGGACGGTGCCGCTGAATCCCTCCGCCGCCATCCCCGAGGCGAATCTCGGCGTGGCCAATGGCACCCGCAGCCAGGTGAGCCTGCCGATGTTCGCCCGTGATCTGCTCCTGCTGCCCACCGTCTCGGGCGACACTGTTTTCGTCAACGACGGCTCGCAGATCGCCGCGTGGGATCGCTTCACGCTCGGCCCGCGATGGTCCGCCACGCCGGGCCTTGCCGACGCCCCGTCGATCGAGCCGGGCATGCGCGGCGACCGCCGCCGCATCGACCGGTTCAACTACGGCGGATACACGCCCCGCGCCGACGACGTGTGCACCGTCACCGTCTCCGGCCGCACGGCCGTCGCCGCCACCGGGCGCTCCAACACCGGCGGACGCGGCGACGGCGACGACCGCATCCAGGCCCTCGACACCGTCACCGGCCGCTTCCGCTGGGCCGTTCAGCTCAACACGCTCGATCCGCTGACGCTCTACGAGGCCACGGTCCGCGGCCCGATCGAGATCTTCGAGAACACCGTCGTCTTCGCCGCCCGCAAGCACCTGCCCGACCGCCGACTGGTGAGCCTCTCGCTCGTCGGCCTCGACCTGCCCACCGGCAAGCTCAAGTGGGTACGCCCCGTGGGCAGCGCGGGCTCGATGCCGTGGGTCCTGCAGTCGATGGGCGCCGACGGCATCACCGTCGCACGCGGCGTCGCGTTCCGCGCCGATCGTCTCGGCGTCATCGGCGCCGTCGAGGTCGGCACGGGGCGGCCCCGCTGGATCCGTCGCCTGCCGGTGGAGACGTCCTCCGGCAACGACCAGCCTCAGGCGTGGCAACTCGCCTGCCCCGTGGCCGATTCCGGGGCCGACGGCGCGGGCGGATCGATCATCTTCATCTCCCCCGACATGCGGCGATTGGTCCGGCTCGATCAGTCCACCGGCGCGATCATCGGCCAGCGCGATGTGTCGGACCTGACCTCCGCCGCGCCCAAGTACCTCCTGCGCTGCGGCACAGACGGCTCACGGCTGGCGTGCATCGGCGACGATCGCGTCGCGTTCCTCAACGCCTCCGCGATGGAGATCGACAAGCCGCAGTACAGCATGCCGGCCGTGCTGCCCGGGATCCGCGGCCGGTGCGTGGCCACCGGCGATCGCCTGCTCGTGCCCGTCACCGGCGGGTTCCACCTCGTCGATCCGGCCCATCCCGCCGATGCGCCGCTGGTTCCGCTCGAAGAGTCCGGCAACGTCCTGCCGCTCGACAGCCAGATCGTCGTGCTCGACGATGCGCGGCTGCATTCGTATCTCCAATGGGAAGTCGCCGAGCGCTTGCTCACCCAGCGCATCGAGGCCGACCCGGCCGACCCCGCTCCGGCCGTCACCTTCGCGGAGCTTGCCTATCGCGCGGGCAAGCCCGATCGCATCGTCGCCGCCGCGCGGCAGGCGATGACCGCGCTCCGCAACGGCCCGCAGAACGACGCCACGTGGAACGCCCGGACCCGCCTGATCGAGGCCATGCAGGGCATGCTCGCCAGCGCCCTCGAGCCGCCGCCGCCGACCTCGCCGGGTGCCTCGCCCGCCCGCCCGGCGCGCCCAGGCCTCGCCATCGCGCCGATCACCGACCGCACCATCCTGCAGCAGATCGTCACGCTCCTCGGCGAGGTCTCCTTCGAGCCGCCCGACAAGCTCGCGCACACGCTCGCCCTCGGCCGCCTCGCCGAACTCAACGAGCACCCCGCCGACGCCATCGCCGCGTACCAGAAGATCCTGATCGAGCCCGCCCTCGCCGGCGCGACGTGGCGCGGCCCGCAGGTCTCGATTCGCGGCGAGCTCGAGGCCGCGCGACGGATGGAGACGCTCCTCAAGCACCTTGGCCCCGACGCGTACGCCGCGCAGGAGCAGGCCGCGCAGGCCGAGCTTGCCTCCTTCGGCGCAACACCGACACAGGCCCAGCTCGAGTCGCTCGCGGCCCGCTATCCGCTCTCACAGCAGACGCCGGGACTGTGGGTAAAGCTGGCCGACATGGCCATCGCCGCGGGCAGGGTTCAGCAGGCCGCCGGCGCGTTGGAAGCCGGCCTTCGCTCCGCCACGCGCCAGCCCGCCCCGCCCGAGGCCATCGTGGGCGAGATCGCCGGTCGGCTGATCGTGGATCTTCGCGAGCGCAAGCAGCTCACCGCCGCGGCAGGCGTGCTCCGCTCAGTCCGGGCCCGCTTCCCCGGTCTGGCGCTCACCAGCGCGGGCAGCCCGCTCGACGCCGACCGCCTCGGCGCGGAGATCGCGACGCGGCTGGCCGCGAACATGCGCTGGCCCCGCATCGGCGCCGTCCGCACCGACAAGGCCCAGGCCATTCCCGGCTGGACGATGCTCGACCCCCTGCTGAGCGACCGCCAGCCCAACGTGACAACCCTGTTGCCCCTCGTCAGCGACGATGAGGTCGGCGTGTGGACGGTGCCCACCACCGACCGGGCCGACAAGAACGAACTGCTGGCCAAGGCGTGGTCGGCCCCGCTGCCCGACGGCGCGCATCCGCTGCTCATCAAGGCCACGCCCGAGGCCGTCTTTTTCGCCGTCGTCAAGGACTCCGACGCCACCATCATGAAGGTCGGCGGCACGCCGCTCGAATCCAAGTGGCGCAGCGACCCGCTCAGCAAGGTCTTCGGCGGGGCCGATGCCCGCTCCGGGGGCATGCGCAGCCTGCCGGGCGTGCAGCCGCTCATGTCCACGCCCGGCGAGGGCGAAACCGCCGCGACCAACTTCATCGTCACCATGGACGAGCGCACCATGGTCCTCGTGCAGCGCAACGGGCGCGGCGTGGCCTTCGACACCGAGACGGGCGAGCTGCTCTGGACGGCCCGCGTGGGCGTCGGACGCGTGTACGACATCGATCTCGCCTCGGGCACGCTCGCCGTCGGCGGCGATCAGGAGACCTACGGCCCGCCGCCCGCCGCCAATACGGTCGTGGACCTCAAGCCCGTCATCCAGCTCCTCGACGCCCGCACCGGCCGGCCGGCGCAGCGCATCGGCGACCTCGGCTCACATGTCCGATGGATCGGCTTCGCCGACGGCGGATCCTCCGGCGCCGGCGGCGCGGCCGCTGCGGGGAGCCCGGGCGGATCGTTGATCGCCGCGTTGGACAACTCCGTGGTCTGCATTGATCTGGCCTCGGCCCGCCCGAACTGGACGATCAGCACGCCCGAGGCGATGCCCGTCTCGGCGATGTGGATCTTCGGCGATGAACTGGTGATGGCCGATCAGGCCCGGAACCTGTGGCTGGCCTCGGTCTCCACGGGCCGCATGCGCCCGGCCGCGTTGGAAGTGCCCCGATCGCACCTGGATCTGACGCAGACGCTCGACGCGTTCCCGCTCTCGCCGGTGGCGGGTGCGGGCTTCGGCGTATCGACGCAGCAGGGCCTGGCGGTCTTCGGCCCCGACGGCGCGCTCACGGGCATCGACGGCCTCAACGGGGCGTCGACGATGCTCCGCCCGCGCCCCGCCGACGGGCGCGCCCTGACCATCGAGACCGTCGCCGACGGGCGCACCGGCGACGGCATGATGATGTTCACGCTCCACGCCCTCGACGTGGCGGGCAACAGCGGCGCATCACTGATCGATTCCCGCCCCATCCTTCTCGGCGCACGCCCAACGGCGATGTCGCTCATGGACGATCGGGTGGCCATCACGGCGGGCAATACCACAGTGATCCTGCACGCGCCGGCCAAGTAGCACGGGCGTCCTGCCCGTGGCACTCAGCCCATCGACGCCGGGTCCACGCCGTTCTCGATCGCGTGGATCTTCTTTACGCGTCGCTCGTGGCGTCCGCCCTGGAAGGGCGTGGTCATCCAGATGTCCACGATCTTCTCGATGAGCTTTTGCCCCAGCAGGTCCGCCGACATGCACACGACGTTGGCGTCGTTGTGGCTGCGGCTCATCTCGGCCGTCAGCTCGTCGTGCACCAGCGCGGCCCGAACGCCCCGCACCTTGTTGGCCGCGATCGACATCCCGATCCCCGACCCGCACAGCAGGATCCCCCGATCGGCCTTGCCGCTTGCCACCGCGAGCCCCACGCTGTACGCCGGGTCCGGGTAGTCGCAGGTGTCGCCGGTCATGCTCCCGAGGATCACCACCTCGTGCCCCTGCGAGCGCAGCCGATCCGCCAGTTGCTTGGTTGCCCCCACGCCGCGATGGTCCGCGCTCAGAGCGAGTTTCATGGCCTCCACTCCTTCAGGCGACGTGCGATCATCGATTCCATCCGCGCCGCGGCCTCATTGTACGCGTTCTGGGGCATCCCGATCGGGTCGAGCACATCCTCGCCGTCGGGGTCGAGCAGGGCCGTCTTAGTTCGGGCCGTGGGGTCCAGCGCCAGCACCGCCGCGACATGCGAGCGGGTCATGCCGTAGATCAGGTCCGCCTCTTCGATCATGGCCCGGGTGAGCGGACGCGATGTGCCGCTGGCGGGCTCGAACCCCCGCTGCTTCACGGCCTTGAGCCCCTCCGGAGTCCGCGGCGATCCGTACCCGGCCCCGACGCCCGCCGAGGTGATCTCAAGCGTCACCGCCACCCCGGCTGGGGAGGCGGGGACGCCTTTGGCCTCCTTCTCCTGGCGCAGGGCCAGCCCCCGGGCGATCGCCTCGGCCATCGGGCTCCGGCACGTGTTGCCGGTGCAGACCATCAGGACTTTGAGGGTGAAGGACTTCATCGGGGGCGGGTGTCATAGGCACCCTTCTGGGGTACGTCGCCGGACCCGCGCGCGGATGGTCTACGCAGGTTCGGGTCATGGTCGGCCCTGGCTTTCACGTTCGGCGGATCAACCAGCGACCCGCGAGCGAACAGTCTGGGGCAAATCCCCGGCCCGTCCTCCGGTCCGCAACGATGCGACCAATGATCCACGGCCCGAAAGGGGCAAGGTGGGGAGCGCCGGACCGCTCGAGGTGGAACACGGGGCGGGAGGGAAGCGTCCCCTGATGTGTGTCGCGCACTGCCACGTGAGGAATCCGAACATGCTTCGCACGAGCCGCCTCGCCCCGTCCGCCCGCCGCGCCTTCTCACTCGTCGAACTGCTGACGGTGCTGGCGATCCTCGCGATCGTTGTGGCGATCATCATCCCGGCGATGAATCTCGCCCGACGCGCGGCCAAGAACAGCGACACGCTCGCCACGCTCTCCGACCTGAGCAGGGCGATCAGCATGTACAAGAACGACAAGAGCCGTTACCCGGGCTACTTCAGCCCGCGCGAGCTCGGCTCCACGGTCAACAAGAACACCTACGGCTTCGACACCATGTCGAACATCATGCTCGACCTCATGGGCGGCGTGGCCCCGGCCAACGCAACTGGCGCATCGATCCTCGACATCGGCCCCAGCGCGACGCCCATCAAGGTCGACCTCGTCACCTTCGGCGGCACGCAGCAGGACAAGAATGGCGCCCAAGTGAAGGGGTATTTCCGCCCGGACGCGAAGAAGATGTCCGTGATGTCGGGCACGGGTCAGCGCTTCGCCGGAAACCAGAACAACCTCCTCCCCTCGCTCGTCGACGCCTTCGGTCAGCCGATCCTCGCGTGGGCCCAGGACGAGACGCCCAGCGGTGGAGTCTTCGCCGAAGAGGATTTCACCGCCGCCGGCGTGAACGGGGCCAAGTTCTACTGGGCCCAGAACGCGGCGTTCCTCAAGGGCGTTACGTCGCTCGGCAAGCTCGCCGAGAACCAGAACTTCGCGAGCGGCGGCAGCCTCATCGCCAACGACGTCAATCCCGTGAATCGCCTCCAGACGCTCTACGCCCTGCTCGGCAATCCCGCCGCGCCCGACGATGCGTTCTCCGCCCCGAACTACCGCCCCGCAACGGCCCGCGGCCCGATCATTCTGCACGCAGCCGGCGCCGACGGCGTGTTCGTCGGCAATCGCGACCGCGGCGGCAAGTCGGGCATCGTGACCTACACGCCCAACCAGGACAAGTTCAACGGCCCGCTCTTCGACGATCAGCTCGTGCCCGCGGGCCAGTGATCTCGACGCGGCTCCGCCCGCGTTGCGGGCTTGACTCCGCACCCGAAATCTGCAAATCTGCCCGCCCATGGTCACGGTCCCGTGGTCCATCGGCAAGGACTCGCTTCGCCTGCGCGCCGGCCCGCCCCGCGCCCGGCGGTCGCTCTACGCCTGCGGGCTGCTCGTGCTGGGCTTCGCGCTGGCCCGCTTTGCCGCGCCCGGCGTGTCTTCGGCGTGGTGGCTGGCGATTGCTCCGGCCGCGCTGGTCATCGCCATCCTCAGCAGCGGCCTCGCCTGCCGGCTCGCGCTCGCCGCGGCCGTGGTGCTCCTCGGTGCGGGCTGGTACCACGCCCGGATTCTCGAACGCCCCCCCGCCCCTATCACGTGGCAGTTTGATGACGAGCTGCGCGACGGGCACCCAATTCTCACCACCGTGCGCGGCGTCGTGATTGAATCTCCGCGTGCGATCGATCCGCCCTCCGGTCTGTTCGCGCCCTTTGCCCGGAACGAGCCCGCCGTTGGCTTCACGCTTTCCCTCTCGGCCTTCGAGCCCGACGATTCCAAGCCGTCCATTCTCGCCAGCGGCGAGGTGCGCGTTCGCCTCGGCGGCGAGCGAGCCGCCATTCCGCCCGCGCTCCGCGCCGGCAGCGTTGTCCGCCTGACGGGCCGCCTGTCCGCCATTCGCCCACCCGCCAATCCGGGCGAGCCCAATGCTCTCGAGCAGGCCGCGCAGGACAACCTCGTCGGCACACTCACCGTTCCCGATCCCGCGCAGATCGAGTTCTGCTTGCCGGAGTGGCTGGGCGAGCACGCCTCGTCGTGGTGGCATGGTGCGATCGGCCGTCTGCACGCCCGATGCGAGGCCGCGATCGAAGGGGGCCCGGCCGCCGATGCCCGAACGCGGCAGTCCCGCGCCCTTCTCGGTGCGCTCTTGCTGGGCCAGCGCGACGGCCCGCTCGACGAGGTCAACGCCGCGTTCACGCGACTGGGCGTGCTCCATCTTGTCGCCATCTCCGGATTCAACCTCGCCGTCATGGCCGGCGCGGCCATGTTCGGCCTGCGCCTCACGGGCGACCGCGGATGGCTCGAGCCCGTCGGCGTCGCTGTGCTCATCGGGCTCTACATGCTCGTGCTTCCGGCGCAAGCCCCGATCCTGCGCGCCGGCATCCTTGTGCTCGTCTTGCTCGCCACCGACGCCCTTGGCCGCCGTTACGACCGCGCGACGATCCTCGGGTGGATCGCCCTGATCCTGCTCATCATCCGCCCGCTCGACGCGTGGTCGCTCGGATTCCAGCTCAGCTTCGGCATTGTGGCGGCTCTGCTGCTCTTGGGAGACACCGTTCACTACCGCCTCTGGGGCGTTCCCCTGCGAGGCCTTGCGCCGACGCACCAGCCCCACGGCCGCCCCGCGTGGTGGGCGTGGATCCCGCCCACCCACCGCTGGTTCGTGGGCGCATTCAAGGCCCAGATCAGTGCGGGCCTGCTCGCGTGGGCGGTATCGATCCCGGTCATCGCGTGCCATACCGGTCAGGTCGGCCTGCTGGCGCCGATCATGACACTCATCGTGCTGCCGCTCACGGTGATTGTGCTCTGGGGCGGCTACCTCGCGCTGCTCATCGGCGTGGTTGCTCCCTCGGCGGCCGCGCTCACCGGCGGGGTACTCGATCGGCTCGCCACCCTGCTGGTCGAAGTGGTCATGACACTCGATCACATCCCCGGCGCATCGATGTCGCTACCGCGCATCACGCCGTGGTGGGCCCTCGCGGGCGTCGCGGGGGTTGTGTATCTCGTCATGCGCGGCTCCCGAAAGGACCGCTGGTCGTGGGCCATCGTCTGCGTCCTCGCGGCATGGCTTGGCGTGGAGGTGTTTGTCGGCCCGCGCCTCGCCGCGCGTGCGCCGCTGCGCATCGACACGCTGGCCGTGAGCGACGGTTCCTGCTACCTCATCCGCTCCGGAGGCGAGGCGATGCTCTGGGACTGCGGCTCGCTCAACACCACGCTTGGCGAGCGCACGCTTCCGAGGGCCATCCGCGCACTCGGAGCATGGAGCGTGCCGACGGTCGTCGTCACCCACGCGCACATCGATCACTTCTCCGCCTTGCCGGACATGGTCGAGCCCCTCGGCATCGAGCGGGTGATCGTCCCGCCCCAGCTTGCTCGCGCCGCCGCGGCCGATCCGGCTGGCCCGGCGGGAATCCTCCTGGCCGCGCTCGCCCGACGCGGCGTGCGAGTCGAAACGCTCGCCCGCGGCGATCATCTCCGTATCGCCGGCCACGACGCAGAGGTGCGCTGGCCGCCGGCCGAGCAGGAGTTTCGCAATCCCAACGATTCGTCGCTGGTCGTGATGATCGGCGTAAACGCCGGAGGGGCTGTCCGTCGAGTGCTCGTCACCGGCGATGCGTCCCGAGAGGCTCTGGCACATCTGCTGCCTGCGGCAGCAGATGTGCCAGAGGCTGCCCGCTGGCGCGCCGACGTGCTCGAACTGCCCCACCACGGCGCGTACATCGACCCCGCCGTGGAACTTGTCCATCTCGTCAACCCGTCGATCGTTCTGCAGAGCACCGGTCCCCGGCGCGCCGCCGACACGCGCTGGTTCCCGCACATGGACGGCCGCGCGTGGTACCGCACGCCCTACAGCGGCGCGGCGTGGGTCGAGATCGCACCCGAAGGCTCGATCCGATCTGGCTCGATGCGTTGAACACCCGCCCGCCCGTTACTCAACACCCTCGACCACGATGGGCACGGTGATTCGCTTTGCCCATTTTCCTGGAGTGCCGTTCCACCACAGCACGCTGTCCGCATCCAACGCCGGTGGCGCCTCGATCCGACGGGGCGTCTCGCGCAGCTCGATGATCGCGCCTTCGGGAATCGAATCGGTGATCGCCCGCACCAGTGCGTCCAGGCCCTTCTCGCCCGGGTTCATGTCCACCGTGTAGATCGCCTTCACCACCGGCCGCGGGCGCGGCAGCGCCACGCTGGGGGGAAGACTTGCACCCGGCCGATCGGAAGCGACCGTGATCGGGCTCGGCGTCAGCACGCTCGGGGCTGGCGCGACGGCCGACGGTGTGAGCAGCATCGCAAACTCGGCGGGCACATTGTCCATCGGCAGAGCTCGCCACCCCTCGCGTCCGCCCGCCTTGGCGAGGGCATCGAGCTTCTTCGTCGCGGCCTGCGCGATGGGCGCGTGGATCGTGACTGTCAGGCGTCCCACGCTGGCAAGTTCGGCCGCGCGAGTCTCGGTCATAGCCACCGCCACGGGCGCGGGAGTGACCGCCGCGACCGGGCCAAGGTCGATGACCGTGGTGGGATCGATGGCCGCGATGTCGACCGGGGCGGGCGCCGGCACGATCGCCGGGTGCGTCTCCTCGATCGTCGGCTGGGTCGTCGTCGTGGTGGCGATGTCCTTGGGCGCAGGCTTCGGCGCCGAGTTCATCACCGTCCGCACGCCCCACACCCCAAGCCCCGCGACGATCGCCACCGACGCGGCCATCGCCAGGCGGCGCGGCCACAGGCTCTCGGTGAGCAGTTCCACAATTCCCGGCCCGCGAACTTCGACGCTCGAGATCGGGATCGCGTCCGTCCGCTGCAGCGAGTCTGTGGCGAGGTCGCGAAGCGCGGCCTCTTCCAGACGGGCTTGGATCCCGTCCGCCAGGTCCGCCGGCGCACGCACCGCGTCGAGGCGTGAGGCCGTCTGCGCGTCCACCCGCATGCCCTTCACGAGATTGGCCAAGGCCGGCTCATCCCGCAGCGCGGCAAGCACCACGCCTTCCCGCTCGCGCGAAAGCCGCCCATCGACGAGGTCGATCAGATCGTCCTCGCGGATGCCGGCGGGGAGTTGGAAGGGCGTGGAGGTCATTCGTTCGACGGAGGGGTTTCGATCAACTGCCGAAGGGCCAGGCGGGCCCGGAACAAGCGGCTCTTGACGGTGCCCACGGCCACTCCGAGGGCCGCGGCGATCTGGTCGTAGTCCAGCCCTTGCACGTCGCGGAGCACGATGATCGCCCGCTGCTCAGGGTCCAAATCCGCCAGCGCGGCGAGAAGACGCCGCTGCTGTTCATGCTGTTGGACGCTCGACTCGGTCCCCGGTTCCCGTGCCGCGGCCTGTCCGCCAAGTGTGGTTATCGGACTATCTGCCGAATCACTGCCCATAACAGGGGGTTTGATTGGGGCATCCAAGCTCCGGTGTCGCCGCACCTTGGCCGCCCGCAGGTGCGACAGGCAGACGTTCATCGTCACCCGGATCATCCACGTGCTCAGGCGGCTTCGGCCGTCCCAGGAGTCCAAGCCCTGAATCACCTTGACGAACGCGTCCTGGGTCAAATCCGCCGCCGTGTCGCGATCACCGACCATTCGCAGACAGACGCCGAAGAGCCGGTCCTGGTATCGCTGCACCAGTTCGCCCCATGCGGCTCGATCCGCCCCCTCGGCGCGGATCTTTTTCACCAGCGCGCGATCCGCCCGATCCTCGGCATCGCCCGGCGACGCGGGAGGAGGGATGGGGGGGGGTTGGGGGGGTGATGGGGTTGGAGTCCTGGTCCACCATGTCGGCCTGAGAGCACAGACTACACTCGACTCGCCGCCGGGATCGGACTCCACTTTGAGCCGATCTGTTCGCACTCGATCCTTCGCATGGCCACCGACGCTCCCTCCAAGACTTCTCCGGCCCCCTCCGCCGCGGCCGGCCCGCCCCCCGAGACCATCAAGGACACCCTCATCTCGATCATGATCGCCTTCACCATGGCGTTCGTGTTCCGGGGGTTTGTCATCGAGGCGTTCGTGATCCCGACGGGGTCGATGGGACCGACGCTCATGGGTGCACACGTTCGGCTTCGCGGCCCAACAACCGGCGCTTCGTGGCCCGTGGGCGCCCGCGACTCGGTCCCGGGCGACAACACCAGTTACCTTTCGTACCAGACGTTCTCCAGATCCGGCATCCAGGATCCCATCAGCGGCGACCCGGTGCAGATCCCGGCGGCCGGCCTTCGCTGCTACTCCGGCGATCGCATTCTTGTGCTGAAGTATCTCTACGGACTTCGCGATCCGAACCGCTTCGACGTCATCGTCTTCAAGAACCCGCACAACCCGCTGGACAACTACATCAAACGCCTCATCGGCCTTCCCGGCGAGCAGATCGCCCTCGCCGACGGCGACGTGTTCGTGCGCACAGGAACCGAGGGCCAGGTGCCCACGGGCGACGATGCGCAGTCGCGGGCCGCGCTCTGGGACGCCAAGGGGTGGACCATCGCCCGCAAGGATCCGGCGGTTCAGCGGGCCGTTTGGCAGATGGTGTACGACACCGCGCTCGCCCCCTTCCCGCCGACGGATGCGATCACGCCCTGGAACCCCAGCGACACCAAGGGCTGGTCCATGACCACGCGCGAGTACGCCTTCGACGGCGCGGGCCAGACCGGATTGGTGTTCGACCAGACACGCCGACGATCGTCCCGCGCAATCCACGGCGAGCGGGCCCTTCGATGGGACATCGACGACTACTACCCATACGACGAGCCGTACTACGAGGGCCGCATGATCGGCCGGTTCCCGGTCTCCGACGTGCGCCTTCGCTGCGGATTCAAGCCCGCCACCGATAGCCAGAGCATCGGGATGAACCTCTCGGCGCGCGGCCACGAGTTCAAGGCGACCATCGGCAAGGGCACGGCAACGATCGCCGTCCGCCGCCCGAATGCCGCCGCCGGGATCAAGGGCGAGTGGGAGACCGTCGTCACCCAGCCCGCCCCCGCGCTGCCCGGGGGCGCATTCAGCAATCTCGAGTTCTGGCACGTGGACCAAAGCGTGCAGATCTGGCTCAACGGCGCGCGCATCGCCGAGTACGACTACAACTGGACCCCCGCCGAGCGCCTCCGCTACGCCACCGGCAAGCCGCTTGTGCAGTTGATGCAGGATCAGGCCCGCGACCCGCAGGGCCGCAACACGCTCGCCGAGCCGGGCCTGTACACGGCCTGCTCCGTCCGCTTCGAGTTCGACGGCGGTCCGTTCACGATCACCCGCGTCGGGCTCGATCGCGACCTGCATTACCAGCCCACGAGCAAGGGCCCGGGCCACGGCGGACTCTCCGGCCTTGGCACCAGCCCGTACGCGCCGCTCTATCTCGGGCCCGACCAGTTCTTCGCGTGCGGCGACAACTCTCCGGCGAGCCTCGACGGCCGCCTGTGGGACGGCGTCGATCCGTGGGTGAACGAGCTGTACCCGCCTCCCGGCGGAAATGACTCGCCCCACCCGCGGGCCGGCGTCATTCCGCGCGAGCTTCTCCTCGGCAAGGCGTTCTTCGTGTACTGGCCCAGCCTGAAGTTCGAGGGCGATCCGGTGCCCGTGCCGGACATCGGCCGCATGCGGTTCATCTGGTAGAACGCGATTGCTCGGCGTTCGCTCGCTCCGCGGCCAGCGCGGTGCGTTTCTTCCATGATCGCTCTTCCGCGCGCCCCTGCACGAGGAAGTACAGCACCGCGTACCCCAGCAGCACGATCGCCCGAACATCCAGGCCCGTCATCAGCCCCTGCCCGATTGATACCACGATCAACGCCGCGTTGATCGGGTGGTGCATGAGCCGGTACGGTCCGGTCGCGACGAACTCTGCGCGTTCGTCGTGCTCATCCTGCCCGATTCGCCAGTTGCGGCCCAGCGCGATGATCGCCCACGATCGCAGCAGCACGCCCGCGCCCCAGATCGCCGCGCCCGCGGGAAGCGAGATCGCTCGCGACGGATCCGGCCTCGGTCCGAGCACGATCCATACCGAGTATCCGATCAGCACCACCGCCAATCCGAAGTCCATCCATCCGTAGAGATCGCGCGGCGGGAATCGCTCCTTCGTCGGCCAGAAGCCGAATCGGACCCGGAACACGAGCGTCCACAGCACATACGCGGGAACGGCATACGCGAGCCAAAGCGCGGCGGGGAGCATGCGCGTCAGCGTATCCGGCTCGATTCCCGCCGCTCGCATCCCTCCCAGAGCCCAAACTGCATGTGAAAATAACACCCGAAGTTCACCGGGCCCCCTGTTTCGCCGATGTCGCGTGACCGGAGTTACCGGTCCCGACTCGCCCCAACCACGGACACCCGATGAGCCGCGCACCGCACCCACGATTCCGCATCACCCGCTCCACCGCCGCCGCGGCCGCGCACATCGCCGCGCGCGACCCGTTCAAGCTCGAGCGCCGGCGCGAAGACCGCCACGAGGTCGAGGGCTCGCTCCGCGCTTCGTTCTCGTCCGGACCCGATCACTTCCGCATCACGAGCCTTGAACTTGTCGACCGCTCGCCGCGCGGCCTGGGCGTGACCACCTCCGCCCACATCGAGCCCGGCACCATCATCACGATCTGCCCTGAGGGTTCATCGATCCCGTGGCTCAGCGCGATGGCCGTTCGCTGCGAGCCCCGCGGCGAGGCGTTTCGCGTCGGTCTTCGATATTCCGGCCCGGCCGCGGCGTGATCATTACGCCCACCTGCTCCGAATCACTTCCCACGTTCGGCGATATCGCTCCGCCATCGTCTCAAGGCTCGCGGGGATGATCCGCACCTGGCCGATCACGGTGATGAAGTTCGTGTCCCCGCCCCAGCGCGGCACGAGGTGCACGTGCAGATGCCCGGGCACGCCGGCGCCGGCCGCGCGGCCCTGATTCAGACCGATGTTGATCCCCTGCGGCTCCAGCGTCCGCGTAACGAGATCCGCCGCGCAATCCACCAGCCGCCACAGCGCGGCCCGCTGCTCGGGCGTGTAGTCCAGCAGCGTGGGGCGCGGCTCGCCCAGCGCCACGAGCAGGTGGCCGCTCGCGTAGGGGAACGCGTTGAGCAGGATCATCCCCTCGCCCGTCCGCACGATCACGTGGTGCTTCAGGTCCTTCGCGGGGTCGCGCCAGTAGTCGTGCAGAAACGATGGACTCGGCGATGTCGGCGAAGCGGTGGGGGGGCCCGGGCGCTTTTCCTGCTCGCCCATGGCCTCGAGATACTCGAGCCTCCAGGGGGCCTGCAGAGCGGCTGGCGCACCCGGCGCGTCCGAGAACGACTCCGCCGCGGGCGCACTCGGCGTGGGCTGTGACGGATTCACGGGGCTCTGGCCGGGCGTGGACATGCCCAAGGTTAGCGGCGGTTGCAACAGAAGAGGCGAATGGTCGATGGACCTATGGCCCCCCGGCCCCGGAGATACTCCATGACCCTCGAGACCATCATGACCCGCCACGTGGTCAGCGTCCGCATGGACGACGAGCTGCACACCATCCGCGACTTGTTTAACAAGTATCGCTTCCACCACGTGCTGGTCATGGACAAGTGCCGCGTCGTGGGCGTGGTGTCCGATCGCGACCTGCTCAAAAACACCAGCCCGTTCATCGGCAAGCTCGCCGAGCGCACGATGGACCTGCAGTGCCTGCACCGCAAGGCCCACCAGATCATGAACCGCTCGCTCGTCTCGGGCGCGCCGGAGATGCCCATCGCCGATGCCGCACTGCTCATGATCAACAACCGCATCTCCTGCCTGCCCGTGATCAACAGCGACGGCGCGTGCGTGGGCATCGTGACGATGCGCGACCTGCTCCGCTGGTCGCTCAAGCAGATGGCCGACCAGACCTGCGTCAACGAGCTGGCGAGCGAGACCCGCGCCAAGGCGGCATGAGCCGCGTTCAGAACTGCTTCCGCAGGCGGGCCGCGGGGATGTTGAGCTGATCGCGATACTTGGCCACCGTTCGCCGCGCGATCTCCACGCCGCGCTTCTGCAGCTCCACCGCCAGCGCATCGTCCGACAGCGGGGCGGACTTGTCCTCCGCGTCGACGACCTCCTTGAGCGCGGCCTTGATCGCGTCCCACGACACCTCCTCGCCCGTGTCGGTCTGCGTGCCGCCGGAGAAGAACCCGCGCAGCGCCACCACGCCGCGCGGCGTGAGCAGGTGCTTGTCGGCCACCGCGCGGCTCACCGTCGCCACGTGCACGCCGAGCTGCTCGGCCACCTGCGTCATCGGCAGCGGCTTGAGGGCCTGCGGGCCGTAGTCGAAGTAGTCCCGCTGCGCATCGACCACCACGCGGATCACCCGCAGCAGGGTCTTGCGCCGCTGCTCCACGGCGTCGATGAGCCACATCGCGTTGGAGAGATTCTTGCGCAGGAACTCCTTGGTGGGCTTGGGCGCTTCCTTCTCCTTGGCGAGCTTGGCGTACTCCTGGTTGATCCGCAGGCCCGGCAGGCGCGCGTCGTTGAGGTACACGATGTACCGGTCCTGGTCGGCGTCGAACTCGACGATCGCGTCGGGCACGATCACGCCCGGCTTCTCGCTCACCAGCGACCGCCCGGGCGCGAGGCTCAGGAACTTCATGTGCTCGAGCGCTTTCTTCACCTCCGCCATCGGCAGCCCGGTCTTTTCGACGATCCGCGGCATGCGGTTCTGGGCGAGGTCCTCCAGATGATCGCTCACCAACCTGCGCACCGTCGCCCACTCAGCCCGAAGATCCGGCGAGCGCGTCTGGTCCGATCGCGCATCGATCTGGATCAGCAGGCACTCGCGGGTGTCGCGGGCCGCCACGCCGGGCGGCTCAAGCAGCAACTGCACCGCCTGCAGCGCCAGCTGCATCTGCTCCGGCGCGGGCTTGCCGCCGGGGAAGTCGGCCGGCAGCCGATCGATGATCGTCTCCAGCGGCGTGCGGAGGTAGCCGTCGTCCTCGATGAATCCGATGATCGCCGCTCCCAGCGGACGCAGGTGCTCGTCGACATCCGCCAGACCCCATTGCTCCTGCAACTGCTCGACGAGCGACTCGGGCCGCGACGCCGTGTTGGCCATGGCCTCGCTCTTGACGTCGGGCTCGCCGTCGAGCCGCGACGACCGGCCGCGCTCGAACATGTCCAGATCCGGCGCGCTCGCCCGCTCCGGCTCATCGAACTCGTTGCCCGCGGCGTCGGGATTGTCTTCCTCATAGGAATCCAACCGGCCGAAGTCGTCGGTCCCCTTGTCCTGATCGACCGAGAGGGGGCGCTCGTCCTCGCTGATGGCCTCCGGCTCGCCGCCGATGTCGGCCCCCATCGCGTCATCGTCGCCGGAATCGCCCTCGTCGGAATCGCCTGATGATCCGGGCTCGCCATCGAGCTCCTTGTCCGCGGCCGCGGCCGAGTCCGCCGCGGCGTCGATCGCCGCGTCGGAGGGCGCCTCGAGCGTCATCCCATCGCCCTCGTCCACCTCCAGCGTGACGTTGGACTCGAGTTCCTGCGCGATCCGCTCCTCCAGTTGCAGCAGCGGCATCTGGAGGATCTCCATCGACTGGATCATCCTCGGGGCCAGCTTCATGTGCTGGCCCATCTTCATGTGTTGTGAGGCGTCGAATCGCATGGGGAGAAGAAGGCACCGAGGCAGGAGGCATCAAGGCATCAAGTAAAAGACGAAACACGAAGTAGCCGGGCACCGGTATTGATTGTTCGCACTCGATGCCTCGATGCCTAGTTGCCTCGATGCCTTCCCCCTACATCTCCCTTCTTTCCTGGATCGCATCCGCCAGCACCGCCTTCGACGCGAACTCGAGCTGTGATCCGGTGGGAAGCCCCCGGGCCAGACGCGTCACCGTGACGCCCGCCTTGGCGAGCGCGTGGTGGAGATGCAGCCCCGTTCCGTCTCCTTCGAGGCTTGGGTTCAGCGCCAGGATGACCTCGCGCACGGGCACGCCCCCGGCATTCGCGCTCGGGTCGCTCACGCGCCGCAGCAGGTCCTGGATCGTCAGATCGCCCGCCCTCACGCCCTCCAGCGGCGCGATCCTCCCCATGAGCACGTGGTACACGCCCTTGTACACGCCGGACTGCTCCAGCGAGATCAGGTCGCGCGGCTGCTCGACCACCATCACCTTCGACCGGTCGCGCCGGTCGTCGGCGCAGATCGAGCACACCGTGTCGGCCGCGTCGGGCCCGTTGTCGGCGAGGTTGTAGCACACGCGGCAGTGGCGCACCCGCTGCTTCACATCCGTCACGGCCCGCGCCAGTTCCAGGGCCTCCGCCTTCGGAGCCTTCAAGATGAAAAATGCCAGCCGCTCCGCCGACCGACGGCCAATCCCGGGCAGCTTCGCCAGCTCATCGATCAGGCGCGTCACCGATTCCGGATACGCGCCAACACCCACCTTCACCGGCGCGGTGCGCGGCCCGGCCGCGGCCGACTTTGTCGCCCTTGCCTCGCCAGATGACCCTTGTGCGGTCTCGTCGCTCATCGACCGGAATCGTAGTGCGGCCCGCGTGCTCGTTGCGTCGAATACCATCGGTCCATGGCCGAAAAGCCCAAATCACGTGGTGGTGCGCTCGCCGTGGTGGCGCTGGTAATGCTGGGGCTCGGCGCGCTCGGCTACGCCAAGCTCGTCCGGCCGAACATTGTCCCCAAGAACTTCGATGTAGTAGATACGGGCAAGCTGTACCGCTCCGGCTGGCTCACGCCCGCCGCGACGCGCCAGGTAGTCGAGGCCAACCACATCAAGACCATCGTCGACCTCGGCGGATACGACATCAAGCCCGCGGGAGAGCGTGTGGCCGAGCGGACGGCCGCCGCGCTCGGCGTTGAACGGCGCGTGTTTCGCCTCAATGGGGATGGCACCGGCAATCCCAACGCGTATGTCGAGGCCCTGCGCATCATCACCGACCCGGCCAAGCAGCCCGTGCTCGTCCACTGCTCGGCCGGAAGCGAGCGCACGGGCGTCTGCGTCCTGCTCTACCGCGAGATCGTTCAGGGCCACGCCTTCGGGGCCGACTTCAACGAGACCTACGCCCACGGCCACGACCCCTCGCGGAACACGCGCCTGAGGCCCTATCTCGAAGAGTGGCACGCGAAGATCGCCCAAGCGTTCAAGGCGGGCACGCCCATCGACGGCCAACCCGCCGCCGAGATCGTCAGCCCAGCCAAGGAATGATCGGGTACGCTCACGCCAATGCCCGGCCGCTCCGCCAGACGCTTTCCGCCCGCCCTTGAACTGATGCTGGTCGTGCTCGTCGCGGCCGCGGTGTATCTGCCGTTTCTGGGCACGCGCCCGCTCGATTTTTCCGAGGGCCATCGCGCCGTCCCCGGCTGGACGATGCTCGAGTCGGGCGACTTCTGGCACATCAAGATGTTCGATCTGGCCTACTTCCGCAAGCCCCCGGGCATGCCGTGGGTCATCGCCGCGGCGTCGGCTGTGCTTGGCGAGAACACGATCGGCGCTCGCGTTCCCAGCGCGATCGCGGCCGTCCTCATGAGCGGGCTGGCGTGGTGGTACGGACGGCGCTGGTTCGGCCAGCTCTGGTTCGGGCGAAGTGGGGGGCTGGCCGCCGGGCTCGCCCAGGCCTTGTTCCCGCTCATGTGGTCTCCCGGCCGCACGGCCGAGATCGAGATGCTCAACAACCTCGGCACGCAGATGCTCGCGCTGGGGTGCGTGGATCTGCTCATCGGGGCCGCGCGCCGAGGCCCTCTTGCCGAGGAGACGAACGACGATGAGGGGCCGTTCGGCTTCGTCCGCGGCCTCTTCGCCTCGGCAAGAGACTGCCTGATTCCAACGTCCGGCCTCCTGATCGCCGCGCTCGCCAAGGGGCCCGCGAGCGCTCCCGTCCTTGGCGGGGTGCTCATCGGCGCGTGCGTCGCGGCCCGATCGCTCCGCCCACTTCGATCGCCCGGCCTCGGCATCGCCCTGGTGCTGGGCGCGAGCGCCATCACGCTGCTGGGCATCAAGGTCTATCTCGCCAACGCCGTCCCCGACGCGGTGCGCGAGAACATCGCCGGCCAGTTTCTCTGGTCGTCGCGGCGCGTGCTTGGCGTCGGCCTCCTGATCCCGGTTGCGTTCATCAGCGCCCTGCCCATGTCTCTGTCGTTGCTGACGCCCACCAGCGTCAGCAACGACAGAGCGGGCGTTGAGAACACCGCCGCTCGCACGCTGGTGTGGGCTTGGCTCGCATCGCTCACAATCTTCGTTCTGTGCGGCGTCAGCGACGCCCGCTACGCCATGCCCGCGGCCATCCTGCTGCCGCCGCTGGCGCCATTCATGCTCGACTGGATGCGCCAGCGAGCCGCGAGTTCGGCCTCGCCCGGCCTTGCCCAGCGCACCCTGTCGATTGCGTGCCGCCCGGCCTTCTGGCTCGGCATGCTTCTGATGGGCGCGTGGTGGTTCGTGGCCCTGACGGGCATGTCGCCCAGCCGCGACCAACTCGCCGCGCCCGAGGCCGCGCGAATCCTCGGCGAACACCTCGATTCCGGCGATGTGTGGGCCGACGACGCCATCGAAGCTCGCCCCGACACTCTCTGGGCCATGCAGAAGTCCAACTCAAAGCTGCGGGTCCGGTGGGCCAAGCAGGAACTCAATGCCGGAACGCTTCCCCCCCGCATGTCGCTGCTGCTGCTCCGCACCGATTCCGGCAGCAAGGAAACGACGACCTACGCCGCGCCGATCGCCGATGGGCGATTGAATCCCGTGGCGACGGCCAAGGTGCGCACCTACCAGTTCACGGTCTACCAGGTTCAGGACAAGTGACGCTCAGGCGTGCTCAAAGGCCGCCCGCAGGCGGCGCGTCGGCGGCGTCTCGTCATCCATGAACTCGTCCACTGCCCGCACCGGCTTGAGTCCGGCGACCTCCATGAGCCCGAGCAGTTCTGTCCGCGTGAGCGGCCACGGCGGGCCCTGCACGGTCTCGAGCAGCTCACCCTCCTCGCGACCTCGCGCGATCACCACCAGCAGCCCGCGCGGGCAGAGCAGCGACGCGATCGCCGCGGCCGTCGCCTCGCGCTGCGCCGGATCCATTGATTGGATTGTGTTGACTTCCACAACCAGATCGAATCGATGCCGGAATCGCGACGGCGCACTCAGGACATCCGCGACGGAGAACGCGCTGGCCTGCCCGGGGAAGCGCCGGCGGGCCCAGTCGATTCCCGTGGGCGATACATCAAACCCGATCGCGTCGTACCCGCGGTTGATCAGTTCCACGACGTCGTCGCCGAGGCCGCACCCGACTACCGCTGCGCGGCTGCCCGGACGCACCCGCCCGGACGCCTCGGCGTTGAGCCACGACACCAGCGAAGGGCTCGCCCGCCCGTGAGCCCACGGCACCTTCGCCATGTTCCCCGCGGCCGCTCGATACACCTCGTCATGCCACCCCGGTCCGCCCGGCTGGCACTGGCCCAGCGGCAGATCGATCACCACCGGCCCGGATTCGGGAACCATGCCGCGCGCCGACGTCCCATGCGTTTGAGTTTGGCCGTCCATCGCTGCACCTTTTCGGATTTCCGCCCGGCCACACAGCACGAACAACCGACGCCCCACCCGCTTCACCTTCCGTCGGATCGGTCGCTATCGGACCTCGATTGAGTGTAACACATTTTGGACGTGGTTTGCCCGCAATTCCCGTGGTTCGGGCCAAAGCGGCCCCTTTCGGGGGATTCGCCGCTGCCCGGATCGGCCGCCACAACGCACCAGCGGCCTAACGTCCGATAGAAAGTCCCCCTTCCCTCCGCCCGATGCCCCAAACGGGCGGCACAGGTTTCAGACAAACGGGCCCAACGGCCCAGCGAGGCGGTCCATGGCGTCGGTCGTCTTCTACTTCCAGGTGCACCAGCCCTTCCGCCTCAAGCGCTACACCGTGTTCGACAACTCGCCGTTCTACTTCGACACCGAGAAGAACGGGCAGATCTGCCGCAAGGTCGCGGACAAGTGCTATCGCCCGACCACGCAGCTCATCCTCGACCTGGTGAAGCGGAACAAGGGCCGCTTCAAGGTCTCGTACGCGATGACGGGCGTGGTGCTCGACCAGATGGCCGAGTTCTGCCCGGACGTGCTGGACATCTTCAAGCGCCTCGCCGACACCGGCGCGTGCGAGTTCGTCGGCGAGACGTACTACCACTCGCTCTCGTTCCTGTACTCGCGCCAGGAGTTCACCGAGCAGGTCAACGCCCACACCAAGCGGATCCAGGAACTCTTCGGCCAGACGCCCAAGGTCTTCCGCAACACCGAGCTGATCTACAACAACGACCTCGGCCACTATCTCAGCGAGATGACCGGCCCCGACGGCAAGAAGCGCTGGATGGGCGCGATCTGCGAGGGCGTGGACCACATCCTCGGCTACCGCTCCCCCAACTACGTGTATCGCCCGCCGCACACCGGACAGGGTCCGCACGGCAAGCCCTTCGGGCTGCTGCTGAAGAACTACCGGCTCAGCGACGACATCGCCTTCCGCTTTTCCAATCGGGGCTGGGCCGAATGGCCGCTGAGCGCCGAGAAGTTCGCCGGGTGGGTCAATCAGATCAACGGCGACGGCTATCTCTGCAACCTGTTCATGGACTACGAGACCTTCGGCGAGCACCAGTGGGCCGAAACGGGCATCTTCAAGTTCCTCGACGCCCTCCCGGAAAAGATCTTCGACGTCAGCCCCGGCCACAACCACTTCAACACACCCAGCGAGGCCCTCTCGCAGTTCGAGCCCGTGGGCGACTACGACGTGCCGCACATGATCTCGTGGGCCGACACCGAGCGCGACCTCACCGCCTGGCTCGGCAACGCCATGCAGTCCAACGCGCTGCTGGAAACCTACAAGCTCGAGCGCCCCATCAAGGACCGCTACGGCGCGGCCCTCGCCGGCGTGAAGGCCGACCCGCGCAATCCGAGCGCGCTGAAGGAACTCGAGGACGCCGGCTACCTCCTCGGCGACTGGCGCAAGCTCACCACCAGCGACCACTTCTACTACATGTGCACCAAGTACTGGGCCGACGGCGACGTGCACAAGTACTTCTCCCCCTACGACTCGCCGTACGACTCGTACATCAACTTCATGAACGTCCTCGACAACGTCCGCACCCGCGCCACGGGCGTGATGGTGTGAGCCGGAACCCCGTTCGGGCTTGACACCCCGAGCGCTCACGTGGTCTACTGGTGGCCATGGACCGCTACATCGGCTTGCTTGGTGTGCTCGTGATGATCGCCCTCGGGGTCTGCCTGTCCTACGACCGGCGGAACATCCGCTGGCGTCTCGTCGGCGTCGGCGTGCTGGTGCAACTCGCCCTCGCCGCCGCCATCCTGCGGGTGCCCGTCCTCAAGGACGGCTTCCACTACGTCGGCGAGTTCGTGAACACCGTCATCCAGATGTCCCAGAAGGGCATCGACTTCGTCTTCGGCAAGGTCGGCGATCCCAGCGGCCCGTGGGGATTCGTCTTCGCGTTCAAGGTCCTCCCCATCATCATCTTCTTCTCCGCGCTCATGAGCGTGCTGTACTACATCGGCGTGATGCAGCGCATCGTGGCCGCGCTGGCGTGGTGCCTCCGCACCACCCTGCGCGTGACCGGGGCCGAGGCCACGTGCATGGCCGCGAACATCTTCATCGGGCAGACCGAGGCCCCGCTCACCGTCAAGCCGCTCATCCCCGCCATGACGCGGGCCCAGCTCATGCTCATCATGCTCGGCGGCTTCGCCCACATCGCCGGGTCCGTGCTCGGGGCATACGTCATGATGCTCGGCGGCGACGACAAAGCCGAGCAGGCCCGCTACGCCACACACCTCATCGGTGCCAGCCTGATGAGCGCGCCGGCCGCGTTTGTCATGGCCCGCATCATCATGCCCGAGACCCAGACGCCCCCGCCCGAGGACGCCCGCAGCATCGCCACCATCGCCGAGGAAGACCACGCCAACGTCTTCGACGCCGCGGCCGGAGGAGCCACCACCGGCGCGCGGCTCGCCATCAACATCGCCGCCATGCTCATCGCCTTCGTGTCTCTCCTCGCCCTGATCAACTGGCCCTTGCACGCCCTCGGCGAGACCGATGCCCTCAAGCCCTGGCTCGTTGAGCACGGCATGAAGAACGGCCTCTCGCTGCAGGTCATCCTCGGATGGATCTTCGCCCCGCTCGCCTGGACCATGGGCATCCCCTGGCAGGACTGCTTCACGCTCGGCGGCCTGCTCGGGGAGAAGCTCATCCTGACCGAGTTTGTCGCGTACCTCGACCTCGGCGCGGCCAAGCACTCCGGGGCCATCACCTCGCGCTCCGCACAGATCGGCGCCTACGCCCTGTGTGGCTTCGCCAACTTCGCATCCATCGCCATCCAGATCGGCGGGCTTTCCGTGCTCGCCCCCGAGCGTCGCAAGGACTTCGCCACACTCGCCCTGCGGGCCATGCTCGGCGGCGCGCTCGCCACCCAGATGACCGCCAGCATCGCCGGACTCTTCATCGAATAATCACCACCCCCTCCCATGCCCGGACGCCTCGAAGTCATCTGCGGCCCGATGTTTGCCGGCAAGACCACCGAGCTGGTCCGCCGCCTGCTGTCGGCCCAGGCCGCGGGGGAGTCGGTCATCGCCGTCAAGCCCGCCCGCGACACGCGCTATCGCGTCCTCGAGATTGCCACGCACACGGGCCAGACATTTCCGGCCGCGCCAGTAACGGAAGCAGCGGACATCCCCGCCGCCGCCGGCAGCGCCGACGTCCTCGCCATCGACGAGATCCACTTCTTCGGTCCCGCGCTCACGCCGGTTGTGAGGTCGCTCATCGCCCGCGGCACGCGCATCATCGTCGCGGGCGTCGAGCGCGACCACCGCGGCCAACCCTTCGAACCCTTCCCCGCGATGTTGTGCGAGGCCGATGAGGTCGTCAAACTCTCCGGCGCGTGCGCGGTCTGTGGCGGCCCCTCGGTGCACTCGCAGCGCATGATCGCATCCGACGCCGCAATCGTCGTCGGCGGGGCCGAGCTGTACCAGCCGCGCTGCCGCACGTGCTTCCAGCCGCCCGCATGAACAGCTCTACGAGCGCGCCGCGCAAGCGCAGGATGACTTTCAAGACCTCACACACGTCCTTCGCTCGCGCGGAGGGCTCGCAAACCCCAAAAAGGAAGCAGGCCGCTGCAACGCGCAACGGCCTTCTTCCTGTCGTGCTGTGGAACCGACTGCCTCGGTTCCAATAAGCCTTGGTTGTGTGGGAGAGGACGCGGTGTACCAGCGATCAGCGCGTTCCCACGAGCGCCGACCTACAGGTTCCCGGTTTCGCATGTCCTCGAGAGACAGACACGGCCATCGGGGCTGTCGACGTTTAACCTATCACATTCGTCCGGCCATGCAAGCCCCAAACTGTTCAGACTTCTCGAATCCGCGCCCGTGGCTGCATTTGGCCAAAGGGATCACCCCGGTGGCCGCCGCTGGCCGCGATGAATAAAGGCCGTTCATCGCGTCCTACGGGCGCGGCTCGACCTCGTCGATGATCCGCCGCCGAAGCACGATCTTGCCTTGCGGGGTATGGATTTCCTGCTCCTGCACGTGTTCACGAACCACGCTCGACGGCGCGGCGGGCATGTGCGTGGAAGCCGGAGAGGCGGGCACCTGCGGGTTTCCCCCCTCAGGACCGCTCTTCACACCCTCGACGATGTGTCCGAAGAACTCGCCGAGGTTGCGCATCAGCGATTTCGGCGGGTTCGGGCTTGCCTGATTGTGCCGAGGCCCGGTGCTCATGCGTCCATGCCCCTCCGAATGCGCTCAGTGATGCCCGTGGCCGCCGTGGGCCTTCTCGTGCTCGCCCAGCAGCCGCTGGATCGATCCGGGCTGCACGTTCTCATAGAGCGTCTCATCGACAAGCATCGCCGGCGCGGTCCCGCACGACCCGAGGCACTCGAGCTCGACAAGCGTGAAGCGGCCGTCCTTGGTCGTCTCGCCGACGTCGATCCCCAGCGCGTCCTTGCACGCCTGGGTCACTTCCTTCTGCCCGCAGAACTCGCAGGCGATCGAGCGGCAGACCTGGATCAGATGCTTGCCCTTGGGCTTGAGCCAGTACTCCTCGTAGAACGACGCCGTATCGATCACGTTGCCCGGCGGGATGCCGAGGAACTCCGCGATCTCCAGCATCGCCTGCGCCGGGATCCACCCGTACTCGTGCTGGATCGTGTGCAGGCACGGCAGCAGCGCGCCCTGCTTGAGCTCGTACCGCGGCAGCACCCGCTGCGACAGGTCCTTCTTCATCGCGTCGGTCAGGTACGGCTCGGCCCGACGTTCGACCTTCATCGCGGCAGAGTTCTTGGTGATCCAGGCCATCGGGCGTGCGCTCCACGACTGGGAAACCCCATCGTAGTCGCCGCCCCCCCTGTTCCGCAAAGCACCGTCATCGCCCGCCCTTTCCCGTATCTCCCGGGAACAGGTCCCGGTGGGCCGCCCGCACGCGCTGCAGATACACCCCAACTTCCCCCGCATCCAGCACGCCCTGTTTGCCCAGCCACTCCACGATCGCCACCTCGACGAGCGGCAGCTTGGGCTTTCCCGTGGCCGGATCGGCGAAACGGTGGTCCACGCCTGGAATCTCGACAAACGTCAGATTGGTCTTGCCCGCCCGCGCGAACGCCTCGCGCAGCGCCCGCGCCCCCTCGACCGGCACTGAGTCGTCCCTGTCCCCATGCACAACAAGGATCGGACACTCAACCCGGAGCAGGTCGTCCGCCGGTCTCTCGAACATGAACGAGCTCCACCGCCTGTACGGATGCCCGGCCCACATCGTGTCCGCATCCGGGTGGCTCCTGATGTCCGCCACCCGCGCATCGAGGTCCGCCTCGCTCGCCAGGCCCAGGTACGTCCCTCGCGTCCGGACGAAATGCCGAAACTCCTCCTCCTGCGTCCATCCCCCGGCGCTGCCCAGCAGGATCACGTGCGTCACGATCTTCGACCTCGCCGCCACCGCCGCGGCCACATCGCCCCCCTCGCTCGCCCCCAACACCACCACCGGCCTTCCGGTCGGCGCATCCGCGGTGCCCCAGCGGAGCACCGCCATCGCGTCCCCAACGCGGCACGCCTTCGTCGAGTTTTTCAGCGCCACGGCCGCGTCAACCGTTCCATCCGGCGACACGCCGCGGCGTTCGGCCGCGATCACCGGTGCCCCCATCGCGCAGAACCCCGCGAGCGATCCCATCGCGCCCGTCACGCTCCGGTCCTCCGAACCCTGGATGTACAGCACGGTCGCCCGCGGTTCGCCCGCGGGCGGCGGAGACTGCGCGAATCGGTACGCCATGACTTCGAATCCGTCGTCGGCCTTCACACGCTCGCCGCGCCCGGAGACCGCGAGTGTGCCCGAGCGACATCCCGTCGCGGTGAGAACACTCGCCGCGAGTATCGAGGCGAGCATGATCCTGACACCCAAGCGCATGCGATGCTCCTGCCACCTCCGCCGCCGAGTCCGAATCGCCCGCGATGGGCGCTCCCCACGCCACCCAGCGTCGCTCCGAATACGCTCCACCTCATGGCCCTCCCCGCATCAGGCACCCCGCGCATCCCGAAAGGCTTCGAGGCCGCGTTTATCGAGTTCCGAACGATTCCAAACGTCGGCGCCGCCACCGCCGAGGACCTTGTCCGCCTTCGCGTCCGCTCCGTGAAGGACCTCGCCCGTCGCAACCCGATGACGCTCTACACGCGCTTGTGCCGCCTCGACGGCGCACGCCACGATCCGTGCTGCATCGACGTCTTCATGGCCGCGGTGGACTTCGCCAAGACCGGCCGAGAGCGACCCTGGTGGGCCTACACACCCGAGCGCAAGGCCATGCTCGCCATGGTTAAGCATTGACGACGACCACGTGGGCCGCGTCGCGATAGCCGCCGGACCGCGCATGGAATGTCGGCTCGGCCACGCGCACAAAGAACTCCCGCGTCTCCTCCACGCCCCAGCCGCGCTCTCCCGTTCGCGCCAGGTTCTCCCATCGCGCCAGCCGGACGTCCGGCGGCGCATCCACGTACACCCGCACATCGAGCGCTCCCGCGTGCGTCTCGTGCAGTGCGTGCAGGCCCTCGACCACGATCACCTCCGCTGGGTCCACCGTCCGCTCACCGATGCGCGAGTGCGTGTGGAACGACCATTGCGGGATCGCCGTCGGTCGCCCCGACCGAAGCGACCGCAGGTCGGCCAGCAATCGCGCAAGGTCCGAGCGTTCCGGCAGGTCGCGCTCGTGCTGCGGCGTCGTGTCGTAGTCAGGCAGGTAGTGATCCGTCGCGATGATGCACGCCGACAGACGCGCCGCCAGCGTGCTCTTTCCCGCGCCGACCGGCCCCGTTACGCCCACGACAAACGGCCGCGGCCCCTCGGCGATGATCGCCGACCGCATGCCACGGATCACCGCCGCCGCCTCGTGCATCTCCACGCGTCGCGTCATCGCCCCAGAGCATAGTGTCCGCCCATGCGCACGCGCCTGAAAGTCTGCTGCATCGCCTCCGTCGAGGAAGCCCGGCTGGCGACGCGCCTGGGGGCCGACGCTCTCGGGCTCGTCGGCGCCATGCCCAGCGGGCCCGGCCCGATCGACGATGCCCTCATCGCCGAGATCGCCCGTTCCGTGCCGCCCGGCGTCGCCACGTTTTTGCTCACGTCCCGAACCGACCCGCACCACATCGTCGAGCACGTTCTTGCCGCCGGCGTGAACACCGTGCAACTTGTCGACGCCGTCCCCGACGCCGCCTTTCCGCTGCTGCGTCGCCACGCCCCCGCCGTCCGCATTGTGCAGGTGCTCCACGTGCAGGACCACACCGTCCTCGACGACGCCACCAGGCTCGCCCCGCACGTCGATGCGCTGCTTCTCGACTCCGGCCGCCCCGCCGCGGCCGTCAAGGAACTCGGCGGCACCGGCCGCACGCACGATTGGACGATCAGCGCCCGCCTCGTGGCCGAGGCCGCCCGCCCCGTCTTCCTCGCCGGCGGGATCAAGGCCGACAACGTCGGCGAGGCGATCCGTTCGGTCCGGCCGTTCGGCATCGACCTGTGCAACGGCGTTCGTACTGCCGGTCGCCTCGACGAGGCCAAGCTGCGGGTCCTCGTCGCCCAGATGCGTTCCGCCGACGCGGCCTAGCCCCCGGTATCACCCATGGTTCCACTGTGTTATTGGCACAATTCGTGCCCCGAACGCCCCCACGATTTCCCGGAGAGTGGCACGGACGGGCCCATGGGGCATGATCTCCGCATGGACATGGTCCGCGTTCCACACTCAAGACTGGCTGTCGCTGCGCCCCTGGTGGCGATCATGTCCGCGGCCGCGCTCCCGTTTATCCCGGTCTCGGTCGCGCACGCCCAGCCCGGGTTTGTGAACTGGGAATCCGCCCATGTCTCGCCGCTGGCCCTTACACCCTCGGGCTCCACGCTGCTGGCCGTGAACACGGCCGACTCGCGCCTTGAGGTCTTCGATGTCACGGGCGCGTACGCCTCCACGCCGCGCCTGCTCCGCTCCATCGGCGTCGGCATCGATCCTGTCAGTGTGAAGTGCCGGACCGAGACCGAGGCGTGGGTGGTGAACCAGATCTCCGACTCGGTCTCCATCATCGATCTCCCAACCTCGCACATCGTGCGCACGCTCTTCCCGGGCGATGAGCCGGCAGACGTCGCGTTCGCCTCGGGCCGCGCCTTCGTCACGTGCGCTGCGCTGAACCAGGTCAAGGTCTACACAGTCAGCAATCTCGCGGCCGCGCCGACGACGATCGCCATCGCCGGCTCCGACCCGCGCACGCTGCTCGCCAGCGCCGACGGCTCGAAGGTCTACGTCGGCATCTTCGGCTCCGGCAACCAGACCACCATCGTCAAGCGTCAGGACGTGAGCAACGCCGCCGGCCCCTACGGCGGACAGAACCCGCCGCCCAACAGCGGCACCGCCTTCAACCCGCCCCTCGCCGCCGGTCTGCCGACGCCGCCGCAGGTGGCACAGATCGTCCGCCGCAACGCGGCCGGCGCGTGGATGGACGACAACAACCGCAACTGGTCTTCGTTCGTCACGTGGAACCTCGCCGATAACGACGTGGCGATCATCGACGCCTCAACGCTTGCCGTCACCTACGCCAAGGGCATGCTCAGCACCGTCATGGCGCTCGGCATTCGCCCCGACGGCGTTGTCACGCCCGTGGGCCTCGACGCCCGCAACGAGGTCCGCTTCGAGCCGATCGTGAAAGCCAAGTTCGTCCGCGTGGAGATGGGCGCGTTCAATCCGGTCGCGCCGACGGGCACGAGCGTTGTCGATCTCAACCCCCACCTGCTCTACGACGTCGCCAGCCTCCCGCAGGGGTTCCGCAACTTGTCCATCGGCGATCCGCGCGCCATCGTCTGGCATCCCACCAGCGGCCGCGCGTATGTCGCGGGCATGGGCTCGAACAACGTCATCGTCACGGATTCCACCGGCTCGCGCTTCGGCGAGGTGAACATCGGCGGCAACGGCGGCCCGACCGGTCTGGCGCTCACCGCCGACGGCTCCCGCCTGTTCAGCCTCAACAAGTTTGACGGTTCGGTCTCCGCGATCGACACCTCCACGAACACCGAGACGGCCCGCGTCCGCTTCTTCGACCCCACGCCCTCCTCCATCAAGCTTGGCCGTCCGTTCCTCTACGACACCCACCGCACCAGCGGCCTCGGCCAAGCCTCGTGCGCATCCTGCCATCTCGACGGCAAGGCCGACTTCCTCGCGTGGGACCTCGGCAGCCCCGCCGGCGCCATGAAGAATGTCAACGGCACCTGCTTCAGCACGTTCTTCTTCTGCGCCCCGTGGCACCCCATGAAGGGCCCGATGGTCACCCAGTCGCTCCAGGGCATCGTGGGGTCCGAGCCGCTCCACTGGCGCGGCGACCGCGAAAACGTCGCCGCGTTTGGCCCGGCGTTCACCGGCCTGCAGGGCATGGACGCCGAGCCCACCGCCACGGAGCTGGCCCAGTTCACCAGCTTCATCGCCAGCATCAAGTACCCGCCCAACCCCAACCGCACCATCGTCGACTCCATGCCCGCGACACTCCCCACGCTGGGCAACACCACGGGCAGCCCCTCAAACGGACTCAACATCTTCCAGAACACGCCCGTCATCGGCGCGTTCAAGTGCACCACCTGCCACACCGTCACCACCGGCACCAATGGCAAGATCGACGACGCCAATACCGCCAACGCCCCGCAGTCCATGAAGATGGCCCAACTTCGCGGCCTGTACCGCAAGCCCACGTTCGACAAGTCCAGCCAGCAGTCCATCCGGGGCTTCGGCATCAACCACGACAGCGAGTTCGAGACGATCTTCGCCCACCTCGGCGGATCGAACTTCTCGCTCCAGCCCGGCGCGGCCGGCGAGCAGCAGAAGCACGACCTCGAGGCCTTCCTCCTCTGCTTCCCCGGCGACACCCACCCCGCCGTCGGCCAGCAGATCACGTTCGACGGCACCAACAACACCGATGCCACGCTGGTCTCCAAGCTCGGCACCTTCGTCTCCCTCGCCAACTCCGGCACCGTGGGCATCATCGCCCGCGGCCGGCGCGCCGGCGTCTCCCGCGGGTGGTACTTCACCGCCGTCGGCGACATGCAGTCCGACCGGGCCGCCGAGCCCCACAGCACCGTCACCGACCTCCGCACCAGCGCGGCCGCCGGCTCCGAGATCACCTTCACCGTCGTTCCCGCCGGGGCCCAGCTCCGCATGGGCATCGACCGCGACGGCGATGGATACCTCGACGGCGACGAACTCGCGTCGTGCGCCAATCCCGGCGACCCGACCAGCTTCCCCGGCTCGCGCGGCAACATCGACGTTGACGCCAGCGGCAGCATCGCCGTCGCCGACATCTTTGCCTTCCTCAACCTGTGGTTCGCCGGCGACCCCCGGAGCGACTTCAACGGCCAGGGCGGCCTGACCGTCCAGGACATCTTCGATTACCTGAACGCCTGGTTCTTCGGCTGCCCATAAGCTCACAACATGCCAGACCCAGACGACAAGCCCCGTCGTCCCCTCCGCATCGCCCCCAGCACCGGAGACGTCGTTCCTGCGCGCCCGCGACCGAAGAGTCCGCCGCGCGAGATCGACGAGGGCCCCTCCGACGAGGACATCCAGCGCTTCGGCGATGTCACGCGCACCTGCCCCGAGTGCCACAAAGAAGTCTTCGACGACGCGGCCATCTGCTACCACTGCGGCCACGCCTTCGAGCGCACCACCGCCGGCTCGACGAAGGCGTCACGCTGGGTCGTGGGCACGATCGTGGTCATCATCATCGCGTTCGTGCTGATCTACGCACGCGGCTACTGGTGAGCGGGCCTACTCGACGATCCCCAGATCGCGCTTGGTGAACAGCGCCTCGAAGGCCACGCCCGCCGCGGCCATGTTCTCCGCCGCGCCCTCCTGCCGGTCGATCGTCGCGATGACGGCCACCACGTCGGCCCCAAGATCGCGCAGCACCTTCACGGCCTCAAGCGCCTGTCCGGCGGTTGTCGCCACGTCCTCGAGCAGCACGACCCGGTCGCCCTTCTCCAGCTTGCCTTCCAACTGCTTCGCCGTGCCATAGTCCTTCTTGCTGTTGCGCACGAAGAGGCACGGGAGCCCAGTCCGCAGACTCGCGGCCGTCACCAGCGGAATCCCGCCGAGCTCCGCGCCCGCCAGCCGCGCCACCGGCTTGCCGCTGCGCGACGCGAGCCCCGCGATCCGATCCGCAAACATCTCCGCCAGCGGCCCGAGCACCTCCGGGCGCGTGCTGAACAGGTACTTGTCGAGGTAATAGCTGCTCGTCCGCCCCGAACGGAGCGTAAACGTCCCGCGAAGCAGGGCCAGATCCGCGATCGCCCGGGCCAGCTGGGCCCGATCCATGGTCGCCATAGTGCTCATGCGCGGATGATACCGGCGCGGCCCACCGTGCGAATAATCACGGGCCCTGTTTCTCGCAGGAGGTTCCCATGCTCGCCCGCCCATTGGTGCTCGTCGCGATGCTTGCTTGCTGCTGCCTGTGCGAGTGCGCCGCAACCTCGCTTCGGGACGATCCTCCAACCGCCGCCCCCACCCCGCCCACAACTACGGATGCCGACGCCCTTCGCGGCCCAACTGTTACACGGTCTCCAGAGCGTCCCGACCATTCCATCGTGCAGCGCGACTTCAACGGTCGTGTCAAGAAGTCCGAAGAGCACCCGGTGCTCCTCGCGCTCTCACGGCTCTCGCTCACACCCGAGCAGAAGGCTGCGACAGACAAGGTTCTCGCCGAGCGCGGGGCCGCGCTCGATGCCATTGTCCGCGACAACCTCCGCCTCATCGTCGAGTACGCCCAGGCCAAGCAAACGGGCGACGCGGCGGCCATCGCCAAGCTCCAGCCCGAGCTTCTCGAGAAGGCCCAGCCCTTCTTCAAGCGCGGCACCATGCTCGCCGAGCTCATGCCCGCGATTCCGGACGAGAAGTTCGCCGAGCTCAAGAAGATGATCGACGAGTACAACACCCTCGCCGCGCAGGACCGCGTCATGGACACCATGTCCGGCACCAGCAAGCCCAACCGTCTCGGCGCGGCCATCGCGCAGGGGTTTGAGAACTTCGGCGCCGAGGCCCGCGCGTCCTACGAGCGCGTCGTCGGCGCCGGCGGCAAGGACTTCGACGCGCTCATCAAGACGCTCCAACTCACCCCGGAGCAGGAATCCAAGGTCCGCCAGAAGGCCGGCGACCTGTTCCAGAAGACCTACGGCAAGCCGACGAAGCGGCAGACGTTCCGCCTCTTCCTCGACATCTATGCCGAGCTCGACACCGACCAGCGACACCGCCTCGCCCAATACATTGGCGACGAGAACCGCGCCAAGCGGGCCACGGGAAAGCTCAACAAGCCATGATCCGCCCCGCACCCGCCGCGCTCATCCTGCTCCTGCTGGCAAACACCCGCCTTGCCCACGCGCAGCTCATCGGACCGATTCCGCCGGCACCCATTCCCCCGGCCGCACCCTCGTCGGGGGCCCCAAGCACCGTCGAGGTGAAGCCCCCGCCCAATGCGCCCGACGCCCCGTCGATCATCGACCTGGAAAACGGCCGCCTGAAGCCTCTCGCCACCAGCGCGGATGAGGTCGCCGTCGCCCGGTACCCGTTCGATGATGCTCGCCGCGCGAGGATCGCCGCGTCCCTCCAATCCCGCGCGGCCGACATGGACCGCTTCGTCATTGCCAACCTCGATCGCGTGCTCGAGGCCGAGGCCATGGCGCCCAAGGTGCGAACCGCCGGCGATTTCGACACGCTCTTCAAGGCCCGCGACACCGTGGCCGCGCTTCGGTTCGAGCGTCCGCTGGATCGCCTCGTCCGCGACGGGGCCATCACCCTCGAGCACAAGACTCGTCTCGACGAGGCCGTTCGCGGGTACGAGGCCGCCCGCAAGAAGCAGAACGACGCCGACGCCGCGGGCGATCCCACCCGGGCCGCCGTCCTCGCGCTCCGCCAGACCTTTGACGACGCCTCCCGCGAGCCCTTCGCATCACTCACGCGCCAGCTCGCGCTGCTCGCGAATCACCTCGAAGCCGTCACGGATTCGCTCGCTCTTCGCCCCGAGCAAATCATCGCACGCAGAGCACTCGCGCAGCAACTCCTCGGCACAGAGGACCGGCAGCCACAACACGGCCCCGCACGCCAGCAGTTGATCGATACCTTCTGGCGTGATGTGCTCGACCTTGAGCAGAAGCGGGCCGCCCTCACCGCCGCCCGCGCGGCCGCGACGCCCAAACAGCCCGCCCCCTGACTCTCACGCGCTCCCCTCGCCCATCACCGGCGGCACCTTCACAAATGGCGGCAGGCTTTCCGGCGCAAAGGCCATGAACGCCTCGGTGGAGATCGCGGTCCCGCCCGGCCGATCCTCGTCGAGCCGGTTCGAAAGCTCCGTCGGGTGCGTCATGGGCTCCACCCCCGTCACATCCACCTCGCGCAGCTGATCCATGTACGCCAGCACGGCCGACAACTCGCCGCGAAGCTGCTGCACGCGATCCTCCCCGATCGCCAATCGAGAGAGCTTCGCCACCGCCCGGACCTGCTCCGCCGCGAGGACCCGCGGATCGGACGGCGATCCCGGCACGGAAGTGGGGGGCGCGGCCGAACCCTGGGGCTTCCCCGTGGGTGTGCCGGCCGGAGTCGCGTGTTCGGGCGTCATGGGTTGATCTTACCCGAATTCCCATAAAATTGCCCTTGGATCGCGGCGGGCAATCGGTAAACTCCAAGCAAAGGCCGTGCGTCCCGCGCGGCCGGAAGGCGAGAGGAGTGAACATCATGCGATGCGTGAATCTGTGTGTGTGCGCCGCCGCGTTGCTGGGCGGTCCCGCGCTGGCCTTGGCCGACTTCGACGCGATCGGCCCGACCGCGGCCTCGACAAACAACGGCTTCTGGCTCACCTCTGCCACCAACACCGACGCGGGCGGCGATGTCACCTCCGCGTGCGGCGTCGGCGTCATCGCTGTTCCGGCCAACCGGCGAGCCACCGAGCTGCACGCCGTCATTGGCACCCGCGGCCCGGGGGGCGGCGGCTCTATCAATCTCGCCGCCGTGCCCGCGTGGCAGGTCCACTTCTGGTCATCAGAGGCGGCGTTCGCGGCGTCTCCCGCGGCGGGCAACGTCATGAACGGTTCGTACGCGGCACCATCGAACGCGAACTATGCCACGCCCTATGGCACAGATCAGTTCGGGCGTCCGACGTATCTCGTCAAGTTCCGGCTGCCCGGCGGGATCAATCCCTCGCAGGTCGCGAACTCCTACTTCGCCGTTCGCACGGCGACGTCGGTCCTCAACACCGGCTCGATCGGCGTACTTGAATCCACGACTACGGGCCCATCGGGCCTCTGGGCCTCGCAGACGCTTGCCGCCCCGGGCTACATCGCCTTCGGCTCATTCCCCATCCACAACCACAGCGGCGTGTTCGCCTATCGCATCGTCGCGGGGTGTGCGGGCGATTTCAGCGGCGACGGCGTGCTCTCCGTGCAGGACATCTTCGATTTCCTCAACGCCTGGTTCGCCGGATCGCCCGGCGGCGACTTCAACGGCGGGGGCCTCGGGGTGAACGACATCTTCGATTTCCTCAACGCTTGGTTCGCTGGATGCTGATAGGGCAAAGGCACCGCTGACAGAAATGAAAAAGACCCCGGCACGGCTGCCGGGGTCTTCTATTTGTCGTACTCGTTGCGAGGCCTACTTCTTCGGCTCGGCCGCGGCACCCTGGGCCGCCAGCGCCTCGGGAAGGCCCGGCACGCCGTCGGCGCCCGCCGGCACCTGGATCGTCGAGCCCTTGAGCGCCTCGCCGATGGGCTCGCACCGGCCGCCGAGGTGCTTGGCCAGGAACGCCTCGGTCACCGCGTTGAAGCTGATCCGATTCGGCGGACGCGCGAAGCCGTGGCCCTCGTCGGGATACAGCACGTACGTCACCGGGATCTTCTTCGCGGTCATGGCCTCGACGATCTGGTCGGCCTCGGCCTGCTTCACGCGCGGGTCGTTGGCCCCCTGCCCGATGAGCAGCGGCCGCTGGATCGCGGTGACAAAGGTGAGCGGCGAGCGCGATTCGAGGAACTTCTTGCCCTCCTCAGTGCGGTAGTCGCCCACCCGCTTGCACATGAGGTCGATCTCCGGCTGCCAGTACGCCGGGATCGACTTGAGCAGCGTGTTCAGGTTCGACGGGCCGACGATGTCCACGCCGCACGCGAACAGCTCGGGGGTCTTCGTGAGCCCCACCAGCGTCGCGTACCCGCCGTACGAGCCGCCCGTGATGCACACCTTCTTCGGGTCGGCGATCTTCTGGTCCACGGCCCACTTCACCGCGTCCACAAGATCGTCGTGCATCTTGCCCGCCCACTCGAGGTTCGACGAGTTCAGGTGCCGCTTGCCGAAGCCCGTCGAGCCGCGGAAGTTCACGCTCAGCACCGCGTACCCGCGGTTGGCGAACCACTGGGCCGTCGGGTTGTAACCCCACGTGTCGCGGGCCCACGGCCCGCCGTGCACAAGCAGCACCAGCGGCGAGACCTTCTCCGGCTTGCCGTCCTGATCGCTGTCCGCGTCCAGCGGCAGCGAGAGATAGCTCACCAGGTTCAGCCCGTCGCGGGCCTTGATGTCCACCGGGTGCATCGGCACCAGCGGCTGGCCCAGCAGGTCCTGGCGCGAAACGAACAGTTGGGTCAGCGTCGCCTTCCGCTTGGCGTCCTTCAGATCGCCCCGGTCGAGCAGGCACGTCCGCGCCGGCGCATCGTCCTTCACAATGGTGACGATCCAGTACCGGTCGTCCTGCGAGCGGCTGGTCACGTTGAAGTCCCCGCCGCCACCCTGCGTGGCGATCGCGTAGAAGTCCGGCTGGATCGCCGGATCCATGAACGTCCACGTCTCATGCTGGTAGTTGGTGCGGAACGCCTCAAGGGTCTTGGACTTCGGATTCACCATCAGCCCGTCGATGTCGCAGTTCGGCGGCTCGTAGATGACCTTCTTGGCCTTGGTCTCCACGTTGAGCTCGCACAGGGCGCTCTTGTCGCGCCCGCGTGCGTCGAGCATGTACGCCGTCTTTCCGGTCTTGTCGAAGTCCACGATGTTCGTGGTGTCGGCGTCCTCCATCGGGATGGTGTCGTAGAGCGCGAACTCGCCCTTGCCCCCCTCCGGCGCCTTCAGAATCGCCACACTGCCGTCGGGGTTCGGCCTCTGGGCAAACCGAACGCGGTAGTCATCGTCGGTGATGAACCCCGAGTACCCGGACGAACGCTCCTTCCCGTCGGGACCCTTCTCCATGACCTCGTTCTTCTGCACAAGGGTCCGCTGGCCGGTCCGAACGTTCACGCGGTACAGGTCGTGGTACGACGGGTTCCGGTCGTTGAGCCCGATGAGGATCTCATCCGGAAACCGCTCGCTCACCTCCTGGATCCGGGCCGCGACGTTCTCCAGTGGAGTCAAGTCCTTCTCCGCTCCAGTGGCCACATCGACCGAGTACACGCGCCAGTTCTCGTCTCCGCCCTTGTCCTGCAGGTAGATGACGTGGCTGCTCGTGTACGCCCACGAGTACTGCCGGATGCCGCGCTTCGCGTCGGTAGTGATCGGCCTGGCCTTGCTCAGATCATCCCGCGGCCCGACCCACACGTTCAGCACGCCCTTCACCGGCGCGAGAAACGAGATCGACTTGCCGTCGGGCGACACCCGCGCCTGCGCCTTGTCCGGATTGCCGAACAGCACCGCCCGCGGAATGAGCGGAACGCCCTGCGCAACGTCCCACGTCTTCCCGTCTCGCCGGATCGGCTGCGGCCGCGCCAGCGCGTCCGTGTCATCGCCGGGCGCCTTCCCCGGGGGCGGCGCGATCACCGGCTGCGCAACGACCATTGCCGCAAGGGCCAAACCCGCGGCACAGACCAGAACTTGCACGCTTCGAAGCATCGGGCGGATCTCCATGGGGTGCCGCTGACCAGTTGGCCAGCACAAGCACCGCATTTGTTAGGGTGGGGGGAGGATAGGTTGCGGTCCATCGGCTTCGCCCCGCGATTCCCCTCGTATTCCCCGCCTCAACCTCCCGCTGGCGACCGATCGCAACCCGAATAGCGGACCTTCGCCTGCAATTCCCGGGGAGCCCGCTCGTTCATCTCCCGGAGAGCCGCGGCCCGATGTCCCCGCTCTCGCCTCGAGTTCTTTCGCGCACGGGAGATCCCATGTTCAATCGCACCGCAGTCCATCCCCTCTTGTTGAGCGCCGTCTGTGGCCTCGCCTGCTCGCTCGCCCCTTCGTTTCGCGCCGAGCCGCCCAAGCAAGGCCAGCCGCCCGCTCCCGACGCCCTGCGCGGACCGGAGGTACGCGATCGCCAGGTACCCGGCGTGGAGGGTTCCTTCGGCCAGCCCGGCGGCGAACGCAAGCGGCTCGTGAACGAGAATCGCCTCCCGCCGCGCGTGTTCCGCGATGCGATGGAAACCGTGCTGTCGCCCGAGGCTCCCGAGCACCTGCGCGTGTCCGATGAGCAGCGCACCAAGTACCGCTCGTGGATGGACGACTTCCAGAAGTCCGTCGCCGCGTACATGAAGGAGCACGCCACCGAACTCCAAGAGCTCCGCCGAAAAGCCGGCGAGCCGGGGCGACCCGGCCCCAAGGGCGGACGCCCCGAGGGCGATGCCCAAAACAAGCCGCGCCCCGACGAGATGCAGCCAGAGGCCGACGCCAAGGAGACCGGTGCCGCCCGCGAGCGCCTGCAAACCATCATGCAGGGCGCGCCCAAGATCGAGGACCTCTACACCAAGATCTGGACCGAGCTCACCCCCGACCAGCAGAAGGCCGTCGACGAGCGCCTGCAGGAGTTCCGCGATCGTCAGGCCAAGGAGCGCGAGGACCGGTACGTCCAGCAGAAGCTCAGCAAGAAGAAGGGCGAGCCCGGCAAGCCGCCCGCGCCCAGGCCCGACGACAAACCGCAGCCTCGCCCCGGTGCCGCCGATCGCTTCCCTGATGCGAGCGGCCCGCAAGGTGGCCCCATCGACCCGCAACGTCGCGATCGTCTGATGCGTCTCTTCTCCCGCCTGACGCCCGAGCAGCAAGAACAGCTCCTCCAGCGCCTTGAGCGAGCCCGCGCGGAAGATGGCGATAACGCGCCGCCCGCTCGACGGCGCGGCGGTGCGAACCGTCCGCCCGACCGCAGCCCCGCGCCCGCACCCGACGACGCCATGGTTCCGCCGCCGCCGAAGCCCCCCGAAGGCCAGCCCTGAGCAGCGGCCGCGTTTGGCGGGGTTCGCCGGGAGACTCAACACTACATATAGAGTCGCGGGCTGAACTTACCCCCGGCCCGTTGTTGTCTTACCCATTTTGTCATGTGGTCTCGCGGGTACGCATTGGCCCGATAATCAAATCTGGCATCTCCCTCCAGTTTCACGCGTAGCGCGGCGGAACTCTCCCGCGCACGATCGCGTACAAAACAGTGTCCAAAGCGATGTGTTCGTGCTATTCTCAACAGTTCTCTCGCTTCCGGTCACGACTTCTATGACGCTTTGGGGTGGGGGACGCTTCCGGCCTGCGCACGAGTTTTCAAGCCTCGTGTTCGGGGCAGGCCGATAGCGGCAGTACTTCCCTTTGATCTCTCTCTCCTCCAGCGGGGCGCTGTCTAAAGATGGCGCCCTGCTTGTTTTTTTGTCCCCGCGCACCCGCCAACTCGCCACCCAAAGCGGGTAGCCCCGCGGCCCTTCCGACCCAAATACCGTTCTCCGAATGTCCATCGATCGCACCATCCTCGTCACCGGCGCGGCCGGCTTCATCGGCTCCCACACCTGCGAAGCCCTGCTCGCCCGCGGCGACCGCGTCGTCGGCCTTGACAACTTCGACCCCTTCTACGACCCGCGCCTCAAGCATCGCAATCTCGATGCCGTCCGCGCCGCCGCTCGACCGGGTGCGTTCGAGTTCGTCGAGGGCGATATCTGCGATGACGCACTCGTGCGGTCGCTTCTCGGTCGCACCCGCCCCACCGGCGTCATCCACCTTGCTGCAAAGGCGGGCGTGCGTCCCAGCATCGCCGATCCCGCGGGCTACGCGCGGGCCAATGTTCTCGGCACCAGCGTGATGCTCGAAGAGTCCCGTCGCGCGGGCGTCGGCCGGTTCGTCATGGCCTCATCCTCGAGCGTCTACGGCAACCATCCCAAGGCTCCATTCGCCGAGACCGACGATGTCTCCGCTCCCATCTCGCCCTACGCCGCGACGAAACGCGCCTGTGAACTGCTGGGCCATACCCATTGGCACCTCACGAAGATGCCCACCGGCTGCCTGCGCTTCTTTACCGTCTTCGGCCCGCGCCAGCGACCGGACCTGGCCATCTCGCTTTTCCTCCGCCGCATCTCCCGCGGCGAAACCATCCAGGTCTTCGGCGACGGCTCCACGAGCCGCGACTACACCTTCATCGCCGACATTGTCCGCGGCATCCTCGCCGCGCACGATCGCGTGGACCGGTTCGGCTTCCGCATCTGGAACCTCGGCCACAACGAGCCCGTCACCCTGGGCGATATGGTCGCCACCATCGCTCGCACCGTCGGGAAGCCCGCGAACATCACCCGGGCCCCGGCCCAACCCGGCGACGTTGAACGCACCTGGGCCGACCTGACGCGCTCGAGCGCCGAACTCGACTACCACCCCGCAACACCCTTCGCCGAGGGCGTCGCACGCCACTGGGAATGGCTGCGGGCCCAGCCCGATTGAGCCGATCGACACCGCCATGGATGCCCCCGTCGACAAGCCCCCGCGCGTGAAGCGGCGTTCCGTCACCGCCCTCGCGTGGACGCTGGCCCTCGGCGCACTCGCCAGTTCCATGCTCTGGATGTTCGCCGGGTGGTCCTGGCGCATCGACCTCGCGGCCAACCTCGGCGCGCAGATGTTCCTGCTCTGCCTCGCGTTTGCCGTCCTCATCGCCGCCGCGCGTCGGCCGGCCCCGCTCGCCGTCGCGACCATCGCCTGCGTTCTGCACGCTGTTCCAATCGTCGGCCACCGGGCCGCGTTTCTCCCCCGCCCCATCGACAGCGCCCGCGTTCGTACCCCCGACGAGGTCCGCTTTCTCCACTACAACGACAGCACGTGCAGCGACAAGCAGCAGGTCTACGACCTCATCGATCGCTCCGGCGCCGACGTGATCTCGCTTCTGTGCCCGCCCGTGCAAATGCAGTTTGACGTCATCTACAAGGACGGGCTCGAGGACAAATACCCCGGCAAACTCGTCCGCGAGTGGAAGCCGGCCAAGAACAGCGTCGACACCGAGGTCACCGCCGCCTTTGTCGTGGCCCGGTGGCCCATCAGCCGCGTCGATTGCTCGTTCGTGGGCCCGATGTCCTCCCGGTTCATTGCTGGGATCGTCGAGCGTCCCGCCGGCCGCTTCGGCCTCATCGCGGTCCACCCCCGCTCGCCGCGATGGCGCGAGCGGTGGGAGGAGGGCAACGAGGTCGCTTCAGCCCTTATCGCGGTCGCGCTCAGCCTTGAGTCTCAGGGACTGCCGGTGGTCGTCCTTTCCGACCTCAACTCCACACCCTCCGGGTGGCGGAGCCGCCATATTTGCGCCGAGGCCGACCTCCGGAGGGCGAAGCCGCTGTTTTATCCAGACGGCACCTACCCGGATGTGGTGCCTTGGAACCTCCGGTACAAGCAGTACACCAGCATTTCCGCCCGATGGCCCCTGAGCATCGCCATCGACGACGCTCTCGTTTCCTCGGACATCCAAGTCACGGGGTGGCGGGTAGAGGCCAGGCTCAGATCCGAGCACCGTCCGGTTACCGTAGAACTGCGGATTCCTGCCCCCAGGACTTCGGGAACGAACCCCGCCGACCGATAAACGTATCGCACGTTCCGGGCATTCCCTTCCGGAGCCAGTCCGGCTTTCTTTCCGCGCCGCCATGAACCTCTTCACCACACTCGCCCAATCCGAACAGCACGTGTACGGCTTCGAGGGCACCACCGCCGCGGCCATATTCATCGCCGGCTTCACCGGCCTGCTCATCCTCGCCGCGCTCACCGTCAAGATCAACTTCCGCCTGCTGATCCTCGCGGCCACCCTGTTCGCCACGGCCCTGACCGCGCCGGTGGACTACGTGAACATGTCCTTCATTTCCACCTGGATGCTCCCCGTGCAGCGGCTCCGTGCCGAGATCCATCTGGGACTGGGCATACTTCTGACGCTCCTGGTCGTCGCGCCGGGCAACATCGGTCTCGGCCGCATCTCGTTCCAGGGCATCCTCATGCTGCTCATGGGCCTGTACATGGCCCTCCTTCAGTATGTCCACGAGGACGCCACCGAGGCCACCAAGTCCCTCGTGTTCGCGCTGGCGACAATCCCGTGCATGGTCGTCGCCGTGCCCCAGCTCACCCGGACCCACGACCAGTGTCTCGCGCTCCTGCGCATGATCATGATGGTGTCGATCGTCTGGACGTTCTGCTGCTCGGTGCAGTTCGTCATCAACCCCAAGCACCTGGTCAACGGCGGCGGCCGCTTCTGGGGCATGCTCGCCAACGCGCAGCAGGCCGCCATCCTCGTCGCTCCGTTCTGCATCATCGCGCTCTGGCTCATCCTCCACGATCCCCAGCGTCGCACCAAGATCCTGTGGATCACTTTGCTGGCCATCAACCTCCTCTTCCTGATGTGGACCGGATCGCGCACGGGTGCGCTGATGCTCGTGGTCGGCGCCGCCGGGGTTCTCTACACCCGCATCGGCCGCGCCATCGCCCTGCTCCCGCTTGCCGCCATCATGTTCTGGGGGCTCTGGTACCTCTCCGACCTGCTGCAGATCGGCTCAAGCGTGGAGCGCCTGGTGTCCAGCGAGAACACCCGCGAGGGAGTGTGGAGCCGCCAGATCGAAGCCGCACTCTCCAGCCCGCTGTTCGGAATCGGCTGGACCGAGGCCATCGGCGGCAGCGAATCGAGCTATCTGGGCGGGTTTGCCGCGTACGGCATCGTGTTCCTGCTGCTGGTTCTGACCCTCCTCTTCGGCAGCATGGCGTTCTGCATCGGGCTCATGCGCAATCGCCGCGTCCTGCCAGAACACGATCGTCCTCTCGTGGACATTTTCGTCGCCTTCAACGCCATGCTCTTCGGGGGCGCGGCCTTCGAGGGCTACCTCGTCGCTCGCTCCTCCTCCGCCCTCACGATGATGCTGATGTTCGTCGGCATCGGCGTGTATCTGCGCGAGACTCTCGCCGAACGGATCGCCGAATCTCGTCTTGAGCATCCGGTCGACGGCTACGACACGACCGAGTGGGAACACGCCGGCGAGAACCCAGACGCCATCACCGGCAACCCCGCCTGATCGCCGCAGTTCCGGCCGCCCGACGAAAGACCGCCCGATGCTCCTCAACGACGTCGCTCGACTCCCGTCCCACGGTCCCGCCTCAGAGCGGACGATCGTGATCGGCTCGGGCGCCGTGGGCCTCTACACCGCCGCGGAGCTGGCCAAGCGGGGGCGCGGCGTCGTGGTGGTCGAGTCCGGAAGTGTCCACCTCGGCAGCTTCTCCGCGGATTCCTTCGCCTCCGTTGGCCATGCGCACGGCGGCATCGTCCGCGGCCGCAGCCGCAGCCTCGGCGGAACGACCAACCTGTGGGGCGGCCAGCTCGTCCAGTTCCAGCCCGTTGACTTCAATGGCAGAGACTGGCTGCTGGGCTCCAAGTGGCCCGTGTCCTACGACGAGATCGCGCCCTACTACCGCCCAACGTACCTGAATCTCGGCGTCGATCCCGGCACCATCGATGACGACGCGGTCTGGCGCAGTGTCTCTTCTCCAAGGCCCGATCTCGGCGCCGAGTTCGAGCCCTTTCTCACCAGGTGGCTGAAGACCCCGGGCTTCGCCAACCTCTACTCGGATCGCATTCGGAGCGACGACCGCCTCGTCGTCCTCACAGAGCACGCCGTGGTGGGCTTCCGCGGATCGGGCTCCGGAGTGACCGCCGTCCGCGTCTTGGACGCTTCGGGCGGTTCGCATTGGATCGAGGGCGGCACCTTCATCCTGGCCGCGGGAACCATCGAGAACTCCCGCCTCCTCCTGCACGCGGCGGCCGATCCCGCGTGGGCCTGCCCATGGCGGGAGAACCGCAACATCGGCGCGTATTTCCAGGACCACCTCGGCGGGAAAATCGCCAACGTCATCCCCACCGACAAGCGCCGGTTCTTCAAGACCTTCTGCACGATCGCGCGTGCGGGAAACAAGTTCCAGCCCAAGATGCGCCTGAGGAACGACGTGCTCGCCCGAGATCGCATGCTCAACATCCAGGGCATCATCGCGTTCGAGGGCTCGGCCTCCGAACACCTGGTCTATCTCAAGCAGTTCCTCAAGGCCGCGATCTACAGTCGAAGGCTCACCGGCATCGGCGATGTTCTTCGCAACGCCGGCGGAACGCTCCGCTACCTCGTTCCGCTCATGTGGCGATACGTCTGGGACCATCGGATCTTTGTTCCCAGCACCGCCCAGGCTGCGCTGTGGATCCAGGCCGAGCAGGCCCCCATCGCCGAGAGCCGCATTCGGATCGATCCGGGTGCGCGGGACGCGTTCGGCCTGCCGCGCGTCGTGCTCGATTGGCGGCTCTCGGGCGAGGAACTGGCCTCCATCCGGGACTTCGCTCTCCGCGCCGACAAGGCCCTGCAAGCCGGCGGGCACGCCGCCCTGGAGATCGACCGGCGTCTGCTGGCGATGGACCCGGCGTTCATCGACACGCTCCACGACACGATCCATCACGCCGGCGGGACCATCATGGGATGGTCCGATCGCGACGGCGTTGTCGACAGAAACCTCCGCGTCTTCGGGACCGACAACCTGTACATCGGCGGGGCGGGCGTGTTCCGCACCTCCAGCAACGCCAACGTCACCTTCACCGCCCTCACGTTCGCCACCCGGCTTGTCGACCATCTCACCCATGAACATCCCCCTCGTTGAGTTCGGACCTCTTGCGCGGCCCGTGCCGCAGATCGGGTTCGGCTGCGCCCGCATCGTGGGTCGTTCCAGCCTGCGCCAGTCGGCCAAGCTCATCGAGTGCGCACTCGACCTGGGCATCCGCTACTTCGACGTCGCCCCCGTCTACGGCCTGGGCACCGCAGAGGAGGTGCTCGGCGAGGTGATCGGAAACCGCCCGGACGTCGTCATCGCCACCAAGGTCGGCATTCCACGTCCGCCCTACTCCGCCCGGGCCAACCTCCTCCGCCGCTTCGCCAAGCCCGTCCTCGACCGCGCCCGCGGCATCAAGACCATCGCCCGTAAGTTCTACGCGCCCAAGGCCGCGATGCCCGGTGCCGAGAAGCCGCGCTTTGATTTCTCGGAGTCGAGCATCCGCAACTCGATCGAGGACAGCCTCCGCCGCCTCCGCCGCGACAGGATCGACGTGTACCTTCTCCACGAGCCCCGCCCGGACGATCTCACGGCTGATCTTTCGGCCCGACTCGCCGCGCTCGTTCAGTCCCGCCAGATCTCCTCCTTTGGCGTGGGCATCGATGCTCAAACCGATCGCTGGACGCCCTTCGGCTCGATCTGGCAGTCGGGCTGGCCGGGCGAGAGGGTGCAAACCTACTCGGGCGACGTCGCGTACGTCTTCCACGGCGCGATCCGCCACGCCCCCAAGGACCATTCGGGCGCGACCATTGTGCCGGCCGGCCGGCTCGTCGGAGAAGCCATGCGCCTCGCGCCCCGAAGCATCATCCTCGTCAGCACCTCGACGACCCGAAATCTGTGCGACATTGTGGAGGGAGCCCTGGCGACGCCGGATTCTCGGACCACCCAGCCCTGATCGGTATGATCTCGCTCGGTGCCGCCGCACACTCTCGTTCGTACGAAGCCCCGGGACCTGTGCAATCCCGCCGCATCCGCCTAGAATCACCACTTTTTTGCTGGCGTCGTGCCCCCGCCGGGCGCACCCTTGCGATCACCACAAAGGAAAGCCGCATGTCGTTGCAACAACGCTACTACGACTTTCGTCGCTGGGCGCTCCGAACCTTCGTACCCGAGTTTGTCTGGCCGCGCGCCGTCGACGTTGACGGCGTCCAGATCAAGCTGCGAGGCACTCCATACAGCTTTGGCACCAAACTGGTGCTCAAGAAGGGCGAGTATGAGAAGCCCGAGCGCGAACTGCTCCGCCAGATCGTCAGGCCCGGCATGCAGGTTCTGGAACTCGGCGGCTCCATCGGCATCGTGACCTCCGTGCTCGCCCGCCTGGTCGGCCCGACCGGACGGGTGGTGAGCGTCGAGGCCTCGCCCGAACTGACCAACTACTCCAAGACCTGGCTACAAACCCCCGGCCGGGTGGACATTGTGACGGGCTACGCATTCCCCGTGTGGTCCCTGCCCCCGGGCCTTCGCGTCGGCGGTTTCAACCAAACCTGTTCGCTCGGCGGCACGGTGGACTTCTCCGTTGAGGGCAACGGCTCAAGCGCCGCGCCGGCCGCGGTGCCCGCCGCCCGCTCGGGAGAGCCAGAAGTCTTCGACCTTTCCACGCTGTGCGGCCGCTTCAACCTCACGCCCGAAGTGCTCGTCGCCGACGTCGAGGGCAGCGAGGCCATCGTCCTCTCCCAGCGTCCCGCCCTGCCCGAGTCCATCCGCTTCGTGTGCATCGAACTCCACGCCTGGCTCTACCCGAACCGGGCACGCGACGAGCAGGCCATCTCCGATGTCCTCATCGCCGAGGGCTTCCGCCTTCGCGAGAAGATCGACACCGCGTGGCTCTACGAGCGTGTCGCCGCGACGCAGGCCTGAGACCCCGCTGCTCGCTCCCTACGCAATCGCCCCGCACGCCCGCAGCGCGGCCCGCATGCCCCGCACAGGGTCCGCCTCCCGCCGCCATTCGGCAACAACCCCGGGCGAGCCCGACTTCAGCCGATCGATGGCGTCTGGAGCCGTCGCGGCCCGCAGCCGCTCCGTCAGTGCCCGCACGTCGCCCGACGCGAACAGATAGCCGTTCACGCCATCGCGCACAAGTTCCGGCGCGGCCCCGACGACGTCGCTCGCCACAATCGCACACCCCGCCGCCGCCGCCTCGTTCACCACCAGCGCCCACGGCTCATATTCGCTCGCCAACACCAGCACATCGGAAGCGCGATACACCCCGGTCACACGCTCCTGATCCAGGAATCCCAGGAACCTCACGCGCCCGCCCGGAACGCACCTTGCCCGTTCTTCCAGTTCCGCCCGAAGATGCCCCTCGCCCGCGATGATCAGATCCCATTCCGGCCGCTCCGCGGCGATCGCCGCGAACGCGTCGATCACCATGTCCACCCGCTTGGCCTCGATCAACCGGCAACAGCACACCAGCCGTCGCCGCCCCTGCGCAAGCCCCAACTCCCCGACAATCGACGCCACCCGCGCGGCCGACATGCCCTCGATCATCGCATAGTCCGGCTCCAGCGGCGCAAGCCACGTTCTCGCCTCCGGCACGCCGTAGTTCCCGAAGAACGCCCGCCCCAGCCGTCCGAACACAATCGCGCCGTAGCACTTCCGCATGATCCGCGGCACGTACGCCCTCTTGACCGCTCGCTTCCAGCCGCGCGCCAGATCGCCCTTCGCGTTGCTGTCGGCCCAGACAAACGCGGGCACGCCGCGCCGGCTCGCCCACACAATCGCCCGGATATTGGGAATCTCGTCGTACCCGCCGCACACCACTGCCGCGGGCCGTTGCTCCTCGAGCCACCGGACCGTCCGCCGCGCCGTGCCGAGTTCGTGCAGCAAAAGGCCCAAACCCTTGCGTCCGCCCTCCGGCGGCTGTTCTGTGTCCAGCATCACGCACCCGATCTCCGGCAGGTTCGGGTTGACCCAGGGCCCCGTGCGGTACTTAGTCACCACGGTCGCGAGCCGCGCCTCGGTCAGTTCTGTTGCGATCCGCGTGTGCAGGTGGATCCGATACGGCGCGAGATGCCCCGTGATGAACGCAACCAGCGGACGCCGATCTCGCGCGGCAGTGGGGGAGGAGCTCATCGGAGATGAGCCTCCGCCGGCCGCGCACACGCCTCATACAGCCGCAGCAGCTTCGCCCCAACCGCCCCCGCCGACAGATGCCCACGAACCCACTCCCGTCCTCGATCGAGCGTGGCCGATGGGTTCCGCGCCCGCAACGCCGTCGCAAGCCCCGCCGCAAGCCCCGCATCCGTCGGATCCGCGATCACCGCCACCGCCCCGTCCCGCGGCAGGTCCCGCGACAGCGCAAGATTCGCCGTCAGCACCGGCATCGTCCCAACGCACATCGCCTCAACCGCCACGTACCCGAAGTTCTCGTGCACGGAGTTCAGCGTCAGCACATCTCCCGCGGCCAACGCCCGCCACTTGTCCTCGCCCCGCACCCACCCGCCGAACACCACCCGCTCGCCGATCCCAAGCTTCCCCGCCAGCGCTCGGAGCGCCGCCTCCTCCTCGCCGCCGCCGATGAGCAGCAGCCGCGTCGTTCCCAGATCCTTCGGGAGCGCGGCCAGGGCCCGCATCGCCATGTCGATCCGCTTCACCGGGTGGAACCGCCCCATGAACACCACCACCGGCGCATCGCCCAGCAGGCCGAACCGCCGCCGCGCTGCGCTGCGAAACTCGGGCGTCACCTCCACCGCGGGCATTTCCACCGGCAGCGGCACCACGTGCCGCCGCTCCGGTCCGATCGCCGAGGGAACCAGGCTGTGATCCCGCTCGTCGGCGGTCACAAAGATCAGCCCCGAAGCCCCGGTGAGCGCCCGGCGCATCCCCAGCGCCATCATCACGTCCTTCTTCCACCGCTTCTGCGCATACGCCTCGCGCACGAGCATGCCGTGCGGCTGCCACACATACGGCACGCCCGCGGCCCGGCACGCCAAGGCCGCGCCCATCAGGTCCGGCGACCACAGGCCGTGGATGTGGAGCAGATCGATGGCGCCCGCCCGAACGTCCGCGATGACCGACTCGCCGAACGGTCCCGGCCCGAGCCCACGTCCATACCCCGGCACATTCTTCCACTCCGCACCATGCGATCGAATGTCCGCCCACGCGGGGTCCTGGTCCGACGGTGGAACCGCGTACGCCCGGATCGCGAGCTCCGGCCTCGTGCGCAGCGCGCCCAGCGTGTTCATGAATGCCGTGGACGTTCCGCCGGACTCCACGCCGACGGACTGGATCATCTGCCCGATTCGTAGTGCTCGCGAAGTGCTCACCGGGCAAGCTCCGGGATCGGAAGGCTCTCCTCGTTCTCCGCGAAGACCCGCGCCCGCACGGCGCGCGCCGGCGAGCCCACCGCCACCACCATCGGCGGCAAGTCCGAGAACACGTTCGATCGCGCCCCCACCAGCGTTCCCGCCCCGATCCGCACGCCCGGCCCCACGAACGCATCCGCCGCGATCCACGCGTCATCCTCGATCGTTATCGACGGCCGCAGCAGCAGCATTCGACGCGTATTGGTCTCGTGGGTACCGGCGCACAGATGGGCGTACTGGCTGATCGTCACGCGCCGCCCAAGCGTGACCGGGCCCAGGCAATACAGGATCGCAAAGTCACCCACGGAAGAGTTTTGGCCGATGGTCAGATTCCAGGGAATTTCGACGCGCGCCGAAGGCCGTATCCGGACATCCGGAGCCAGGCGCGCTCCAAAGAGTCGCAACAGGAACCGCCGCCAGCCAAAGGCGTTGTACAGCGAGTATCGAAAAACCGTGGCCTGCACGATGTACCACAACTGCCGCTTCACCCGCTGCCCCCGTGTCCACGGGCTCGTGTGCACGGGCTCCGCGTGCGCGAACTGCCCGACCGTGGGCGATGGGGTGCTGCTGGATGGGGCGCTCGTCGACATCGATGCTCCGGGCGGACTGTGCCGGGAGTATCGGCCAAATCCCGCCGGGAGCATTGTCGGCCCCCGGCGTTCCAAGGCTCCCGCCGTATATTGGTACGAATGGGCGGGCGGCGGGTTCTTCCCGGGAGCGGCGCGTTGACGGTCTTGCACACCCCACAACTCTCTCGCAACGCCGAGGAGACTCTGCGCTCCGCCCCCACCGCGGGCCAACGCCCGGTTCCTTCCCCGGGCGGAACAGCGCCCGGCCGTATCCCCGTCTCCGTCGTCATCCTCACGTTCAACGAAGAAGCGAACATCCGCGACTGCCTCGCATCCTGCGCCTGGTGCGACGATGTGCATGTCCTTGACTCCGGCTCCAAAGACCGCACCTGCGACATCGCCCGCGCCATGGGGGCAACGGTCCACACCAACAAGTTCAAGTCCTTCGGCGACCAGCGCAACTGGGCCATCGACAACATCCCCTGCAAGCACCCCTGGCACTTCCACCTCGACGCCGACGAGCGCTTCACGCCCGAGCTGCTCGACGAGATGTTGGAGCGGCTCGGCGAGGACGGGTCCAGGTCCACCGCCTCCTGCTACCAGTGCCCGAGCAAGATGATCCTGATGCAGAAGTGGCTCAAGTGGTCCGGCGGCTATCCGTCGTACCAGGTCCGCCTCTTTCGCTACGGCCAGTGCCGCTTCATGGACTTCGGCCACGGCCAGCGCGAGGACACCACCGGCTCCATCGAGATTCTCCGCTCGCCATACATCCACTACAACTTCTCCAAGGGCCTGCTGGAGTGGTTCTACAAGCACAACGACTACTCCAGCCGCGAGGGCAACGAGGCCATGCTCATCCGCGCCCAGGGCCGGCCCTCGTGGTCGCAGCTCTTCCGCGGCGATCATGTCTCCAAGCGCCGCGCCTGGAAGAACATGTCCTACTTCATGCACGGCCGCGCCGTGTGGCGATTCCTCTATAACTACTTCCTTCGGATGGGCCTGCTCGACGGCGTCGCGGGCTTCCGCTACTGCGCCATGATCTCGTCCTACGAGTACTGGACCGAGCTCAAGATCAAGGAACGCGCCAAGTCCTGGACCGCCGCGACCAACAAACGCGTCGAACGCATGCTTGCCGAGCCCCATTCGGCGCACGGCCCCAGGGAGGCTCCCGCCCCGGAGCCCGCAACCCACGCTTCGCTGCCGTCCCCCAAGGGCCCGCACAATCCCTCCGGCCTCCTCAACGCCTCGCGCGGCCGCGTCGAGATCTTCATCCCGACGCTCAACGAGGCCGCCGTCATCCGCGACACCGTCCAGAACGCGCTCGCCCTCGGCCCCGTGTTCGTCCTCGACTCCTGCTCAACCGACGGCACCCAGCAGATCGCCCGCGAGGCCGGCGCAACGGTCATCGAGCAGAAGTTCCTCGGCTACGCACGCCAGAAAAACTGGGGCCTTGAAAACCTGCCCTTCAATGGCGAATGGGTCTTCATCCTCGACGCCGACGAGCGCATCACCCCGCAGCTCCGCGAGGAAGTGCTCGCCACGATCGACGACCCGAACTCCGCCGACGGGTTCTTCGTCAACCGCGTCGTCCTGTTCATGGGACACGCGATCCGCCACGGCGGGCTCTATCCCTCGTGGAACCTCCGCTTCTTCCGGCGCGGCACCTGCCGCTACGAGGACCGCTCCGTCCACGAGCACATGGTCTGCGACGGCCCCACCGACTACCTCCGCCAGGAGATGCTCCACATCCGCGGCGAGAGCGTCCACGAGTGGATCCGCAAGCACATCCGCTATGCCGACCTTGAGTCGGACGAGTGGGTCAAGCTCCGCTTCGGCCAGGAGGCCGGCGCCAGTGCCGAGCAACTCTTCCGCCACACCCTGCGGTATCGCCAGTATCTCCGCCGCGAGATCTGGCCGCGCACGCCCCTCAAACCCCTGCTCCGCTTCTGCTACATGTACTTCCTGCGCCTCGGCGTTCTCGACGGCCAGGCCGGTCTGCACATGGCCACCATGATGTCGGTCTACGAGTACATGATCGAGCTGCTCTATCGCGACAAGCTCTCGCGCATCGCCACCGGAGCCATCCCGCCGCCGCGCGCCCAGCGGCCCGACACCCCCACCCCGGCCCCGCCAAAGGCCGGCTCAGTGCCCGCCGTCGAAACCGTGTGAGCCCGTCTCGCCGACCAGGCCGCGCTTCTTGAGCACGCGCAGGATCTCGGGCAACTTCTTCACCGCCGACCACGTCCGCATCTGATCCCGGTGCGGCGCGGCGGGAATACCCGTCCACACCTGCCCCGCCGGCACGTCGCACATCACGCCGCTCTTCGCCCCGATCTTCGCTCCCGCGCCGATCGTGAACCCGTCGGCCACGCCCACGTGCCCGCCCACGATCGCGCCGTCGCCGATGGTCACGCTCCCCGCGATCCCGCTCACGCCGCAGATGATCGCGCACCGACCGATCTTCACGTTGTGCCCAACCTGTACAAGGTTGTCGATCTTCGCCCCGTCGCCGATCTCCGTCGCGCCGAACTTGCCCCGATCCACGCACGAGTTCGCGCCGATCTCCACCCCGCTACCGATCTTCACCGTGCCGATGTGCGGCACCTTTAGCAGCCCGCGCCCGTCCGGCGCGGGCAGGTAGCCGAACCCGTCGGCCCCGATGCTCACGTTGGAATGCAGGATCGTCTGCGCCCCGAGCGAGCATCGGTCGTAGATCACCACGCCCGGGTGCAGCGTCGAGCCCGGCCCGACGACCACATCCGCCCCGAGCGTCACCCGCGCCATGAGCACGCACCCATCGCCCACCACCGTCCGCGGCCCCACGATGCACATCGGCCCCACGCGCGCCGTCGGCGCGATCTTCGCCGCCGGGTCGACTATCGCCGTCGGATGGATCCCCGCCGGGGGCCCCTCCGCCTTCCAGGCCAGCGCGCTGAGGATCTTCACCATCGCCACGTCCGCGCTCTTCACGTAGATCAACGCCCGCGAGGACTCGTCGTGACCGTCCACGATCACGCCGTCGGTCACCAGCGCGGCCGACGCCTTCGACGCCGCCCACTTCTGCCCGAAGGCCCGATCGCGGATGAACGTAAGCGCCCCCGGTCCGGCCTGGTCCAGCCCGCCAAGGCCCGTGATCGCGAGGTCGGCGCGCCCCACCAGCCGCCCTTCCACCGCCGCCGCGATCATGCCCGTCGTGTACTGAGTGCTCATTGGCCCATTGTAGTTCGCCGGATTCTCGGCCAGTCAGCACCCCGCAGCCGCTCGGGCAGGGGCGGGGACTCGCTACTCCCCGCTTCCCGCCTTCCGCCGCTCACGGAAGAACGCCCTCAACAGCTCGCTCGCCTCCTCCCCCAACACCCCAGGAATCGGCGTCACGCGGTGATTCAGCCGCGCATCCTCCGTCAGCCGCATCAGCGACCCGCACGCCCCAGCCTTCGGGTCCATGCACCCGTACACCACGCGCCCCAGCCGCGCATTCACGATCAGCCCCGCGCACATCGCGCACGGCTCCAGCGTCACCACCAGCGTGCAGTGGTTCAGCCGCCAGTCCCCGGCCTTGGCCGCGGCAGCCCGGATCGCGATGAGCTCCGCGTGCGCCGCCGGGTCACGTTGCGTGTGCCGCAGGTTCGCCCCCTCGCCCAGCACCACCCCCGTCGCCGTCTCATACACCACGGCCCCGACGGGAATCTCCCCCATCGCCGCCGCCTGCCGCGCAAGCTCCAGCGCCCTCCGCATCATCCCCACATCGGTCTCGGTCGCACCGTCGGTCATGGCTGATTCTCGACTTCCCCCCCTCCCCCTTCCCACCTCCGTCCTCCTTTGTCACCGCCCGCCCTCGCCGCCCCCATCCCCATCGCTCGTCGGCGCCCCGCGCGAGAAGAACTTGCCCGACGCGACGTTCCGCGCCGGAAGCACCAGCAGCAGGATCAGCCCCACCTCGTAGAGCAGGTACATCGGCACCAGCAGCGACACCATGCTCCAGAAGTCTGGCGGCGTGATCGCCGCGGCGATCAGCGTGCACGCCAGCAGCGCGTACTTGCGGTACTTCGAGAGCGTCTTTCGATCCATCAGCGTCCAGCCCAGCAGCAGCACCACCACCGGTGTTTGGAACGCCACCGCGAACGCCAGCCCGAACATCAGCACCAGGCTCACATACTCGCCCACCTTGTACTGCTGCACCACGAACGAGTCCGACTGCAGCGGCAGGCTGAGAATCCGCGGCGGCAGTTTCGCCCGTTCCTCCGGGGTCTTCGCCTTCGTCGAGTCCAGCGCCACCCGCACCGCGCGCCGCTCCGTGTTGAGCCAGTACTGCCCCGGCTTGGGCTCCTTCGGGTCTCCGGCAAGAGTCGGAATGCTCGGCAGCACGAATCCCGCGGGCACTTCCACGATCGGCGTCGGCGGCCTCGTCAGCAGCACATCGTTGAAGTGCACGAAGAAGAACAGCGCGAACGGCAGCATCACGTAGTACATGAACGCCGCGCCCAGCACCGAGAAGAACACGCTCATCGGCGCCAGCACGTACGCGAACCGCCGCTCCCGCGCGTACAGCCCGGGGGCCACGAACTTCCACACCTGAAAGAGAATCCACGGCGCGCCGAGCACGATCGCCAGCACCCCGCCGATCTTCAGGTAAGTCAGAAACCCCTCGAGCACCTGCGTCGCCTGCATCGCCCCGCCCACGTCCTCCTCGTTGAGCGCCTTCAGGAGCGGGTGCACAAGGAAGTTCAGAATCTCGTGCCCGAACCACAGCCCCGCAAGAAAGATCGGCACCACCCCCAGCAGCGCAAACGCCACCCGCTTGCGCAGCTCCTCCAGATGCTCGCCGATGGACATGGCCTTGTCGTTGGTATCTCGCGCCATTGTGTTGCTTCGGGGCCCCGCCGCCGGGGGTATGTCGGCTTCCCACGCCGTCGGGCGTTGAGCGTACGCCCTGTTCGCCATCTGGCAGGGACACACTGGCGCGGCCATCCCATCCCTGCCGGGGCGAACACCGCACCGTTCCCGGCGGTACACCCGATAAACACGCGGGAAGCCGCCCCCAGGGCGCCCTCGAAAAGCCGACGGAAACGGCCCCCGCACGCGTCTTGGTGTTCTGAAAGAGGTGAACTGTGAACGACCCGGTCGGCCCCCCTGCGGCATCTACCGCCGCCGGTGCGGGGGGCGAGGACCAACTCCTGGTTCGCGAAGCGATCCGCGGTGACGAGGTGTCGCTGCGCGAACTGTGGAACCGCCACCGCCGCTGGGTGGCCGCCGTGCTCCTCGCGCACATGCCCCGGGACGCCGAGCTCGATGACCTGCTCCAGGAGGTGGCCGTGGCCGTGGTGGCGAAGATCTCGGGACTGCGTGAAGAGGCGGCCTTCAAGCCGTGGCTCCGCGCCGTGGCCCTGAGCGTCGCCAAGACCTCCGCCCGCCGCCGCACCGTCCGCAAGTCCGGCTGGCTCCGCCTCGTCAGCTTCACCGGCGCCCGCGAGGACGACCGCACCCACGACCACGCTTCACCCGCCATGAAGGAAGGCCGCCGACTGATGGAACTCTCCGCCGAGCTTCCCGACGGCTACCGCGAACCGCTCCTGCTCAAGTGCATCCAGGACATGTCGTACAAGCAGATCGGCGACGTCATGGGCCTTCCCGACACCACCATCGAAACCCGCATCGCCCGCGCCCGCAAGATGCTCCGCGAGCGCGCCATCGGCGCCGGCCTCGGCCCAGCAAGCCCCGAGCGCGAGCGGGCGGGTTCACCGGATTCCACACACGAAAGCACGCTCGCATGACCACCCAACCCACCAACTCCGAACAGCTCGACCTCCTCATCAGTCGCATCGCCGGCGGCGAGGCCAACACCGCCGACTGGAACGACTTCAACACGCTCGCCGCACAGTCGCCCGACGCGTGGAAGTCGCTCGCCCAGGCCCAGCGCGACCAGCAGTCGCTCTCGCTCGCCGTGGGCGTCGCCCTCCACGCGGCCGACCATGTCGATCTTCCCAGTCGCGACGCGGCCGACGCCTTCCTCAATCGCGGACGCTGGCGCACCGACGCGTCGCACTCTCCCGCGTGGGCCCGCGTGCGCTCCATGGGCGGTTGGGCCGTCGCGGCGCTCCTCGCGCTGGCCTTCCTCGGCAACCGCTTCGGCGTCATCCACGTCAAGGATGCGCCGAGCACCGCGAGCCTCATCCCCGCCAACTACTTCCAGGTCAACGACGCCGACGACGCCCACGAGCTCTATCTCAACAAGGGTAGGCAGTCCGGGCGCGTGATCGCTGAAATGCCGGTTTTGCTCGATTCCCGCCCCGCGACGACGGGACGCGGCTTCGAGGTCGTCTATGTGAGACAGATCCTCGAGCGTGCGCAGGTCAACGACCTGTACCGCTTCACGCAGGATGAGGCCAACCGGCCGATCCCCGTGCGCATCACCCCGCCCGGCAGCGCGTCGCAGGCCGAATGAGCCGTCTCCGATTTACTCGCGGGCCCCGACGCCCGCTCTCGAAGGGAGTTCTCGCATGATTCGCAGCATCCACACCATCGCCGCCGTCCTCGCCCTCTGCGGCGCGGCCGTCGCCCGGCCCGCGCTCGCCCAGAGCAAGCCCATCACGCCCCCGGACCCGATCGACGCCACCTCGAACACGATCGTCTCCGAGTCCTCCATGTGGTCCATGACCTCCACCGAGGACGGCCGCACCTTCAAGATCGAGAGCAAGAACGGCGTCATCTCCGCCGAAATCGACGGCAAGCCCGTTCCCGCCGATCGCATCGTGCACGAGGGCGACACCGTTCGCATCAACGACGAGAAGGGCGAGTCGCTCTTCCAGTCGCGCGTGCCCTCCGCCGGCGGCATCTCTCGCTCCATCTCCGTTTCTCCGTTCGGCCGGAGCCTCGGCGGCACACACATCCGTCCCCTGGGCTCCTCCGGCGATCGCATGATCCGCGTCGAGGCTGCCGCCGTGCCCCCGGTCATGATCGGCGTTCAGCTCCTCGAGCCCGACGCCTCGATCCGCGGCCACCTCGGCCTGAAGGAGAACGAGGCCACCATGGTCAGCGCCGTGTACGAAGGCCTCCCCGCCGCGCTCGCCGGGCTCGAGCCTTACGACGTGATCGTCGCCGTCGACGGCAAGTCCCCCGCCGCGCCCGCTGCCGTCCGCAAGGCCCTCCGCGATACCGCGGCCGGAAAGAGCATCTCTCTCAAGGTCATCCACCGCGGCCAGGAGAAAACCGTCGCCGTCACCCCCGAGAAGTACGACCACGACAAGCTCGACAAGGCCAAGATCAGCGCCATCGCCGCCGTGAGCGCAGCCCCCGGCGCCAGCGCCATCGCGTCCACCGGCGATCCCGACATGGACCTGTGGGTCGGCCGCGCCCTCGGCGGCGGGGTCGGCGGCCAGTCGCCCTTCATCGCCACCGCGCCCAGCCAGCACGGCAAGCCCATGACCATCTGGCTCAACAACACCCCCGGCGCGGCGGGCCAGAGCATGGACGACTTCACCAAGCGCATGCAGGCTATGGCCGAGAAGATGCAGGCCCAGGCCGAGGCCGCGCGGCGCGACGCCGAACGCCTGCACCAGCAACTCCTCAACCAGGCCGGCGCCGCTCCGGCTCCCGGCGCGGCCAATCCCGGCATGGACGACCGCATGAAGAAGATGGAAGAGATGCTCCAGAAGCTCATGGACCAGCGCGAAAAGAAGGCCGACGAGAAGTCCGACGCCCGTTCCGGCATTTTCCGCACGACGCGCCCCGCCGAAGTGTGCTTCTCCTGAAGACCGTTCCCGGGCTTATGCCCGGCCCAACCGAATCACCTCTTCGCGGCCGCCCGGGGACGACACCACCCCGGGCGGTCGCTTTCTTTCCGGACACTGCTCCGGGTACCCCGCCACTCCGTGGCGAGTTTGGGCCGCCCATCCGCTCACGAGTCGCCCCGAACCGCAGCATTTGCCTTCACCACCGGTAACTCAATCGCCGATTCGTCTACCATCCGTTTCGGCCTCGCTCAGGAGTTTCCACCCCCATGCCCGATCCCCTCGCCTCCATCACGCCCGCGGCCGCCCAGGCGGATCCCCAGCAGTCCGTCGCTCAGGTCCGCCAGGCGTACGACAAGCTCCGTGAGCAGATCCACAAGGTCATCGTCGGGCAGGACGCCGTGGTGGATCAGATGCTCATGGCCATGTTCTGCCGCGGGCACGCGCTGGTTGAGGGCGTGCCCGGCCTCGCCAAGACGCTCCTGATCTCCACCATCGCCAAGACGCTCTCCCTCGGCTTCTCTCGCATCCAGTTCACGCCCGACCTGATGCCCTCCGACATCACCGGCACCGAGGTCATCGAGGAGGACAAGGCCACCGGCGTCCGCGAGCTGCGCTTCGTCAAGGGGCCGATCTTCGCCAACGTCATCCTCGCCGACGAGATCAACCGCACGCCGCCCAAGACCCAGGCCGCGCTGCTCGAGGCGATGCAGGAGCACCAGGTGACGGTGGGGGGGATGCAGCACAAGCTCCCGCAGCCCTTCTTCGTCCTCGCCACCCAGAACCCCATCGAGCAGGAGGGCACCTATCCCCTCCCCGAGGCCCAGCTCGATCGCTTCATGTTCAACATCCGCATCTCCTACCCGACGGCCGCGGAAGAGTCGGAGATCGTCCGGCGCACCACCAGCGGAAACCGCGGCACACCGGAGGCCGTCCTAACCTCCGCCGACATCATCGCCGTGCAGGACCTCGTCCGCAAGTGCCCCGTCGCCGACCACGTCATCAACTACGCCATCCGCCTCGTCCGCGCCACGCGCGTGAGCGAGACCATGGAGGGCGGCGTCGAACGCCCCAAGCTCGTGAAGAGCTATGTCGGCTGGGGCGCCGGCCCCCGCGCCAGCGAGTACCTCATCCTCGCCGCCAAGGCCCGCGCCATCCTTACCGGCTCATATCACGTCACCCCGGACCACGTTCGCGAGGTCGCCAAGCCGGTGCTGCGCCACCGCATCCTCACGAACTTCAACGCCGAGGCCGACCAGGTCACCACCGACGCGATCATCGACAACATGCTCAAAGAGATCCCCGTTGAGGGGGCCTCCGCCACCGAGAAGAAGCAGATGGACACGGTCATGCGGTAAGCAAACACAGGCCCGGGCGCAAGCCCGGGCACGGCGCGCGAATACGCGACCGCGTCCCGCGATGCACGGGCCCTCGCCCTTGCCCCCGTCTTATCCCGCCATTCCCACCGGCGCGGCCGCCATGCGCCGGCCCTTCCCAGACGGCATCTTGAACGTCGGCGAGCACAGCCCGGCCTGGATCGCCAGCTGCGCGAGTGCCACGCGGTCCTTGGTGTGCAGCTTCCGGGCGATCGCGCTGCGGTGCCACTCGATCGTCTTGATCGTGCGGCAGAGCTTCTTGGCGATCTGCGCGCTCGTCAGGCCCTGCCCGATGAGCGACAGAATCTCCTTCTCGCGTTCGCTGAGCACCGAGAGCGGCCCCGCGTCCACGTGCTTCATCTGGGCCGCGTCAACGTCCGTCGGCTCCGCGTCGCTCACCCAGTTGGGGATATCGGCCGGGCGGAAGACCGCCAGGCAGAACGAGGGCTGGCCGGGGAACTGCCGCGAGGTAATCACCAACGCGCGGCCGCGCCGCAGGTCCTTGAAGAGCTGCGCGTGCCCGTTGCGGATCACATCGCGCAGGATCGTGAGCCGCTCCTCGGCCATGTCGTGCTGCAGGCGATCCTCGATCGAGAGCCGCTTGAGCTCGTCGAGCGACTTCACGCCGGCCATGCGCAGGTACACCGCGTTGGCGAAGTGGGCCCATCCCTCGGCGTCGAACACCGCCACCGCCGCGCCGCTGTCGTGGATCAGCGCGTTCCACATCGAGTCCTTTGAAGACGGGGCGGTCCAGGTCGGCGTCGAGGCAACAGACGGGGGCATGGTGATTTCCTCTCTGAAGAAAGCGGAATACACGCGAGTTTAGGCCCCGGCGTCCCGGGGAAGACCCCCCGGAATCTTCCCCTATGCACCAACGCAAAGCGGGCCCGCCGCACACGGCAGGCCCGCTCATTGATACCGCTTTCGCATTCCGTCCGGGGTGCGACGAGTGGCTTACTTCTTCCCCGAGCCCGCCGCGGGGCCCGCCGCGTACAGGTTGTTCAGCTCGGTCACCACCTCGCCGGTGATGTCGAGCGCCGGATCGGCGTACATCACCCGCCGCAGGGCGATGGCCCGCAGCACGGCGTCCGGGTCGCCCGTGCCCACGGGCACGTTCTGGTCGTTGCTGAGCACGAGCTGGTAGCCGTTCCGCTTGGCCAGCTTCTTGGTGGCCTCGCTGATCTTGACGTACAACTCTCGCATCATCTCGCCCTTGAGCTCGCCCAGCAGCCGCTCGGCGTACTGCTTCTCGAACTCGGCGCGGATCAGCTTCTCGCGCAGCGACTTGGCCGCGGCGATCTTCTCCGGCGTGTCGGGCATGTTCTCGATCTTGCTCTTCTCGCTCTTGGCGTCCTCGGTCATCTGGTTGAGCTTGTTCTGGTACTCCTGCTGCTGGGCCTTGAGCGCCTTCTCCTTGTCCTCGCGCTCCTTCAGGCCCTTGATGACCTCTTCCAGGTCCACCGTCGCCACCACCGGCGCGGCCGGGGGCACCGGCGCGCTCGCCGTCGCCCGCGCCGCCACATACGTCCCGCCCATCACGCACGCCGCCGCGGCCACAACGGCCATCCATCGATTCGTTGCGATTGCCATGTCTTGCTCCGTGTCAAAGTACCGAGTTAGTCTTCGCAAACCATTCGGATCGTAGCGAGTGCCGCCCCCAAAGTTCGCACCCGCCTGCTACGCGATTCGTCCCCCGCCGCCCCGCATTCCCAACCACCGATTTAGAACGGCACATCCAGCGTGAAGCTGAAGATCCGCTTCCGGTCTCCGTCCTCCTTGAGGACCGGGAAGCCGAAGTCGAACGCCAGCGGCACCGGTCCGAGCTGCGGCACCGTGATCCGCACACCCATGCCGACCGAGACCCGGTACTTCGTGAACCCGATCTCGTCGGTCACCGTGCCCGAGTCCACGAACCCGACGAGCGACACAACGTCCTGGTACACCGGCTGCTGCACTTCTATGCCCGTGAAGAACAGCCACGATCCGCCGATGCCGTCGTTGCCCAGGAGGCCGTTGTCGTGCCGGATGCCCTTGGGGCTGACGGTGCGATACCGGAACCCGCGGAACGAACGCCCGCCCAGGTACAGCCGCTCGAAGATCGGCGCGTGGTCGCTGCCCTCGGGGATGTACGAGGCCTGCGTCCGCCAGCTGAACACCGTGCGGTAGCCCAGGAACGACTCGTGGATCGGGATGTAGACGGTGTGCTCGAGCGACAGCCGCGTGAAGTCGTAGTCGCCGCCCATCGCGCCCACCCGCTCGATCTCCGCCGAGATCTTCGAGCCCTTGGTCGGGCGCACGCGGGAATCGGTCGTGATGCGCGTGAGCTTGAGCCCGATGCCCGTCACCGCGCTCGCGCCCTCAACATCGAAGAGGTCCACCGGTGCGTCGTTCTCGATGTTCGAGATCTTCACGTCGTCGTAGCGGAACGTCAGGTTCCCCACCCAGCGCTCGCCGAAGCGACGGCCGAACTGCATGTGCGCCCCGAGCCGGCGCTCGTCGTACTGGTCGTACTGCCGCTTGAAGTAGAACCCGTTGGCGCCGCCCGAGTAGTCCGTGTCGAACAGGTACGGATCCGACAGGCTGATCGAGTACGTCTGCACCTCGGTGCCGGGCTGGAGCTGGATGTCGAACGTCTGCCCCGCCCCGCGGAACGACCGCCCGCTGAAGAACTCGCTCACCGAGTCCGGCCAGTCGGCGATGTCGAAGTTCCGCTGCTTGAGCCCGATGATGCCGATGAGCCCCGAGTCCGACCCCGCGCCCACGCCGAAGCTCAGCGAGCCCGTGTTCGTCTCGCGCACCTCGACGAGCACGTCGCGATACCCGGGGTTGGCGGGGTCCTCGGGCTGGGTCGTGATCTTGATCGAGCCCGGCTCGAACAAGTTCAGGTCGTTGAGCCGCTGCTCCGCGTCGGTCACCTGGCGATCGCCCACGCGCTCGGTCGCGGTGTTGAGAGGCCGGTCGGGCTTGAGGTCGTTGAGCTCGCGCAGAATGACCTTCTGCTGCGTGATGCTGTCCCCCTTCACCGTCACCGTACCGGTGCGGAACCGCTCCCCCTCACGCACGACCAGCAGCAGGTCCACCACCGGGCTGCTCGGATCGCGCAGCTCGAAGCCGCGCACCTGAGCATCGGTGTACCCCATGCTCGCGTACGCGTTCTTGACCGCGTCGGTGGACTTGCGCACCTTGTCCACGCTGTACACATCGCCCGCCTTGATCTCCATCAGCCCGCGGATCTGCGCCTCGCCGAGCACCACGGGCGACTTCCCGCTCCGCGGCCCGCCCTCGGGGCTCTCGTTCGCAAGCTCCGCCTTCACGCTTCGCAGCGTGTACAGCGGCCCCTCCTCGAGCACGAACTCCACGATCGCCTCTTTGCCATTGGGGCTGAAAATCACTCGCCGGTCGGCCCGCACATCCAGGTATCCGCGATCGTGATAGAACTCGATCAGCGACCCGACGTCGCGATCGAGCTGCTCGTTGTCCACTGGGCCGGAGTCGAAAATGCCCGCCGTCGTGGTCTTGATCCGCGGCGTGAGCTGCTTGGCCTTGAACGCGTTGGTCCCCTCGAAGCGGATCTCCGTCACCCGGACGCGCTCGCCCTCGGCGACCTTGAAGAGCACCGTCCCCTGCTCGAGCTCCTTCTGGTCCACCGTCACCGTCGCCTGGTAGTAGCCCTTGTCGTGGTAGAGCTTCTCGATCTGCGCCTTGGCCGCGCCGAGCTGGAACTCGTCCACCGGCGTGTCGCGCATCCCGTTCACCAGCGGCGCGATCTCCGCGTTGGGCACCTGCCGGTTGCCCACGATGTCCACCGCCCGCACCACCGAGGTCTCCACGAACTGGTACACGACCTCGACGCTGCCGTCGTCGAGCGGCACGGCCTTCGCGCTCACCTCTTTGAACTTCGCCAGCCGGTTGAGGCGCGCCACGTCGCCGCGCACCGTCTCGGTGCTCAGCGGCTGCCCGGCCTTGGTCCGGATCTGGTTGAGCGCGAGGCCCTCGGGCGTCTTGGTCAGCCCCTTCAGGCTCACGGCCCGCACCGGACGCTGCTCGAGCCCTTCCATCGCCGCGGCCGTCGCGGGCGCCGAAGTGGGGGGGCCCTGCTTGCCCGCGGCCGGGTCCTTCGCATCGCGATCTTCCGGCGCCACCGGCTGGCCCAGCGACACCGCCCCGCCAACACACAGCGGCAGCATGGCCGCGGTGATCCGCAGCACGCTTTGCGCCCGTCCGTGGGCCCCGAAATGGCTGTTCGACCGGCTCAACAAGCCGGGACAATATCGTGCCCCCGCGCAGAACACAAACCGGGCCCCTCCGGGGCGCGCATCATTCTGTCTCGCCCTCCGGGCGCGCATCGTCATACGGCCCCCTAGATCGGTTGCCCCCGGCCGCTTTGTCGAACCTTTGGGCGCAAACTTCGCCGATCGCCGATCATCCCGCCCCCTGTCGGTTCACGCACCCAGATGTGCCGCGGAACGTCCTTGGGACAGCCCGCCCCGACCTTTCCACATCCCGCCTTCGTCCCTCGAGACCCTCCCTCCATGCCCACCTCCACGGGGTTCGTCCGTCCGCTCATCGCGGCCGGCATCGGCGTCGCCTCCTCCTTCGCCGGCGGCCTGCTCGCCTTCCGCCTCTTCACCCCGGCAAGAGTCCCGGGTCTGCCCACCGGCGAACTCCTCGGCCTGCTCGGACTCATTCTCCTCCCCCTTGCCACGCTTGCGCTGGCCTTGCTGTGCTGGCGAGTGACCCGCCATCGACGCATGGCCGATGGGCCACCCCTGCCCTCGGCGCGCACGCTCACCGCGGCGGGTTGACGTCCCGCCTCCTTCTATTGCGCTCTCCGCGCGTCCGCGAAAGATCTCCGAGCCTCAGGCCGGCAGATTCACCGGCATCACCACGTACACGAACTCGTTGTTCGTCAACCGGATGAGCCCCGGACGGTTGGGCGCCTTGAGCTCCACAATCACGTCTTGATCCGGGATCACCTTCAGCACGTCGGTGATGAACGTCGGGTTGAAGCTGATCTCGATGTCGTCGCCCTCGAACTTCGAGAGGCCGATCGAGATCTCGCTCTCGCCCATCTCCGGGGCGCGGCTGCTGAGCTTGAGCCGCTTGTCCTTGGCCGTGAACGCCAGCCGCACGCCGCGGGATTCCTCGTTGGTCAGCACGCTCGCCTTGCGAACCGCGCTGGACAGATCATCGCGCCCGGCGACCACCTTCTTGTCCTGGTCCTTGGGGATCACGTCCTCGTAGGGCGGGAACGAGCCCTCAACGAGCACGCTCGAGAGCATCGCGCGGGCCGCGCCAGGCTTGTCGCCCTTCTCCGCGTCCTTGCCGCCCACCGCCGCCTCGAAGGAGAAGTACACGCGCGAGTCGCTCACGGCGATCCGCACGTTCTCCTCCGGGTCGCGGGCCAGCTTCATAAAGATGTTGAGCGCCTTGGAAGGAATGATGCACGTCGCCGCGTCGCCCTTGGCGCTCGCGCCGCCGAGCTGGGCCCGGGCCACCGCGAGGCGGCGTCCGTCGGTCGCCACCATCTCCAGCTTCTTGCCGTCGCGCTTCATCAGCACGCCGTTGATCGCGTAGCGGCTCGTCTCGCGTGCCGTCGCGAACACCGTTCGCGACACCAGCTCCATCATCGCCCCGGCCGTCGGAGTGAACACGGCCTTCGCCGGGTCCGGGCCCGTGCCCGCCACCGCGGCCGCAAAGTCCGGCATCGCCGGGAAGTCCTTCGCCGGATACGCGAACACGCGGAAGTGCGCGTTGGTGCCGCGGATGTGGCACTGGTCGCCCTCGGTCTCGATGGTGAGCGTCGGCTCGCCGTCCTCGGCCGAGATGATCGCCCGCAGCTTGTCGGCCGGCACCGCCACCTCGCCGGGCTTCTGCACGTCCACGGCCGTCAGCGTCAGGTTCAGGCTCGTCTCGGCGTCGGTGCCGCTCAGGGTCAGTTCCCCGGCCGAGCCGACCTTCTTGGCGACCAGTTTCACGCACGACAGCGCCGGCGTCGGCGTGCGCTGCGGCACGACGCTCGCCACGTTGTTCACGGCATCCAGCAACGCTCCACGATCACAAATGACCTTCATAGTCCGCAAGTGTACCGCATCCGCCTTCCAATCGGAACCCGCTTTGGCGGCGGTTCGCTGGGGTCAATCCCGACCCCGCCGCCAGCCGTAAGCCCCATTCTCCACTGTTGTTAACCATCTCCCCATCTCCCGGGGTATGGCCGCACCATCCGCACGCCCGCGCTCGCGGCATCCCGTGACTTTGCGGGTCCTGCCACCGCCGCGCCGTGCCGCCGGACCATCCCGCACATCCGCCTTATTCCGCTGCCAGCCCCTCCCGATACGCCCCGGTCCGTCCATCTCCTCCTGCGTTTTCGGAGAAGCCGACCATGGCGCACTCGATTCGTTCCGCCGCACTCGCGGGGCTCCTGGCCCTTGCCTTCACACCCCAATCACCCGCCGGCATCATCGTGGAGTACAAGGCCACGACCGGTGCGCCATGGGTTGTGCAGGGCCAGAACCTCGCCGTCACCCCCGGCGCGGCGTACGACACAACGCTGGATCAATGCGCCGCCGGCTTCTGGCGCGTCCGCGTTGCCGACCCCGCCCAGGAGTCCATCGGCACCATCACCTTCACCGGCACCACGAACCCCATCACGCTCATCGTCGGCGGCCCCGCCGACAACGCCACCAACCCCGCAGGCCAACTTGCCGCGCCCGGCTGCCTCGATTGGACGGGCGGCCTGATCCCCAACGGCGCACCCGTTACGCTCCAGGCCCACGTCGGACGCGACATCGGCCCCATCGCGTCCATCAACGCGCTGAACATCGTCCGTCTCGACGCCGGCCGCGACATCATCCAGTCCGCCATTCGCCAGACGTCGACCTCCGCGACCTGCTTCGCCATCACCGCGGCCGGACAGATCTTTGACGACCTCGACAACCCCGCCTCGCCCGCCGTCATCCGCTCCGAGGGCGGACCAATCCTCCTTGTCTCCGCCGGAGGAGACATCCGCTGCCCGATCAGCGTCGCGCCGGTGGCGGCGACCCCCGCCTCGCCGCTCGCCGGAACGCTCGGCCGCGTTGAGTCGCTCAACTCCGACGTCGGCGGCGCACGCCCCAGCACCTCCACCGCACTCGACTACCACGCCACAACCATCTCCGCTCGCGTCATCGATGCCATCGTGGCAAAGAACATCCGCAACGACATCACCGCCACCGCGGGCGTCCGACGCGTTGAGTCCACCGTCGGCGGCCTGCGCGGCTCGATCACCGCGCCCACGCTGCTGCCCATCGATTCAAGCCACGGAGGCCTGGTCAAGGCCGCGGTCATCAACGCGATGTTCATCACGCTCTCGGGCGGCCTGCCCAAGGACGCGACGATCAGCACCGGCCTGTTCTACGGCTATCTGAACATCCCCGACGCGAATCAGCCCCGCATCACGCTGGGCGCTACCGGCGCGGCCGTCGGCCTGGCGGGCCAGATCACCCTCAACGCCGCCAACAACCCCAAGCCCCTCACCTATGGCAGCGTCGCGGCCCCGCGGGCGATGCTCGGTCGCATCGTCGTGAACGGCGCCACGACCACCACCATCGCCGCCGACACCTACACCATGCCCTCCGCCGCGCTCGGCGGCGGCTCGTTCGGCGTCGCGTCCTTCTCGCTCTACGAATCCGACTGCACGCCCCCCAACAACCAGATCGCCCGCGCCGATGGTGTCGTTGAGACCGCCTTCGCCACCACCACCGCCGTGCCCGTCGTCATCCGGTCATTCGGCCCCATCGCGCTTCCCTCGAACATGTCCGATCCCAACGCCGCGGTGATCATCCAGCGCCGCAACGACTCGAACACCTGCCAGTGGTCCGACGCCCACACCATGTTCGACGTGCGCCTCCATCCCATCACCACCGGCTACAACGAGATGCGCGCCATCGGCCTCGCCCGAGGCAGCATCGCTCCGACGCCGGGCATCTACCGCGTCGTGCCCACCTCGGTCCTCTGCGACTCCGTCACGGCCAACCCGCCCGTGCTCTGGTCCGATTCCTGCGCCCTGCAGCCCGCCGCCGCCAAGGCGTACATCTTCAAGATCGCCCCCGACTGTGACGGCAATGGCGTAAACGACTCCATCCAGATCGACCAGATCTACGCCGGCGGCGGCTCGATCTTTGGGTACATCGATCCGCGCACCAACAACGACGGAACCACCCCTCCGCCCCCCGACCCGACTCCCACGCCCGACCCGGCCCCCGAACCAAAGCCCACTCCGGATCCGATGCCGACACCGGACCCGACCCCTACCCCCGACCCAACGCCAACGCCCGATCCCACACCAACCCCAGATCCGACCCCCACGCCAACCCCCACACCGGATCCCACGCCCACCCCCGATCCAACCCCGACGCCCGACCCAACCCCCGCTCCCGATCCCGGTCCCACCCAACCTCCGCCGTTCAACCAGCCACCGTCCGGACTGCCGAATCCCCCAGTCCTCACCTGCGTCACGGCGTGCCTGCTCGACATGAACCAGGACCACGTCATCAGCGTGCAGGACATCTTCGACTTCCTGAACTTCTGGTTCGCGGGCAGCTCCCGCGCCGACTGGAACCGCTCCGGCGCCATCGAAGTGCAGGACATCTTCGACTATCTCAACGCCTGGCTCGCCACTCCGGCCCCCAACTGCTCCTGAACGGTTCGCCCTTCCGTCTTTAGCAACCCCAATGCCACATCCAAAAAAGCCCGACGGGAACCGCGCCTGACGGGTTTTTTGCATTCGGGCGGGCCTATCGTGGTCGCTCACCAGTTCGCGACCCCATACGGAAGGACCTGCCCAATGTCGTACGAAGCCGCCGTCCACGCCCAGGCGATCGACCTCGACAAACTCTCGCTCGAAATGACGGCCGCGGCCGGCGCGGGCCATCCTTCTACCTGCCTCTCCCTCGGCCACATCGTGACCGTCCTCATGTTCTCCACGATGCGGTACTCCCCGGACTATCCGGACTACCCCACCTCCGATCGCCTTGTGCTCTCCGAAGGCCACGCCGTTCCCATCGTCTACGCCGCCGCCTGCAAGCTCGGCCTCATGGTCGGCAAGGACCCGTCCAACCGTCGCCGCCTCAAGGTCGAGGACGCGATGACCCTGCGAGAGTGGCACTCCGAGCTCGACGGCCATCCGAACCCCATGGAGGGCTTCCCTTTCTTCGACGCGGCCACCGGCTCGCTCGGTCAGGGCCTCTCCGTCGCCGCCGGCCTTGGTGAGGCCGCCCGTCAGGACCAGATCGATCGGCGCGTGTACTGCATCATCGGCGACGGCGAGAGCCGCGAGGGACAGATCGCCGAGGCCATCGACTTCGTCGCCGATCGCAAGCTCACCAACGTCCTCCCGATCTTCAACTGCAACGAGTACGGCCAGGCCGATCGCGTGTCTCCGCAGCAGTCGGCCGACCGGATCAAGGCCAAGCTCGAGGCCGCCGGTTATGACGTGAAGGTCATCGACGGCCACCAGCCCGCCCAGATCAAGGCCGCGTTCGACGAGTTCGAGAAGCGCTCCGAGGACAAGAACTCCTCCGGCAAGCCCTTCGCCATCGTCGCCAAGACCGTCAAGGGCTGGGGCTGTCCGTCCATCCAGGGCGGCGGCTGGCACGGCAAGCCCCCCGAGGGCGAGGCCCTCAAGCGTGCGATCTCTGAGATGGACGAGCGCCGCCTCGAGCTCACCAGCGCCCTGGTCTCTTCCGACCAGTTCACCATCCAGCCGCCCTCCGAGGCCCCCGAGCGCACGCCCAAGAGCGGCGAGCTTCCGAGCTTCACGCAGGTCATGAAGAAGCTCGACATGGAGTCGGTCGTTCACTCCGGCAAGATGGCCACCCGGCGCGCCTACGGCGTCGCCCTTCGCGCCCTCGGCCAGGTCAACGACCGCGTCGTCGTCCTCGACGCCGACGTCTCCAACTCCACCTTCGCCGACATGTTCCGCAAGGATTCCGCCCTGGCGAGCCGCTTCGTGGAGTGCAAGATCGCCGAGCAGAACATGTTCTCCGTCGGCGCCGGCCTCTCGGCCGCGGGCAAGATCCCCTTCTGCTCCACCTTCGCCAAGTTCGTCACCCGGGCCTACGACCAGATCGAGATGGCCATCAACTCCGGCGCGAACCTGAAGATCATCGGCTCGCACGCCGGCATCTCCCTCGCCTCCGACGGTCCCAGCCAGATGTCCCTCCCCGACGTCGCCTGGTTCCGCTCCTTCGCCACCATGAAGGACCACCGCGGCAACCCCGGCTGCTACATCCTCCAGCCCGCCGACGCCTACGCGGCCTACGCCCTCACCGGCGTCATGGCCGAGTACGAGGGGTGCTGCTACATGCGAACCCTCCGCCCCGACACCGAGTTCATCTACTCCGACGACACCGTCTTCAACCTCGGCGGCTTCGAGGTCCTCAACGAGGGCCGCGACATCCTGCTCGTCGCCGCGGGCTACATGGTCCACGAGGCCAACAAGGCCCTCGACCTGCTCGACCAGGCCGGCGTCTCCGCCTCGCTCGTCGATGCCTACTCCATCCCCTTCGACACCGACAAGCTCCTCGACCTGGCCAACGCCAACGGCGGCTACATCATCACCCTCGAGGACAACTACGGCGGCGGCCTTGGCTCCGCCGTGGCCGATGCCCTCACCCAGTCCGGCGAGGGCTTCACGCTCGAGCAGATGTACGTCAAGCGCATCCCCAAGTCCGCCAAGACCCCGCAGGAAATGCTCAAGATGTGCGGCCTCACCGCCCAGGACATCGTCGCCACCGCGATGCGCGTCCTGCAGGTCGCCTGAGCCCGGCGCTCACTCTCCGCATCCACTCGACCCGCGTGCCCCTCGGCACGCGGGTTATTGTTTGGCGTGCCCGAACTCCCCGAGGTCGAATCTCTCCGCCGGAGCCTGCTCCCGCATCTCATCGGCCGCTCCGTCGTCTCCGCCCGCCTCCACCGCCGCGACATTCTCATCGCTCCCGGCGATCCGCCCGGCGGTTTCCCGCGCCAGCGCAACCGCGCCGCGCTCCGCCCCCGGCGCGTGACATCGGCCGATCTGCTCGTCGACGCAACCATCGTCTCCATCTCCCGCCACGGCAAACAGCTCGCCGTGCTCACCGCCGATCGTGCCCTCGTCGTGCAGCTCGGCATGACCGGCTCCGTTGATGTCCTGGGCCCGGGCGAGCGGCGCGATGCGCACACTCACGCCCTTTGGACGCTCGACTCCGGCCTCCGCTTCCGCTTCCACGATCCCCGCCGCTTTGGCTCGCTGCGCGTCTTCCGCTCGCTGCCCGACCTCTCCACGCACCTGGCGTCGCTCGGCCCGGATGCGCTCTCGATCTCCGACACGGAACTCCGAACCGCCCTGACATCCGCCCACCGACCGGTGAAGGCCGCGCTCCTTGACCAGTCCGTCCTGGCCGGCGTGGGAAACATCTACGCCGACGAGGCCCTGTTCCTTGCCGGCGTTCATCCCGCGGCCATCGCCGCTCGGCTGCCGGCCGAGGCGATCTCCCGCCTTGCCGAGGCCATCCGCTCCGTGCTGGGCGCGGCCGTCCAGGCCGGCGGCTCAACCCTCCGCGACTACGCCGACGCCAACGGCACGCCCGGGGCCTACGCCGCCTCACACCGCGTCTACGGCCGCGCCGGACTGCCGTGCCTCACCTGCGGCCAAACGCTCTCCCGCGGCCTTCTCGCCCAGCGGACGACCGTGTGGTGCCCGCATTGCCAGCCCCGCCGCCAAGCCCGATCCATCTAGGGCGATCACCCAAGGTCCTATGGCTGTTATCCACATCCTTTCCAGATTGCCGCGACACACGGACGAGCCGCAGATTCCGCGCTCCTGTCTGCGGGGGTTCCGCGCTCTCTTCTTATCAGTAATGGAGATAGCTTCAGTAGTGGTAGAAGAGAGTCCTGTCGCATCGTGGATACGCGGGGAACAGATCGCGTAAGTGCCAGCCCATACAGCACTTGCATGCGCAGAGACGGTGTGTCAATCCTGTCGGTTCGCAGTCGTTGCGGTGCGGCCACGGATCGGTCGTTTTCATACCCGACAAGCCGTCCCGAACTCCCCCCCACGCCCGCTCGCGCGCCCCAGCGCGCCCGCGCCCGTTCGCCCACAAGTTACCCACACCGGAACCGACATGATCGATCGACCCGCAACCACCGCGCCGAAGCACCAGAACAGGTGACCGTCGCACCCACCGAGCAACCCCCGCTCCGGGCCGATCCGCATCAGGACAAGGCGTGTTCACGCAGTTCCGACCTGCACCTGAGACTCCAGCGTCGCGACCACCCGGTTGAAGTCCAGGTCCACGGTGCAGCGGTCCTCCACGGTCTTCACCGCGTGCATGACTGTCGTGTGGTCGCGCCCGCCAAAGTACCCGCCGATCTCCTCAAGCGAGAACCGCGTGTTCCGGCGGGCCAGATACATGCACACCTGCCGCGGCAGGGCGATCGAACGCTGCCGGCGCTTGCTCTGCAGGTCCGTCATCTTCACCCCGTAGAAGTCCGTCACCGCCGCGATGATCGTCTGGATCTCCACCCGCTTCTCGCCCTTGATGGTCTCATCCCCCAGGGCCGCGGCCGCCATCGGGATGTCGATCGGGCGACACTCGACGCTCGAGAGCACCTGCAGCTTGACGATCGCCCCCTCGAGCTCGCGGATGTTCGCGTCGATGCGCGAGGCGATCAGGCAGGCCACGTCGTCGGGCAGCTCCATGCCGCGCATGCGCGCCTTGTTCTTGAGAATCTCCACGCGCGTCTCATAGCACGGCGGCGTCACGCTCGTGACCAGGCCCCACTTGAAACGGCTCACCAGCCGGTCCTCAAGGTCGGGGATTTCTTCCGGCGGCGCATCCGACGAGATCACGATCTGCTTGCGCGATTGGTACAGGCTGTTGAAGGTGTGGAAAAACTCTTCCTGCGTCCGGTCGCGCTTGGCCAGGAAGTGGATGTCGTCGATGATCAGCAGGTCCACATCGCGGAACCGGTGGCGGAACGCCGTCATCTCGCCCGCCTGCACCGCGTCCATGAACTGCGTCATGAACCCCTCGCACGACGTGTAGAAGATCCGCGTCTGCGGGTGCTGCTCCTTGATCCGCAGGCAGATCGCCTGGAGCAGGTGCGTTTTGCCAAGCCCCACGCCCCCGTGCACAAAGTACGGGTTGTACGAACGCGCGGGGTTGTTGGCCACGGCCATCGCCGCGGCGTGCGCGAGCCGGTTGGTCGGGCCCACGATGAAGTTCTCGAAGCTGTAGTCCGGATTGATCACCAGCGAGTCGGTGTTCGACTCGCGCTTGGGCCCGGCAAGGTCCCACTTCACCGCTGGCGCGTGCCCGCTCGAGGCCGCCACACCCGAAGCCCCGATCTTCATCTCTACCCCGTCGACTCGCACATTCGCGCCGTTCCGGGAATCCGCCGAGGCGCCTTCCTGGCCGCGGCGCGTGCCGTTGAGCCCGGATGTGCCGTCGGTTTCGTTCGGGCCCGTTCGCTTTGCGGCCGTCGCCGGGACGGGGTCCTCCGGCCCGAGGAACAGCACCGAGAGCAGGTGCTTGGAAACAGTTCGGGCCGCGTCGTTGAACCCGTCGGCGCACTGCTTCTTGAGGTAGTCGCGGTGAATGTCGGTCCGCGTGCGCAGGCGAAGAACGCCGCCGTCAATACCCAGTGGTTCGATCTCCTCGAACCACTGCCGGCAGAGGGTCGGCTGATGGGTCTTCAGATGCGCGACCATCCCGTCCCACAGTTGGCTATCCGGGCGCATCCGCGCGTGGCGCGATTCAGGTGTCATGCGTGACATGAGTGTGCGATCGTCCCTCACGATCGATCATCCGATTCTGTCGACCGGCGTCCGCGGTCGCCTCGGCGCGATTGCCGTTGCCCCGCGAGCGCTCGGTTCTCCCGATCGCCCAACCCTAATCAATCCGGCGTGTTTGTCAAATCGATCTGCGCAAATGGAATTGCGCGCCGCCGACTCCTCCAGTCAGACAGCGCGCCTATGCGAGCGCAACCGACTCAGCCCTGCGGACGCGGACGCATCGGCGGACGCGAGGAGCCTCCGCCGCCTCCACCAAACCCGCCCGGGCGCGGCCCGCGGTTGAAACCTCCGCCGCCCGGACGACCGCCCGGCCTGCCCATCCCGCCGCCGCCCGGCCGCGCCAGCATGTCCGGAAGCTGCCCGTTGTCGGCCAGTTGCTTCTCGTACCGCTCCTTGTTGTTCTTGTAGTCCATCAAGAACTCAACTTTCTTCATCAGCTGCGGCCCGGCGAGTTGCGTGAGCCGCTGGCGCGCGAAGAGCAGGTTGGTCCGGCGGGACAGGTGCGTGAGCACCAGCGCCTGCGATTCCAGCACGCGCAGCCACTCCGCGATGGCCTCCGCGTGCATGTGCATGCCGACCTTCGCGCGGTCCGCGTGGTCGGGCTCGGTGAACGTGCACTCGCAGATCGCGATCTGCGACTTGCGCACTTCCTCTCGCACCAGCCACGGCCCCGGAGCGCAGTCGCCAAGGTACGACACCAGCGGCACCTCCAGCACGCGGGTGATCGCCTCGCCCCGGTCGCGCAGCTCCTTGAGCTTCTCCTGCGGCAGGCCGTTGTACTCGTCCTTGAGCTTGGAGCGCTTCTCCACGATCGCGTAGCCGAACGTGGGCACCGTGTGCTCCACCGGCACCGGGCGGATGAAGATGTTGTTCTTGATCATGAACTCATCGCCCGGTTCCAGCGCGATGAGCTTGTAGGGCGTCTTCTGGTTCTCGAGCTCCACGTATCCCGCCAGCATCTTCTCGATGGCCGGCGCGATCCGCTTGTCGCAGATGATCGTGCCCTCGCCCATCCCCTGGAACCACCGCTGCGAGCAGTAGTACGCCAGGCCGCCGATGTGGTCCATGTGTCCGTGGCTGATGGCCACGTGCTTCATGGCCAGCATCGCCCGCGGGCACGTGCCCAGGTCAAAGCAGATGTCGAGTTCGGGAATTCCCACGCTCGTCGACTCGCCCGCGATGCTCGTGCCGAACACGCGGAACGGCGGCAAATACAGAAAGCCGAGCGAGGCCTCGCGCGGCGGCGGCTTGGGAATCATGTTCATCTGGCGAATCCTCCATCACCGAGCGATCAGCCCGGCGTGAGACCGTTGTGCCCCCTCCCCTCCCGACTCCTCAAATGATAGCCCGAACCGGATCGGCCTATCCGTCGCGACGGATCGATTCCACCGCTCAGCCCCCCGGCGTCGGCTTGCCCGTCACCGGATCCTGCCCACGCAGATGCCGCGTCATGTCCCGCATGAGCTGCATCCCGCGCTGCTGCTGCTGGGGCGGCGAGTGCTGGCCCACGCGGTTGCGCATCAGATCGGCCATCCGCGTGAGCTGTCCCGCGGAAGGGCCCTCGCCCTTGGAGAGCATCTCCTGATCGCGCTTCACCTGCTTGCGGGCCTCCGCGAGCCGCTGCTCGTCGGTCTTGTCACTCGTCACGCCCGCCATCGTCTCCATCATCTTCTCGAAGTTCACCAGCGTCTGGTCCAGGTACTCCTCGCGCTGTTCCGGCGGCTTGCTCTGGTAGTCGATCGCGTACTTGTCCCACACATCGAGCGCCAGCCGCGACGCATTCTCTTCCAGTTGTTTGCGGAGCTTGTCCGTGTCGATGCTCGCGGCGAACGCGGCCATCATCGCCGAATCATCGCCCGACATCGTCTTCACCCGCTGGATCAGCTCCCCAAGCAGCTCCAGCCGCTTGTCCACCGGCAGCTTGTTGAACTCATCCGTCAGCAGCGTGTAGTTGAGCACATCGTCCATCGGGTCTTCGGCATAGTCCGGTTGCGGCACGGGCCGCAACGCCAGAAACGCCGCCAGTCCTCCGCCGATGAGCGCCAGCGCCAGACCGCCGTACCGAAACGGCTTGTTGTTCCACGCCCGCACCAGCCATGCCGGCGCCCGCCGCGCCGACTTCGCCGCCGCTGGCGCACTCGCCGCGACGACTTCCGAAGCGCCGGCTTCGATCCCCTCGGTGATCGATCGTGTAAACCGAGAATGCGCGGCCGCGTCGGCGGCAGTGGGGGGGCTGGTTGTTGTGGTGCCGTCGGTCATGCCTGTCCTTCCGCCTCGCCCTCGCGCATCTAGTTGCACCCAGGAAACATCCGCCGTCCATAGTTCACGATCAGGTCGCACACGAGCTGCCGTAGCCGCGGGTCCTGCGAATCGAACCTGACGACATTGCTCGCCCAGTCCGCCCGCCAATCGCCGAAGAACAGCGCGTTGCGCGGCACGCCGCCCTTACGCTGCGTGTGCCAGTCGTCGTTGTCCAGCACAACCGGCAGATCACGCCACTTCGGGTCGCGATACAGCAGCGTCGTCGAGCCCTGCGGGTCCGGCACCGTGAGCTGCTCGGAGAACACCATCATCTCCCCGGCCAGATACTCGTAGCTGAAGCCACTGCTGCGCCACAGCGGCTCGAAGTTTGTCGCCGGGTCCTTGCCGATCCGGTCCGATGGGCACTTGAGCACGTCCGCCACGTGGATCCACGGCGAGTTCGGATTCGTCGGGTCCTCTCGCTCCGGCGCGGGGATCGACAGATACGCCACCATCACATCCAGCAGCGACAGATCGTTCTGGTTGCCCGCGGGGTCATGGATCGGCCGCACCCGGGGCAGCAGGTCCTTCGAGTCGTTCATATACGCCTGCAGGCCGGTGCCCATGCTCTTGAGGTTCGCCAGGCACGCCACCCGCCGTGAGGTTTCCCGTGCCCCGCCCAGTGCCGGAATCGTGATCGACACGATGATGGCGATGATCGTGATGACGAGGAGAAGCTCCACCAGCGTGAAGCCCAGCGTGCGTCGGAGTTGTCCGGGGAGAGAGGCCATGTCTGAGCCGAATCGCGCCACCCGCCCGCCCCCCATACAGCATCGGGCCAAACGCCCGTTCATGCCAGCGAATTGCCACCCGACCCCGTTCCCCTATCTCCCCAACTCCGCCAGCCGCCGAGCCATCTCATGGTTGTGCGCGTGCCCCGTCCGGGTTGCCACCACCCGCCCGACCACCGGCCTGCCGCACAGCGATAGATCCCCAAGCAGGTCAAGGAGCTTGTGCCGCGCCGGTTCGTTGCCAAATCTCAGCGCGTTGTCGATCGGCCCCTGCTCCCCGATCACCAGCATCTCCTTCGGCGTCAGGTGCTTGAACATCCCCATCGCCCGCATCGCCTCCGCCTCCTGTCGCAGGCAGAACGTCCGCGCGGGCGCGACCTCTTCCTCGTACTTGTCGCCGGGCATGCCCAGCGGCACGAACATCGACGCTTCCTGCGTGGGGATCGGTGCCCCCGGCGGGTATTCCAGCCGGTAGGTCAACTCGAGGCCGCGTCGCTCCGTCGGCGTCGCCTCGATCCGCGCCGTCCCATCCTGGATCACGATCGGCTCGCGCACAACCGCGGCCTCGCGCCCCGCCGCGGCGTCGGCAACGGGCACAACCCCCGCCGCGCGGATCGCCTCGACGAACGGCAGCGCCGATCCATCCCCGATCGGAATCTCCGGCCCGCGCAGTTCGACAACGGCATCCGTCACGCCCATCCCCGCCAGCGCGGACAGCACGTGCTCTACCGTCTGTACCGTCGCCGCTCCCGTGTCGCGGGGATCGGCGCTCAGCACCGTCCGGCGCGATTCCGGCACCACATGCCGGCCGTCCGCGGGAATCTCCCCCGACCCCGCCACATCGACGCGCCGAAACACGATCCCGTCCCGCCCAGGCCGAATCACCACCGCCGCGGCGACCCCGGTAAACAGCGTCACCCCGGAAATCGAGGCCTCGCCCCGCACCGTTCGCCGCGCACTCTGTGGCCGAAGATCATTCACGCACCCAGCATAGCGCGCACGCCGAAAAACACCGATCATCGCACTCCGCCGGTGGCCCGATACCACTCCACCGTCCGGCGCAATCCCTCCTCAAGCCCCACCCGGGCCCGCCAGCCCAGCAGCGCCTGTGACCGCGAGGTATCCATGCACCGCCGCGGCTGACCGTCCGGCTTGCTCGCGTCCCAGGCGATCCGCCCGGAGTACCCCGCCGCCTTCGCGATCATCACCGCCAATCGCATAATTGACACTTCCTCGCCCGATCCCAGGTTGATCGGCGTGGGCACGCCATCCACCGCCATCGCCCGCTCTGCGGCCCGAACCACACCCTCCGCGGCGTCCTCCACAAACAGAAACTCCCGCGTCGGCGTCCCCGTCCCCCAGTTCACCACCTCCGGCGCGCCCGTCCGCTGGGCCTCGACGATGCGTCGCACCAGCGTTCCCGCCACGTGTGCGCTCCGCTCATCCGCGATGTTGTCTCCGGGGCCGTACAGGTTCACGGGCACCACGTATCCGCCGCGCAGGCCGTATTGCCGGTGATACGCATCGAGCATCTGCCACGCGGCCAGCTTGGCCACGCCGTACGGCGCACTCACCATGTCGGGATATCCGCGCCAGAGGTCCTCCTCCTTGAACGGGATCGGCGCGCTGGCGGGATAGCTCGTCATGCTCCCCACCGCGACCATCGCCACCCCGCGCTCGATCGCCCCCGCCAGCCGCAGCTCCTCACCAAGATTCATGGCCATCGCCGCGTTGCGGAAGAAGAACTCTCCCGGCCGCTCGCGATTGGCCTGAATCCCGCCCACCGCGGCCGCGCAGTGGATCACCACCGTCGGTCCCGCCCCGCCGAACGAATCGCGCACCGCCCGGCGCGCTCCCTCGCGGGTTGTCAGGTCGCACTCGCGTGAACGAACCGCCAGCACGTCCTTCGCGCCACGCGCCCGAAGCGCATTCACCACTGCCGACCCCAGAAACCCCGCTCCGCCAGTTACCGCCACGCGCTGGGCGCGCCAGTCCACAGCCGCCGCCCCCGTTGTCATTGGATGCACATCGCTCACGAGTCGCTCCCGCATCAGTCCGAGTTCCCGCCGCGCCCGTCCGCGCCTCCATCCTTGCCCCCATCCATGTTCGGCGCGTTCCCGCTCGGGCTCCGAGACCCCAGAATCTCCTCGGCTACATCCCGCGACAGCACATGCACCCGCCCCTCGGCATCGATCGAGATCGGTACCGCTCGTTCCCACGGAATGAACGATCGCTCCGCCCACTCGCGGCCCCACGCATCGCACAGCGCCTTCGAGTAGTTCAATCCCCCCTTCACCACAGCCACGGTCACCACGCCGCGCGGCCGCATGTGGGTCGCGCTGATGTCGCCCCGCCCGTACGTCCGCTGCACAAAGCACCAGCACGCCCACGGCTGGGTCAGCGCGCCGGGCACGGGTCCCTCCGGAAATACGCGCGATTCCGGTTCCCGCCTCCGGGCGATCGAGACCGGCACGATCACCGCGTCGCGAGGCGGCTGCGCCACCGCCCACCGCAGTTGTGTCCCGATCGACGCATCCGCCGCCGCGCGCTCTCGAAACGCGTTCTGCCACCACACCATCCCCATCGCGCCCCACGCGCCAAGCCCCGCGGTTCCCAGCATCGCCGCGATCGCCAAGCCCCGGCCCGCCCGCCCGTGGCCGCGCGAGGCGATCCATCGCGCCAGCCCCTCCGCCCCCGCGGCCGTGGCAAAAGCAATGCCCAAGGTGAGAACATAGAAGTACCGCGACGCCACCGCGTTGCTTTTGGTGATCGCGATCGGCGCCAGGCTCACCAGCCCAAACCCAATCCCAAAGAGCACCAACCAAGCCCATCGCGCCGCCGGACGCTCCCCCGCGTTCACGGGTCGCGACGAGGGAGTTGCACACCACACCACCCACAACACCACGCCCACCACCACAAACGACCCCCACGCCCACACCGTTGCCCCGGATGCCAGCAGCTTCGCCCCGCGAACGCCGGCCCCGACCATCACCTCGTACCCACGAGCGCCCCAGAGCCAATCCCCCGCACGCGCCACAAACTGCTCCAGCCGCACAGGCGCATCACCCATCGACACAAGGCTCACGCCCGACCCTCGTCTTCCCGCGGGCACCGTCGCCCGCATCAGCGCGATGTAAACCAGGCACCCCACTCCGCAGCCCGCCGTCGCCACCGCTGCTCGCCTCACCCGCAGCACGATCTCCTGTTGTTGCGGACAGCACGCCAGATACAGCGCAGGCACCGCCGCCGTCGCGGCCGCGGTCTGCTCATGAAAGCACGCCGCCAGAAAAGTCCACGCGCCCAGCTCGATCGCGCGCCACCACGGCCGTCCATCGGGTGTTTGCCGCGCAAACGCCGCCGCCCGCTCGCACGCCACCAGCAGCGCGGCCGCTCCCAGCGGCAATCCGATCGCCGCCGGCCACAGCACCGCCTCGCCGCTCACCGGCCACACCAGGAATACCGCCGCCGCCCCGATCGCCGCCCCGGCCGATACCCCGATCCGCCGCAGCACGCGAAAGAGCAGAGCCCCCACACCCAGATGCACCAGCGCCGCGATCGCGTGCCGCGCCCAGTCGTGCTCCCAGAACATCGTGTTGATCGTCCAGATCACCACGAAGTACACGGGCCGAAAGAAGAACGGCCACCGCACCCACGGATGAAACGCGGTGTCCACGCTCCCGTCGGAGGGGTTGATGAACGATTGCGACCAGTCGTCGGAGTACTTGCCCAGGTCAAACCCGAAGTACCCCGTCGCCAGCGCCCAGAGCGCAAGGGGCAGCATCCACAGCATCAGCGTGTTCGGCCACCCGCCGGAACTGGCTCGCCCATGTTCCACGCGCCCAGCGTATCGCGCCGCACGAAAACCGTCCGGCGGTCTATCCTGCAAAATGCCCATGAGCACCGGCGTCGCCTATCTGGATGTCGCCCTCGCAGCGGTCGAGGATGCCTGCCTGGTCTGCCGACATGTCCAGCGCCGTCTCGACGCCCTGCGCGCCATGACCAAGGACGACGCCTCCCCCGTCACCATCGGCGACTTTGCGGCCCAGGCGATGGTCGCTCGGGGTCTCTCCCGTGCCGGGCTCCTGTTTGGCGGGCTTGTTGCCGAGGAATCCGCGGCGTTCCTGAAGCAGCCCGAACACGCGCCCCACCTCCAGGCCTGCGTTGACGCCCTCCGGGAGAGCGGTGCATGGCCCCATGCCACCGCCGACGAGGTCATCGCCATGGTCGATCTCGGCGCGGCCGATCCGACCGCTCTTGTGTCCGACTTGGGTGGATGGACGCTCGATCCGATCGACGGCACCAAGGGCTTCCTTCGTGGCGAGCAGTACTGCGTATCGCTCGCCCACATCCGACGCGGCGTCGTCGAAGCCGGAGTCCTCGGTTGTCCGAACTTCCCACACGAGGCGTACGCCGAACTTGACCTCCAAAATGCCGTCGCACGCGGCTGCCTGTTCTTCGCCATCCGGGGCAAGGGGGCCCACATGCGTGTCGTCGGAGAGGCGTCCGCCGGACAGGTTCCGCTGCGTCGCCCGGACCTCTCCCCCGCCGACCCCGCGCGCCTCGCCGAGAGCGTCGAAACCTCTCACACCCGCAAGGACTTCGCCGCCGAGATCATGAGGCTCGCCGGTCCCGTCGGTCCCTCAATCAACATGGATAGCCAGGCCAAATACGCCCTCCTCGCTCGCGGCGACGCCGACGTCTATCTCCGCCTCCCCTCCAAGAAGGGCTACATCGAGCGCATCTGGGATCACGCGGCCGGAATGCTCCTGGCGCAGGAGGCCGGCTGCACCGTCACCGATGTCAACGGCAAGCCCCTCGATTTCTCCCACGGCCGCGGCCTAGAACGCAACGCCGGCATTCTCGGCGCGCCCCCCGAGCTCCACGCCCGCCTCCTCGCGGCCGCGCAGCAAGTCCTCAAAGGACCTCTCGCGTAAGCGAGAGGTACCTCTCTTACTTTGCCGTCGGCGTGCTCTCTGGAGCCTTCGACGTTACTTCCGGCACCGGCAAATCCACAATCGCCCCCACCGGATAATGATCCGACGGCGACACCATCGGCGGCCCATCTTTGTGTCGCCAATCAATCCACGCGGCCACCGCCGATGCCCCCGGCTGCACGAGGATGTAGTCGATCTTTTTGCCCACCCGTACCGTCGGCTTGAACTCGTGGAACGTCGCCGAGTCCTCCGCCGCGGGGTTCACCATCCGGAACGTGTCGAGCAGCGGCCCGATCGGTGATTTCGCATCGCCCTCCGTGGGCGGGGCCGTGAAGTACCGCGCGGCCTCTTCCTTCTCATCCGAGTTGAAATCCCCAGTCACCACAAAGGGCAACGCATCGCCGCGTTCCGCGATCCGCTTGGCGATCAGCTTCGCCCCGTTCAGCCGCGCCTCCGCCGACACGTGGTCCATGTGCGTGTTGAACAGCCAGAACTGCTTCGGCGCGCCGGACTTCGCGTTGATCTGCTCCAGCTTCGCCCACGTGCACACCCGCGTGCACGCCGTCTTCCACGACTTCGAGCCCGGCTCCTCGGGCTTTTCCGAGAGCCAGAACGTCCCGGACTTCACCGGCTTCCACTTGTCCGTGCGGTACAGGATCGCGGCGTACTCGCCCTTGGTCTTGCCATCATCGCGCCCGACGCCGATCTCGCCGAGCTTCGGGCACGCCGCGTGGATCTCATCGAGCTGCATCCGCAGCGCCTCCTGAAGCCCGATCACCTCGAGGCGATCGTCGTTCAGAATGGCGAACACCTGGTCCTTTCGCTTGGGCCACGCGTTGTCCTTGTCCGGTGCGGTCCCGTACCGGATGTTGAACGTCAGCACACCCAGTCGAAGCGGGGTCACCACCGGTTCCGGGCCCGAAGCGGGGGGCGGCACGCCCGGTCCGGTGGGCTGGCCCAGCATGGCCAACAGGACACACAGCAGCTTGAAGAGCATCATGGTGCCGCAAACGTAGCGGCGCGCCTCTAAACGGCCATGAATCTCCCCGGACCGCACCCGAACAGCCCCAAGACGACGCCCTCCATTTCCTCCCCACATTCAGCCCTGCCGCACCTCAACCGATGATGAGGCGTAGTACCCCTCCCTCCAAAGGAGACCACGATGTCCCTCTCTGCTTCAGCTCCCGTTCAGGCCGATCGTTCAGCCCCTTCCGCCCGCGGCGAGGCCTGCAACCCCCGAGTTTCCGGACCCTCCGACCTACACTCGCCCGCGCACGCGAACTCTGCTTCCACCACGCCCGCGGCCGCCCCCGGCCGCCCCCAACCCGATCCCAATCCCTTCTTCAGCGGCACCGCCTGCGGCAGCCGTTCTACCCGCCCCACGGGCGTTCGCTAGCCCCCGACTTCTCGCTTCTTACTCACACCCCTTCTCACTTCTCACTGGAACCCACATGTCTCGCATCGATCGCAATCAGCCCATCATCGTCTGCGGCGGCGGCGGCTTCATCGGCGGCCATCTCGTCGCTGAAATGCTCAAGCACGGCTACAAGCACGTCGTCTCCGTCGACAAGAAGCCCCTCGACGGCTGGTACCAGGTCCACCGCGGCGCGACGAACATCGGGGGCGCCAAGGGCGACCTGATGAGCATGGAGAACTGCCGGCGCGTCATGAAGGGCCGCGCGGGCGCGAAGGTCTTCCAGCTCGCCGCCGACATGGGCGGCATGGGTTTCATCGAGACCCACAAGGCCGAGTGCATGCTCAGCGTGATGATCAACACGCAGATGCTCGTGGCCGCCAAGGAAGTCGGCGTCGATCGCTTCTTCTACGCCTCCTCCGCCTGCGTCTACAACGCCGACAAGCAGCGCGACGCCAACGTCACTGCCCTCAAGGAAGAGGACGCGTATCCCGCCATGCCCGAGGACGGCTACGGCTGGGAGAAGCTCTTCTCCGAGCGCATGGGCCGCCACTTCCGCGAGGATTTCGGCACGCCCTTCCGCGTCGCCCGCTTCCACAACGTCTACGGCCCCTTCGGCACGTGGGAGGGCGGGCGCGAGAAGGCCCCCGCCGCGATCTGCCGCAAGGTCATGAACGCCAAGCACACCGGCAAGCTCGAGATCGAGATCTGGGGCGACGGCTCCCAGACCCGCTCGTTCATGTACATCACCGACTGCGTCAAGGGCATCCAGATGATCACCAACTCGAAGGACTTCTTCGAGCCGATCAATCTGGGCTCCAGCGAGCTCGTGAGCATCAACCAGCTCGTCTCCATCGCCGAGGACATCGCGGGCGTGAAGCTCCACCGCAAGTACAAGCTCGACGCCCCC
>JBGAOP010000043.1:0-23976 GCA_044221735.1 Phycisphaerales bacterium | reverse complement strand
GGCTGATGGGACCACGGTGATGAGTTTTCTGGCTAAGCAAGGCAGTGTGCTGGCAAAGTACACCACCGGCGAGCTGCCCAGCATTCCGGCTGGAACTTACTATGTGTCACCGGGCTTGTTCGGCAACAGCCTGAGCTTCAAGGTGCTGGACGCTGTGCGGAACGGAGTGGACCTCAACGCCGCGGGCGTGCCCAAGATCGTTGCGGTCGCCGGTCAGGAAGCGGCACTCAGCGTGAACGTTCCGCAGGCCGAGGCCGCGATTCGTGCGATCGCCGCCTCGCCGCAGAAGCGGTGACCATCCCGGTATCACATCCAAGCCTTGGTATTCGTGCGTCACATTTGGCGGGGCATCGAGCCCGAAGATCGATCCTGGCCGGGCTGGCCAGCGCCACGCCGGTTCGTCAGTTTGTCCCCGGATCCTCGCGTTCCGCGCTGACCATCTGCGGCATGGCCGCGGCCACTTCGGCGAGCCGGCGCTCGATGTGGCGGTTCACGCCGCTGGTGACGTAGTTGCGGCTGTTGCGGATCGCGGCCTTGATGGTGCGGGCCTCGCTGGAGCCGTGTGCGATCACGCAGACGCCGTTGACGCCCAGCAGTGGGGCGCCGCCGTACTCGTGGTAGTCGTTCTTGCGGTAGAGTTCTTTGAACACCGGCTCGAGCGCGAGGCCCAGGTCGGGCGCGGTGGTGAAAATCTCGTGGGCGATGGCCTTCATGAGGCTGCGGGCGAAGCCCTCGGCCATCTTGAGCATGGTGTTGCCGACGAAGCCGTCGGTGACCACCACGTCGGCCACGCCGTCGAAGAGGTCGCGGCCCTCGATGTAGCCGATGTAGTTGAGCCCGGGGGTCTGCTTGAGCAGGTCGTGGGTCGACTTGATCAGGCCGGTGCCCTTGCCCTCTTCGCTGCCGATGTTGAGCGTGGCGACGCGCGGGCTCTTGACGCTCAAGGCGGCCTCGGCGAAGACGCTGGACATGATGCCGTACTGCCAGAGGTGGCTGGGGCGCGGCTCGGGGTTGGCGCCCGCGTCGGAGAGGATCAGCGGGCCGTGGAAGGCGGGGATGGTGACGGCAATGCCCGGGCGATGGACGCCCGGGAGGCGGCGCATCTGGACGGTGGCGGCCGCGACGCAGGCGCCGGTGTTGCCGGCGGAGAGCACGACATCGCAGGGCAGATCGGAGCGGCGCGAGCCGAGCCAGGCCATCTTGACGATGGAGGAATCGGGCTTGGACTTGATCGCCTTGGCGGGCGATTCGTCCATCTCGATAATCTGTTCGGTGAAGACGAAGCGGAGCCGACGGTCGGTCACGCCGCGGTCGGACAGCAGTTCCTCGATATCGTTCCGCCGGCCGACGAGGACGAGTTCATCCTCCGGGGCGAGATAGGCGAGCGCGTCGACACACCCGCGGATGATCGCGTCGGGCGCATGGTCCCCACCCATGACATCCACGGCGATCCGCATCGGGACGGTTCACTCCGATTGCTGCGAAGACCCGGTTATTCCTTGTCGACGCCGATGCCGAGCTTGGGCACGCTGATCCGCAGGCCAGCGCGGACGTAGCCCGACTCCTTGCAGACGCGGTGGTGCATCTTCGGCATGCCCGAGAGGGGGCAGACGGTGGGATTCACCGGCGTGAGGGCGTGGTGCGAGCGGCGACGACGGGTGCGGCCGTGGCTCTGGCGAAAACATGGTTGCATGGCGGATACCTTCTCTAGAGTCGTGCGTCAGGCCAACGGTCGTTCGCGGGCGCGGAACTGAAAAACCACCTGCCGGACCGGGTCGGTCCAAGGGGCGGAAGGTTAGCGCGACCCCCCTGGGGAAGTCTACGGACGCGGGTGGAGAATAGTCGGGTTCGGTTTGGTTGAACGGGCGTGCGGCCGTTTGCGGGTGGACGGCGGAGGTGATCGGAGACTCGGCTGCCGCGATGGACCGGGTTATTGCGTCAGGCGGTTTGGTGCGGGGACGCTCGCATGGCGCGGGTGCGTGTGGATCCCGACTGGAAGAACCGAGCGGCCGCGCTAAACTTGTTCCCACTCCTCGCGGGACCAATCCGCGACGCCTCCCTAGCTCAGTTGGTAGAGCAGCTGACTCTTAATCAGCGGGTCGAAGGTTCGAGTCCTTCGGGGGGCACTTGCTCATATTCCACGGGATCACACCCGACGCCAACCCCCACCAACTCCCGTGAGTTTTGGGGGTTTTGTGTTTCAGGCTTGGACGCCGTGGGATCGCTTGGGCGCGTGTGTGTTGCCGGATTTGCTGCCGCCTCAGAGACGCCCGCCGCAAGGTCGAAGTGTGCATCGCGGGTTTGCAGGTAGTGTTGGGCCGCGATCATCGGGCTGTGCCCCAACCAGCCCGCGACAACGTGGGCCGGGAACCGCTCCACCCAATCCGTCGCGCACGATGCCCGCATGTTATGGAACAGTCGGGGCCAGGGCTTCACGCCCGCCTTGGCGATGATCCGCTCAAACTGGGTCCGCAGGTTGACGCCCGCATCCCGCAGCCGGGGCACCACCGCTTCCGAGCCCGGCTCGGCTCGGTCGAACAGGTCTTGCAGGATCGGCCGCAACTCGGGGGCGATCGGGACCACCCGTACCGCGTGGCCTTCGTGGTTGGCCGTCTTAGGGCTTCGCACCGTCATCCTGCCCTTGTCCCAAACAATGTCACCCCACCGCAGCCCCACAACTTCGGACGGGCACCGCAGCCCCGCGAACCGCGACAGGGCGATGATCGCCCGCCATTCCTCATCGGGGCACGCCGCCAGGATCGCCCGGGTGGTTTCGACGGTGACGTAGTGCGCCCGATCCGGGTTCGATTGTGAGCCGGCTCGCAGGTCCGCGAACGGGTTGGACGCGATGTACCCCCACCGCACCGCCTTCCGAAACACCCCCTTGGCGATCACCACCCGCTTGGCGATGGTGGCGCGGGCCAGCGCCTTGGCCGGCTCGGTCTTGTTGTCGAGGGTGGGGGGGCTCGCCTTCGGCTCGGCGATCGACTTCCGCCAGTTGTCGGCGTGGGCCGGCGTGATTGACGCCAGCGCCGTATCCGCACCCAGAAACGCCCGCAGGCTGTCCGCGACTTGGCGGTACTTGTACTGCGTGGTGGGCTTCACCGCTACCGTGGCGTCGAATCGGTCCAGCAGGTTCGCCAGCGTCACCACCGCCGCGCCTGCGCGTGGTTGGCACAGCCCGTGGGCGACCACGCGGGCGTACAGCACGTCGTCGATACGGTCCAGCCATCGCACCGCGTCGGGGTGGGGCACGCTCCCGTGGCGACTGGCGATCACCAGATGCCCGATTGCCATGCGTGCTGCGCTCGCATCCGCCTTCGGGCACTCGCCCAGTCGGATAGTTTGCTGTTTCCTGTTCTTATCGCGGTACAGGATGCGCGCCCGCTTGCCTTCCCATCCGATGCTCGCCATGCGTCACCGTCCCTTCGTGGTCTTGCCCTTGGGTTCGATCGTGATTCGCAACCCCAGGTACTCCGCCAGCCGTTCGATCGTGTCCGTGTTCAATCCACGCTCACCGCTCATCAGCCGCGACAGTTGGCTACGGGCCACGCCCGCGCCCTTGGCGATCGCGTAGGGTGTTTGATCGCTCGCCTTCACCGCCGCCGCTATTGCCTTCGTCAGTTGTCCCATGTCCACAGTCTATACCATGCGTTGCCGTTCGGCAACTAATCCCCATCAACTCCCTGACCGCAACCAACCATGCCGCCGATCCGGGTGCCCGGCCCGACCAACCGAACGCAGGTACTACGTTCGCCCCTAACATTCCGTCATGAAGACCACTCGACTCGTGGTGGTGTTGGCGGCCTGCTTGGCGACTTGGGCGTGCCTCCCGCAGAAGGCCGTCGCCCAGCCGCCGCAGGCGGGGGCGCAGGAAACCGCGTTCGCTGAGGAACGGCGCAAGGCGGAGCAAGGAGACGCGGGAGCCCAGTTCAACATTGGCCTCTCGTACCGGATCGGCTTTGGCTTGCAGAAGGACGACGTTGAGGCCGCGAAGTGGTTGCGGAAGGCGGCGGAGCAGGGATTCGCGGCTGCTCAGTGGCATCTTGGACTCATGCATCATTATGGGGAAGGAGTGCCAAAGGACGACGGCGAGGCGGTGAAGTGGCACCGCAAGGCGGCCGAGCAAGGAAACGCGCAAGCCCAGTTCAGCCTCGGCGTCGCATACCACGAAGGCAATGGTGTTCATCTCGCCGGAGATGACGGGCGCCATCTTGCCGTTCGGCCCTTCTTCGACCCGGACCATCCCCGTGATTGCCTCGGTGGTCGCTCCCCAAATGGCGATGCCCAGAATGCGCTCGACGGACGGATCGAACGCATCATCGTCCACGGGATGGACTTTGGAACTCCCGCCACGGATGACCAGCACCTTGCCGGGATACACCGGCTCGCCTCGCGCACGGAATCCAACTGCCTCAGCCTTGGCAACAAGATCATCCCTGTAGCCGGTCCCCGAAGGGTCACCGTTGCTCATTGGCCACCATCCTTGTTCGGGCCGGCCGAGCGGGGCCTTGGGGATGGTGAGTCCAAGGTCCCGCCCGCACCGTTCGCCGGGGATCAGCCGGCTACCCATGTGCTCACATCATTGACCCCGTCCCTGGAGTGCCCATGCGGCACAAGCGCCAGCCGGGTGGCGGTCCCGCTCCAGCGAAAACAGCGTCGGCACGTTACTATCTCACTCTCCCATGCCGCACCGCCTTGACCTGGACATACAAGCCGCTGACGTGGCCCGGCTGACGACACCCGACGCCGTCGCCGCGTTCCTCGCCCATTTGGGGTATCCCTCGGGCACGCGAAAGACCGTCGCCCCCGCTGGCTTGGGGCTCGGTGATACCGAGCGCCAAGTCACCCACCTAGAGGTGCTTTCAGAGGATCAAGACGGGTTCCTGCGCGTCGTTCTGGTTCGGCTCAAGTCTGTGACGGCCAAGGCACGCAATGACCTTGTCCGTGCGTTTGGGCGTGATCCCGTCGCGGAGCACCTGCTCATTCTGACCGGGAGCGACTTCGAGTCGATCGAGTTCGTGCTGATCGACAAGGAGCGAAGAGACCGCAAGGGGGCGACAGGCGACGTGGTGACCACTCCCAAGGGCCGGGTGTTCGTCGTGCCGCGGCGCTGGCCCGAGCAGATGCTCCGGATTCTGCGCCGTCTGACATACACGATGGACGACGGCCTGCGTCAGTTCGACAAACTCCTGAGCGTGTTCGACGCCGCCCACTTCAGCGGCACCTACTTCCAGAACCGCGCGCTCTTCTCTGACCATTTCCTGGAAACTCGTCTGCGCGATGATGCGGCATGGAAAGCCGATCCAGCTCCAGCGTTTCAGTCGGTGCAGCGTCTGGTGAACGCCGCCCCTGATCGGGTTGGCAGCAAGCCCCTCCAGCACGCCAAGCAGGACCTCTTCGAGCCCATCTGGTCTGTGCTCGGCTTCGCGGCCAGCGCGATCACTCGATCAGACGGCTCGCTAGCGGCCGACTATCGCCTCGCAGATTCCTCCGGCACCGGCCGCACCGTGGCTTTGGTCTACCCGTGGGCCCGATGGCTCGATGGACCGGACCCCAATGATCCCGACCGCCCAGCCGAAAACCCCGGCGCTGCGGTCGTCACCCTGCTGGAGCGCGGCGACGCCGAGTGGGCCATCGTGACCAATGGAAAAGTCTGGCGTCTGTACAGCCGCGCCGCCCATAGCCGCAGCACGAACTTCTACGAGGTAGACCTTCAGGACACGATGCTCGTAAGCGGGCAGTCGGACCCGAATGAGGCGTTCAGGTACTGGTGGCTCTTTTTCCGGCTAGAGGCGTTCGTGCCTGCGGCGAGCGCGGCTGCCGGCGAAAAAGTCCGATGCTGGCTGGACACGATCGCCGAGGGCAGCCGCGACTATGCCCGCGAGGTGGAAGTCGAACTCAAGCGGCGGGTGTTCTACGACGTGGTGCCGATGCTGGCGTCCGGTTTCATACACGACCGTCGCGCCCGTCTCAAGAAGATTGCCAAGCCGAGCGACGAAGAACTCGAAGCGATCCGAGCGGCAACGCTCACGCTTCTTTACCGCCTCCTGTTCATGCTCTATGCCGAGAGCCGCGACCTGCTCCCCGTGCGCGAGTCGGCGTACTACGCGATGTCGCTCAAGCAGATGAAGGAGGAGATCCGGTCGAAGGCCGCCGACGCCCCGACCTCTGCGGACGAGAAGATCGAGGCCGCGTACTCCAAACTCCACACCGGGCTCTACGAGCGGCTGGCGAACCCCGCTCCGGCAACCACAAAGGGGTGCGGCCTGTTCCGCGCGATGGCCAGCGGCTACGCCCCGGCGAGCGTGCCGAAATACAACGGCGGTCTTTTCCGGCTCGATGCCGCCGAGGCTTCTGACGAGCGCGAGGCGGCCATTTGCGAGTTCCTCAACGAGCATCGAGTCCCAGACTTCTTCCTGGCCAGTGCGATCGACCGCCTCTCACGCGTCATGGACAGCCGCACCTTCGCCCTTGCCTTTGTGGACTACAAGTCGCTGGGCGTGCGCCAACTGGGCTCCATCTACGAGGGGCTCCTGGAGTTCAAACTCCATCTCGCGGATGAGGACTTGGCCGTGAAAGAGGCCAAAGGCGGGAGTGGACTGGGCGAGTACATTCCATTGGCCAAGGCCCGCGGCAAAGCGAGCAAGAAAGCCGTCCGCCAGATCAAGAAGGGCGAGCCGATCCTGCAGCGCGACAACACCGAGCGCAAGGCCAGCGGCGCCTACTACACGCCCGACCACATCGTCCAGTACATCGTGGAGAACACCGTCGGCCCCGTGCTGAAGCGCAAACTCGAAGCCCTGCGCCCGGGCTTCCGCACCGCCGAGCAGACGTTCCACCGGCATCTGGCGAACGTGAAGGCCGATCCGCGGGTCATGCTCGGCCACGCCGCCGCGGCCGCGCTTCGGGCACGGCGCGTCAAGGACCCCAAGGCCAGACCCGAGGACGCCGACTTTCGCGCCTTCGCCCTCGCAGAAACCCACGCACAGCACAAGGACCTGGTCGAGAGCTTGTTCGACATGAAAGTGCTCGATCCCGCGATGGGATCGGGCCACTTCCTTGTCGAGGCCGTGGATTTCATCACCGATGAACTGCTCGACTTCCTCAACGCCTTCCCGAACAACCCGGTGATGGCTGCGATCGAGCAGACACGCGCGGCCATCCTGGAGAGTCTGCGAGAGCAGGGCATCGAGACCGACGAGTACACCAGGCGGCAACTGACCGACATCCACCTGCTCAAGCGCCATGTGCTCAAGCGGTGCATTTATGGCGTGGACCTCAATCCGCTGGCGACGGAGTTGGCAAAGGTGTCGCTCTGGCTGGATGCGTTTACTCTCGGTGCACCGCTCTCATTTCTGGACCACCACCTGCGCACAGGGAACAGCCTTGTCGGGTCGAGCCTCACAGACCTAGACAAGGTCATTGAAGGACAGTTGTTCAAAATCGATGAGACACACCTGCATAGAGCAGTGCAGCATGTGCTTCTGGTAGCCAGGCTGGCAGACGCGACGGCGAGCGAAGTTGCAAAGAGCAAACAAGCATTTGATGAGGCTCGTCGAACCCTTGCGGGGTACGGTGTGCTTCTGGACAGTATGGTTGCGGGGCTTGTCGGCCTGTCTTCTGCGGCCAGCATACTCCAGCAGGGGCGGGACTTAGACCTCTCGTCTCGCAGCGCCTTCCTGAAGTGCCTAACGCACCGATCGATCTGGAGCCCATTGTAGCGAGAGATGGCAGTCGGACTGAGGAACTCAAGCAGATAAGAGCGATGGTTGGGCCGGGAGGTACTGAGCCATCCGGTCGGCGGCATAAGCGTTCTCGTATGCTTGCCGAACGGATGAAACGGTTCTACGACTTCAAATGCCAACTATGTACTGGGAACATCCCACGGATTCACATCGATGGGGAGCGGTACTACGTTGAAGTGCACCACGTGGACGGGCTGTCGGAGACGGAAGGTGATGAGTCGCCGGACGCTGGCACGGACGAGGGACGACCTTTGAGCCTAGATCGAGCCGAGAAGATCGTCGTAGTGTGCCCCCACCACCATCGACTTCTGCACCACTCTGACGGAGGATATCGCTTCGATCATGGCGCCAAGGTCTTTGTCTCAAATCGTGGGAATCAACGCCTGTCGCTCGCGCTCAATGAGCACATCTAATGCCAACGCGAATTCCGTTTGTTATTGACAACCAGCGCGAACAGACCGCTCACGTGCTCAGTCTGCTCTTGGCTAACTCGCGGTCGTGCCCGCTCGACATCGCCTCCGCCTACTTCAACCTCGGCGGCTACCGGCTCCTCAAGGACGGCTTGGCCGACCTCGGCGCCCTCCGGCTGCTCCTCGGCCACGAGCCCCAGCAGGGGGCCGACTTGGGCCTGCGCCCGCGCCTCGTGCAGCGGATGACCGCCGACATGGCCGCGATGCCGCTCGACGCGGCCACCATGCGGCTTGTCGAGGACCTCATCGCCTATCTCAGCCAGGACAGGGTGCAGGTGCGGCTGTACGAGCAGGGGTTCCTGCACGCCAAGGCATACATCTTTCACCAGGACCGCGTCGGCCCCGGCAACTTCGACGACCGCTTGCGCCCCTTCGCCGCCATCGTCGGCTCCAGCAACTTCACGGGGCCGGGACTGGCCACGAACAAAGAGTTGAATCTCGTACACCGCGTCTTCACGGCGGATGACGATCCCGCGGACCCCGTCGCCGCGGATCGAGCGGCCTACTTGCTCGATGAAGACCGGGGTCCGCGCCCCGGCATGAGCGGACTGTTCGAGTTGCCGGCCGCGCCGAAGAAGCCGTGGGTGGCGGAGACGATTTTGGACCCAAGCGGGGTCGAGGTGCCCGCACCGGCACGCCGGCTCATCAAGAGCGAAGTCGGGGCACGGGCGGTAATGGACCTGGAGCAGTGGTTCCAGCGAAACTGGAACGACGCCAGCGACTTCAAGGCGGCGCTAGTTGACCTGCTGAACCGGAGCAAGTTCGGGCAGTACGAGTACACGCCGTACCAGGTGTACATGAAGGCCCTGTATGAGTACCTCAAGGACTCGCTGGACGCGACAGACCAGATGCTGCTCGGGAAGACGGCCGTGGACCTCGCGGAGTTTCAGGAGGACTCGGTCAAGCGTGCCCGGCGCATCTTGCAGAGGTACGACGGCGTTCTGATCGCTGACAGCGTCGGGCTCGGTAAGACTTGGATCGGGAAGCGGCTTCTGGAGGACTTTGCGTATCACCGGCGGCAGAAGGCGGTGGTCGTCTGCCCCGCATCCCTGAAGGACATGTGGAAGCGAGAGTTGCAGGCGAGCACGATCGCGGCAATGGTTGTCGGGATGGAGGAGATGGGGCGGGAGACGTTTGATAGCACGAAGTACGCAGACGCTGACGTGGTGCTGGTCGATGAGGCGCACAACTTCCGTAGCAAAGGGGCGAATCGGTACATGGGGCTGGACGACCTGATCCAGCGAAACAAGGGGCGCGGACGCGATGGAGAGCGGAAGAAGGTCATCCTTCTCTCGGCGACACCAATCAACAACGACCTGTTCGACCTGTACAACCAGATCATGCTGTTCACACAGGGTGAACAGGACTACTTCGCCGAGGCCGGGATCGGCGATCTGAAGCGGTACTTCCTCGCGGCACGGCGGGCGGGCAAGGTCGAGGGCCGTGCGCCGGGGGAGCTGCTGTTCAACCTACTGGAGGAGTTTGTCGTTCGCAACACCCGCCCGTACATCAAGGCGGCCTACCCGAACGCCACGATCAAAGGCCAGGCTGTGCGTTTCCCAGACCGGCAACTCCGGACGATCAAGTACAGCCTGCGCGCTGTCTGGGGCGGCGGGGCTCTGTATCAGCACATTGTGGATCAGGTCGGGGCTCTGTCCCTGGCGCCGTATGCACTGGAGACCTATCGCAAGCCGGAGTTTCGCAGCGACAAGAGCGACATGGAGATGGGACGCGAAGAGGGCTTGGTCGGCATCTTCAAGACGCGATTCCTCAAGCGGCTTGAGAGCAGCATCGAGGCGTTCAGACTGAGCGTTCACCGTGCGATGGTGTTCGAGAAGGTCTATTTGGACTTCCTCCTGAAGAAGAAGGTGATCGCCAGCCGCGACTTCTGGAAGATGGTCCAGATCAGTCAGGCCGACATTGACGATGAGGGGGCGCCGGATGATCTGGCGGACGAGTTGATGGACGACGAGGATGTGAAGGAGTATCTGAAGGAACTCAAGCCCGTCGCCCTCAACGAGTTCGACGCCGCCAGGCTGTTGACGGATGTGGAGCACGACCTCTCGATTCTTGACGATCTTCACCACAAGATCGAACCGCTCGTGAAGCGGGACGCCAAACTCCAAGGGCTCAAGGACCTCCTCGCGGGCGATCTGAAGGGCAAGAAGGTCTTGATCTTCACGAGTTACAAGGACACGGCGCGGTATCTGGAAGAGGGGTTGAAGGACAACGTGTGGCTGGCAAGCGCCGGCAGTCCCCACGTGCGGCGCATCGACAGTCACAACCATCCCAATGAACGCACGGGCATCGTGGCCGCGTTCGCGCCGAAGGCCATGGCCGACGTGGCGACGGCCACGGACACGCTTGGGTATTGCCGCGACTCTTCGATGTCTCGCAGGACCATCTGTTTGGGGCTCAGGCTCTTTTCGACCTTGTGGAGTCGGTGTTTCGTCGTCATTTCATCCTCCTCGCTCATTGGAGCCAGTGTCACCCTCCGAGAGTGCCCGGTGGAAACTGGATTCCTGATTGGCATCGGTGGTGTTCATGGCGGCCTCGATCGCCGCGAGCCGATCCTCAACCTCTCCGACCTCCAATGCCCGGATAAACACCCCGGCGAGGTACCCCACCGTGTTGGCGACCTTGGGGTCGAGCCGCCCGGTGCGAACGTCGTCGATAGTCCGGGCGATCAGCCCGCAGACATCGCGGGCTGTATTCAGCGTGGTCGGCGGGGTGTCATCGGGAAGCACGGCCCGCGGCCGGCTCCGCTCCCGCCCCCCATGCCGGCGCCCCGCGTCCCGTTGGGTTTGACACTCGGGGTCATGGAAGGCGCAAAAGCCGCGACCGGCGCGTGCCGCCGCCCCGCATGGCGACCCATCCGCCTTGACCGCCGAACATGCGGTCTTGTCTGTTGACGTGCTGACCCGTTGGGCCCCTTTGCTAGGAAGGGGGGTGGGGGGCGATCCAATCTTGGTCATGCCCCACCCCCCGCCGCCTTCACCAGCGCCACGATCCCTACCCGCACCGCCGGGGGCAGGTCGGACCACGCCGCGACTACCGCCGCCAACTCGGGATCGGTGGGCGTCGCCGGGGGCGTCGGGGGACCAAAACTACCCCCGTTGTTGCCGGATTTGCTGCCGCGCGAATCAGAAACCCGACCGTTTCCCGCAGGAATCGCGGGGTGTTCGAGTCCTTCGGGGGGCACTTTGTATCGAAGCCCCGGGAACCCGGGGCTTTTTCAATTCGCGACGTGGATTCCTTCGGCGCGGATGACGAGGTTGCCTTCGGCGGTGTCGGCGATGGTGCCGGTGACGGTGACGATGGCGAGGGGCTTGAGGCCGTGGACGCCGCTGAGGCCGGACTTGATGGGGCGGCCGTCGGGGGTGGTGACCTGAATCGTGGCGGTGTTGTGGGCGAGCTCATCGGCGGGCTCGCAGCAGTAGTCCCACGGGGTCTTGCAGTGGTCCTTGGAACCCATCTCGCCGCAGTGGGGGACGCGCAGGTCGACGATGGTGAAGAGGGCGCGGCCTTCGATGAAGGGGTCTTCGCTGCCGCCGATGCGGCCGGTGAGGGTGATCTTCTCGCCGGTTTTGGCCGCGGCTTTGGCGTCCTTGACGGGCTTGGCGTCGGCGGGCGCGGTGGCGAGGAAGAGCGAGGCGGGGAAGACAGAGGGTGAACCTGCCGGCGCGGAGGCGGCCGCGGATTGGGCGGGTTTCTGCTCGCAGCCGAGGGCGGTGAGAGAGATCGCGAGTGCGGCGATGAGGAGCGTGGTGCGGTGCATGGGCGTTTCCTTTCAGACGGATTTGAGTGATTCGGTGATAGGCAGGCGCAAGCAGCGGATCGCAGGGGGGACTGCGCCGATGAGACCGAGCAACAGGCCCGCGGCGAGGCCGAGGACGAGCACGGAGGGATCGATGCGGAGGCCGAAGGCTCCCATGGAGAACTGGACGGCAAGGCCGTCGAGGAAGACCAGCGCGAGGGCGACGGCGAGGAGCGCGCCGGTGGCGGTGGCGAGGCAGGACTCCTGCATCATGCTCACGACGATCGCGGCGCGACGGTAGCCGAGGCACTGGAGCATGCCGAGCTCGCGCGTGCGCGAGGCGAACGCGGCGTACATGATGTTCAGGCCGCCGAAGACCCCGCCGAGGGCAATGAGTCCAGCGGTAATCCAGGCGACGGCGCGGACGGGGCCGAAGAAGGCGGCGAGCTTGGAGTAGTAGGCAGATTCGGAAAGAGCGGTGATCTCGAGGTCGAGGCGCTGGCGGCAGAAGGTGCGGACGTCGGGGAGTTCGGCGTCGCCGAGGGTGGCGACGACGCAGGAGTCGGTGGTGCGCTTGGTGGCTTGCTTGAGGTCGGTCAGCGGCATCCAGATTTCGGAGTCCATGATGGAGTTGGGCGCGGCGAGGCGACCGGCGATGGTCCAGACGCGGCCTTCGATCTGGACCTTTGCGCCGACGGCAAGAGCTGAAGGGGCGACGCCGAGGCGTGTGTGGGCGAGGCGGCCAGCGAGAATTTCATCGTGGCCGGGCTGGGGCCAGCGGCCTTCGAGGATCTGGGTTTGGGTGTGGACGAGGAGAGCGGTCGGGGTGACGCCGCGCACGAGGATGAGGCGGTTGGCGGGTGCGTCCTCGCCGGCGCGGACGGGGAGTTGGACGTGGACTTCGGAGGAGGTGAACGTGACGCCGAGGTCGGAGCGGAGGCCGGGAACGGTGGCGGCGAGCAGGGAGGCGGTGGAGGCGGGGATCTCGCTGCGCTCGAGGCTCTCCTCGCTGCCGATGCCGACGATCATGACATTGCGCGGGTCGGCGGAGGAGTGGAGGCTGGCGGACATGCCGCGCACGAAGCCGCCGGCGGCGAGAACGAGGAGGACGACCATCGCGCTGCCGAGAACTGAGAGGCCGAGGCGCAGCGGCGATCGGCCGAGATTGCGGGAGGCGTAGGTGGAGGGAAGGAGTCGCATGTGATTCACACGGCGCGGAATGAGGCGGCGATTTCGCGGCGGGAGGCCTGGAGGGCGGGAACGAGACCGGCGAGGATGCCGACGATGGCGGCGACGGCGAGGCCGAGGGCGATCACGGCGGGATTGGCGGTGACGTTGAGGTTGGTGCCCTGCACGGAGAGGCTGAAGCGGCCGAAGTGGAGAAGCGAGAAGGCGCCGGCGATGCCGAGAAGGCCGCCTGCGAGGCAGAGCGTCAGGCCCTCGGCGATGATGAGGCGTGCGATGAGGAAGCCGCGGAAACCGAGGGTCTGGAGGACGGCGTGCTCCTTGATGCGGTCCTGCACGGAGAGGATGATGGCGTTGCCGACGAGGGCGAGCACGGCGATGAGGGCGGCCCAGCCGAGGTATCGGGTGAAGCCGACGATGAGGACCAGGTCGGATGCGGCGCGGGCGACGAAGGCCTTTTCGGGGCGCGTGTCGGTGGGCTCCTGATCGCGTCGAAACTCGTCGTCGATGGCGCGGGCCACGCGCTCGAGGTGGGCGTGGTCGTCGACGAGGACGTTGAACTGGGTGACGATGCCGTCGCCGCCGCGGGCGGCGGCGCGTTGGAGAAAGGCGAGATCAACGTAGGCGACGTTCTGGTCCTGGGGCTCGTCGGAGCGGATGATCCCGGCGACGTAGGCGTTGATGCCGGCGGCGGCGAGCGTCTGGCCAACCGAGACGCGGCGGCGGGAGGCGAGGGTCTCGCCGACGAGGGCGGCGTCACCGCGCCTGTGCCAGTCTTCGAGTGAACCAGAGAGGAGCGTGAACCCCTTGGTGATTCCGGCGGCGTTGTCGCGAGGGACGCCGCGGAAGGTGACGGTGTCGAGGCTTGCGCCGCAGTTGTTGACGACGATCTTGACGGGGACCACCGAGGCGACGCCGGGGATGCGGGCGATGCGCGGCGTATAGGACTCGGGAAGTCGGCTGGTGAACGGGCAGAAGCGGTTCTGGCGGTAGACGATGAGGGTGACGTCGCGGCCGGTGGCGGCGGTGGCTTCGGTCACGGCGTGCTGGAGGGCCTGAACGGCGATAAAGAGGAACATGGCAAGGGCCACGCCGACAAGCGTGAGCAGCGTGCGGGTGCGGTGGCGCGCGACCTGCTTGAGGATGAGCGGGATGTATCGTGGAGCGAGCATGGGTGGAATGGGTTAGTGGGTGAGGGCGTGTTCGACGAGGCGGCCCTTGTCGAGGTGGAGCGTGCGGGAGGCGTGGGCGGCGCAGCCGGGGTCGTGGGTGACCATGATGAGGGTTTTGCCGACTTCCTGGTTCAGGCGCTTGAGCAGATCCATGATGGAGGCTGCGGAGGCCTTGTCGAGATCGCCGGTGGGCTCGTCGGCGACGATGATGGCCGGATCGGCGACGATGGTGCGGGCGATGGCGACGCGTTGCTCCTGTCCGCCGGAGAGCTGGCGCGGGTAGTGGTCGGCGCGGTCGGCGATGCCGACGAGGGAGAGGGCCGCGGCGACGCGCTCGTGGCGCTGGCGGGCGCTGAGGCGCTGGAGGAGGAGGGGAAGCTCGACGTTCTCGTAGGCGGTGAGGACTGGGACGAGGTTGTAGAGCTGGAAGATGTAGCCGACCGCGCTTGCGCGCCAATCGGCAAGGCGGCCGCGCGAGAGCGAGTCGACGTCGACGCCGCCGATGCGGAGCGTGCCGGATGTTGGGCGATCAATCCCGGCGATGAGGTTGAGGAGCGTGGTCTTGCCGCTGCCGGAGGGACCCATGAGGGCGAGAAAGTCGCCAGCCTCGACGTCGAGGTCGAGTTGGTCGAGGGGCGTGATCGTCTCCGGGCCGCGGCGATAGGTGCGGGTGAGGGATCGACATTCGATGAGGGTCATGGTCAGCGGTCCTCCATGGATTCGGTGGGGGCGACCTTCACGCCGTCGTGGAGTGTCGGGGAGGGGGAGAGAACGAGGCGGTCGCCGGGACGGAGACCGTCGAGAACCTCGGCGGTGGTGGTGGTGAGGCGACCGAGGGTGAGCGTGTGCTTGCGGATGGTGGAGGTGGGCTGATCGAGGACCCAGGCGGCGGCTTGGGTGTTGTTGATGTCGATGAGCGCGGAGCGCGGAGCCAAGAGGAGCGGGAACGACGAAGAGGAGTTAGCGGAGGACTTCGAGGAGCCCGCGGCGTGCGTGGCGATTCTCGCCTTGGCGAGCATCTCGGGCTTGAGCTCGGGGGCGGGATCGGCGATGGCGGCCTTGATCTGGACGGTGTTCTTCTGGAGATTTGCTTCGTGTACGAAGCGGGTGATGGTGGCTTTGAAGGTGCGGTCCGGGAGGGTCTCCGTGGAGACCTCGACCGTGTCGCCGATGTGAACCTTGGCCGCGTCGGAGAGGGGGATGTCGACGCGGATCTGCAGATGCGCGGGGTCGTAGAGGCGGACGACGACACCGGCGAAGGGATTGTTGGCGTCGGGCATGACGCGCTGGCCGGGCTCGACGAGTCGAATGAGAACGATGCCGGCGGCGGGAGACTTCACCTGCGTGCGGGCAAGGGCGAGGTCGGCCTCTTCGACGGCGACTCTGGCGGCGGCCTCTTCAGACTCGGCCTTGGCGACCGCGCTGCGGGCGGCGTCGACGGCGGCGCGCTGGGAGAGGAGCTTGAGGCGGCGCTGGGTGATCTCGGATTCGGGGAACGCGCCGGAACCGGCGAGCGGTTCGACGCGCTGGAGGAGTTCGGCGGCCTCGGCGGTGCGAGCCTCTTCGACGGCGACGGCGGTGCGGGCCTCGCCCACGGCCGCGGCGGCGCGGGCGACCTCGGCGACGGCGCGCTTGTGGGCGAGGCGGGCGTCGTCATCAACAAGCCGGGCGACGACCTGGCCGACCTCGACGTGCTCGCCTTCGAGCACGAGGACGTCCTTGAGCACGCCCGCCGCGAGCGCCGGAACGCCGATCGGGTAGGGGTCGGCCTCGAGCCAGCCGGGGGCTTGAACGATTTCGGCCGGGGCCGATGCGGCCGGCGCGCCGGGGGTGGGTGGGGTGGTGGTGCTTGTTGGGGCGAGGACGACCGGTGCGACGCGGACGGGGATCGCCGGGCGCAGGGACTCGCGGGCCGCGTAGCCGAGCGCGGCCAGCGTGCCGAGCAGGATGCACGCGGGGAGGAGGATGCGTGTGAACAGGCGCGAGGCGGGACGCGGCACGGAGATCGTGCCGGGGCTCGCTCCGGCGCCGGCGCGCGAAAGCGTGGAGAGGCTGGCGGGAGGCATAGGGGTCTCGTGTGCGCACGGGGTGGCGCGGTGCGCCGGGTGCGCGGGGTCACCGATCGACGGACGCGCGGCGCATGGAATGGCCGCGCACGACGAGGTCGGTGCGCGAGACTAGATGGTGAGGCGGACTGTGCGGATCAGGGCGAGCCCGGGCGGGGACTCGGTGGCGCGTGGGGCGTGCCACGCGTGCCGCGCCGTGGAGGGCGCGTTCCACTCGATAACGGGGAGCGGGAGCACCGCGAGAAGCACGTCGGGGGCGACAGGGGCCGGTGCGCGGAGGGCGGTGGTGCTGCGCTGGTCGGGAACGCGGATACGGATGCAGCGGTTGCAGTCCTCGGAGCGGGAGGTGTGCGACGCGATGGGCTTGACGCAGCAATCGTCGGCGGCGACATCGTCGTCGCGGTCGTCGGCGCAGCAGCAGGTTCGAGTCTGGGGAGCGGCGGTGCAGCCGAGGCAGAGTTCGCCGGTGGGGAGTGAGCCAAGCCCGACCTGAGCGATCAGGGCGAGAAGGCAGAGGAGGATGCCAAGGGTTCGCGCCATTGGGCTTCGGTAGATGATAGGTCGATAGCCTCATCGACCGTACAGGGGGGAAACTTCCGCGATGCCGCGGAGGTCCGAAAAGAAGGCCTCGACAGGGGGTGGGGACTAGCTGTGGAGCTCCCCTGCGTAACGAGTGAAGGCGTGCCACTCGGCGAGTTCTGATTGGAGGAGCCACTCGGAGTCCGTGACGGCGCGGCCGAGGGCGGGCCAGTTTTCGGCGGCTTCCACGCGGAGTTTGAGCGCCTCCACGCGGCGGGCCATTTCGTCGAAGCGTGCGGTGCGGCGGGTGACGTCGCGGGCGGTGGCGAAGGTGAGGGCGGTGGCGGTGACGAGGGGCAGGATGATGGAGACGGCCTTGCACATGTGATAGACGTGCTTCCAGCCGCCGGTGTCGAGGTGGTAGTACACCATCGCCAGGGTGATGCCGGTGAGGACGATCGCGGCGTAGGTGGCGATCTTGCCGATGCGTTCGCTGCGATGGCCGATGTTGCGGGCTTTGCCTTTTTCGCGGAGGAAGTAGCGGAGCTGGCCGTTGAGGCGGCCGCGCTCGTTGGCGGGATCGCCCGTCTGGCCCGCGACGTAGCGGGTGCGAACGGCGCTCAGGTTGGGGGAGGACTGGGCGTCGAGGAGCCAGGCGAGTTCGAGCTCGCGGCGGAGGGGGCCGGTTGCGAAGGTGGGGGCGGGTGGGAGCGTGATGATGTCGCGCGGCATCTCCCAGAGGGCGAGGAAGGAGCGGCAGAGTTCGGCCGCGGCACGGGCGTTGAGCCAGCGCAGGTGGCTGGGGCGATAGGTGGTGCCGATGATGAGGGCGGCGATGAGGAATCCGATCTTGATGACGCCCGCGGCGATCGTGGCGACGAGGACAATCGTCCAGAAGGGCTTGGCGTCAAGGTGAGCGGCGGATTCTGCGTGATCGCCGTGCTCAACGAAGACGATCGCGGCAAAGATGGCCACCGCGGTGGCGATAAGGTGGAGAAGGATGGTAAAGAAGAGGGCGTTGCGGGAGGGCTTGGCGTGCCTCTGCGCGAGCTCGTCGAGGTGGATGAAGTGCTTGGTGACGTCTTCGCGAGTGCGGAGGATGGGCGTTGGCTGGTGCGGATCGGAGGTGGCCCAGGGAGATTCGGGCCAGGGCTCCGGGGGCCATTCGACTTCGCCGGAGACGGGGTCGATCTTGATGGTCGGGATGTGGAGCTTCTCGGCGATGCCGACGATCTGGGCCGTGCCGCCGACGCCATTGGCGGGTTTGCGGTCCCAGACGGCGATGAGCACGTCGGCGTTTTCGACGGTGCGGATTCCGGCATCGAGATAGGCCTGGTCGTCGTTTGGCTGCGGTGGGCAGATGTTGACGACCTTCGCGGCGGAGAGCAGGCCGTCGATTCGAGCGAGTTGCGCTGGGGTGGCGCCAGGTTCGAAGCGGGAGCGGTCGAAGGGAAGGTGGAGGATGAGAGGTGAGTGGGTGTCTTTGAGGGCTTCGGCAATGACGGTGTCTGCGCCGATTGCGATGGAGCCGATGCCGACGAATGGAGAGGGTTGGTCGTCGGGGACGGACAGGCGTGTGCGGAGGTCGACGAGGACTTGCTTTGCCGCGGCCAAGACCTTGGGCTCGTCGAGGTCCTTGCGGTGGCCGGACCATGCGATGACGAGAGACGGCGCGTTGCCGCTGCGGGGACGGCTCACGGGGAGGTCTCCGCAGGGGTGGCGCCGGGCTTGGGAGGCTGCGTTCCCGGAGTAGCGGAGGGCGCGAGAGGCGGCGGGGCGGGGGGCTGGATGAGTTGGAAGTAGCCGCCGAGGGATTCGTCGTCAGCGCCCAGGAGGAGGGACCAGGAGCCGTCCTTGGCGGGGAAGGGGGCGAGGGCTTCGATCTTGTGCGTGGGGACGGCGACGGATGCGAGGACGGGATCCGGGATGAAGCGGGCTCCGTCGATGGTGCCCAAGCGCGTGATGAGCGAGGAGTATGGGCCGCGAAGGCCGCCGTCGAAACAGGAGGAGATGTAGAGGTGGTGGTCCGGGGCGAGGAGGAACTCGGAGCAGACGCGGACGCTCTGGCCGGTGTCGTCTTCGCCGGTGGTCGATGCGTCAGGGTCGGGCGTGCCCGCGGAGCCCGAAGTGGCGGGGACGAGCGACCGGGTGGAGGGCGCGGGCGTGGTCCACTCGCGGGAGTGGATGACGGTGCCGTCGCGAAGGGTGAGGCTCACCAGAAGGACGTTCTGATCGTGGGCGACGCGGTCGGCGAGGATCAGGAGTGTGTCGCCGGGCTGGGCGGCTTCGTCGGGCGCGGGCGAGTCGATGGGGAGCGCGACGAGGCTCTCGATGTTGGTGAATGACTTTGTGTGCGGGCGCAGATCGATCGGCGGCGCGGCGAGGACGACCGAGCACTGGCCGCTCGGCGCGGCGGTGATGGTGCACGGGAAGAGGCGGCGCTGGGTGTTGTTGCCGCCGCTCTCCAGAAGGAAGAAGCGGTCGGTCGTTCCGGGAACCGGAGCGATGGACTCGAGATCGCGCGGCAGATCGGCGTGGGGAACGTCGAGAGGAATCGGTGTGAACGCGACGGAGTGTGCCGCGTCGATGGTAACAAGGGCGAGGCGATCGGTGGCGGGGCCGCTGCGCGGAATCTTCTTGGAATCGCGGATGGCGATGAAGCGGTGGTCGCCGAAGAGGGCGAGGCCGCTGATGTCGGGGAGGAAGGGGGGAAGGGAGAGGGAGGGGAGGCCAGTTGGCGAAACTGCCTCGGAGGCCGCGCGATGGCATCCCGCGCTGAAGAGCATCGAGAAGCAGGCGAATAGAGGGAAAGTGATTCGGGGCGGCATAGGGGGCATCATTTCCGAGGCGGCGTCTCCGGGTTCGCCTTGGGCGCCCGATCAAAGTTGGAAGGTCGCTCTTTGAGCCTAGCTGCGGCCTTGGCTTCGTTCTGTTCGAGCCCAGTGCGGATTCGAGCTTCTTCTCTTCGGGCCTTGGCGGCGTCTTCGCTTGTACCGCGACCGGCGGCTTCAAGGCAATCGACATACAAAACGCGAGCGTCGAGGTATTCTCGTTGGAAGTAGTTGGCCTTGTACTTGGCGTCACGAATACGAAGCGTCTCGACGGCATCGGAAAGGGCATGGACGCCATCACCTCTGGCCAGACGGAGTTTGGCGCGCGTCTCGTAGCACTTGGCGGTCTTCTTGGAGTTGGGGTCCTTGGAAACCAAGATGCTTAGGCTCGCCTCGACAAGACGATCCGCTTCGGGAAGGAGGTCCTGGCCGCGGAGTCGACGTGCGTCGATCAGAACGCGAGCGAGCTTGTACTGATATTGGGCCGCATCTTCCGGCTGGAAGGGGCTGGCGTCGATGGCTTCGGTCATGCGGCGGATGGCATCTTCTATGTCACTTTCTGTTTCCGAGAGGCCAAGGAAGACTGAGTACTCGACCTGGTAGCGGGGCTCAATGACGATCTTGTGTCGCTCCATATCGGTGATGTAGGCGCGGTAGTAGTCGAGGCCGTCCTGTACATGACCGGCATACCTGAGCGATTCGGTGTAGTAGTCCACGGCGCGATCAAGCACGCGACGGACGTTCGGGTCCGGCCCCATGTTCTTGAGTTTGTTGATGATCGGGAGGAGGTCGTGATACGCCTGCACGTATTCGCCATTGAATCGATGGGTGGTTGCGTCGTCGGCGTCGGCGTCGAGAACGAGAAGGGGATCGATGCCGGGATTATCGCGGATAATCTGCTTTGCCTGCTTGATGAACTCGCGCCCTTCATCGCCCGAGCGTGTGGTGTAGTCGGCCAGGGCGAGATACAGATAGGCCTTTTCGGAGGGGTCCGCGAGACCTGCTTCCAGCTTGGCCGTGAGGCCGAGTTTCTGAAGTTCAGCGGCATGCTTGTATTTGGAGAGGTCCGCGAGTTGTCGAGCCGCGCGCACGATGCCGTCCGCGCGAGCGAGGGCGTCCGCACGAGATTCGCCGGGTGGGGGCGGGCTCTTGAAGTGATCGGTGGCGCGAGTCGTCACCTCTGTGATGGTGGCGCGTCCTTCGGGTGTTCGGGGGTCGATCTTCGGAAGCACGCCGGACATCAGGAAGTTTGCGAACTCATCGGTATTTCTTGAGTGCTGCTGGGCGGCGGCGCGGTGGGCGTTGCTCTGGCGGAGACTAATGTAGTTGGAAACGGACAGTGTGGCGGTGATGAGGAACGCACCGATGACACCCATTGTGAACAAACGGGAGAGTGTTTTCTTCCGCTTCACTTCGGCGTCCCGCAGGGCCACATGGGCCCCCACGAAGTCGTCGATGACTCTTCGGACATGGACGCCTTGCGTATTGGCAACGAACTGCTCGGCTGCGGTGAGGCGGGCGTCGCGGAGGGTGAGGTCGTCGGTGCGACGGCCGTGGCGGTCCCATTCGTCAGCGGCGGTGCCGAGTGCGCGGGCGGCTTTGAGGAGCGTCTCGCGGTGGTCGATCCACGAGGCGAGGGCGCGCCACTGGCGGAGCATGGCCTCGTGGGCGATGGTGATGACGGGGTTGTGCTGGTCGTCCTCGTCGGTGATGATGAGGCGGGCCTTGTCGAGCTCCTCGACGAGGATGCGGGCGTTCTCGGAGCGGAGGAGGGCGTCCTTGCGGGCGTACAGGCGGACGCGCTGGTTGTTGGCCTCGACGGTGACGAGTTGGCCGAAGACCTCGTTCCAGGCGGCCTCCTGTCCGCCGCTCATGCGATCTTCGGCGGTGCGCCGGGCCTCGTCGGCGCTGGCGTTGAGCAGCCCGGGGAGCTGGTTGAGCTTGACGTAGTGCTCCCAGGAGAGCTCGCTGGTGACGGCGGCATTGCTGCGCACATAGAGCTGCTGGAGCGCGTACGCGAGGAGCGGGAGGGGCTCGCCCTTCATGGCGAGAGCGGCGTCGACGAGTTCTTTGTCGAGGCTCTTGCCTTCGGGAGAGACGCCGAAGCGGATGCCGGCCCGCTCGGCGGGCTCTCGCACGGCTTCCTCGAGCTCGGTGAACTCCATCGGCGGGAGGTTGAAGTGACCGTCGCCGTCTTCGAGCGTGTGCAGGTCCGGGATCTCCACGCACGGGCCGTAGAAGTCGGTGCGCACGGTGCCGATGACCCAGATCAGGCCGGACTCGCACAGCACGCGGAGGGCCTTGGAGAAGGCGGCGACGTCCTCGGGCGTTGAACCGGGGCGGGTGAAGATCTCCTCCATCGGGTCGATGGCGAGGAAGAGGCGTGCGTCGCCGGTCGGAGCATTTGGGGCGGCCGCGGCGGAGGCGGCGGCCACGCGCTGGAGGGTGGATTGCAGCGCGGGAATGGCGCTCGACGGCGATGTTCGGAGGGTGGAGGCGAGAGTATCGACAGACTTGAACGCGTCCACAAGTTCCGGGAGCGCGCCGCCGGCGCAGAGCGCGGCGGCGAGGCCGCCGATGAGATCGGTGGTGGAGTCGCTCGGCTCGAACAGGGCGGTGCGCCAGTGGCCGATGCCCTCGATGACGTTGCCGAGGACGATGTGGGGGACGACGCCGGCGCGGGCGAAGGACGACTTGCCGACGCCGCTGCGCCCGAAGATGAGCACGAATGGGCGGCCGGCGCCGGCCTGGCGCCGGAACTGCTCGACGACGCGGTGCACCGCGCCGCTGCGGCCGAAGAAGAAGCCGTGGTCCTCGGCGGTAAGCACGCGCAGGCCCTTGAAGGGCTCGACGGTGCGTGTGGCGGGCGCGGGTCCTCCGGCGCCGAGGAGCTTCTTGATGCGGTCGACGAGGGTCTCTTGAAGGATGGTGGCGAATTCGGCGACGGAGAGATAGTCGCAGGGCGAGAGGACGCCGAAGGCCTTGAGGTCGTTGTCGAGAAACTTCTGCGCCGCGTCGTAGTTGGTCTTGAGGCGTGTGATCTCCTCGGGCGAGGCGTCGGCGGGGATGGTGAACTTGCGGCGGCACCGGCACACGAGAAGCTTGGGGCGGCCGGGCTCGGGAACCGAGAGCGTGTCGGCGATCTCGAAGCGGGTGCCGGAGGCGTATCGAATGCCCGTGCGCTTGTCGACGTATTCGGAACTGCCAAGGCTGGACCAGAGGATGAGCACGACGATGTCGAAGGTGCTCGGCGGCTCGAGTTGCTCCTGGACGTATTTGTCGGCGTTGTAGAACTGGGATTCCCAGAACAGCGCGTGGATGACGGCCTGGCCCTGGAAGCGGGCCTGGAGTTGGGCGATGACGGCGCGGGCGGACTGGCGTTCCGCGGCGACGTCGGACGGGGAGGAGATGAAGACGCGAACGGTGCGCATGGGATGGTGAGTCGCTGCGGGGGCCGGCCGTGGTGACGGGACAGACTAACAAGTTGTGGAGGAAATGGGAAGCCCGATCGGACCTGAGAACCGGGGGGGGCGAGCGGGTTCTGCGGGGTGTTCGGGGGGGCGTCGCGTGGTCCGATGGGGGGACAAGCGTCCCTTGTTGAAGGAGGTTTGCCATGGTTCGTGCGATGAACGGCGTTTCCCGGTTCCTGAGTTCTTCCCGTATCGCGATGGTGGCCGCGCCGCTGGCGCTGGCGGGGCTGGCCGCGCCGATGATGGGGGCCGGGCCGCGCGACTGGCACTTTGGTTTGGGCCGGCACGAGCCGCGGCGTGTGGAGGTGGTTGTGCGTGCCCCCGCGCCGGTGATCGTGCATCGGCCGGTGGATGTGATGCCGTGCGATCTGCGGATCACGGCCTACCAAGCCCGCGACACCGTGTTCGTGATGGTGTCAGGAACGAATACCTCGGGCGGGTACACGACCTCTCTGGCGGCGGTGGACACGCGCGACCGGTGCCCGCGGCTGGTGCTGCGGAACATTCCGGGAGATGGATGCGCGACGCAGGCGCTGACGCCGATCTCGATCAACGCCGCGTTCCGGGCCGACCGAGATGTGTCGGAGGTGCAGGTGCGGATCGGCGACCGGGTGATCTCGGTGCCGGTATGTGAGGTGGCGTGCCTGTGAGTGCCCAGTGCCCAGTGCCCAGTGCCCAGTGCCCAGTGCCCAGTGCCCAGTGCCTAGTGCCTAGTGCCGAGTGATGGAGCCGTGCCGTCACTCGGCCTTTTTGGTGGT
>JBGAOP010000042.1:0-24298 GCA_044221735.1 Phycisphaerales bacterium | reverse complement strand
GGGAGGCTGGGTATCCTCGTTTCATGATCCACCTGGTGCGAAGTTCGATGGGCGTGGCCGCGTTCTGTCCTGATGGCACCACCATTCCGCTGGCCCACATCCTGGGGATCGGGCGGAACTACGCCGAGCACGCCAAGGAGCAGGGCGCGGCGGTGCCGGATGCGCCAATGGTGTTCACCAAGAACGCGGCCGCGGCGTGCCTGAATGGGGAGGACATCGTGGTGCCCAAGGTGTGCCAGGATCGTGAGCAGGTGGACTTTGAGGGGGAGCTTGCGGTGGTGATCGGGTCCGCGGCTCGCGATGTGTCGAAGGCGGATGCGTTCAAGCACGTGCTTGGGTACTGTGTGGCCAACGACGTGTCGGCGCGATGGTGGCAGAAGAGCGGGAGCGGCGGTCAGTTCTTCCGGGGCAAGTCGTTCGATACGTTCTGCCCGCTCGGGCCGGGGATTGTGCCGGCAAGCGGAGTGGCAAACCCGAATGCGCTGCGGCTGGTGACGAAAGTGAACGGCGTGACGATGCAGGACGCGTCAACGGGCGAGATGATCTTCGATGTGGCGACGCTCGTGAGCGATCTGTCGCGCGGCATGACGCTGCTGCCGGGGACGGTGATCCTGACGGGGACGCCGAGCGGAGTGGGCATGGCGCGGAATCCGCCTGTGTGGCTCAAGCATGGGGATGTGGTGGAGATCTCGATCGAAGGGATCGGGGCGATTCGGAATCGAGTGCGGTTCCAGGACGCGTGAGCGTGCAACTGCGCAGCCATCAAGATGTCAAAGCAACCCAGACCAACGAGGCGTGATAGACGTGGAGCCGCCGTTTCGAAGCGGTTCGATCACGAACTTGCACGACAGTTGTCGCTTGAAGAGTTTGATGAAGCCGGGTTGAACGGAGTACTGGACACATGCCTTAGAGGAAACGACTCCGTTTGGGAGCAACTGGAGATCCGGCGGCGCCACGCGCAACTGGCCCTCGTAGTCGCCGCCGAGCACGGCGCGAAAAGCGGCGAGCTCAAGCGACGATTCGCGGTGGTCGGCGAGCTTGGTTTTTCAAGTGCGGACAATGAGTGCGGTATTCTCTGCTACTACACCTACCAGCTTTCAATTCGCGGCGGTCGTAAGCGGGCGATCAATCTGCTTCGCGAGTTTGCTGCAAAGCTGGACGTTCAACATCGCGAGTTGGGTGTCATGCGGAAGTTCTTGGCAAAGCGGATCAAAGACATCTGAACCGCTCGCCAGTGCCGCGGGTGCTACGCCTGCTCGGCCTTCCCAAACACGATCGCCCCGGCGATGAAGCCCGCGATGCCGATGGCGAGCAGGATGCCGCAGGGCAGGAGCATTTCCGCGGGAGTCATGCCGCGCCAGATGCCGCCCTCGAGGGAGAGGATGGACCAGCGCACGGGGCTGAACATGCTCAGCGAGCGCATCCAGCCCTTGAGGATGAATAGCGGGATCATGCCGCCGCCGATCATGGAGCTGATGAGCATGACGCCCCAGCCAAGGCCGGCCGCGGCACGCTCGGAGCGGGAGAGGACGCTGAAGAAGAGCATGAGGCCGACGAAGGCGGAGCCGGTGCAGGCCATCGCGACGGCGAGCGCGGGGATGGAGGCGGGGACGACGCCGAAGACGAATCGGGCGATGAGCAGGAGAAGCGTGGCGACGGCCTGCGTCATGATGAAGCAGGCGAGGGCCTTGCCGGAGAGGATCTGGATGGGGCTGAGCGGAGCGACGCGCAGGCGGAGCAGCGTGCCGCGCGTCCGCTCGAGCACGAGGGCGATGGCAAAGGACATGGAGCAGCCGATGAAGCCCCAGATCATGCCTTGGGGGAATGTCCAGGCGTAGGGGTTGGGGGGCGGGCGGACGGTGCCGTCGGGCTCCGTGCTGCCGGGCGGCGGGTCCTTGGGCTTGAGGACGTCGGCCTTCTGGATGTGGATGGGCTGGAAGCCGCCGGGGCCGCTGGCGTTGGCGGGGTCGGTGGCCTTGGCGGCGGCGTCGGGCTTGGCGTCGGCCTGCCGCGGAACGTCGACGAGGAACTGATCGAGGTCGCCGAAGAACTTCTCGAACACCTGCTTCTGCCCGGTGTCGAGGCTGCTGGACTTGCGGATGCGGTCGAGCGACGTGCGGACCTGATCGCGCATCAGGTCGGGCTTCTGGAACGCATCCTGCATCTGCATGAAGCCGTACTTGGTGAGGACGCCCTCGAGCATCCCCGACTCGGCCCGCCGGGCGGGATCGACGCCGAGGACGAGGGTGGTGCCGCCGCCGAAGAAGAGGGATTCGCGGGAAGCGCCGAAGCCCTTGGGAAGCACGACGAACGCTGTGTACTTGCCGGTTCGGACCAGTCGCGTCGCCTCTTCGCGGGTGTAGGGCGTAGAGGAATCGATGGTGTCGTAGACCTTGAGCTCGGAAGCCTTCGAGAGCGTCTTGACAAACGCGCGAGAGCCGTCGGTCTGGTCCTCATCAACAAGCACGATGTCGATCTTGCCCGAGTCGGCGTCGTCGCCACTCCCTCCGACCCCGCCCGAGCCGCCGAAGATCGTGCCGAAGAAGATCGCCGTGAGGATTGGGAACACAAAGGCGAAGAAGAACCCCATCCGATCCCGCAAGAGCAGGCGGATGTCCTTCATCGCGATGGCCCAGATGGAGCCCATCAGTCGCGCAGGCTCCTTCCGGTGAGGGCGAGGAAGACACCCTCGAGGTCGGGGCGATCGACGCGGACGTTGAGGACGTCTTGCTGGGTGAGCTTCTCGGTGAGCACGGCGACCGGGCTTGCGCTCCTGATCCGCTCCTCGGTGCTGGTGCGTGTGATGGTGACGATGCTCTCGCCGCCATGCGTGGCGATGAGCTCATCCACCGTGCCCAGTGCGAGGAGCTTGCCGTGGTCGATGACGGCGACAAGGTCGCAGAGCCGCTGGGCCTCTTCCATGTAGTGCGTGGTGTACACGACGGTGCGGCCCTGATCGCGGAGTGTGCGGACGACATCGAGGATGGCGTTGCGGCTCTGCGGATCGACGCCGGCGGTGGGCTCATCAAGCAGGAGCACAGCCGGCTCGTGCATCAGCGCGGCGGCGAGGTTCAGCCGGCGCTTCATGCCGCCGGAGTAGCCCTTGACGCGGTCTTTGCGGCGATCGGCGAGGCCGACCAGATCGAGCACGGCCGAAGCCCGTGTTTTCAGCTTGGCCCCGGAGAGGCCGTAGAGGCGTCCGAAGAACTCGAGGTTCTCATCGGCGGTGAGCTCGTCGTACAAGGCGTTGGCCTGAGGGGCGAGACCGATCTTGTTGCGAACGGATGGATCGGTGGGTGTGCCGAGACCTTCGAGCGTCACCTCTCCGCTGTCGGGGGCGAGAAGCCCAACGGCCATGCTCAGGGTGGTGGTCTTGCCCGCGCCGTTGGGGCCGAGAAAGCCGAAGACCACGCCGCGGGGGATCTCCAGCGACAGGCTGTCGACGGCGACGATGTCACCGAACTGCTTGCGGAGGTTCCTCAGGGAGAGCATGGCGGAAGACACGGTATCGAAATCGCCCGGGTTCGTCAAAGCCCATGGCGGTGGTCCCTACACTTCTCCCCGCGCAGCAGGCGGGAAACGCATGGCCAAGGGCAAGTCTAAATCCTCGAAGAAGGAAGACCCGTCGGGGGGCCCGACGATCGAGAACCGCCGCGCCCGGTTCGACTTTGCCATTTCCGACACCGTGGAGGCGGGGATGGTGCTCCGCGGGTCGGAGGTGAAGAGCATCCGGGACGGCAAGGCCTCGCTGCAGGAGGGGTTCGTGCGGGCGGAGTATGGGGCCCTCCGAGGCGCGCCGAAGGCGGGCGTGGACGCTCCGGCGGTGGCCGCGACCCCGGGCTACACGCCGCCCAAGAAGCCCGTGCGGCGGCGCGGCTATGAGCCGGGGCTGTATCTGCACGGGGTGAACATCGCCGAGTATCCGCCCGCGGGCCCGACAGGGAGCGTGGGGCAGCACAAGCCAACACGCGTGCGGACGCTGCTGGTGCATGGCCGCGAACTGGCGAAGATGGCCAAGGAAGTCGAGACCAAGGGGTGCACGCTCGTGCCGCTGAAGATCTACTTCAAGAACGGCAAGGCGAAGCTGCTCGTCGGCATCGGCAAGAGCAAGACGCGGACGGACAAGCGCGAGACGATCACCAAGCGCGATGCGCAGCGCGAGATGTCGCGGGCGATGTCGAAGCGGGGGTAGTGCTTAGCGCTGAGCGCCGAGGTTGATCATGCCGCGCTGCGGGCGGTGCGGCGCGTGGTGATGACCGGCAGGGGCCGCGGGTGGACGCTTCGCGTGGAGATGCGATTGCTCGCGGCAAGCGCGGCAAGCTCATTCTCGAGCCGCACGATGCGGACCTGCGCCGCGCGGAGTTCGCGGGCCGCGGCCTCGGCGCGGGTGCGGCGCTGCACGGCGGCCTTGGCGCGGGCGATGTTGGTCCGGACGGCGATGGGGAGCTGCTGGAGGTAGCCCGGAGCCCGAAGGAGCGCGGCGGCCGCTCCGCAAGCGATTGCTTCGTCGGCGAGATGGGGGAGCTCGGCGGGGATGAGCATGAGCACGCGCAGGCACGGCCGCGCGGCGAGCAGGCGGCGGAGGTCGTCGAATCGCGTGGCGGGCGTGGGGCCGCAGGAGCAGACGGCGAGGTCGGCCCCGCCGGCGTTGTCGTCGAGCGCGGGGCAGTCGGCCGACTGGCTGATGTCGATGCGGGTGCCGGGGCAGTGGGTGGCGATCAGGTCGGCGTAGAGGTCGCCCTGCGCGGCGTTGGACTCGATGATGAGGATTCGCCCGGCTGTTGCGTTCTGGCTGTTCATGGCCGCCTCCGACTGCCCGCCCGTGGGAGAAGGTCGGCGGGAGCGCGAGGCTGCTGAAGGGAGTTTGACGAGAATGTGGACAAACACCCGGAACGGGTGGGGTGCGGATCTGGATTGCAACATCACGGGAAGCGAGATGCCCGTGCCACCCGGGAAGAGATCAGAAGCCGCCCTGGGCCTTGAAGGTCTTGGCCGCGCGGAGCTTGGCTTCGGCGCGGGCCTTGGACTTGCTGTGCTGGGCGAGCTCGGCGGCGGACATGCCGTCGGTGCGGCGGGCGTTGATGGAGGCGAGCTCGGCTTGGGCGTCGGCCTCGGTGAGCTTCTCGGCCCCGACCGCGCTGGCCGCAAGGATCGTGAGCGAGTTGTTGAGCATCTGCACGAAGCCGTCGGAGACAAAGAACGAGCGGGAGCCGCCGGCCGCGCTGCCCTGGGAGGGGAAATCGATGCGGAGTTCGCCGGTGCCAAGCTCAGAGACCAAGGCGGCCCGCTGGGGGAGCACGCCGAGCATGCCGTCCCAGCAGGGGATCACCGCGGACGCGGCGGGTTCGTCGAGAACCTGGGCTTCGGGGGTGATGAGGCGGCAGCGAAAGGTGTTGGCCACGGGGAAACTCCGATTGGGGGGCAAGTGTAGTGGGGTCGGATGCCCGGGACGAGGGAGGGACGGGGCCAGCAGGGGTATCCTGCGGGCCATATGAGCAGCCCGAAGCCGATGCCCCCCGTGAATCCGCAGATGATCGCCGCCATGCAGCAGGCGATGCAGGTGCAGGCAACCGACCTCCTCCTGAACCGCCAGCGGATCGCCGCGCTGGAGGCGCGGCAGACCATCGCTGACAAGGGGCGTGCGCCAAGACACAAGATCGAGTTTCGCTCGCAGTTCGGCGAGGACCTGTGGATCTGGGATGTGCTGGGGTGGCAGACGGAGGGGTTTTTCATCGAGGTGGGCGCGTTCGACGGGTACCACTACTCGGTGACGTACGCGCTGGAGGCCATGGGGTGGAACGGGTTGCTCATCGAGGCGTTGCCGGGGCCGTTCGAGAAGTGCTCCGAGCGACGAAAACACGCGCGGGTGGTGAACTCGGCGCTGGGCCGGCGCGGGGCGAGCGGAACGACGAAGTTCGTAAGCGTGAAGGACCAGTACGGCGGGATGCTGTCGTTCGCGCAGGCCGAGTCCGACCATTCTCGAATCATCGCCCGGAGCAAGGTGGCGACGACGACCATTGAGGTGCCGCTCACGAGCATGGATGCGCTGCTCGCGGATCACTCGGGGCCGGTCGACGTGGCAGTGATCGACGTGGAGGGAGGCGAGCTGGACGTGCTCGATGGATTCAACCTCGACAAGTACAAGCCGCGTCTGCTGATCCTCGAGGACAACGAGATGGGGGCGAACCCTGCGCTGGGCAACTGGATGTCGACCAAGCCGTACGTGTTCGCGGGGTGGCTGGCGGTGAACCGGTTGTACGTGCGGGCGGATGAGGAGCGAATGCTCGACCGGCTGAAGCGCTACTAGCCGACGATGTCCGGGAGCGACTCCATGCCCTCGCTGAGGATGCGCGGGCCGCGGTCGGTGATGAGCACGTCGTGCTCGTAGTGGACGGTGAGCGAGTTGTCGGCGCTGGTAACCGGCCACTGGCGCGGACGCTGCACGGTGTCGCTGGTGCCCGCGGCGATCATGGGCTCTACGGCGACGAGCGTGCCGGGGAGGCACTTGGACATCGCGTCGGGCCACTCGCCCGGATAGGTGGGAACGACGTTGGAGACGTACGGCGGGCCGTGGAGCTTGCGGCCGTAGCCGTGTCCGCCGAGGCCGCGCACGAGGTGGAAGCCGCAGCCGAACGGCGGCGGGCCCTCGACATATTGCTGGACGGCCTGAGCCCAGTGGATGTACATGTTGCCGGGTTTGAGCTCGAGGACGCCGCGGCGGAGGGACTCCTTGCCGCAATCCATGAGCTTCTTGGCCAGGGGCGACTGCGTCTTGAAGCAGTAGGTCCACGCGGCGTCCCCGACCCAGCCCTTGTAGAAGACGCCGATGTCGATCTTGAGCACGTCGCCCTCTTTCATCGGGGCGGCGTAGGAGCCCGCGGTGCCGTGGACGACGCACTCGTTGACGCTCAGGCAGGCGTGCGAGGGGAACTTGGCCTGCCCGGGGATGGCGTAGCCGAGGAAGCAGGACTTGCAGCTCAGGTCGTTGAGGGTCTTGGCGACCATCGCATCGATCTGGGCGAGGGTCTGGCCGATGCGGAGCGAGGCGGAGACGCGACGGTGCGTCTCGACGACGCACTGGGCGGCGGCGTAGGCGAGGTCGGCCTCGGCGGGAGAGATGAGCGGGGGACGGGCCATGGAGGAAGGGAAGGGTAGAGGAGTGGGAGAGTAGAGGAATGGCGGGGCGTGAAAACTCGAGAGGGTCACATGGCGTGGGGATTGGCGCCGATGTCGACGATGGCGCAGCCGAAGGTGGCCTCCATGTTGAGCGAGCGGGCGAGGGTCATGGCTTCGGGCGACTCGGTGCCGGGGTTGAAGAAGACCTCGGCGACATCGCCGCGGGCTCCGAGCTCCCTGACGGCCTCGATCGCGAGAGAGGGTGGAAGGTAGAGGGCGGCGCGATCGATGGGGCCCGGCGCTGCCGCGACCGTCGGATAGCAGGGAAGGCCCTCGATGGTGTCGGCCCGCGGGTTGACGGGAAGGACGGTGTGGCCGGAAGCGGCGTAGGCCCGGACGGCCTTGTTGCCGAACTTGTCGCGATTGGTGCTGGCGCCGATGACCATGATGCGCATGAGAGCCTCAGGATGTGGTGTTCGGGTCGGATTGAAGGAGCGCCGGGAGGATCTCTCCGGCCTTGCCCAAGAGCGAGAAGTCCACGCTGCGGGAGATGGGCGTGGGGTCGCGGTTGATCTCGATGGCCAGTGCGCCGCGGTCCTGGGCGTGTTTGATGAATCCGGCCGCGGGATAGACGGCGGCGGAGGTGCCGATCGAGAGGAACACGTCTCCCTCGGACATGGCGTTCACGGCGTCGAATGCGGCGCGGAGGGCGTGCTCGGGCAGGGCCTCGCCGAACCAGACGACGCAGGGGCGGAGGAACGCGCCGTTTGCGTGCGGGGAGGGCATGGGGTGCTCGGGGAATGGGCCCTCGGGAATGTCAACGAGGATGTCGGTGGCGCTGCAGCGCCACTGCATGATGTTGCCGTGGAGCTCAACGATGTTCCGCGAGCCCGCGCGGTGGTGGAGGCGGTCGACGTTCTGGGTCAGCAGCGTGAATCGGGGCGGATCGGGATCGACGCCGGCGGGCGTGAGTGGGTCCGGGAAGCGGCGTTCGAGCTCCGCGAGGGCGAGGTGAGCGGGGTTGGGCACGGCCTCGCGGCACTTCTGTCGTCGCCAGTCGTACCACTCGGTGACGGTCTTGGGATCGCGGGCGAAGGCCTCGGGCGTGGCGAGGGTCATCGGATCGAACGACTTCCAGAGGGCCTCCATGCCGCCGCGAAAGGTGGGGATGCCGCTCTCGGCGCTGACGCCCGCACCGGTGAGGACGGTGACGCGATTCGCGTGAGCGAGGGCGCGGCGGGCGTGTTGGAAGGGGTCGGAGGGCAAGGGGGAGGAGAACAGGAGAACAGGAACTCTATTTGGGCGTTGCCGGGGCCTCCGGTGAGAGAGCGAGTAGCGACTGCACTGCGGCGTGACACTGTGCTGCAAACGTCGGTTCGGTCCAGAGATTGTTGTGCGCGGCGCCCTCGATGATGGCGAGTTGTGATATTGGCGCGGCGGCAGCGATGGCCCGGCCGTCTTCGATCGGACACACGGGGTCGACGTCGCCGTGCAGGACCAGCAGCGGAATGCCGGCGGGGAGGCGGGCGGAGTGGAGGGCGACGTCGAATCCGCCCGCGGTTGGCGAGAGAGCCCATGAAAGGCCGCGTCCGAAGGCGAGGCCGAGGAGGGCCATGGCGGGGCGAAGCGTGAGGCGGTATGGCATGCCGCGCACGCGGAGGACGTTGCGGGCGGGGACGGGCGGGATGCGATAGGGGGCTTCGGCGATGACGGCGGCGATGGGGTTGGTGAACGCGGGGCGCGGGCGGGCGGCGAGCGCGGTGGCGACGGTGATGCTGAGACCAGCGCCGAGGGAAGCACCGTAGAGGAGGATGGATGGGGTCGTCGGCGCCGGTTGCCCGGTCAAAGCACCGGGCGAACCGGTGGCACGGTTGGTGGTCAGGGTGTCGATGAGGGCGAGCAAGTCCTCGTGCTCGCGGGCGCAGAGCGTGAAGCCGCCCGGCGGGGCGTCGCCGTGGGCCGGAAGATCCCAGAGGATGAGGCGCGAGGCGAGCGGTGCGAGGCCCGCGACGCGGGAGAGCATCATCACTCGGGAGTCGCCCCAGCCATGGGTGAGGATGATCGTGGGGCCGGAAGGGCTCAGGCCCGGCACGTCCCAGACGGGAAGATCGCGGTTGCGCGAGCGAAACGTCCAACTGGTGAAACGCAGGGCACGCGTGGGCGGATCACCGACGAGGAGTTCGGAGGGGTCGCCGGGGAGATTTCGGGCGACGGCGAATCCGTACGTGCGCCGCGCGGGGTGCGAGAGCACCCACGCGGTGTAGAGCACCATGGACGCCCAGGCGAGGACAAGGCCGAGGGCGAGGAGGATCAGGAGGCCCATGTGGGAGTGATGACGAGTTGCGCCGAGTGATGCGAGCCGGCGCGGCGGCGGTCAACTGCTGAAGAAGCGGCGGATGTGGGCGAAAACGTTGGTGACGTCGTTGAACGTGACCACGAGCAGCACCGTGCCGATGAGCACGAGGCCGACGATGGCCGCGGCGTTCTGGAAGCGGACGGATGGAGGCTTGCCGGTGAACTGCTCGTAGATAAGGAAGACCATGTGGCCGCCGTCGGCGATGGGCATGGGGAGGAAGTTGATGACGGCGAGGTTCACGCTGATGAGCGCGAGGAAGAAGAGCAGCCAGACGGGGCCCTTCTCCGCAACGCTGACGCCGAGATGGGCGATGCCGACGGGGCCCTTGAGGTGCTGGGGCTTGACGGTGCCCTGGAAGAGGCGGGCGAAGGTGAGGTAGGTGTTCATCATCACGCGGTGGGTCTCGTGGAGACCCATCGGGATGGTGCCGAGGATCGAGTCGGCCTTCCAGACGAACGACTCGGGCTCGAAGACGGTGGAGTCGAGCGGGTTGTTCCATCCCAGACGCGAGAGCGCGGCGACCTCGTCGCGGGTGAGCTTCCACTCGACCTTTTCGACGCGGGCGGTAGGGGCGTCGGGGCTGGCGGAGGGGAGCTGCACCGAGAGCATCACGGCGGCGTCGGGGGCCGCGGCGGTGATGGCCTTGAGCTCGTCGCGAAGGGCGGCGAGGTTGGCGACGGGCTTGTCGTTGATCGCTGTGACGCGCGAGCCGGGGACGATCGAGGGCAGGAGGCCGCCGCTGGGCGTAGCAAGCGAGGATCCGGCTTCCGCGAGGGGCCAGACCGAGACGAGCGTTGACGCGGACGCGCTATCCGTGGGGGCAAAGCCGATCTGCCCTTTGGCCGAGGGGCGCACGTCGCCGAGGGCCTTGCGCTCCCACTTGCCGGGGGCGACCTGGCGATGGACGACGATGGGGATCGGCGTGTCCTTGTGCTTGCGGATCTCGGTGACGCCGGTGGCGACGCTGGGCCACTCGACGGAGCCGACGCGCTCGAAGATGTCGCCGCGCTGCAGGCCGGCGGCGTCGGCGGGCGTGCCTTTTTCCACCGAGTCAACGGCGAGCACGGGCGTGAGACCCATGAGGTGGAAGAAGCGGTACTTGTCCTTCTCCTCGCCGATGAGGACGCGGGCGGGGACGAGCCGCGCATCGGGCTTGATCTGAATGGTGACGCGGGTCGCGGGCTTGTCCGGGTCCTCAAAGGTTGCGGCGACGGGCTTGCCGCCGGAGCGTTCCACGGCTTCGTCGAGGGTGTAGGGAGAGTGGGCCGGGACGCCGTCGATCTGGATCAGCCGCATGCCGGCCTCGAGGCCGGGGAATCCGTGCTCGGCAAGACTCGCGGCGAACGCGGCCTTCTGGCGTTTGTTGTGCGCGATCGAGAGACGGTCAGAAGCCAGCGGGGCGACGCCGATGGAGAGCATGTGCGTGCCGGAGTCTTCCTCGGGGGTGATGCGGAACTTGAGCACGCCGCTGACGCCGGGGCGCTGGATATCGAAGTTGAGGGGCTCGCCCTTGGGCGCCATGGCGACGGCCAGGGAGATGTCGTTGAAGTGGCTGGGCGGCTCGCCGTTGATGGAGAGGACGGTGTCGCCGGGGCGGAGGCCCTTGTCGGTGACGCCGAGCTCCTTGGCGTTGGTCGCTTCCGCGGCGTAGGCGGGCTTCTCGGGATCGACGACGAGGCCGATGCGCGGCGGCTCCTGCCGGAGGCCGACGGCGGGGTTGAAGACGATGATGAACAGAATCGCGGCGGTGATGATGTTGAAGATCACGCCCGCGGAGATGACGACCATGCGCTTCCACGGGACGCAGTTCTGGTACGAATCGGGCTCGTCGGACTTGGCCGTGGGGTCGGCGTCATCCTGACCGAGCATCTTGACGTAGCCGCCGAAGGGGAGGCAGTTGATGCGGTACTCGGTGGAACTGATGCCGTGGACGTTGGCCTTGCTTCCGCCTTCCCTCTCGGCTTTGAGCAGCGCGTTGTACTCATGCTCGCTTGAGCCCTTGCGAAAGCCCAGACCTTTGCGGTAGCTCACGAGCGCGGGCCCGAAGCCGACGGCGAACGCGAGCACGCGGATGCCGGCCCACCGGGCGGCGAAGAAGTGGCCGCCCTCGTGGATGATGATGATGGCGCTGAAGCCGAGGATCACCAGCAGCAGATCGGGGACGGAGAGCAGAGCTTCGAGCAGTCGTTCCATTGCGTGATCCTAGACGGGAACGGGGGGATTTCCGGCCCTTCGCTCCCTCGACTCCCGGGGGGTGATCGGACGTTTGGGTCGCCCGGTCGGATGAATCGGACCGAAGCCCGTCGGGGCGGGAAAGACCGCGGCCGGCCCGGTCGCTGGTGCGACCGGGCCGCGGGGTGTGTCACCACTCATGGGCAGTTGTGATTACTTGCCGTACTTCACGGCGCAGCCGTAGGGCTTGGTCTCGGCGTTCTCGACGGCCTTGCCGGCGAGGATGCTGTCGAGCGCGTTCTTGGCGTAGTTCTTGTCGCCGACCTTGCCGGAGCGGAAGTCGCCGTTGTCGATCGCGCCCTTGTAGGCGATCTTGCCCTCGGCGTTGATGATGAACACATGGGGGGTGTTGGTCGCGCCGAAGGCCTTGCCCATGGCGCCGGTCTCGTCGAGGAGGATGGGGTACTCCATCTTCCAGTCGGCCTTCATCTTGGCGTTGAGATCCTTGCCGGAGCCCTCCTTGCCCGCCGCGCCGGAGTTGACGGCGAGGAGCTGCACGCCCTTGGAGTTGTACTCCTGGTGGAGCTTGTTGAAGGTCATCGTCTCCTTGGAGAAGTGCATGGTGATGCCCGGGCACTCGGGGTTGAACCAGAAGAGGACGACGGTCTTGCCCTTGAAGTCCTCGAGCTTGACGGTCTTGCCGTCGGTGTCGGTGACGTTGAAGGCGGGAGCGGTGTCGCCGACCTTCACGCCCTTCGCGTCGGCGTGCTTCTCGGCCTTCTTCTCGGCTTTCTTCTCCTGCTTGTCGGTCTTGGGGGCGTCGTGCTTCTTGCCGGCGTCGGTCGCGGGCTGCGTGGTCGTCGCCGGGGTGGCGGCCGGGGGCTCGGCGAAGGCTCGCGAAGCGACGGAAACGCTCATGGCGAGGCCGCCGGCAAGGACGAGAGCGGTCAGGAAACGGATCTTCATTCGAAACACTCCTTTGATGGGAACTTCAAGTCTGATTGCTCGGGAGTCGGGGGTCCTTCGGCAACACGCCGCGGGCCCCTCCCAAGCCGCGAAACTTCAGGGATTGGGCTTGGGGTTGGCGGGCGGACGTTCAGGCACGGTGGGAATGCCGGTGGGGCGGAGGGGCGGACCGGGGTGGGCCGGAGCGGCCGCGGGTGAAGAGCGGATGATGTAGAAATCGGGAGTGTCTTTCCCGCGACGAATCTCGAGGACGCCCGCAAGGGCCGTGTGCTCCTTATCCGGATCGCCGGGGCGAAGCATGAGGCGGGAGCGCTCGGCGTCGGCGTCGTGGATGGCGTCGGCGAGGGGGAGGCAGTCCTCGTAGGGATAGAACGTCATGCCCGTGGCCGCGAGCGAGGACACCGAGATGCCGCTGGGAAGCCACTGGATCTGGACGTCTCGGGCGTCCTTGGGAAGCTCGCGGGGAATGCGGGCCCGGGCGGCGTCGATGGCCTTGGCTTCGGCGGACTTCGCCGGGCGTTCCTTCGCGGTGACGATCGGGAGCTTCAGGGAGACCTCGGCCTGCTCGCCCACGCAGGACTCATCGCACGCCATCCACGTGAGCTTGGCCTTGATGGCGGCGACCGAGTCGGGTTTGGCGGTCGCCGGCACGCGGAGCGTGGTGAGGAGCGTGAGGGTGTCGAAATACACGTGGTTCAGGATGTCACCCGGTTCGACGTGGCGGACGGGCGTGGGCCATTCGAGGGCGTCCACCGAGAAGCCCGGGGGTAGCTGGAAGTCGACGGTGGGCGGAAGGCCGCTGTCGTTGCGGCCGTTCCAATACATGTGCCACTTGCCCTGCATCTTGAAGGAGACGCCAAGCGTGACCGTCGTGCCGGGGATCGCCGCGGCCTGGTCGCAGACCAGCGAGGCCTTTACGTGCTTCGACTTGTCGGGCTTGGCCGGGTCGGGCTTGGAAGCAGGTTCGGCCGGGGCGGGACTCTCGGGCGGAGCGGCCGCGGCTCCGAGGCCCATTGACACGCACACCAGCGCCGCCAGTCGGGCGATGGTTGTGTCACGGCGAGATGTCAGAGGTTTACCCATCGGTTCGAAGCCGGTCCCCGCGTCCCCCCCATCTCCTTGCCGCCGCTTGATCGGTCCGGTGGGGTTTCTTGCCTATATCCAACGCCCCCGGGGAAGGGTTTTGGATGGTATCGTCAATTGTTGGGGGCTCAAGGCTGGTAGTCGAGTCTGGCGGAAGAAACGCCGTGGGTGGGTAGAAGTGGTTGTTGCGGGTGGTTTGTACCGGCGTGACGAGGCTGGGTTGAGTTGGTACGCTGTTGGGATGAAGAACACGGCTGTGACGAATCTGGGTAAGTCATTGTGCCTGCTGGCACTATGTGTGGCCGGGGCGATGCTTGGCGGGTGCGGGGACACGGTGAGCGACCGTGATATCGAGTTCGCCTCGGTGTCGGAGACCCGGGCGTTGCTCCAGGACAAACCCGGGACGGCCCGGGCGGTGGATGTGCGGCCGCGTGCGGACTTCGCCGCGGGGCACCTGCCGGGGGCGGTGAACCTCGAACTGGCGGATGTCTCCGAGGCGAAGGACAGCATTGATCCTGCGCTGGCGGCGTACAAGTACCTGCTCGTGTACGGATCCGATCCGGGGAGCGGCTCGGCGCGGGCTATGGCCAAGCGGTTCATGCGGTCGGGGCACAAGGGCGTCAAGCTCTTTGCGGGTGGATACGCGGAGTGGGTCGGCTCGGGGCTGAAGACCGAGGGTGGCACAGTGCCGACTCCCACCCCCGCCCGTTGAGATCGATGTGCGACAGAACATGACCGGCGGCCGGTTGCCGGCGGGATCGCGACCACACTTTGTCGGGGAGTCGAGCCATGGCGAACGTTTCCGAGCCGGTCCACAAGCGCACGTACTCGAACATCATGGAGTGCGTGGGCCAGACGCAACTTGTGCGGCTGAACCGTGTGATTCCCGCGGGCGGCGCCGAGGTTCTGCTCAAGCTGGAGTTTGATAATCCGGCCGCGAGCGTGAAGGACCGCATCGGCAAGGCGATGATCGAGGACGCGGAGGGCAAGGGGCTGATCCGGCCGCGCGGGACGAAGGGGAAGGATGACGCCGGCACGCACATCATCGAGCCCACGAGCGGGAACACGGGGATCGCGCTGGCGTTTGTCGCGGCCGCGAAGGGGTATCGCCTGACGCTGACGATGCCCGAGACGATGAGCATCGAGCGGCGGGCCCTGCTCAAGCACATGGGGGCGAACCTCGTGCTCACGCCCGGGGAGAAGGGGATGCGCGGGGCGGTGGCGCGGGCCGCGGAACTGGTGGCGGAAACGCCCGACGCGTGGATGCCCGGGCAGTTTGAGAACCCGGCCAACCCCGCCGTGCATGAGGCGACGACCGGACCGGAGATCTGGGCCGACACGGGCGGCAAGATCGATGGCATCGTGAGCGGCGTCGGAACGGGCGGGACGATCACGGGCGTGACTCGGTACATCCGCGGCGGGGGCCGCAACCCGGCCTTCAAGGCCATCGCCGTGGAACCGGTGACCAGCCCCGTGATCAGCGGCGGGCAGCCGGGGCTGCACAAGATCCAAGGGATTGGGGCGGGCTTTGTGCCCAAGAACCTCGACACTACGCTCCTGAGCGGCGTGGAGACCGTGAGCAACGACGAGGCCTTCGAGTGGGGGCGGCGGCTGGCCAAGGAGGAGGGCATCCTCGGCGGCATCTCGACGGGCGCGAACGTGTGCGTGGCGGCCCGTTTGGCCGCGAGGCCGGAGTGGACCGGCAAGCGGATCGTGACGATCGCGTGCAGCTTCGGTGAGCGGTATTTGTCGACGCTGCTGTTCCAGCAGGCCTGAGCGGGGGATGGGGCGGTGGGGGGGACGGGCGTCGGGGATTTTCTGGAGCAGAAAAGAAAACGGGCGTGATCCGAGTGGATCACGCCCGTTGTGTTTATCGCTTTCTCGACCCCCCTCTCCCCGCTCAGGTGAGCGTGGCGAGCGAGTTGCTAAGGCCGATCGGGGCGCCCAGGGCGCTCCAGCCGCCGTTGAGGAACAGGTCGTAGTGGGTGACGCTGGCGATGAAGGGCGTGGCGCTGTCGAGCTTGAGGCTGTAGAACACCAGGCCGCCGTGGCCGAGGACGATCGGCTGCTGGTCGAGGGAGACGAACGAGAAGGTGCCGGCGCCGACGTGGAAGGTGGTCGTCTGCGGGGCCGAGCCGTCGGCGAAGAGGAAGGTGGCCGACACGTCGATGGCGACCGCGCCGGGGTTGTACAGGCCGAGCTGCTCGATGTAGGTGATGCCCGCGGTGGCGGTGTTCACGAACAGGTCGCCCATGAAGTAGCTGCGGGCGGCCGCAGTGGCGGTGGTGGTGGAGTCGCCGTCGCCGAACTTGTACTCGAGGGCCTGGGCGGTGACGGGGATGTTGGAGCTGTAGGTGATGCCCGCGGTCTGGCCGGCGATGAGGCCGACGGCCGCGAGGTTCTTGGAGAGCTGCGAGTTGGGGCCGACGGTGTAGACGCGGACGAGCTTGGGGATGTCGGTGCGGCCGTAGTCGGCGGTGATGGTCACCGTGGCGGGCTGGCTGTTGGTGTTGACGAAGCTGATGCTGCTCGTCACGCCGCCGCCGGAGGAGATGTTGGTGATGACGCCCTGCGTGGAGCCGCCGTCGGCATCGCCGAGGACGCCGTCGCCGCCGCCGCGAGGCAGGTTGTAGGAGGTGAGGCTGGCGACGATGGGCTGGTCGGACTCGATCTTGACGCCGAACTTGCCGCCGCGGGTGACGCGGGTGTCGTTGTCGAAGTTGATGCCGTTGCGGCGGAGGGAATCGATGGTGGCGGGGAAGGTGACGACCGAGCCGTCCTGGTAGTAGAGCGAGACGTTGAGGTGGGCGGTGACGGAACCGGGGTTGTAGTAGAGGATGAAGTCGCGGAAGTTGTTGGTGTCCTTGTTGATCTCGGCGAAGGTCCAGATGTTGGAGGTGCGGCTGGTGAAGGCCTCGCCGACGGCCGTGTTGAAGTCGTAGTGGCTGAAGGTGGCGCCCAGCGGGCCGGTGGAGCGGACCTCGAGGGAGTAGGGCACGCCGATGCGGACGAGCGCGCCGGCCTGGTTGGAGGTGGTGGAGATGGTCACGCCGCCGCGCGAGTTGGCGTTGATCGAGCCGGTGTAGACCGGGACGTCGTCGTTCTGGCCCGTCTCGTACCGGGCGTAGACCTGGAAGTCCACGTCGTAGGAGTTCGGGTTGAGCATCGAGATGAACTCGTTGATCGTCGAGCCGGTGAAACCCTCGGGGAAGTAGAGGTAGTGGGTGGTGGGCTGGGTGGAGAGGCGGAGGGTGTACGAGCCGGTGGCGGTGCCGACGGGCTCGACGAGGACGAAGTAGGTCTCGCCCGCGGTGGCGGCGAACTTGATCGCGGCCGTCGCGCCCGGGATGCCAGCCGAGTCGAAGAAGACCTGGGTGTGCGCGGAGTTGAAGATACGGATCTGGCCGTCAACGAGGCCGCCGGTGGGCGTGTTGAGCTGGATATCCACGAAGCCCGAGCCGGGGACGGTGAACTTGAAGAGGTCGGTGTCGGCGGCCGGAGAGATGACGCCGCTGATGGCGCCGTTGCCGGTGCGGGTGTCGAGGCCGATATTGGCCGCGTCGGCCCATTCGCCGGCGTTGGGGTAGTCGTCGGGGCCGGGGCCGCCGCCGCCGCCGCCGGGGAGGGCGACCGTGACGGTGGTGGTGTAGGTGCCCACGGCGGTGACGCCTGCGGCGGAAGTGTCGGCGAGGACGAGGACGTAGTAGGTCTGGGCAGCGCCGGTGGCGTTGAAGGTGACGGTGGCCGAGTCGCCGTTGCCGGCGGCGGTGAAGACGAGCGACTGCGAGGAATCAAAGATCCGCACCTGCGGGTTGAGCGTGGAGAGGGGCGTGGAGATGCGGACCGTCACCGGGCCGGTGGCAAGGGTGGTGAACTTGAAGAGGTCGCTATCGCCGACGGGCACGAGGACGCCGGTGATGGTGCCGATGCCGTTGACGGAGTTGATGGTGATCGCCGGCGCGCCGGTGAAGTCGCCGTTGGCCGGGTTGGCCGTGCCAGGGGTGGGGAGATAGTCGTCGACCGGATCGGTGTTGACGGTGATGGTGTACGCGCCGGTGTCGGTCCCACCCGGGGGCACGGTGGCGTTGGGACGCACCAGCAGGTAGTACTGCTGGCCCTGGACGATGTTGAAGTTGGAGGAGGTGAGGGTGCCCGTGCCCGGGGTGAAGGTGATGCCGGGGATGGGCGTGTTGTTGGCGTCGAGCACGACGATGTCGAGCGCGAGCGTGGAGCCGACGGCCTGGGCGATGGTGATGCGGCCCGTGCCGGAGGCCGGTGCCGTGAAGCGGAAGAGGTCGGAGTCGGTGTTGCGCTCGATGACGCCGCCGATGGTGCCGGTGGAGGTGAAGTTGATGGAGTCGAAGGTGAGGTTGATGATCGAGCCGTTGGGGAAGTCCGTCGGCTGGGCGGGGTCGGGCGTGTTGGCCGGGGCGGCGAGGAGCGGGTTGTTGGGGTGGTCGTCGCTGGGGGCGACGGTCACGGTGAGGTTGTAGCGGCCGAAGTCGTTGTCGAGGCTCGAGCCGAGCACGACCACGTAGTAGTCGCGGCCCGGGGTGATGGAGAAGGTGGCCTGGCTGTTGGTGGTGTTGGCGTTCGCGTCGTCGTTGAAGGCGATGAGGAGGAAGACCTCCTTGCCCGCACCATCCTGGTTGAGTTCGTAGACGAGCACGAGCGGATCGAGGGTGGTATCGACGCGGTTGACGTTGACCGTCGCGATCTCGTAGGACTCGGAGGTGAACTTGTAGATGTCGCGGTCGTCGGGGTTCTCGATGCTGCCGGCCTTGGCGCCGACGGGCCCAGTGCCATTGGTCTGGCCGCCGTACACGCCGAGGAAGCGGTTGAGCTGGAGCGTGGTGGCCGTGGCCCAGCCGCCGACGGGAGCGGTCAGATCGTTCGGGGTGGCGGTGGAGAAGGGCTGATCGTCGGCCTGCACGGGGCTGACGACGTTGACGGTGTACGTGCCCTGCGTGCCCGCGCCGTCGACGGCGATGAAGTAGCGCTCGCCCTGCGTGACGGGGAACTGCAGGTTGGCCACGCCGCCGACGCCGCCCGAGGCGGTGGTCACGAGCGTGCCCGTGTCATCGAACACCCGCACGCGCGGGGCGAGGACGGGGTTGGTCGGGGTGACGCGGACGGTGAAGAAGCCGCGGCCCTCGGAGATGACGCTGAAGGTGTCGATGTCGTTGGGGTTGGTGAAGGGGCCCGAGGCGATGTTCTTGATCTCGCCGCTGATGGTGCCCGCGCCGGTGAGGCGGTCGACCGGGATGGCGGTCTCGTTGAGGGTGTTGGTGGGGGGCTGGCCGCCAACGTCGAAGGACGGCCAGAAGTCATCGACGGACTGGCCGCCGGTGACCGAGGGCGTGGCGCTGATGATCAGGTCGTAGGCGCCGGTGGCGAAGCGCCAATCGACGAGGTCCGGGTTGGAGGCGAAGGTGCCCTTGAAGGCGGACTCGACCTCGATGAAGTAGACGTTGCCGCGGCGGACGTTGATGACCAGTCGCGGATCGTTGTGCGAGAAGACGCGGGTTCCGGCCTCGGGCGGGTTGGAGTTGGGGTTGGGCTGGAGGACGAAGAACTGGTCGGCGAAGCCGGCGACGGCGCTGTTGGAGTTGGAGTAGCCGACCTGGACGCGATCGTTGTCGTACGCGCGGATGGCGCCGTGGAAGGGGCTGTTGATGGTCTTGGCGAGTGCCTGGTGCGACTCCTGCGTGCCGGCGACGGTGTCGGTCCAGACTTCCTGATAGGCGCGCGTGATCCCGATGGTGGACAGCCGGATCTCGACGGTGCCGTCGTTGGGGGCGCGGAACTGGAAGAGGTTAGTGTCGGTGACGCGGGCGATCACCGGGCCGTCGCTGTACTCGGTGCGAACGAGGCCGGCGGGCGTGGCGCGGTAGTTGCGAACGCTGTACGCGCTCGGCGGCGTGGCGGGATCGGCCAGCGGGTCGAGGAAGGGGTGGCCCTTGCCGTCGGCGCCGAGCTGGATCTCCGGGGCCGTCTCGAACTGGCCCTTGCCCACGGGCTGGGTGAACTGCGAGATGTCGTCCGGGAACGCGCCGAGCGGGTCCTGGTTGACGGGATCCGGGCGCGGCGGGAGGGCATCGGTCGTGACTGTGAAGGAGTAGCGGCCCGTGCCGGTGCCGCCGACCTCGATGTAGTACACCTCGCCGGCCCAGACGCGGAAGCCCGGGAACGGAGCGCCGGTCTGCTTCCAGCCCGGATCACCGGGGTTCGGAATGAGCGGGACCAGCGACGGATCGTTGCCGCCCGGCACGTCGTTGGCGCCGGTCGGATCGATCGTGGTGTTGGTGTAGACGAGGTTGAAGTTGGAGTCGAAGACGCGGATGGTCGCGTCGTTGAGGCGCGAGTCGGCGGGCTTGGACAGAACGATGGAGACACGCGACGCGGCGCGCTCGTTGCGATCCCAGACGGTCGCGACGTCGTCGTCGAAGGCGAAGAGCGAGTACACGCCCGACACGGTGCCGGGGACCTCGCCGGGGGAGACGCCCGCGGTGCCTTCGCGGAAGCCTTCCCAGTTGAAGCCGGGGCCCGCGAGATCGAGCCGGAGACGGGCGACATGGTTGAAGCCGTCGTTGCCGTCGATCTGGGTAAAGTCGCCGCCGATGTGGATGGCCTCGAACTCGGCGAGGGAGCCGTCGGCATTGGTGCCGGGGGCGTAGCCGATCTCGTTGTCCTTGAACGCGAGGATCGTGCGGATGGTGCCGTTGGTCGCGGCAAAGGCGATCGGGGCCTGGCCTGCCGCGACGACGAAGTTGAGCGCGCCGGTGTTGGCGGCCGCGCCGTCGCCGCCGACGGCGAGGATCTCGTCCATTCCGTCGGAGATCACGCCACCCGTCGTGTCGGGCAGGTGCCACGTGGAGAGTGCGCGGATCGGATTGGGGATGGAGTTGCCGACGCCCTGGGCGAAGAGATTGACGAACCGACGCAGCCCGAAGGGCGCGGGGTTGGGCGTGAAGTCGGTGATGATCGAGTAGTCGTAGCCGACGAGGTTGGTGACGGTGAGGTTGTTGCTCTGGACGACGCGAGTGAAGGAGCCGCCGAGGACGAGGCGGCGGGGGGTATCGGTCACCGCGCCGTCGTTGTTGGTGAACTGGCCCGCGTCGTCCCACGTGGTCATGGAGAACACGCCGCCGGTTGCGCCGGTGGCCGTCACGCCCCAGCTGCGAGGAACGGCGGTGCCGGGAACGCCGTTACCAAGCGTGATCGTGTAATCGTTGGGGAGTCCGCGAACTTCGATGGCGGCCGCGGCGCCCGAGGCGCCGTTGAGGCCGAATCGCGCGACGTTGTTGACCGCGGTGCGCTCTCCGCCGGCGACCGGTGCGCCGTTGGCGGTCGTGAATCTTCCGCCGAAGAAGAGCTGGACGGGGAGGTCGGGCTCGGGAGGCGGAACCTGGAGCGAGGAACCCGCCGGCAGCGTGAACGGGGGCGGGGCGGCCGGGTTCCAGATCGTCATGGCGAAGACGCCGGGATTCGTTCCTCCCGTGACGCCGCCGCCGTTGCCGCCGATCGCGGTGGCCCCGATGGCGCCGCCGATGTTCGCGAAGCCGACGATGTTGTTGACGGCGAGCCCGGCGTTGGTGAACTGGCCGCCGATGTACAACTCGTCGCCGGCGAAGCCGTTCTGGAACTCAACGGGGAGCACGTCGCCGACGGCCATGGTGAAGACCGGGCCGTTGATCGACAGCGGGTTGCCGTTGGCCGGATCGAGCGGGTCGGCGGACCACACGTAGTGGCCGACATTGGCGTCGAACACGCGGAAGGCGATGTTGCTGACGGTGAGACCGGCCACCATGGTGAAGCGGCCGCCGACGGCGAGCACGGGCGGGGCGCCGCCCGCGCCGTCGGCGTCCCACGAGGCCATTGCGAACACGGGGCCATTGATCGCGCCGTTGGGTTCTGTGGCGGGGCCGACGTTGAACCAAGCGTTGGCGTCGAACACGTCGATGTTGGCGCCGTCGTATGGGTTGCCGGTACGCGGATCGACGCCGGCGGTCAGGAAGTTGCCGCCCACGTAGATGCCGGCGCCTTCGTTGCCGTCGTTGCCGGGATAGGTCGACAGCTGGTTGGTGGGCGCGACGAACTGGAACAGGTCGGTGTCGCCCGCGTCGTGGATGCGGCCGCGGCCAGTGGCGGTCTGGAGCCAGGTGCGATCGCGCAGCGGGTTGCCGTCGTCGTCGAGGACCTGGAACGGATCGTCGAAGCGGAGCGGGGTGGCGAGTTGCAGGCCGGGGAGCGTGGGGTTGGCCGGGGTGTTGATGTGGTCGTCGACGGGCTGGTTCTGGTCAAAGGTGTGGTGGGCCTCGATGAAGACGCGGAAGCCGCCGTCGGCCGCGTTGTCGAAGCCCTCGACGACGAGGTAGTACGTCTGGTTGCCGACGACGGAGGTGAGCAGCTGCGCCGAGCCGTTGCCCTTGTTGAAGTCGACGAAGTTGCCGTTCTTGTCGTAGAGGCGCATGGCCGGCTGGGGGAGGGCCGGGAGCACGGTCATCGTGGCGGGCCGGGCGGCCTGCTGGGCGACGACGGTGATGATGCCAAGGCCGGTGCCCTGGGCGGTGAACTTGAAGACCTGCGCATCGACGCCGGCGCGGGGCGCCATGCTCGTCGACGAGGTGCGGAGCGGGATGTTCGTCCACGGATCGGCGGGATCATCACTGGAGGTGACGACGCGGCCGGTCTGGCCGAGGCGGGTCTCGAGGTCGATGGCGATGTTGTTGGCGGCCAGGCGCGTGACCATCTGGTACACGCCGAGGGCCTGGCCCGTGGGCGCGACGCGCAGGTCGTCGGCGCGGACGCGAATGTAGTACGTCGTGGCCTTGCTGGTGAGCAGCGTGGTGAACGAGTCGGTCTGGCGGCCCGCGTCCTGATCGCTGCCGAGGCGCTGCACGACACCGGCGTTGTCGCCCGTCGAGTAGATGTCGATGTGCGGGTTGAGAAGCGTGTTGTCGTCGGCCATCGCCTGGAACGTGGCGAGGGAGTTGAAGCGCGCGTCGTTGGGGGTGGTGACGCGGTAGACGATGTCCTCTTCGCGGGTGGCGATGGTGTCCTGGTTGAACACGCGCCCGAAGTCCACGTTGGGAATCGTCTGCATGCCGACGACCACGTCGGGATTCAGGTCGACCGTGGTGGTGACGGAGCTGGCGTCGAGGCGGAGGATGTACGTGCCCGCGTTGGTGCGCCCGCCGTCGATGGTGGAGTCGGCCTTGACGCGGATGTAATAGGTCTGGCCCGCCTGTCCCTCGAAGCCGGCCCAGCCGTCCGGTGCGCGAACGGTCACGCCGGCCGGGAGCACTGAGGGATACAGGCCGTTGGAGAGCACGCCGGCGGTCGCGCCGGAGTTGTTGGCCCCGGAGGTGATGAGCTGGCCCGCGCTGTTGTAGACCTCGATCGACGAGTCGAGCGTGCTGGCCACGGCGGTGTTGATCGTGTCGACATAGGCGGACACGAAGTCCCACGGCGCGGCGGTGATGGTGCCGGTGGCCGCGCCCGAGGTGGCGCTGACGAAGGTGAAGTGCGTGTTGTCGGGGACGGAGGCGACGACGAAGGTGCCGTTGTAGCCGGATGGCGTTGCGCCGGAGATGGTCACGCGGTCGCCGATGACGAACGTGTGGGCGACGGCGGTGGCCGCGGTGGCCACGCCGGAGGCGCCGACGAGCGAGGTCAGCGTCGAGACAGTGCCGGGCATCACAAACGTGAAGAAGTCGCCGGACTCGCCGGCGGTGATGGTGCCGGTGACGTTGCCCGCGTGGAAGACGCTGGACTGGTCGGTCCAACCGGTCGGGCGGCCGCGCACGGGGTTGGTCGCCGCGGTGGCGGTGTCGAGCGTGATCAGATCCGCGGCGGGGTTGGGGACCCACACACCGGGGATGCTCGGGTGATCACCGGCGAGCATCACGCGCGGCTCGATCTGCTCGAGGCCCGCCCACGGATCGCGGGCGCGTCCGGCGGCGTCGGCGATTCTTCGCGCTGAGCGCGAGAGTGAACGGAACGAAGTGCTGGCGACGCGACGGCGAAGAGGCTGATTCGTCATCTCGGGCTCCACGACCCCAAACGAGGCAAGTGTGCGGTTCTGTTTCGGGCCTCGCCCGTCGCGCGATCGTCCGGACGATCACGCGACAGCGCTTGTCTCCCCACCCGCGAGCGTCGAGGCGTTTGCACGACTCGTCCCGCGACATTGGCCCAACCGTTTGTCCACGCCCAGTTTACGGTCTTCCGGATCTGGCTGCGATTCGTTCAGCGTGAATGGACGGTTCCTGTCCCTAGTTTGCCCAACTTCAGGTCACTCCGGGGGCAGGAAGGGCAGAATAGCACCCATATTGCCACGTTGCCGGACGGGGGGGGTTCGGGATTCGAATTGGGGATAGTTCTCCCCGCTCCGGGGAGGGTGGGGGGCGGAGGGGGGGGAGGGGGCTACCGGCCTGCGGCCCGGATAGGGCGTTCCCCGAGAGCGACTCGGACGGCACCCTCGGCGAGGAGGTGGGTCGAGTCGTACACCGGGAGGGGGCAGTTTTCCGGCGTGATGGCGAGGGGGACCTCGGTGCTGGCCAGAATGATCCCCTCGCAGCCCTTGGCCTTGAGGTGCTCCACAAC
>JBGAOP010000041.1:0-24785 GCA_044221735.1 Phycisphaerales bacterium | reverse complement strand
CCGGGTCCACCCAAGCCGACCTGCGCCGCCAGATTCAATACCTGAAAGCCGAGAACGAGGTCCTCCGCGCGAAGATCGACGGGCCCGTGCGCGTCACGCCCGGGGAGCGATTGCGGCTGGTCCGCCTGGCCAAGCCCCTCGGGTCGACCATCAAGGCGCTGGTTTCGATCGTCAGTCCGCAGACAGTCCTTCGGTGGATCCGGGATGCCGACAATCGCCGGCCCAGGAAGAAGACCGGGCGGAAGCCGGGACGGCCAAGGTCGCCCGAGCAGATCCGGCGTCTGGTCATAAGACTGGCGAAGGAGACCGGCTGGGGCTACACCCGCATCCTCGGCGAGCTCAAGAAACTCGGCATCAAGGTCTCCCGCAGCACCGTCGTCAACATCTTAAAGGATGCGGGGCTGCCAACCGGCCCGCAGCGCGGCGAGGCAACCTGGGACCAGTTCATCAAGTCCCACGCCAAAACCCTTTGGGCGTGCGACTTCCTGCGACACCGGATCGTCACGAAATGGGGCCTCCGCGACGCGTACACGCTCGTCTTCGTGAACGTCGCCACGCGCCGGGCCGTCGCCACGGCGAGCACGGAGCACCCGGATGCCGCGTGGGTCGCGGCGCAGGTTCCGCTGTTCAAGGCCGAGGCCGGCGACGGCGCAACCGAGTGCCGCGTGCTCACCCGGGACAGCGATACCAAGTTCGGACGGTCGTTCGACGATGCGCTGCGGGCCCACGACATCACGCCGGTGCGCCTGCCGCATCGCGCTCCGAACCTCAACGCCCATGTCGAGCGGTTCATTCAGACCGTGCAGGACGAGTGTCTCGACAAGTTCATCGTGCTGGGCACGCGGCACCTCGATCACCTGATCACCGAGTTCCTTGAGCACTACAACCGAGAGCGCCCGCACTCGGCGATCAAGTTCCGCACGCCGGTGGACAGGCCTCCCCCGCTGCGATTGGCCGATCACCCGGAGACGGTCCGGTGCCGAACCCGGCTCGGTGGCGTGCTGAAGCACTACTACCGAATGGCGGCGTAGGTGCTCCGTCGCCGCGCGGCAGCAATCACCACGATCGCTTCGCTCGCTTTGCCTCGAACGCGGTGGCGGTCTCCTCGAAAACCGCAACCATGTCGGCGAGCTCATCGCCGAACCCGCAGCCGATGTTGTGCGCAACTTTGGCCACGGCCCGGACTCGCGGCAAGAACACGCCGGCCCACTTCTGCCCGCTCTTGTCCTGGCACAGTTTCGAGGTCTCCGCGGCCACCGCACCCATGCTGTTGTACGGCCGCTCCTCGTCCCATCCGATCTCGTTCACGTAGTTCGTGCCGACCTCGATGTAGTGCAGACCAAGGTCGATCATGCCGCGGATGTCGAACCCGCCGAGCATCTCGGGAGCCGTGGTGACGCGGCGATACTCCTTGATAAGGCGTCGGCACAGCGCCAGATCGCAGCCGCCGTTGAGCCTCGGTCCTCCCCCCCGCCCACGCGATACGAACTGGGCCGTGATCTTGGCCTTGTACCCGTCAAGCAGTTCAACCGACGCATCCTCGTCGCCAATCCAGGCCGCCAGGAACGCGCGGTTCTCCGGGGCAAGTTTGTAGAGATCGTGCACCAGGCCACGCAGAGATCGATCGTCCATCTCATCGAGCATGGCAGCGATGTTCTTCCAGAGTTTCGGCTCGGGCGTCGGCTTGGGCATCGGGGGATGATAGTTTCCCGATGCGGCGGGACTCTTCTCGGCGTAGGCCTTCAGCACGAATACTGCGACGGCAACAGTTCATCCGGCGCGGACCGCGGGCTTCTTCAAGAGCCTGTCGTGCCGTTCGGCCTGTTTCGTCGCCCAAGTGGTACATTGATGCGCCCCAGTTCTCGAGTTTGGCCGTCCGTGTCTCCGACCTAGGCACGTCAGCCGATCACGCAGGCGCGTTCAGGTTCGTGACCGAACCCGCGGCGACGAGCACCATCAGAGTCGCCCGCTCCGGTATCGCCGTGGCAAGTCGGTAGTCTCCTCGTGCGAGGCAATCGGAGAGGACCGGCAACGCCGCGGCAAGGTAGAACCCAGCGCACGGATGGGGCCGATCGGTTGCGGCCAACACCGCCAGGCAATCACGTCGCAGTTCAGCGGCATGCAAAATGCTCCATCCGTCGCTCGCCGCGAAGCTCGGCATGTCGCCCGCCAAAACGAAGACCGGCCCGCCCCAATGCAGAAGCGCCGACACGATCCCGCCCATGGGGCCGACACCCGCGTGCTTGTCCGGGATGATGCCGTCGGCGAGCGGGAGGATGCTCGGATCGCACTCGCCCACGAATTTGACGCGCGGGCCGAAGATCGAACGCAGCGCCTCGATCGGGCGCTGCACAAGAACCTCGCCCGGTTCTCCCCACGGCTCGCGGAGCTTGTCACGTCCGAAACGCCGGCTCTTGCCGCCGACGAGCACGATCGGCTGGACGCTGGCGAGGAACTCGGGTGACACGGAGGCGTGGTCATCGCTCACGACGGATGACCTTTCCGGTCACGGCGGCGGCGTCTGGGCGGCCGTCGTCCTGCACTTCGCCGCGCAGCGTCTCGACGGCGTGGGGCAGGATGTCCAGCAGGGCTTCGAGATTCTCACTGGAGCCGCGCACGGAGCCCGGGAGCGTGAGGATGAGCGTGCGTCCAATGGTGCCCGCCACGCCGCGGGAGAGGAACGTGCGCGGTGTCTTGCTCATGCAGCGCAGGCGGGCGAGTTCCATCAGGCCGCTGTGCTCGCGCTCAAAGACGCGCTTGGCCGCTTCGGGCGTGACATCGCGCGGGGCCAAGCCGGTGCCGCCGGTGCTCAGAACGAGGTCGATCCCGGCCTCGGCGCGGCTCCACTCGACGAAGCACGCGGCGAGAGCGTCTGCCTCGTCGGGCAGGCAGCGCGTCGCGACGATCACCGCGTTCAGGCGCGACCGCAGCATCTCGCAGAGGCCGGGGCCGGAGGTGTCCACCGCTTCGCCGCGAGAGCAGCGGTCGCTGACGGTGAGCACGGCGGCCCGGATGGGGTACGCCTCGCCGCTCATGGGCGGACTCCCGGCGGCGTCGGCGCGGTGGTGTGCGACCCGCTGCGCCCGCCGTGCTTCTCCAGCACGCGCACGCCCTCGATCACGAGCCCCTTGTCAATGGCCTTGCCCATGTCGATGACCGCCAAGCACGCGATGCTCACGGCGGTGAGGGCCTCCATCTCGACGCCCGTGCGCGATTGCGTGCGGACCGTCGCGGTCACGCGCACGCGGCCCTCTTCGAGGCTCGCCTGCACATCCACCGCGTCCAGCGGCAGCGTGTGGCAGAGCGGGATGAGTTCGTCGGTGCGCTTGGCGGCGAGAATCCCGGCGAGGCGGGCGACCTCCAGCACCGAGCCCTTCTTGACCGTGTTCTCTCGGATGGCCCGCGCGAGCTCCGGCGAGATGCGGACGAATCCCTCGGCGGTCGCGGATCGCGCGGTGATCGGCTTGTCGCCCACATCCACCATCCGCGCGGTGCCGTCGGGCGCGACGTGGGAGAGCGGGACAGTCGCGGGTGATCCGGGGTGGTTCGTCATCGATAAATCCTGTCTCTGCGTGGGCGCCGCGGCGCGAGTGAGGGACGTGTCGGCACAGGCACGGCGCATCCGTGCCCGCTACGTCGGCCACGGATAGAAGGGTACGAGCGCGGGCGTGGCCCGTGCGGACGCGGTGCAGTGCGAGGCAGTCGTCGGAGGCACCTCGATGAACCCATCGCTGCGCCCGCCGGCGATGATGTCCCCCGAGCCGCGTCCGTCGACCAGTTCGGCCATTCCCGCCCCCCCCACGGCGTTGATCCGCACCAGCCGGTGCCACCACAGGTCGAGCGTCTTGCCGTCGGGATTGGCGAGGGTCACGAGCCGCGGCACGCCCACGACCGGCGCTCGATCCGCCGAAGCAGCCGCGAGCGAGGCGAGGACCGGGAGCACGATCCGCGTGCAGGTGACCATCGCCGAGATCGGGTTGCCGGGCAGGCCGAAGACGGCCACTCGCTCATCGGCGCTCGCACCGCCCACGCGACGCACCACCGCCCCGAGCATGGGCTTTCCGGGTCGCTGCGGCAGGCCGTGGAAGACGATCTCCGCCCCGCCCTCGGCCGCAACCGCGGCGCAGCGTTCCACCGCCGCCCGCACCGGGTCGCGGTGCCCCATCGAAACGCCGCCGGTGAGCACAACGGCATCGGCGTGCCCGATGGCGGCTTTGAGCACCGCGTCCAGCGCACCTTCCTCATCGCCCGCGTGCATGACCGTGCCGTCCGGGCGCGTGACGAGTTCGATCCACGCGTGCGACCCGAGCACCGCGCGGATGACTGCAGCGTTGCTGTTGCGGATCTGGTATGGACCGGGCGTCGCCTGCGGGGACACGAGTTCATCGCCCGTGGTGATGACCGCCACACGCACGCGCGGATGCACGCGCGGCCACACGCACCCGACCGCCGCGAGCGTGCCGAGCGCAGCCGCGGTGAGCACGGTCCCCGCCGTCAGCACCGTCTCTTCCGCGCGGGCGTTCTCGCCGCGACGCCGGATGTTGTCGCCGACGCGCACTCCGCCTCTTGTGGCCACGTTCGGCGCGAGCGAGATCGAGGTGATGCACTCGCCGTCTGCTGCCAACCCCGCGCCGTGCTCCACGACATCCTCCCGCCGCAGCACGGCGTCCGCGCCCTCGGGGATCGCCGCCCCGGTCACGATGCGGATGGCCCGCCCTCCCTCGCCAGCCGGGGCGGCGCTCATGCCTGCACCGTGCGGCTCGCCCGGCAGCACCGGCGGCGCGGCCCCGATGCGGGACTCTCCAACGACCGCGAGCGTAACGCTCGCGCCCTCGTCCGCGCGGCGAATCACCGCCTCCACATCCGCCGCGCGCACGGCGTAGCCGTCCATCGCCGAGTAGTTGAAGGCCGGGCTGTCGCGGTCGGCGCGGACATCCTCGGCCAACACCCGCCCGCGTGCAGCGTCGAGCGCGACGGCCTCGGGCGGGCGTGCCGCGCCAGCGCCCGCGAGGCGCGCGACCAATCCCGCCACCGCCGCTGCGGGTGAGTCGAAGGCAAAGTCCTGTCCGCGAAAGCCCATGCACACACCTCCGGCGTCTGAAGCCACCAAACCATACACTTCCGCGATGCAGGTTGAGGTGCTCATCTTCGGTGCGGCGTCCCTCGGGGCGAAGTCCGACCGCGTGACTGTGGACGTGGGCGAGGCGCCGACGGTACGCGAGGTACTGGCCGCGTTGCACGCGCAGCACCCGGCGCTGAAGTTCGCCCTGCCGCCGCCAGCGTCGGGTCGCCTCGCCGTGAACCATTCCTTCGCCAGGGGCGACCACGCGATCCGGCCGGGCGATGAGGTCGCGCTCATCACGCTTGTGGGGGGCGGCTGATGGTCTTCGCACTCATCATCGATGGCCCGCTCACACCCGAGTTTGAGGCCCGCGCACTGCTCGCCCACGCGGACCAGTGGCGCTCGCTCGCGCACGACGGCACGATCGGGGCGACGCTGCGCTTTGAGGGAGTCGCCCGCCGAGCGGAGCGTGACCCTGAGGCGGCGGACGTGGAGCGTGACCTGCTCGCGCTGGACTACCAGACCTACGACCCGATGGCCCAGCGCGGGCTGGAAGCGCTGGCCGTGAGCGTGGCCGAGCGTCACGGGCTGCGGTCGATCGTCGCGCTGCACAGCCGCGGGCGCGTCGGCGTGGGCGAGGTCTCGTTCGTGCTGGAGGTCGCCGCGCCGCACCGCGTTGAAACCCTCGCCGCCGTCGCCGACTTCATCGACCGCCTGAAGCAGGATGTGCCGATCTGGAAGCGGGCGGTGTGGGCGGGGTGAGGCGACGATGTGGTGTGGGCATCATCGGGGCGCGAGCGGTACGCGGCAAAGCCGCGTCATCGGTCTCTGCCAAAGTCATGGAGTGGAATCCGCCATGAAGACCATCATCGAACCGTTCCGTATCAAGGCCGTGGAGCCGATTCGGATGACTACGCGCGAGCAGCGGGATGCACTGCTCCGCGAGGCTCACTTCAATCCGTTCCTGTTGCGTGCCGAGGATGTGCTCATCGACCTGCTTACCGACTCCGGGGCGAGCGCGATGAGCAGCGAGCAGTGGGCCGGGATCATGCGCGGCGACGAGAGCTACGCGGGCAGCCAGTCGTTCTGGCGGCTCAAGGAAACGGTGATGGGACTCACCGGGTTTGCGAACCTCCTTCCGACCCACCAGGGACGCGCGAGCGAGCGCATCCTCTTCGAACTCGTCGGTGGCCCGGGCAAGGTCGTGCCAAACAACGCCCACTTCGACACAACACGCGCGAACATCGAGCACGGGTGCGCACGGGCCGTGAACCTGCCGATCCCCGAGGCGTCGGTCCCCTCCGACCGCCATCCCTTCAAGGGGAACATGGATGTGACGGCGCTCGAGCGCCTGATCGCCGAGGTCGGTGCCGAGAATATCCCGCTGGTCATGATGACAATCACCAACAACACCAGCGGCGGTCAGCCGGTCAGCCTCGCCAACCTGCGCGCGGTCCGCGCGGTGTGCGACCGGCATGGGCTGCCGTTCTTCCTCGACGCCTGCCGTTTCGCGGAGAACGCGTGGTTCATCAAGCTCCGCGAGCCCGAATGCGCCGGGATTGGCGTCCGCGAGATCACGCGGGCGATGTTCGACCTGGCCGACGGGGCGACCATCTCGGCGAAGAAGGATGGGCTCGTGAACATCGGCGGATTGCTTCTCATCAAGAACCAGGCGCTGTTCGAACGCGCGTGCAACCTGCTCATTCTCACCGAGGGCTTCGTCACCTACGGCGGGCTCGCGGGCCGCGACCTTGAGGCGATGGCGCAGGGCTTCAAAGAAGTGATGGAGGAGGACTACCTCTCGTACCGCATCCGCAGCGTTGCGTACTTGGGAGAGAAACTGCTCGCGGCGGGAATCCGGATCATCGAGCCGCCGGGCGGGCACGCGATCTACATCGACGCGGGGCACTTCTGCCCGCATATCCCCGCGAACCAGTTCCCCGGGCAGGCGGTCGTGTGCGGGCTCTATCGCACCGCGGGGATCCGTTCGTGCGAGATCGGCTCGGTGATGGCGGGCCCGCGCCCGGCCGCGCCGCCGACGATGGAACTCGTGCGTCTCGCGTTGCCACGCCGCGCGTACACGCAGAGCCACTACGACTATGTCGCCGAGGCGTGCGCCGAACTGTTCGCGATGCGCACGCGGATGCGAGGGCTGCGGATTGTCGAGGCCCCCGACGTGCTGCGGCACTTCACGGCGAAGTTCGCGGAGGTGTGACTCGCGTGATTCGAACGTCCCTGCTCGATGCCGTCTCCGGGTGCGCTTCTCGCCGGGCAGGAACGTTCGCCGGCGTCGACGACTTCATCGACCGGCGGAGGCCGGGTGTGCCGATCCGGGAGCGGGCGGTGTGTGCGGAGGGAGGAGACTTGGCGGCCCGCGATCGTTGGTCGGTCTCACGGGTCTTCGCGTGCCGCCGCCGATACCCGTGGAGTACTGTGAGTGTTGCACTGCCCCGCGTCGCCGCGTCCGCGTAGTCGGATGCAAGGAGCCTCACATGGCCGCCCCGCTTCTTAATGCCACCGTACCCGAGTTCCTCGACCTGCTCCAGATCTGCCCGATCGTGCCCGGTGCCACGGTAAGCAAGCCCCTGCTGAATCTGCCCGAGGGTAAGGTCGTGATCTTCGCGATGGATGCCGGGCAGGAGATGAGCGAGCACCGGGCGCCGTTCGTCGCCACGGTCCAGGTGCTCGAGGGGCGCCTGCGATTCGGTGTCGATTCGGCCGAGAAGATCATGGGGCCGAACGACTGGCTGCTGATGCCCGCGAACGCCCCGCACCGGCTGACGGCACTTGAGCCCACGCGTTTTGTGCTCACGCTCTTCAAGCGCGAGTGATGTGCGCCGCCGCCCGCCTCGTGCGAAGCACACGGCGCCGGGTCTCGGCCGCATCCGTAGGCATTTGACCGCGGAAGCCGCGCAGTTGGGTGCAGTCCCGTGGGCGTCATGCCCGAACTCGACGCGTTGCAACCTATGGACGTCGCTCACGGCGAGAGAAGCGTGCTCGTCCACGCCGCGCCAGTATCGGTCGATCCGCGGCGCCACACGATGCGCTGGTGCAGTCGTCCGTCGCGCCCGGACCAGAGTTCCACAGACCGGAGACGCATGCGATATCCACCCCAATCCTCAGGGCGCCGGATCTCCCGGCCCATGGCGACCGACTTCGCGAGCGAAAGGGCCGCTTCGACGAGTTGCCGCCGCGATTCGATCGGCGTGCTCTGGCGGCTGATGCTCGCGCCGATACGTGAGAGCAGCGGGCGACTCTTGAAGTACGCGTCGCTTTCGGCCTCGGTGAGTTTCTCGATAATCCCCTCGAGACGAGCCTGGCGTTTTGCGTGGGGCCAATGGAAGACAACCGCCGCAAGCGGATTGCGCTCGAGTTCCGATCCCTTCCTGCTGCCATAGTTCGTGTAGAAGTGAATAGCGCCGGTGTCTGCCTCAATGCCCTTGCACAAGACAACTCGAACGGAGGGCCTGCCATCGGGTGTCGCGGTGGCGAGGCTCATGGCGTTTGGATCGTCGTACTTGCCGCACGCCTCGGCGTCCCTGAACCACCCCACGAACAGCGGCATCGGATCTGGTGGTGCGGGCTCGGGCAGGTCGTGTGCGGAAAGCAGCGCGGTAAGAGATTCGGTGATCATGACGGTGTATCGTTGGCGCTCTTCGCCGCCACGACAGGCACATCGGTTGAGGTCGCCGAGATCGGGCGACCATCAGTTGAAGAACGCGAGAGACCGCAGTGTAAGTGCCCGCCCACACCCGTGCGGATCGCCAATGGCACACACGCTGACGCGGAGCGCCGGCCTTGGGCGACCGGCTTCGCGCCGCGGCTTGTCCAAATGCTTCGGACTCCATACTATGTGTCAGCCGCCTATGCCGTCGAGGACCAACGCCAACCCGTCCACGTCCGATCGAGTCCTCAGCGGTCTCGCCAAGCTCTCGCTCGTGATGCGGCACGAATCTTGGCAGTCCGCCGGGAGACGCGGGCTGACGCCGACGCAGACTCAGATCCTGTCGATCCTCGCGGGCTCGCCCGAGCCCATCGGTCTCAAGGAGGTATCGAGACAGATGGCGATCACGATGGGGACGGCCAGCGAGGCGACCGCCGCGTTGGTGGCCAAGGGGTTGGTTCGCAAAGCACAATCCAAGTCTGACGGAAGGGCCATCATCCTCGCGCTCACAAAGCGAGGGACCACGGAGGCGGCGACCGCCGCGGAGTGGCCGGCATCCTTGGTCAAGGCCATCGACGCGCTACCCGAGCCGGAGCGGACGGCGCTGCTGCGGGGCCTGATCGGGATGATCCGCACGCTTCAGGACCAGGGTGCGGTGCCGACGGCGCGGATGTGTGTCGGCTGCATGTACTTCCGTCCGAACGAGTATCCCGGGCGACCCAAGTCGCATCATTGCCTCTTCCTTGATGCACCGATCGGCGATTCCGATCTCCGGATCGACTGCGGTGAGATGCGGCCGGTCGCGGCCGCGCTCCGCCCGCGCCTCTGGAGCGTCTTTGTGAATGGGCAAGCACTGGACAATCACGGACCGGGCACACGGCGGAGCCCATCGAAATCTCGCCGGGCCATTCATGTCAGCACGTAGGAGCACATCATGAGCACGAAAGCCACGTTCTACCACGCCGGTTGCCCCGTTTGCGTCGCCGCCGAGCGGACGGTTGCCGAGGGCCTGGATCGGTCGAAGTTCGACGTCGAGATCGTCCATCTCGGGCAGAACAAGTCCCGCGTCGCCGAGGCGGAGAAAGCCGGCGTGAAGTCGGTCCCCGCGCTGGTGATCGGCGGGCAGGCGTTCCACATCAACCACGGCGCGGACTTGTCCGTGCTCAAGGGCTGATCCCGGACCAGTTCGTAGCCAGCCAGGCACGACGCTTCTGATGCCGGTCCCGCGATCGGCGTCAGAGCGTCGTGCGCCGTGTCCATGAAGCGGAATAGTCTCGGACGGCAGGGCTGAAAGAACCCCATGAGTACTCACGACGATCCCGACCACATTGTCCGTCAACTCCCGCTGACCGAGCAGGGTCGCCCGCCCGCGCATGTCTCGCCCATCGACGAGGCGATGATCCGCACTCTGGTGGACACCTTCTACGAGGGCGTGCGTGACGATCCCATGCTCGGCCCGATCTTCGCGCGGCACGTCGCGGACTGGTCGCTGCACCTGCCGAAGATGTACGACTTCTGGTCCACGGTGGTGCTGCGCACGGGCCGGTACGCCGGGCGTCCCCTCGACGCGCATCAGCGCCTGCCCGGACTCACCGCGGCGCACTTTGCCCGCTGGCTAGACCTGTGGCGGCACACCGTCGCCCGCGTCGTGCCCGAGGCCGCGCGACATTCGTTCGTGATCCCAGCGGAGCGCATGGCGGCGAACATGAGCGCGGCACTGCTCCGCGGCGGACCCGCGAAGGACCAGACGCCCCATATCCGGGCTCAATAGCCAACCAACGCCGCCAGCCCATGCACACGTCTCGTGCTGCCAACGGCGGGTCGGGCGATGGACATTATGGTGTGCAGCCACAGAATCGTTGCCACCCGCACGGTGCTAGGGCTCTGGGAGAACCGGGGCGCCGATCGCAGGCCGGGCAAGGTCGCGTCGGTCCTGCGGCTGACGATCGGTCCGCTCGTGGTCTATTCGCTAATCGACGCGGCGATCGCCGGCGTGCTCGCGGCGGTGGAGGCGTATGCCGGGGCCCAGGACGGTGATGACTGGTCGAAAGCCGCCCCCTGAACCGCACCCGCGTTCGCCACCCTGCCAATCGCCGCGGGTGCCAACTGATGTGGGTGGGGCTGTGGAGCGAGACCAGCAGCGCGACGGTAGCGGCGTAGGGGCGATAAGGCGTGCGCGGCATGGGTGCTTGGCGACGGCGCGCGCGGGCTGCGAAACACCTTTACGATGACAGCATGACCACGCCGGGGAGAATCGATCTTCACTTGCGATGCCGCGTCGTGCCCGGCCAGCGCGAGGCGTTCCTCGCGTTCCTGCGGAAGGCGATCCCGTTTTACGAGTCGCCGGGCGGGATCACGGTCCGTCTGCTCCAGGACATGAGCGACGATCACCGGTTCATCGAACTGGTGCTCTACGACGACCAGGCCGCGTACGAGCGCGATCAGCAGCGCGTCGCCGGCGACCCGACCATGAAGGCGTACCTGGCCCGCTGGCGCGGGCTGTTGGCCGAACCCCCGGTCGTCGAGGTCTACCGGCTCACCGCGCCGTGAGTCAACCGCGGCACTCCTGCCGGCGCTCTCGCCTTGGCCGCCCGGCCGCGCTCGACCGTTGTGGCGTGTGCTTCTTCGGCTTCGTGGCGATCCGGTCAGCTCAGCACGAGCTTCCCGCCCGCGATGAAGAGGACCGCTGCGAGGGCGAGGTTCAGGGCGCGGGGCGTGGCACGGCGGCTGCCGAGCGTTGAGCCGATCAGGCCGCCGATGCACGCTGCGGCGGCAAGCACCGCGAGCGACGGCGTCGGCCTCCATCCCGCGCTGGCCAGGCCCGAAAGGCCCGCCACAGAGTTGAGCAGGATGAAGAGCGAGGCTGTCGCGGCGGTGCGCTTGGTGTCGGCCCAGTTGAACAGCAGCATCACCGGGCTGAGAAAGATGCCCCCGCCGGTGCCCGTCAGCCCCGCGACCAGGCCCATGACGCCGCCGACGGCCAGCGCGACGGGTGTGCGCGGGGGCGATGGAGCGGCCTTGGACATGGGCGGATGCATCGCGACCCATGCCATGCGGAAGGCAGTGAGCAAGAGCACGACGCCGATGGCGACCTTGAGGGCGTGGGCGGGCAGGTGGATCATGCCGCCGACAAAGGCGGCGGGGATCGAGGCGGCGGCGAAGGGCCAGAAGAGTGCCCATGAGAAGTGCCCGGCGCGGACGAACTGCACGAACGCGATGGTGGCCACCAGCACGTTGATTGCCAGCGCCGTGGGGCGCATGACCTCGGGCGCGACCGAGAGCAGGGCCATGACCGCGAGATAGCCCGAGGCGCCGGCGTGGCCGACCGAGGCGTACAGCGCGCCGACAATCAGAAAGCAGACGGCGAGGATGGGGAGAGCGTCGGCGGGCATCGGTTGGGCTCAGCCGCCGATCGCCGACATTGGGCGCGAGGGCTGGCGGAAGTCGTGGGAGGCGATACCGTGCCCGGGTTGCTTCGTCCACGTCGCGTCGATGAGGAATTCGGCGATGGCGTCGTCGTCCGCTCCGGCGCGGAGCGTGGAACGCAGATCCCACTCGGTGGTGCTGAAGAGGCACGGGCGGACCTTCCCGTCGGCGGTGAGGCGGAGGCGGCTGCACGCGCCGCAGAAAGGGCTGCTGACGGGCGCGATGAAGCCGATGCGCCCGGGGAAGCCGTCGGCGAAAGTGAAGGTGCGGGCGGTGCTGGAGGGATCGTCGTCATCGCAGGCGATGAGCGGGAAGCGAGCTTCGATCGCGGCCCGCGTCTCGGCAGCACTGACCCACTTGGACGAGTCCCATGCGTGACCGGAATCGAGGGGCATGTACTCGATGAACCGCATCTCGATCGCGTTACGGCGGGCCAGCGCGGCCAGGTCCGCCGCCTCGTCGTCATTGAACCCGCGGATGAGCACGGCGTTGAGCTTGAGCGGCGTCAGCCCTTCGGCCAAGCACGCCTCGATGCCCGCGAGCACGTCGCAGGGCGAGGAAGTGGAGCGTGTGAGCCGGGCGAAGCGGTCCGGGCGGAGCGAATCGATGCTGATGGTCACGCGGGCTAGGCCGGCGGCCCTCCAGTCCCGGAGCGCGTCGCGGGTCAGGAGCGAAGCGTTGGTGATCATCGCGATCTCGACGCTGGTCGCGGCGCGAATGCCGGCGATGATCGCCGCGAGTTCGGGGTGGAGCGTCGGTTCGCCGCCGGTGAGCCGGATCTTGCGGACACCGAGTGAGTTGGCGATGCGGGCGACGCGGATGATCTCGTCGGTCGTCAGCAGCGACTCTCGCGGCGCGAAGCGGACGTCGGGCTCCATGCAGTAGACGCAGCGGAAGTTACAGCGGTCGGTGATGCTGATCCGCAGGTCGCGGATGGTGCGGCCGTGGGAGTCGGTCATACGGCGGGTGAAGCGGACCGAGGCGGGCGCGGGCGGGGGCGTGCCTCCCGAGACGTGCGACTGCGACGCACTGAGTTGCGTGAGTGCCACATGAACCCACGGGGTTGCCACGCGGGGAACGTCTTCAGTGATCGCGTTGGCCGAGAGCGTCTGCAACAAGGTCACTCCAATGGACACGGACGATGGTCTGGCGTTCACTCGCCCCGTTTGAACTGTTCCTGCGCCCACGACCACGCGGCGACGGTGCGAGGAAACCCAACGGTGTTCATCCCGAGAAGGATCGCCTGTTCAACCTCCGCGGGCGTGGCTCCGTGCTGCATCGCGCGACGCACATGACTCCGGAGCGCCGATTCCAGGCCGGCGCCGACGCAGATGCCGATCTTGACCAGCGCCAGGGTCTTGGCATCGAGCGGTCCGGCATCCTCCACCGCCCCGGCAATGCTCTCGTGGGCCCGCCCGAGGGCGGGGAACCTCTTCACGAACTCCTTGTACGTACCGGGAACTTTGATGGGGTCTACGCTGGCCCGGTCGGTCTCGCTGCGTTCCGCCACGCTGCCCTCCTGGTCATGAAAAAGCCCAGAGATTCAAGGGTTTGGGGGTATTGGGGGTATCGGGGTTTTGTGTACGAGAGACACCTGCAGCAGGAACACCGCGCGAGACCCTGCCCGTACATCGTGCCGGACGCCTGAAGCCATGACTAGCAACATGCCCGGCCGCAAGTGGTACCCGGTCCCCTCGGTCCCTCCGGCCGAGACCTCAAGCTCGCCCTCGATTGCCTGCACTGTGACGATGCCGCTCGTGGCGTGCTCGGCGAGGCTTGCTCCAGCGTCGAGTATGAAGAGCGCCACCGTGCGGCCCGAGTTCTTGAAGAGCGTCTTCTGCCGATGCCCGTGTGGATTCGGCGTTTGCTCGGCCTCAAGCGCCGCGGCCTCTGCGTGCAGGTCGAATGCAAGATGTTCTGCCGCGAATCGCTCCGCGGGCGCCGTGCGTGGTCGGTCTTCACTCATGGTTCTGCCTCATTTCGCCGCGCATCGTGATCATCCACCGACAGCCTGTGCCTCGCACGAGAGCCCGGCCGCTGCTCTTCGATGGAGGACGCCTCGGACGCCAATGCCGCCAGCGCCTCCGGGTGGTCGCGCTGAACCGCCTCGAAGAACTCTCTCTCTTCCCAGCGGATGTGGTCGTGCAGCCGGACGCCGATCTGCCGCAGGAGATCAGTGTCGTTCGCAGCTGCTTCCGGATCGCGCTCGCACTCCTCCGCCAAGCGTCTGAGGATTCCGTGCTCGTCCAGCAGGCGCTCTCGCAACACCGGCGAGCTGACCAGCGGGAGGAGCAACCGCTCTTCATCATCAAAGTGTGCCCGGATCTCCGAACGCCACGCGTCGAGGAAGCTGGCGATCGCGAGCAGGCGCTTCGCCCGTTCCCGATCAGCCGCCTGTCGCAGACTCCGGGCCTGGATCAGCCCGCCCATGTGCTCCCGCGACAACGGCTGGAGCGTCGCGTGACGCTTCAGCGGCGGAGTCGGCGGGAGTGGTTCTTCGGAGCCGTCGTGCGACATCGAGTGATAGTATTCAGCATGTGCGCCTCGCTGAACATCCTCGGCCGCACCCCCGACCACGACTTCGATGAACCCATCGGGCTGCTTACGGACTGCCACCGCCGGATCGAGATGTTCCTTGAACTGCTGCAGCGCGCGGTCCGTGAGCACGCCGATACTCCGCTCCATACCCTTACGGCAGACGCGATCCGCAACGCCCAGCGGTATTTCGCCAAGGCCGCCCCGAAGCACACCGCCGACGAGGAGGAGTCGCTGTTCCCGCGGCTCAGAGCCGCTGCACAGACGCAGGGCAAGGAATGTACTGCGATCGCGCGGCTCGAAGGCGAACACGAGCAGGCGGATCGGCTCCACGCGCAGGTTGATGGCCTGCTGGAGGCGTGGCTGCGTGATGGGTCCTTGCCGGCCGAGCGGTCCACTGAACTCGGCTCGATCCTTGCAACTCTGCGGGAGCTGTACCGCGAGCACATCCATGTCGAGGAGGCCGAGGTGTTCCCCCTTGCAGGTTCGCTGCTCTCGCCGTCCGACCTTTCGGCGGTGGGGTCGGAGATGCGGGCTAGGCGCGGGTTGGCCGCGCCGGAGTAGTCTGCCGGCGGCGCCCGGCACAGTGACGACGTTTCCTCCATTGCGAACGCCCGTGCTCTCGAACGTCGGCGTCGGGACGGGGCTCGCTGGAGGCGACATGGACGCATCGGAGCGCCTATCCAGCGAGGGCGCAACGCTGCTCACGCGTGCGATACCAGCGACTCGACCACGTCCCGCGCGTGATAGGAGAGCCGACCGGCGGAGATGAAGGGCTTCAGGCAGGCCAGGTCATTGCCCGCGGTCAGCAACGGCGGCTCCTCGTACCCATCAGCCCTTCGCTGCCCCAGGCCGATATTCGCGACCAGACCATTGCACAGGCACTTGCGCCCAACGGTCTCCTCAGCCTTGCCGCCCTTGCGCACGTACTCGTCCACAGGCTCCGCCGGGCAGCGGTAGTCCACCGTACCGTCGGGCTTGCGGTAGGCGCGACGCAGGTACCCGAGATCGCAGAGCCGCGGGCGCTCCTCGTAGACGGCGGCCTCCGAGAGCGTCCCCGGGAGCGCCGCAACCTTGAATGGGAAACTCGTCGGCGATGCCGCGGGGTCGGTGAAGACACTCGTCTCGCCTCGGAGTACGCCCGCAAGGAATCGGTGACGAAGGGTCGGGTCGAGACCCGACTCCTCGCAGAAGGCGAATACGGTTCCGACCTGGATGCCGTGGGCCCCGGTGGCCAACGCCGCACGGAACTTCTCGCGAGACGCATATCCCCCCGCGAGCCAGAACGGCAATCCCAGGTCGGCCATCTGCCCGAGGTCCGCGTCGTCGCGCACGCCGTAGATCGGTTCACCGTCCCGCGAAAGTTGCTGCACCCCCCTCGGCGGAGCGTTGTGCCCGCCGGCGATAGGCGCTTCGACGACGAAGCCATCGATGCCGCCCGGAGCCTTCTTGACCAGCGCACGGGCCAGCGTCGCCGACGACGCGATGGCGAGAAACTTCGGCCGATGCACCGCCGGTGCCTCGCGCGGCCCTTCGGTTTCCCAAAGCCGGCCCGGATCAAACGATGTCTCATACCGCTGATCGCCCGCCCCGAGAACGTCGAGCGTGATGCTGGCCGGTTCGTGGCGGGCGAGCCGATCGAGCACGGCGGGGATGTCCCCGGGAATCCCCGCGCCCATGAGCACGACATCCACCCCCGCCAGCATGGCCCCGTAGAGGCTCGGAAGGATCGGGAACTGGATCTTGTGTAGGAAGTTGATCCCCACCACGCCGTGATGACTCTCCTTGGCGAGATATACCTCGACAAAGTTCGCCAGAATCAAGAGCCACTCCCGATCGGGCGTGAGCCTCGCTCGCGGCAACGGCAGCAGGGGGTAGCGTGGGGAAGAAGCATCCGCACCGGCGCCGGCGTCTGCATCGGCGTCAATCGCTCCCAGCGAATCCGCGACTCCGACCGGGTCGACCCGCAGGTAGCGGTCGAGCACACGAGAAGAGACCTGAGGATCGGGAAAGGCCGCGAGGGCTCGACGCATATGCCCGCCCGGATCGCCACTGCCCAGACGGCGAATCAGGATGGTGTCCAGTGCCGTCCCCGACACCACTCCCAACTGCCCGAGAAGGGCCACCTCGCGGGCGAGTTGCCACCCGGAAACCCCAACTCCCATCCCTCCCTGAATGAGTCGTGGCAGCATGAAGCATCGCTCCGGCCTGTCATACCGCAGGGCGCGGCAGTGCAATCAACCAAGGCAGCGTAGGCGAACGATCCCAGGATCGCGCCTCTGCATGTGTAGATTCTCCGGCAACGCCGCCGTGAACGCCTATTACGTGCCATTGGGTATCGGGAGGCGTATTCGACGATCCTCCATAGGGGGCAGCGGGCACGGCACAGGCGCTAATGGTGAGGCTTCGGCTGTCCCGTGAACAAGCGGTGCAGCAGCCCGATCAGTGCCAACGTCCATGCCCCGGCTGCGACATAGAAAAACGCCGGTGGCACTACGCTGAGGAACGGGAGGTCAATTGCCCCTCCTTGGCCCCCGGCCCCAATCATGCGGGCGGTGGCGACCGAGTACATGCCCAGTGGGAACACGGCACCCCAGTACAGCGGGTCGTATCGCAGCGGGAACTTCATGATCACGTGCCGCCAGACCCCAAGGATGACAAGCATCGGTATCCACCAGGTGGCCGTGGCCCAAAACAGCAGCGTCGCGCCCTTGATGAATGGAAACAGGTCCCGGATGAGCGGGCTCTCCTTGCCGGCGAGCAGGAGCGTTGCGCCGGCGAGGGTTGAGATGGCCATCGCGCCCATGTTGATCCAGTACGGCGGGGCGAGGTCCGACGGCTTGAAGGGAAAGAACGTGTACCGGTAAAAGATCAGTGAGATGATCCAGACGTAGAGCATGGCCCCGCCAAGCCACATGGTCAGGGCGACGAACAGCAGACCATCACTACCCCGGGTCGTCCCCGCCAGCTGAGCCGCCAGCACCGACACCGACTGCGTTGCCACGATCGAGACGAGCCAGCCGCCGTTGAGTCCGTCCGCCAGCGCGGGCTTGGTCGCCTTGACGGTCAGGGTCGTGAAAATGGTGTACGTGAGCAGCAGCCAGAGCGCAGCGCCGGCGATCCAGAGCGCCCACGCGAAGCCTGTTGCGCCTTCGATCAGCAGCGCCTGTGACCCGAGCACACACGCGCCCGGGACCGCCGTGAAGAACCCAACGCTCCGGTTGTGATCCTTCAAGTCCGCGACAACCCGGGCACGGTGCCGCACGATGCGGACAGATGTCAGGCCCCACAAGGCCCCGAAGAACACAAGATTCAGCCAGAACAGGCCGCGGGCGATCGCGGCGAATCCTTGGACCCACGCCGCGAGCGACACGATGCCCGTCGCCATGACCAGCGCGAAGTACGCGGGATGCAGACCCGCGGCGGCACGGTCGATGACCGTCCCCCCCGTTTCGCTTACCGGCCCTGGCGCACCGATCGCTGGAGCTTGGACGGCCGAGCCGCGATCATGGCTCATCGGGGCCTCTCAAGAAGGTAGAGGTAGCGAAGCAGACCAAGGTTGAGCAGGAGACAGGCGAGGCTCGCCCCGAACGCGGGCCACGCCACAGCGTGATCGCCGCCGAGATAAGCGTTCATCGTCGCCGTCAGGAGCCAGAGTTGCATCATCGCGATGATGAGCACGATGCTGAGGATGCCCAGGACGATCGCGGTGCGATTCTCGGTGATTGCGCGGCTCGGCGCCGCGCCGGTCGGCGGGGTCCGCGGGGGCGGGGAGGAGGATCGGTGCTGGCTCATACGGTTCTCTCCTCGACGCCGGTGGCGTAAATGGTCCCGTCGCGCACCTCGAGCACAATCCGCGCCAGCGGCCGTCGCGGCGGCCCCGCCAGCGGCCGACCCGTCGCCAGGTCGAACGACCCGTGGTGACACGGACACACAAGCCGCCCCGACCCGACATCCGGCGTCACCGGGCACGACAGGTGGGAGCACTTGTTGCTGTAGGCGAGGAACTCCTCTTCACCCGCGCGGACCAGCAGGCACACATCGTGCTCGCCGGGGTACAAGAACGTAGCCGCCTGTCCGATGGCAATGTCCCCAACCCGGGCGATCGCGCGCGGCCCGATCCCGGTGTGCTTGCCTCCGAGCGTCTTGAGCGCGATCCACGCCTGGCCCGCGACGAAGGAGCCGCTGATCAACACCATGAACTTGGTGAAGTCCCGACGCGCAACGTAGTTGTCCTGCGCGGTGTCGATCGGGAAGTCCTTGCGCCACTTTGGCTGCTCTTCGGAAGGGCGGCCGTCCGGGGTAAGGACGCGGAGTTGGGATGAGGGGGGGGTGTCCTGAGCCATACTGAACTCCGAGACTAGAACGCGGGAGTGGCCGATCAACGCGAGCCGTTGAGCACGCCGAGAGAGATGGATCGTCCGGGCGGATTGGGATCGAGCGCGGCGGTGACATCCAGATGCTCGGGGCGCGCTCCCGCCACACTCCGCGGCCCCATCATCTTGACCTTGGTGGTAATCGTCTGGTTGCCGAACTGGAAGCGGTCGATCGGGGCCGACTGCGGGCGGGCAGCCTCGATCTCCTCTCGCGTCCCGAAGAAGAGCGCCTGGCTCGGGCACACGCTGGCGCACATGGGCTTGAGGCCAACCGACGAGCGGTCGTAGCACATGTCGCACTTCATCATCAACTCAAACTCGACCTTCACTTTGGGCACCCCGAAGGGGCAGGCCAGCACGCAGTTGTTGCAGGCGATGCAGCGCGGCTTGCGGGCCGACTGCACCACGCCGTCGGGTGTGCGCTTGATCGCATCGGCGGGGCACACCTCAGCACAGGTCGGCGAGTCGCAGTGCATGCAGACGACCGGGATCGTCTGCGTCGAGTGCGCCCGGTCAACGGTCTCCAGGTGGATCATGGAGATCCCCTTGTGCGTGTAGCACTCGGTGCATGCCTGCACGCACGCCTGGCACCCGATGCAGCGGGCTGGGTCGATATAGAAGTTGAGGTGGCCGGGAACGCTCATGCTGGCTCCGATCGTCTTATCCCTGCTGCGGCTCCAGACGCCCGGCCCATTCCGGCGGCCCGTCGGCCTTGCGAATGCGGGCCGCACACACCTTGTACTCTGGGATCCTGGAGATGGGGTCCTGAGCCGAGATCGTGAGCTGGTTGGCGCTCTTGCGGCCGGGCCAGTGGTAGGGAATGAAGATGGTGTCGGGGCGGATCGTCGTCACGACCATCGCCTGGAGCGTGCAATCGCCGCGACGGGACTCGGCCGTCACCCAGTCCCCGTCCTTGATCCCCATTCTCTCGGCCAGTTGTGGGTGCATCTCGATCCGCGGCTCCGGGTACTGGTCCACCAGCGGGCCGATTCGCCGGGTCTGTGTGCCCGAGAGGAACTGGCTGACCACGCGCCCCGTCGTCAGCATGAGCGGGTACTCGGTGTCCGTATCCTCCGCCGGCGGCGTGTACGGAGCGACGTTGAAGCGGGCCTTGCCGTCCGGGAAGTAGAAGGGCCCCGCACCCTTGGCCACGACGTTCCACGAGCCGGGCTCGAACAGCCGCGGCGTGCCCGCGTGATCGATGGGCTTGCCGCTTGGATCCTCGCTATAGCACGGCCAGCAAACGCCGTACTGCCGCTCGATCTTCTCGTAGGTGATCCCAGAGTAGTCCGCGACGCCCCCCTTGCTGGCGCTGCGGAGTTCATCGAAGATCGCGCGTGGCTCGCTGAACGTGAAGCCCTTGGGCCGGTCCAGTGCGGCGGCGATGTCCTGGACAATCCGCCAGTCCTGCCGGGCATCCCCGGGGCAGTCCACTGCCTTGTTGATCTTGATGACCTTTCCCTCGATCTGCGTGACCACGCCCTCGTCCTCTTCCTGCAGGGAGCCGGGCAGCACGATGTCCGCATGCCGCGCCGTCTCGTTCATGAAGAAGTCGATGGCGACGTAGAACTCCAGCTTGCCCAGGGCACGGGCGATGAAGGCGTTGTCCGGGAGCGACACCATCGGATTGAAGCATATCGAAAGCAGGCCCTTGATCTCGCCCTTGTCGATTCTGCGGAACATCTCGTAGCAATCGACGCCGGGGCCGGGCATGTCTGGCTCGGCGATGTCCCAGATGTTGGCGATGTGGGCGCGATCCACGGGGTTGGAGATATCGCGCCAGCCGGGGAGCTGGTCGCACTTTTGCCCGTGCTCGCGCCCGCCCTGCCCGTTGGCCTGCCCTGTGATCGTGCCGTAGCCGCACCCCTCGCGCCCGATCCGGCCCGAGGCAAGCACGATGTTGATCGCTCCGAGCACGTTTTGCACACCGTGGCTGTGGTGCTCGATCCCGCGGGCGTGCATGAGGAAGCTGGACTTGGCCGTGCCCCACCATTCCGCCGCCTGGCGGATCAGCCGCTCGGGGATACCGGTTACCTCGGCAGTCTTGGCGGGATTCCAGGAAGCTACGTGCTCGGCAACCTTGTCGAAGCCAACGGTGAACTGCTCGATGAATGCCCTATCGATCCACCCCTTCTCGATCATCAGGTGCAGCACGCCGTTGAACAGGGCGATGTCGCGCCCCGGCTTGACAGGCAGGAACAGGTCGCAGGTGCGGGCCAACGGCGTGATTCGAGGATCGACGACGATGATCCGCGCTCCGTTCTCGCGTGCCTGCCAGACGTACTCGGTCGTGATCGGGGCGCACTCGGCGACGTTGGCCCCGCTGATCCAGATCAGCTCGGCCTTGGGAATATCGCTCCACGGGTTCGCAGCTCGGTCGATTCCGAACGCCTTCTTGTTCCCAGCCCCGGCGCTCACCATGCACAGTCGGCCGTTGTAGTCGATGTAGGGAGTCTTGAGGCACACCCGGGCGAACTTGCCCATCAAGTAGGCCTTCTCGACCGTGAGGCTCGCGCCGCTGAGCACGCCCATCGCCGAGTGGCCGTAGGTCGTCTGGATGCGACCGATCTCGGAGGCGACGCGCGTGATCGCCTCCTGGTAGCCCATCGGGCTGAAACCCTCGGGGACCGAGGTGTCCCGCTTGAACGCCGTGAGCAACCGATCCGGATGAGCCCCCTGAAGGTAGCGTTTGACACCCTTCGGACAGAGCATGCCCCGGTTGAAGGGGAAGTCGTACCACGGCTCGAAGCCGGTGACGACGTTGTCTTTGACCTTGAGCTGAATGCCGCACTGCTGACCGCAGAAGCAGCAGTGCGTCTTGACAAGCCGGCCTGGCTCAGCGTCAGTGGCCAATCGCACGGGGCTTGAACGGTTCAGGTGCGGCCCGAAGCGGTCGAGGATCGGCAAGAGGTTGGATGGGGGGTTGGACATGAGAATTCCTCTCGTCGATCAAGCACGCTCGGCCGTCGTCGCTGGAGCCGACGCGGCCTCCATCATCGCTGCAACATCCACGATCCCGGGGCGGTGCGTCACCTCGCGGCCCCGACCGACCTGCCACAATCGCCCTTGCGCGAGCGCCATGCTGAGGCGGCGGCAGCGCGGGCAGATGTACTGGTAGTGGTCGATTGCGTCTTCGCCCACCCCCTGCATCTCGTAGGAGTACCCAAGCTCGCGCTCGACCCGAATGAGGTCTTCAACGTGCACCTTTGAGGCGAACGGCTGCGCGCAGTTCCGGCACACAGCCTGCTCGCCCGCTCTACCTGCGTCCTTGTAGAACGACACACCGAGTTGCGCCGGGCGCTGGAAGATGTGGAAGAACTTGCCGAAAGGCAGCCACAAGAGTGTGAAGATGACGCACGCGGCGTGCACAATCGCCAGGAAGTCGTAGGCGTACCCCTTCATCCACGTGTAGCTCGCGGTCAGCATCAGCCCGGTGATGCTGACCGCGAAGAGGAGGATGAGCGGCAGGAAGTCCTCGCCGAACTGCTGCACGGCCTCGGCGCCGCGATCACGCATCCGCCGTCTCATCGCGATCATCACTCCCGCGATGACCAGAAACGACGCCCACACCAAACCATGAAAAATCAATCCGCCCAGCACGCTTCCAATCCGGAAGCTAAACGTCGGGAACCCGAAGACGTACACGCGGTAACGCTCGAAGTCGTCAGCCGGCGTCTGAAAGTGGATCCACCCGAAGACCAGCGGGAACGTGATCGCAGCTGCCAACAGGCAGCCCCACATGATGAGCCAGTGGGCAGCCCAGCGGGGTCGGCTGCGCCGGAAGATGAAGTTGTTGAGCGCAAAGACGCCGATGACACGCTTGGGCCAAGCAGCGAGGTTGATGAGCAGCCGGTCACGGGAGAAGAATGCCTGCCAGCCCCGCCGCCAATAAAGCGCCGTCGGCGGACGCTGAAGCCACATGGAGTAGCGGTACGTAATCCCAAACACGGCAAACAGCGTGGCGAATGTGTAGCCAACGAGCGCCGCGTCGAAGTGGGCGAGGTTGCGGGAGCCGATGGCGATCAGCGCCGCCACCAAGAGCGTCGCCACAACACCTCGTGCACCTGCGCGGACCGTTTCTCGACTCAAGGCTGGCATCGTCACCTCGCATCCTGATTCTCCCGGAGCCGACATCCAGGAATGCGAGAGTGTATTCCGGGCCCTCCGGACGCGCGCACGTGGTCGGAGGGTGTGGGAAGATTTTGGAGTAGGTCGGGTACGAACGGGCTTCGCTCCGCCGCCGGCACCGCGGAACCACAGCGCACGATGAGGGGAGCTTTCGCCCGCGATCACGCGAAGTTGGTCGAGCGGTACACTCGGACGATGGGCGGTTCCTGGAGCAGGCCGCGCCATTCCGCCAGCAGCCCCTTCATGTGCTCGTCCTCGGCGACCCGGCGCTGGTCGAGTTCAAGGGCGGACTCATCCGCGTACTCAACGCGCTCGATGTACCGGCCGGGCCGTTGATCGTCTCGAAGAAGCGTGATCCGGATGCCACCCGGTTGCTCGTAGAAGGGAACCGCTCGGCGCAGGAACGCCAAGAGGTCAGCGAGCCGCTGCTCCGAGACACTGATCTCGAGGTCCAGCACGACACGGACGGGGCGGTCCATGTCGGAGAGGATAGGAGGTTTGCCCTCAGCTCGATCGAGAACGTCCCCGTTCCGCCGCCGCTGGAACTCGACCCACTCCCGCTGCCCGATCCGCTGCCGGAGGACGACATCGACGATCCGCTGGACTGGCCCGAGCCGGACGACGAGCCGCTGCTGCTCGATGAACCGCTTCCAGAGCCCGAGCCTGATCCCGAGCCGCTGGAACTCGATCCGGACCCGGACGACTGTGCCGTCGCGGGCATGTCGTTGTGGACCCAGACTCCCTCGGCCGAGAAGGTGTTCGTGCCCGGAATGTGGATCGCCACAGTGCGGTTGGAGCCTCGACGCGATCGACGGTCTCCTCGAGTTCCTCGGCGAACGGCCGGTGAACTGCTCGCGGGCCACTGGCTCAAGGTCGTCGCATTCGGGATGACTCCATGCCCGCATGTGCACGCGGACCCGCCAGAGGCGGTCGAGCGCGCTGTAGCCGGCCCAGGCCTCTGTCATGCCTCTGGTCCCACCAGCGATCGGAGCGATGCCAACGCCGCAGCGACCTCCGTCCCCTTGGCCTCGATGATCTCGATCAGGTCCGTCGGCGTCCGCGCATCCACCTCGGTCTTGCGATTCGGGTTCACGGCTTTCAGGTCGTACACCGCGTTTTCGATCGCCTCGGCTTTGGCTGTCGCCTCGCGGGCTTCCTTCACGAGCGCCGCGATCTCGGCATCCGTCGCGGCGATCACTACCTCGTCGCGCGGCTTGGCTTTCTTCAGTTCTGCAAGCCGCTCACGCTTCGCATCCGCCTCAGCGGATCTTGCGCGGGCCAGGTCCTTGAACGGCTGGGCATCGCCGGCGGCCTTGGCCTTTCGCGCGGTCAGGTCCACCGTCCATGATCTTTCCGAGTCTCCCTTCGTGGCCAGCATCGCCGCGAAATCTTCGAAGTGCTTGAGCGTCAGCGGCGTCTTCTTGCCGACCTTCACGTCCGACAGGTCGTAGTACCAGATCTTGTCGGTGGCTTTGCCCTTGGTGAAGAACAGCAGGTTCGTCTTCACGCCCGCGCCGGCGGCGCTGAACACCCCGCCCGGCAGCGAGAGCACGCACCACAGATCGCACTCGTCGGTGAGCTTCCGCTTGGTCTT